>DASPXA010000001.1:0-3280 GCA_035637495.1 Verrucomicrobiia bacterium
TAGGGGTTCGCCTAGCGGGCTCGATGGGGCCGCCTGGCGGCCACATACGACTCGCTTGTGGGGCTTCTACCCTCGAGACGCGACGGTCCCCTCGTGCGCGCTTTCGATGCGGGCGACGTCATCTCGCGGTGCGACCCTCCAGAATCGATGCAGTGCCGCATGCCAGTCATCGAGGATCGCGCGCGCCGCGGGCGAGCCGGTGTATCGCTCGTGTCGTTCGATCAATCCACGTAAGCGCAGTCCCTGCTCCACCAGCAGCTGATGCTCGCCGCTGAGCCGGTGCGCGTCGACGAGTTCTGGATTCACCATCGCCGGCAGTCCGATCCCATCGTCGTAGACGAAGACTTCGCCGCCGGTCATCCCGGCGCCGAGGTTGTGCCCCACGGGTCCGAGCACCACCAAGGTGCCGCCCGTCATGTACTCCGCCGCATGCTCCCCCACCCCCTCGACGACCGCCGCGGCGCCACTGTTGCGCACCGCGAAGCGCTCACCCGCCTTCCCCGCGCAGTACAACTCGCCGCCGGTGGCGCCGTAAAGGACGGTGTTCCCGAGCAGGTGCGGTTCGCCGGCATCGTTGGCGGGCGGCCGCAGGATGATCCGACCGCCCCCCATCCCCTTCCCCACATAGTCGTTCGCCTCACCGTGAAGGATGAACTCGATTCCTTCGGTCAGGAATGCCCCGAAGCTCTGGCCGGCCGCACCGCTGAACGTGAAGGATGCAGACCCGGCCGGTGCAGATGTCCCGCATTCTCTGGCGAGCGCGCCACCCAAGCGCGCCCCGACCGAGCGGTCGGCATTTTCGATCGGGTAGCTCGCCCGCACCTCGGCGCCGGCGAGGACCGCCTTCAGCGCATCGAGGCAGATCCGGTCGCCCAGCTCCGACGACGGCCGTTGCAGCGGAATCGAGTGGATGAATCGACGCGGCTCAGACCCATCGTCGCTCAAGAGTGGCGAGAGGTCCATGCGGTCGGCTCGCGCGTCGCCGGTGATGCGCTGCGACAGCAGATCGGTGCGGCCGATGGCGTCGTCCAGGCTTCTGAGGCCGAGGCCGGCGAGGATGTGTCGGATCTCCTCGGCGACGTGCGCTAGGTAGGCCTCGAGCATCTCCGGGGTCCCGGCGAACTTGGCCCGCAGCTCCGGACGCTGGGTCGCGATCCCGACCGGACAGGTGTCGAGGTGACAGGTGCGCACCATGATGCAGCCCTCGGCCAGCAGCGCCGCCGTGCCGAAGCTGTACTCGTCGGCGCCGAGCAACGCGGCGACGACGACGTCGCGACCGGACTTGATGCCCCCGTCGACCCGAAGGCGCACCCGCCCGCGCAGCTCGTTGATGCGCAAGGTCTGTTGCGTCTCCGCGAGGCCGATTTCCCAGGGCATCCCGGCGTTCTTGATGGAGGACAGCGGGCTGGCTCCGGTCCCGCCATCCATACCGGCGATGTGCACGACGTCGGCCAGGCCCTTCACCACACCGGCGGCGATCGTGCCAACGCCAGACTCGGCGACCAGCTTGACGGAAACCGCAGCCAGAGGATTCACCTGCTTGAGGTCATAGATCAGCTGCGCGAGATCCTCGATGGAATAGATGTCGTGGTGTGGCGGCGGCGAGATCAGCGCGATCCCCTGCTGGGTATGCCTGAGGCGCGCGATCTCGGCGGTCGCTTTGTGACCGGGCAGCTGGCCACCTTCGCCGGGCTTCGACCCCTGCGCCATCTTGATCTGGAGCTCATCGGCAAAGACGCAGTATTCGGGCGTGACGCCGAAGCGTCCTGACGCAACCTGCTTGATGCGCGAGTTTCGGTCGACCGGGAGACCTCGGGTCCGATACCGGGCCGGGTCCTCGCCGCCCTCCCCCGTGTTGCTCTTTCCGCCCAGCCGATTCATCGCGATCGCGATCGCTTCGTGCGCCTCTGCGCCGATCGAGCCGTGCGACATGGCGCCGGTCGAGAACCGGCGCAAGATGGCCGTGGCAGGCTCGACTTCACGGAGCGGCACGGGCGGCCCGGCCGGCCGCATCGCCAGCAGGTCCCTCGGATAGGCTGGGGGACGATCATTGACCAGCCGGGCAAAGCGCTCGTACGAGGCGTAGCCGTTGCCATCAGGTCCCGTCGCCACAGCGCGTTGCAGCGCGTGCGCCGCCGCCATCTCTTTCGGCGCAGCCGACACCAGGGCCAGTTCTGCCGGCACCGCGTCGTGGAGGGCATCGACGACATCGGGGTTGGTCGCGTGGTATTCGGTGCCCTGCTTGTGGTGCTTGAAGAAGCCGGGGCTTACGAGGGAAGGCGAGACTTCCGCAAACCCGGCCGCATGGTACGCCAGCACCTGCTCCGCGAGATCGGTGAAGGTCGCGCCGCCGACCGGCGACGGCGTCCCTGTAAACGCGAGGTCCACGACATCGGCGTCGAGCCCGATGACTTCGAAGATCTGCGCTCCCTGGTAGCCGTCGAGCGTTGAGATACCCATCTTGGCGAGCACTTTCAGCGTTCCGTCCTCGAGCGCCTTGACATAGTGCGCCTGCGCGCCCCGGCCATCGGCCGTCTCCCCTTTCAGATGGCCGGCCGACGCCAGCGCTCTGATCGATGCCATGCCGAGACGTGGACAGATCGCCTGTGCTCCATAGCCAAGTAGGCAGACAACGTGGTGGACCTCGCGAGCCTCGTCGGTCTCGACCACGAGGCTGGTCTGGCCGCGCAGGCCACGCCGCATCAGGTGGTGGTGGACGGTTCCGACGGCGAGCAACGCAGGGATGGGCGCCCGCCCCGGCCCAGCGTCGCGGTCCGTCACGATCAGGATGGAGGCGCCAAGGCGCGCCGCGCGTTCGGCATCCTCGGCCAAACGCTCGCACGCCGCGCGGAGCCCGGACACTCCGTCGGCCACCACGAAGCTCGCGTCCAGATCGCTCGACGCGAACGGGGCGCCCAGCGCGCGCACCGTGTCGAGCCCCGACGGATAAAGCAGAAATGAATCGAGCTGGACCAGGCGAGCGGCGTCCGGGCCACCCGAGAGCAGGGGTGCCGGGGGCCCGAGATAGCTGCGCAAGGACATGACGAGTCGCTCGCGGAGATGGTCGATCGGCGGGTTCGTCACCTGGGCGAAACGCTGCTTGAAATAGCTGTAGAGGAGGCGCGGTGATTGCGCCAGCACCGAGAGCGCCGTGTCATCGCCCATGGAGAAGATCGGCTCCTTGCCCTGCGTCGCCATCGGTCGCAGGACGTAGGTGAACTCTTCCTTCGTGTAGCCAAAAGCGGACTGGCGGGCGACCAGGTCGGGCATGACCGTCTCG
>DASPXA010000002.1:0-11410 GCA_035637495.1 Verrucomicrobiia bacterium
TCCCGGACACATGGTCGGCCCTCTACGCGCTCGCCTCGCACGCGCTCCGGCGCGTACAGCCGCTCGTGGTCGCGGTGACGGGCAGCAATGGCAAGACGTCGACCAAGGAGATGATCGCGGCGATCCTGGCCCAGCACTTCAACGTCCACAAGACCGAGGGCAACCTCAACACCGAAACCGGAGTGCCGCTCACAATCCTCAGCCTCGAGGCCCACCATTCCGCGCTCGTCCTCGAGATGGGCATGCAGCGTCCGGGGGACATTGGGCGGCTGGCCGGCCTGGCGAAACCGGTGATCGGGGTCATCACGAACGTCGGCATAGTGCACATCGAATTCTTCAACTCGCGCGAAGAGCTCGCGCGTGCCAAGGGCGAGCTGGTGACGACGTTGCCTGAAGACGGCATCGCCGTCCTCAACGCCGACAACGAGTTCTATCCCCTGCTTGCTCAGATGACGTCCGCGCGAGTTGCCAGCTTCGGCAACGAGCACGGCGATTACCGGGTGGAGGCGTTCCAGCCGATCGACGGCGGCGGATCGCAGTTCACCGTGCGTGGGGTCGAGGTACGCCTCACGATGTCCGGCCGCCACCAGGCCCTCAACGCCGCCGCGGCGCTCGCGGCCGGCGATTTCGCCGGGGTCTCGGTGGAGTCAGGAGCCACCGCGCTGGCGGGGGTGAGCGTTGAGCACCGCATGCAGGAGATGACGACTCCGGGCGGCTATTCGATCATCGACGACGCGTACAACGCGAGTCCGGAATCGATGCTCGCCGCGTTCGACACGCTCGCCGAGACACCGCGTAACGGACGACTGCTGGCGGTGCTCGGCGAGATGCGTGAGCTCGGATCGATGTCCGAGGAGGCGCACCGGCGAGTCGGCCAGAGGGCGGCTGAAGTTTTCGACGCTTTATGCATAGTCGACAGCAAACGCGCGACGCCGATGGCGCAGGCGGCCGGGGCCGAGCTGGTTTCCGACAGTGCGGGCGCGGCGGACTGGGTCCGAAGGAACGCCGCAAGCGGCGATCGCGTCCTGGTGAAGGCATCGCACGGCGTACGCCTCGACGAGCTGGTCAAGGAACTGACCGCCGATTGATCGGAAGAGCCGGGCTCTTCGACGTCGGCACATTCGTAGTCGCTTTTCTGTTGGCATTTGTCCTTTACCCGCCGACCATCCGGGCGCTGCGCCGGCTCCGCTCCGGGCAGGTCATCCAGGAAGAGCTGCCCGACACGCACCAGCAAAAGGCGGGCACGCCGACGGGCGGCGGGATCCTATTTGTCGCCGTCGCGATTCTCGGTGGCGGGCTGGCGTCGATCGCCGGACACCCCGGCGCGCTGCCTGCGGTTGGCGGATTGATCGCGGGAGGCCTGATCGGCTTCGCCGACGACCGCAGCAAGCTGCGTGTCGGCACACGTGGCATCCCCGCGCGGCTCAAGTTTCCGATCCAGCTTCTGCTCGCGCTGCCGGTGGCTTGGCTCGCCACCGTGCAGGGCGGTCCGCAGCTCTTTCTACCTGTGACGCCCTGGCTCGTGTTTCCGCTGGCGGTGATTGCGATCGTCGGCACCGCCAACGCGGTGAACATCACAGACGGCATGGACGGCCTCGCGGGCGGCCTCTCGGTGATTGCGATCGGCGCGACCGCGCTGTTCCTGCCCGGCGCGCCGGCCGGCGAGAAAGCGGTCGCCATCGCCCTGTGCGGTGCGGTGGTCGCGTTCCTCGTGTTCAATCGCTACCCAGCGCGCATCTTCATGGGCGACACCGGGGCGCTCGCGATCGGCTTCGGGCTCGCCGCGTTGGCGATCCAGCAAGGCGTCCTGTTGCTGCTGCCGATCGTCGGTCTCGTGTTTGTGCTGGAGACCCTGTCTGTCATCATTCAGGTGGCTTACTTCAAGGCCAGCGGCGGACGCCGCGTTTTCACAATGACCCCGATCCACTACACGTTCCACCACGAGGGTTGGTCTGAGAACCGCATCGCCCTGTCTTTCTGGGGCGCGGGGCTCGTCTCGGCGCTGGCTGCGCTCGCTCTCGTAAGGCTGGCGATGTGAGGATCCCCACGAACTCGGAGTACCCGCGACGCGGGCCGCGAAGCGGACTGCGTCGCGGCTCGCCTTGAGTTCGCGGGGGTCCCTTAGACAGACATTGGTCGTCGGCGCGGCCCGCAGTGGCGTCGCGCTCGCGCTCCATCTCGTCGCCCACGGCAAGAAGGTCCGCGTCGTCGAC
This sequence comes from Verrucomicrobiia bacterium, assembly GCA_035637495.1. Taxonomy (GTDB): domain Bacteria; phylum Chloroflexota; class Dormibacteria; order Dormibacterales; family Dormibacteraceae; genus 40CM-4-65-16. Next base: position 2,214 of record DASPXA010000002.1, read on the forward strand.
CGCAAATCGCAAGCGGAGCTGGAGTCGACGGTCGCGCGCATGCCGCCAGGAGTCGAGCTGCGTCTCGGCGGCTACGACGCGAGCGCGCTCGATGGTGTCGACGTCGTGTATGCGAGCCCGGGCGTGCCCTGGGACTCCGAGCTCTTGAACCAGGCTCGCGACAAAGGCATCCCCGTGTCGAGTGAGATCGACCTGTTCCTCGAGCTGTGCAAGGGCACGGTGGTGGGGATCACGGGGACGAACGGCAAGACGACCACCACCGCACTCGTCGGCGAGGTGCTGTCAGCGGGCGATCGTCCGGTGATCGTGGGCGGCAATATCGGCGACACCGTGCTGGACCGCGTGGACGAGATCACGCCCGCGCACTGGGTGGTGCTCGAGCTCTCGAGCTTCCAGCTCGAATCGGTCGAGCGGCCGCATCTTCATGTCGGCGTGATCCTCAACATCACGCCGGACCACCTGGACCGTCACGGGACGCTGCGGCGGTACATCGACCTCAAGGCGCGCGCGATCGAATTTGCCGCCTCGGACGACTACGCCGTGCTCAACGGTGGCGACGAGATCGTCCGCGGCCTGGCTTCGCGGACGAAGGCACGAGTGGTGTGGTTCGACAAGCACCAGCCGCGACCGCCGATGCCCTTGCCCGGCCGGCACAACATGGAGAACGCCCTTGCCGCCGCCGCCGTGGGCCGAATCGCAGGTCTGAGCGATGCGGCGATCAACGTGGCGATCAGCACCTTCAAAGGTGTCGAGCACCGGCTCGAGCTGGTCGGCGAATGGGCCGGGGTCCGCTGGTACAACGACTCGAAGGCCACCAACCCCGACGCAGGTAGGGTGGCGCTCAACGCATTCCCCGGCGCGCCTGTGATCCTGATCGCCGGCGGTTATGGGGGCGGCTTCGAGCTGCGGGAGTGGGTGGCGGACGTGCTTGCCAACACCGAGGCGGTGGTCCTGATCGGCGCCTCGGCGGGCGAGCTGGCAAGTGAGCTGCGCGCACATCCCCAGGTCCATCCCGCGCACAGCCTCGGTGAGGCGGTGTCGATCGCGGCCCGGATCGCGCGCAAGGGCAGCGTCGTGCTGCTCAGCCCCGCCTACAAGAGCTTCGACATGTTCAAGGACTTCGAGGACCGCGGCAACCAGTTCAAGCAGCTGGTCCGCGAACGGTTTGCAGCGTGAGCAGGGTGGCGGCCGCGCGCCCGCAGCCGGACCGGCTGCTTCTTTTCACCACGGTTCTCCTGTGCGCCGGCGGCCTCGTGATGGTGACCAGTGCGAGCGTCGCGTTCGCCTACACGCAGCACGAATCGGCCTTCTACTACGCCGAGCGTCAGGCCACCTGGATGGGGATCGGCTTCGTCGCGCTGTTCGTGCTGGCGCGGATCGATTACCGGCGCATCCGCCCGCTGGCGCCCGCCGGAGCGGTCGCCGCCGCGCTCCTGATGCTCCTCGTGCTGGTCCCGCACCTCGGGGTCAGCGTCAACGGCGCGCGGCGATGGTTCGACGCCGGTCCTCTGGGCACCTTTCAGCCGTCCGAGCTGGGCAAGCTCGCGTTCGCGGTGTTCGTCGCCCACTGGATCGATCGCAACTCGCAGCGAATGGGCGAGTTTCAACAGGTCTTCGTGCCGTTCGCCGCCATGCTCGCCGGCGTCCTCGTCCTTTTGATGCTGGAGCGCGACCTCGGCACCGCCATCGTCACGGTGGCGATCTTCCTCAGCGCGTACTGGGCGGGTGGAGGCAGGCTCCGGCACATCATCCTGCTGGCGGGCGGTCTCGGACTCGCGTTCATCGCTGTCACCCTGCTCGAGCCGTATCGATTCGCGAGGCTAAGCGCGTTCAGGAATCCGTGGGCAGATCCGCTCGGCGCCGGCTTCCAGGCGACGCAGTCGCTGTATGGCCTCGCGTCCGGCGGAGTGTTCGGCGTGGGGATCGGGCACTCGATCGAGAAGTACGGCTGGCTGCCCGAGGCGCACACCGACTTCATATTCGCGATCGTCGGCGAAGAGACCGGCCTGGTCGGCACCACGCTGCTGATGCTCGGGTTCCTGGTCTTCGGCATCCGCGGCTATCGCGCATCGCTGCGCGCGCCGGACAGGTTTGGCATGGCGCTGGCGGCATCCATCTCGACCTGGATCACCTTCGAAGCCCTTCTCAACATGGCCACCGTGACCAACACGCTGCCGATCACCGGCGTGCCGCTTCCTTTCTTTAGCTATGGCGGCACTGCGCTTGCAACGACGCTCGCCGCGGTCGGGGTGCTGCTCAGCATCGCCCGGCACGGGTCGGGTTCGGCGTTGCGGAACAATCGAGGATCAGATGAGGCTTTTGATCGCTGGCGGCGGGACCGGCGGGCACCTGTATCCGGCTCTCGCGGTCGCGCGAGCGTTCCGCGCTGAAGAGCCGGATGGCGCCGTACTCCTGGTGGGACGCAAGGGTGGTCCGGAGGAGCGGCTTGTACCCGCCGCCGGGTTCGAGCTCGAAGCTGTCCGGGTGCGCGGACTCGACCGTGATGCGCTGTGGAAGAACGTTGCGCTCCCGCTGCTCATCCCGCTCGCGCTGCGGAGTGCGCTCCGCATCGTTGACCGCTTCCGGCCCGATGTCGTGCTCGGCATGGGTGGATACGTCATGGCGCCGCCCCTCGCCGCTGCCCGCATGCGCCGCATTCCATATGTCCTCCACGAGAAGGATGTGCGTCCGGGCCTTGCGACGAGGTACTTCGCCAGCGGCGCGGCGGCGGTGTGCACGACACTCCCGGGGACTGAAAGTCGCCTCCGCGACGGCCACGTCGTGCTCACGGGCGTGCCCTTGAGGGACGGATTCGCGCCGCGAACCCCGGCTGTACCTCCGCGCCGCTTGCTGGTAACGGGCGGCAGCCAGGGTGCGCGCCGGTTGAACGACGCGGTGTGGGCGGTGCTCGAGGGTTTGTGCGCGCGGTTCGAGGAGGTGATCCATGTCGCGGGGGAGCAGGGGCGGGAGGGCGTCGCTCGGCACTCGCGCGAGCGCTACACCGGAATCGCGTTTACCGACGACATGCCCGGCCTGATGGCGCGGGCCGACGTGGTCGTGAGCCGTGCGGGTGTGAGCACGATCGCCGAGGCGGCGGCCGTCGGCCTGCCGATGCTGCTTGTCCCGGGGACGTTCGGCGGCGGCCACCAGGAGGAGAACGCAACCGCGATGGTGAACGCCGGAGCTGCGATGCGGATCGCGGACGATGAGCTGTCCGGCGAGACCCTGCTGAAGGCCATCGAGGGTCTCGACCCCGACCACCTCCGCGCGATGGCAAAGGCGTCGGCCGCGACGGGCCGCCGCGATGCCGCACAGCGCGTTCTAGCAGTGCTGCACGAGGTCGTGAAGAAGTGAGGGTCCATCTGATGGGCGCGGGAGGTGCGGGAGTGTCCGCACTTGCCCGCGTCTTCCTGGCGCGGGGAGACGAGGTGAGCGGATGCGACCTCAAGGAGTCGGACACGATCGCCGAGCTGGAGGAGGCCGGGGTCGATATCGCCATCGGACACAACCCCGAGCACGTCCTCGGGAAGGACCTGCTCGTGTACAGCGGCGCGATCAAGCGGTCGTCCGAGCTGGAGGCGGCGCGCGCGATGGGGGTTAAGGTCGTCAGCCGGGCCGAGATGCTCGCGCAGCTGATCAACGAGACGAACTCGATCGCGGTCGCCGGCACCGCAGGCAAGACCACGGTGACCCACATGGTCGGCCACATCCTCGTCACAGGGGGCTACGACCCCACCGTCCTGGTCGGCGATGGGTCGAGTGCCCGGGCGGGTAAGTCGGAATGGCTCGTCGCCGAGACCGACGAGTCGGACGGCACGCTCACGCTTCACCACCCACAGCGAGCCATCGTCACCAACATCGAGCTCGACCACCCCGACCACTTTCGCGACGTCAGCGCGGTTCGCGATCTTTTCCAGTGGTTCATCGAGGGCCTGCCGAAGACCGGGCTCGCCGTCGTCTGCGCCGACGACGACCTGGCTCGCGAGCTGCAGCCGAAAGCGCGAAAGATCACGTACGGCTTTCGGCATGGCGCGACCTATCGATGTGAGCCGATCCGTCCGTTTCCGATCTACAAGGGCGCCGACCTGCTCGGTCACATCGACCTTCGCCAGCCAGGCCGGCACAACATCCAGAACGCGACGGCCGCCGCCGCGATGGCACTCGAGCTCGGCGTCGATTTCGCGGACGTGGCCGCGGCCCTGCACACGTTCCCAGGCGCTCACAGGCGAATGGAGTTCCTCGGCGTCTTCCAGGGCGCCGCGGTCTACGACGACTATGCGCACCATCCGACCAAGGTCCGCGCGACGATCGAAGCCGCTCGGGAGCTGCGCCACCGTCGCCTCGTCGTGGTCTTCCAGCCGCATCGCTACTCGCGCCTGAATGCGCTCATACACGACTTCGCTCGCGCTTTCGATGGCGCGGACCGCGTGTACGTGCTCGACGTTTACAGCGCGGGCGAGGAAAACGTCTCCGGAGTCCGCGCGTCCGACCTGGCGCACCAGATTCCTCGTGGCATCTACGTCGGCGATTTCACCAGGGCACGGGAGGCGCTGGAAGAGATCGTCGGGCCGGATGACCTGGTGCTCCTCATGGGCGCGGGTGACATCAAGCAGTTGGGCGATGACCTGGCGCACAAGATCTAGCGGAATGGGGGGATCAGGATCCCCCCATTGGCCCCCCACGGCGGGTCCGCCGGTCTGGTGGCAAGCGTTGTGTGTCGTGGCCCGGCGGAGCCGAGCCACGCCGGCGGAGGCGCCGCAAGGATGACCTGGCGCACAAGATCTAGCCTCGCCTGGCTCCGCGGCCTGGCGGGCGTCAAGGAAGATGAGGCGCTCGCGTCACGCACCTCGTTCGGCATCGGCGGTCCGGCCGAGTTCTTCCTCGAGCTGGCGCGGCCCGAGGCGATCGCTAAGGCGATCGACGGCTGCAGGAACCGCGCCATTCCCTACCTGCTGCTCGGCGCGGGAACCAACCTCCTCATCGCTGACCGCGGGGTCGACGGGCTCGTGGTGCGCGTGGTCAATCGCGACCACGAGATCGAGGGCACCCGGGTGCACGCTGCCGCCGGCCTGAAGATGATGCGTCTCGCGCGCATCGTCGCCGACGCCAACCTCCGTGGATTCGAGTTCGCGATCGGGGTGCCCGGGACGGTGGGCGGCGCTGTCTACCAGGACGCCGGCTGCTGGGGAAAGGAGATGCGCGAAGTCCTGGTCGAGGCGGAGGGTTATCTGCCGGGCACGGGCAAGCAGACGTGGCGCCCGGCCGCGCTCGAGCTCGGCTACCGCACCTCGGCGCTGCGCGACGGTCCACTGAAGGGCGCGCTCGTGCTCAACGCCACGATCCAGCTCGAGCGCGGTGATGGCGAAGAGGCGAAAAAGCTGATGGCAAAGCTGACCCAGGAGCGCAACGAGACGCAGCCGATCAAGACCAAGAACTGCGGCAGCGTCTTCAAGAACCCACCCGGCGATTCAGCGGGCCGGCTCGTGCAGGCGGCCGGGATGAAGGGAGCGCGTGAGGGTGCGGCTGTCGTGTCCACCCTGCACGGCAATTTCATCGTCAACGAGGGAGGGGCGACGGCGGCGGAAGTGAGGAGGCTGATCGATCGAGTGATGGCGGAGGTCAAGCGCCGCTTTGGCGCGACGCTCGAGCCCGAGGTCGAGATGGTGGGCCGCTGGAAGTGAGGCTCGCCGTGCTGAGAGGAGGGAGGTCGGCCGAACGCGACGTCTCGTTGCGCTCGGGCGCACAGGTGGCGAAGGCACTGCGCGGACGAGGGCACGCCGTGACGGAGGTCGACCTCGACGCCAACACGTGGGATGTCTTGCGCGACGGCGATTTCGAATGCGTCTTCAACGCGCTGCACGGCCGCCTCGGTGAGGACGGCACGGTGCAGGGCATGTTCGAGCTTCTCGGCCTGGCCTACACCGGATCAGGTGTGCTCGCATCGGCGCTTTGCATGGACAAGGCGCGCGCGGGCCGGATCATGGCCGCGATCGGGCTGCACGTCCCGGAGTTCGAGGAGATCGAGATCAAGGAGGGAGTGTCGGCTGACGGGGTCGAGCGCCTCGTATCGCGGTTCGGGCTGCCGCTCGTGGTCAAGCCGGTTCGCGAGGGATCGACGATCGGACTCACGATCGCGCGCGACACCGATTCGGTGGCCAGCGGCCTTGTCCTCGCGGCGCGATACGACCGCCGCGTTCTCGTGCAGCGATTCGCCGCCGGCACCGAGATCACCGTGGGGGTGCTGGCAACGCCCGAGCTGCAGGTCCTCCCGACTCTCGAGATCCTTTCCGAGAACCCCGTGTACGACTACGACGCCAAGTACACAGCCGGCAAGTCTCACCACATCATCCCCGCCCGCATCCCCGAGCCGGCACAGGCCGCAGCGTCGGAGGCGGCCTCCCGAGCTTTCATCGAGCTCGGCTGCTCGGGCATGGCGCGGGTCGACATCATCGTCGACGCTCACGGCACGCCCTGGGTGCTCGAGGTGAACACCGTGCCCGGCCTGACCGAGCTTTCGCTTCTGCCGGACGCGGCCCGCGCGGCAGGCATCGAGTTCGACGAGCTGTGCCAGCGCCTGGTCGACCACGCGGTCGGCCGGCACCAGCGCCACGTGGGACCCGCGGCCAGATGAGGTCAAAGCGCCGCAGCTCGATCCTGCCCCGGGCGCCCTGGCCGAACGGCCTCGAGAGGACCGAGCCGCTGCGGGGGCAGCTGTGGACGCGCTCCGAACGCGCACTCAAAGAGCCAGACGTGCATTGGGCCTGGCGAACGCTCGCCGCGGCCATCGCCGGTGCGGAGATGGCTCTGCTCGTGTGGCTGTGGTTCGGCCCGGCGCTGAGCGTGCACACGGTCCGGGTGATCGGCGCGCACCACCTCACGACGAGCCAGATCGCCCAGGCGGCGGGCCTGACGAGAAACGGGTCCGTCATCTCGGTCGACGGAGTTTCGGCCGAGCAGCGCTTGCAGGCCCAGGTGTGGGTCCGGGCCGCGACCGTACAGCCGCAGCTGCCCGGCACCGTCGTGGTCCAGGTGAGTGAGTGGCAGCCCGTCGCCGTCTACCACGCAGGGCCGTCGAAGAAGCTCTTCCTCATGTCGAGCCAGGCTGTCGTGCTCGGCCCCAGCCCGAACGCCGCCGGCCTGGTTGACGTCCAGGGACCGGCCGGCAACGACCCGCGCGTGGGCGACCGCGCGCTCAACCCTCAATTGCTCACCGCGCTGGTGAACATGCAGCGCGGCTTTCCGACGCTGGTGGGTCAGGACGTCGCCGGCTTCATCTTCGATTCGTGCGGAAACCTGACTCTCATCGCCAGGCGCGGCTGGAAGGTTTACTTTGGCCGCGTGCTGACGCCCGAGGAATTCGCGACGCTGCACGACAAGCTCACCGCTTTGAAGGCCATCTCCGGCAACGGCAACGTCGACTACAGCTCGCCGGATCTCGACTACGTCAACGTGATGAACCCATCGGAGCCCGCGGTGGGTCTCAAGTCGCGGGCGCCGGCTGTGCCGTCGCCGGCGCCGGGCGCGTCGCCGTCTGCAAGTCCGTGCAAGTAATACATCGCAGGCACGTTCGAGCCGCGCGTGTTCTTCGGCGGGTTGATCACCAACATGACCCTCGCGGGCGGCCTGACCTACTCGGCGACAAGCTCGGGGTCGACCTGTCGATCGCGGCCATCGTCGCGTTCGGGGTCCGAATCTTCAACAACCTAGGCGCCATCCGCCGCCACTATCTGTAGCCGCGCCTCCATCCAGCCGCGGAAGAGGAGATACCGGCAAAGTGTCGCGAGCAGGTTCGCCGCGGTCAGCGCGGCGACCTCGACGAGGTGGGGCACGCCAGGGAAGAAGACCCGTAACGCTTCGGCGGCGGCGGACGTCATGAGCAGGGCGAATACGAACGCGGTCAGGCCGGCGGCATAGTCACCAGCCAGGCCGCCGCGACCCTGGAGGCCAAAAGTGAACCGCCGGTTCGCCGCGGTGTTGGCAAGCGCCGTGATCGCGAGGGCGAAGACGTTGGCGAGCCACGGCGTCGCAAGCCCGCGCACCGCGAGATAGATCACCACGTACGCGATCGTGCTGGTCACGCCGACGATGCCGAAGCGCACGAGCCTCGACGGGCCGGACCGCATCAACCGCCACACACCGCGCAGGTCTTCGATCGCCGTCGGGACGAGCTCGACCCGCGAGTCGAGATCGTCCGTCCAGTCGACCGGCACCTCATGGATGCGGAGTCCGGCGCGTTGGGCAAGCACCAGGAGCTCGGTGTCGAAGAACCAGGATCGGTTTTCGACCTGCGGCACCAGTCGCCTCGCGATCGAAGCCCGAACCGCCTTGAAGCCGCACTGCGCGTCTTTGAAACGCGCGCCGAGTGTGACGCGGAGGAGCGCGTTGTAGCAGCGCGAGATCAGCTCTCGCTTCCAGCCGCGCTTGACCCGGGCGCCGAAGGCCAGCCTGCTGCCGATCGCGACGTCGGTGTTCCCGCTGATGATTGGCGCCACAAGTGGCAGCAGCGCATCCAGATCGGTCGACAGGTCGACGTCCATGTATGCCACGACGTCGGCCTGGCTGATCAGCCAGGCCGCGGCAAGCGCACGCCCGCGACCCTTGTCGTGGAGCCTGATGTAGCGCACGCCAGGCACGGAGGCGCCCAACCGGGTGCCAATTTCCTGCGTGGCGTCGGAGCTCGCGTTGTCGGCGATCGTGATGGTGGCGTGGAACGGGAAGCCGGCGTCGAGGTAGGCCCGCAGCCGCCGGACGCTGCGCTCGAGGTCGCGCTCCTCGTTGTGGACCGGAACCACGACGTCGACCGTCGGCTCCGCGACCACCGCGAGTGCTGCCCGTTCCACGGCAGGCAGCTTCCGATGCCGGGCTTGGTCGACCCTGCGAGGTCGCTTGGAGGTTACTCAGAGGTCGCGGCCGGCGTTATTGCCGTCAGTCGGGCCCTCGGGGCAACTCGAAGAGAGTCTGCGGCGCGATGGTGACGATCTGGCCTTGATCGCTCCTTATGAGCCGCCATCCGCCTTCGTGCACCTTCCAGTGATGACGGGTGCCAAAGCAAGCACAGGTTCTCCAGATCGTCGCCGCCGCCGTGGGCCCAGAAGACGATGTGATGTCCGTCGCACCAGGAGGCCGGCCGCTCGCAGCCGGGCCACTGGCAGTGGCGGTCGCGGGCGATCAATGCCCGCCGCCGGGGTCCGCGGATG
>DASPXA010000003.1:0-1928 GCA_035637495.1 Verrucomicrobiia bacterium
CACGCCCTGGCATGGGACGGTCAGCCAGCTCAGCGGATTCAGCGGCTGCACCAACCAGCGTTTTTCCGTTTACGGCGAGCTATACGGTGTCGGCGCTGAGAGCGAGAACGGCAGCGGAACGTTCAACGCGACGCTCACCCACTATCGCACCAACCTCTGGTTCGTCGGTTGCGTTGTCTACAGCGCCTCCGTCAGTGGCACCGTTTCTCTGACGTTCTAGTTAGGGTGAGGGGGTGACTGCCACCCCCTTTTCTATTCGCCCCGTCAGGGTGGAGGAGTTGAAACCCTGGCTCGACCTGGCCAACCAGCACCGGCACTGGCAGGAGGACGTCCCCGGGTTTCGCTTCGAAGAGACCCTGCGCCCGCCGGCCGAGCCAACCCTGCAACTCGGCGCATGGACAGTCGACGGCGTGCTGGCCGGCATGGCGGAGGCGGCGCTGAGCGAGGATGGAGCGCCCTTGATCGATCGTGCCCAGGGGTTCGTCGCGGTGGCAGCGGCGCATCGGCGCCAGGGGTTGGGTACCAGGCTGGCCGCCGACGTGGACCGTTTCGCGGCGACTGCCGGCGTTCGATGGCTGGAAACCGAAACCCTGGAGCGGGAGCTCGCTGCGTCGTTGCCGCTGCTGCGGAAGCGCGGCTTTACCGAGCTGGAACGGTACCAGACCTCACGACAGCGGCCGGCCGCGGTGAATCTCGGCGGGCTCAACGAGCGGCGGCAGCGGCTCCGCGAGGGCGGCATCGAGACGGTCGCGCTGCCGCAGATCGATGGTGAGCGCACGCGCCAGGAGCTCTATCGTTGCAACACGGCGATCTGGCGCGACATGCCACACGAGGCGCACGTCGAGTGGCAGGATCCTCCTTTCGAGACGTTCACGCGAAGCATCTACGAGCGTCCCGCCGTGCTGCTCGACAGCTTCTTCGTGGCAAGGGACGGCGACCACATCGTCGGCTTGAGCTACTTGCTGCGGCGCCCGGATGGCGATGCCGAGGTGGGAGACACCGGCGTGCTGAGCAGCCATCGGCGTCGAGGGATCGCGCGCGTGCTGAAGATGCTGGTGACGCGCTTTGCGGCGCAGCAGGGAATCCCGGTGGTGCACACCGATAACCGCGCCGACAATGCCGGCATGCTGGCGATCAACCGCGAGCTCGGCTTCCAACCGGGCGAGGTGGTCGTCATCATGGAGAAGACGATGGCATCGCCCGCTCCGATCTGAGATCCGAGCTTCGGCATAAGCAGCAGCGATAATTGGCTGCGGCATGAGTGTGATCGCGCGGCCCGGCGATTCGGGCCTCGCTACGCAAACGGATGGCTTCGCGATTGTCGTCGAGGGATTGCGCAAGCGGTACGGGAGCCTCGTGGCGGTCGACGGCATCTCCTTCCGCGTCAAGGAGCGAGAGATCTTCGGATTGCTCGGTCCAAACGGGGCCGGCAAGACGACGACGGTCGAGATCCTGGAGGGCCTGCGCAGCGCCGACGACGGCCAGGCCCTGGTGGGTGGGATCGACGTCCGCCGGGATCCCCAGAAGGTCAAGAACGTCATCGGCGTGCAGCTGCAATCGTCGGCGTTCTTCGACGGCCTGAACCTGCTGGAGCTCCTCGACCTGTTCGCGGCCCTCTACAAGCGGTCGATCGACGCGATGGCCATCCTCAAGAAGGTGGACCTATCCGAAAAGGCTCGTGCGAACGTGAGCACGCTGTCCGGTGGCCAGAAGCAACGGTTCAGCATCGCGACCGCCCTTGTGAACGAGCCGCAGATCCTTTTTCTCGACGAGCCGACGACCGGCCTCGATCCACAGGCCCGGCGGAACCTCTGGGAGCTGGCGCAATCCATCCGTGCCGAGGGGCGGACCATTGTCCTCACCACCCACTACATGGATGAGGCTCAGACCCTCTGCGACCGGGTCGCGATCATGGACCACGGCAAGAT
>DASPXA010000004.1:0-75928 GCA_035637495.1 Verrucomicrobiia bacterium
AGCATGAGGAGCACCCCAGAATCGTATCGAACAAACGTACGAGTGTCAAGTTAATTTACATGCAAAACAATGCAAACCACACCGAGTTCCCGGCCACCAACACATGCCCCAACCACCCTCTTCCCAGCCGTCTAACGCGAACGACGGCCACCCCGCACTGGCACCAGGACCCTCAAGGCACTGACCTCGGCAGAAACCGTTGCCGGCGTCCTCCCCGCCGCCTGATTGTCCGCATACACCCTCACCCTCGGCCGAGTCCGCACCCTGAGCCTCTTGAACCGCACGATCCGCCCCGACCCCTCCCGGTGCCTGTCGAGCAACGCCGACGCCAGCGCCCTCCCGACGATGTCCGCATGCGACTGCCCGGCCTCTGCCGAGAAGTCCAGGTAGGGCTCGCTGGGATTCGAATCTCCGATCGGAAGCTGAATCCCGATCGCCGACGTGTTGCTGAACACCAGCGACATCGCGGTGCCCCTTTCGCGAAAGTCACCCGACAGCTCGTACTCGAACGGTCGCGCCTCGATCACCTCCCTCAGCCTCGTCACCACATCGCCGAAGTGCAGATCCTTCGCGGCATCCCCGAGGACGATCGCCTCGCCAAACAAACCGACCGCGCACGCCTCGAGAAACACCATCCTGTTGACGCGGCCCAGGGTGATCGCCCGCGCATGCCCCTGCTCGATGACCCTGATCGCTCGATTCAGGTCATCCGGCAGGCCGAGCGCGTGCGCAAAGTTGTTGAACGACCCCATCGGAATGATGCCGAGCGGATGCTGCGAGTCCGCCAGCTTGCGCACGACGTGCTCGACGGTGCCGTCCCCACCGGCGATCACCACCTGCGCCTTGCTCGTGATCAGCGGCTCGAAGTCACGCCGCGCGTTGAAGTAGATGACGCGGTGGCCCGCGAACGCCTCCCGCAGGCGCGACTCAACCGCGGGGGTCATCGACCCCGCGCGGCGGCTGAGGATCAGCAGCTTGTCGGCCTGTCGCATGCGACTCCTCGGATGGTTAACGTTGGAGCGTGGCCGAGATGGAGATGGGGGTCATCGGTCTGGGCACGATCGGGGGCGGCCTCGCGCGCAATCTCGCCTCGCACGGCGTCCACGTCGCCGTCTACAACCGGACCCATCACCGCACTGAAGAGTTCATCGCCCAGCACGGCGGAGAGGGCAATTTCACGGCGGCCGCAACCGTCGAGGAGCTCGCCCGCGCGCTGAAGCCTCCGCGCGCGGTCGCGGTGCTGGTGGATGCCGGCCGAGCCGTCGACGCGGTGATCGATTCGTTGACCGGGGTCCTCGAGCCGGGCGACATCATCATCGACGGCGGCAACTCCTTCTTCCAGGACACACAGCGACGAGCCGCGGCGCTCGAGAAGCTCGGTTTCGGGTTCATGGGATGCGGGGTGTCGGGCGGGGAGGAGGGCGCGCTGCACGGACCGAGTCTGATGCCCGGAGGCGCGCGCGAGTCGTACGCGCGCGTCGAAAACATGCTGACCGCGATCGCGGCGAAGGTCGACGGTGTGCCCTGCTGCACCTACATCGGTCCGGACGGCGCGGGCCACTTCGTGAAGATGGTGCACAACGGGATCGAGTACGCGGACATCCAGCTCATCGCCGAGTCGTACGACCTGCTCCGCCACGCAGCCGGCCTTTCGCCGGACCAGCTGGCCGCGGTCTTTCGCGCCTGGAACGAGGGGCGGCTGCAGTCGTACCTGATCGAGATCACCTCATACGTGCTCGCCAAGCACGACGACGGTTCGAGCGGTTCGCTCGTCGACGCGATCGAAGACGAGGCCGAGCAGAAGGGAACCGGGCGCTGGACCAGCCAGTCCGCCCTCGAGCTGGGCGTGCCGCTGACCGGCATCACCGAAGCGGTCTTCGCCCGCATACTCTCGAGCGAGAAGGCTCAACGCGTGAAAGCCTCCGGCATCCTGAGAGGCCCGACGTCCGAGAAGGCCACAGTCGGCCTCGTGGAGGACATCCAGGAGGCTCTGTATGCCTCGAAGATCGTGGCCTACGCCCAGGGCTTCGAGCACATGGCGGCCGGCTCGAGGGAGTTCCACTGGGACCTCGACCTCGGTGCGCTGGCGACGATCTGGCGTGGCGGCTGCATCATCCGCGCCAAGTTCCTGGACCGGATCAAGGACGCGTACGAGGAGGACTCGAGCCTGCCGAGCCTGATGCTGGCGCCCTTCTTCCAGGAAGCCCTCGCCGGCGCGCAGTCAGCCTGGCGACGGGTGGTGAACACCGCGGTGGACCAGGGCATCCCGATCCCGGCCTTCGCTTCCTCCCTTGCCTACTACGACGGGTACCGTCGCGCCCGGGGGCCGGCCAACCTCATCCAGGGCCTACGCGACTATTTCGGGTCGCACACGTACCACCGCGTCGACCGCGAGGGCGCGTACCACACGCGCTGGGCGCAGGACGGAACCGAAGTCCGGACCGACGCTTAGGCCGCGCCTGGGGGCGCGAACCCGGGACCGCCCGAGTCCGCCCGCAGCGCGCTGAGCAGGCTCCGCTTCTTCGCCCAGAGCCTCGCGACGATCTCCTCCCGCGGGGTGAGCTCGTCGCACGGGAAGCCGAGCTGCCAGAGAGCCGCGCGAACTTCGACCGGCAGCACATCGTCGCACCGGTGCGGACGCGCGACCCTGGAGAGAACCTCGCCAACCTGGAGCAGCATCAACTCGTGCTCGCTCATGTGTATCCCGAAAACGCCTTTCGGGCTCGCGCTACTGGGCCAGCTCCTGGCGCGTATCGACGAAGGCGCGGACTGCGCGTTCGAGATCGTCGCGTGAGTGCGCGGCCGAGACCTGGGTCCGGATCCGCGCCTTGCCCTGCGGCACGACCGGGTACGAGAACCCGACCACGTATACGCCCCGGTCGAGCATCGCCCCGGCCATCCGGCCGGCCAGCGCCGCGTCGCCGATCATCACGGGGACGATCGGGTGGTCGCCGGGGAGGATGTCGAACTCCTCCTCGGTCATGCGGGCGCGGAAGAACTTCGTGTTCTCGGCCAGGCGCAGCCTGAGGTCGCTCGCGGTGCGCAGGAGCTCGAGCACCTTGAGGCTTGCCGCCACGATCGGCGGCGCCACGGAGTTCGAGAACAGGTAAGGCCGCGAGCGCTGGCGGAGCATCGCCACCAGCTCCTTGCGGCCCGAGACGTAGCCGCCGCTGGCCCCGCCTAGCGCCTTGCCCAACGTCCCGGTGATCGCGTCGATGCGGCCCATGACGCCGTGATGCTCCTGCGTGCCGCGGCCGTTCGCGCCGATGAACCCGACCGCGTGCGAGTCGTCGACCATGACCATCGCGTCGTGGCGATCGGCGAGCTCAACGATCTCTGGCAGTGGCGCCATGTAGCCGTCCATCGAGAAGACCCCGTCGGTGACCACCATCCGAAAGCGCGCGTCGGCGCTCTCCTCCAGCTGCTTCTCCAGGTCGGCCATGTCCCGGTTGGCGTACCGGTATCGCTTCGCTTTGCACAGCCGGATGCCGTCGATGATGCTCGCGTGGTTGAGTGCGTCCGAGATGACGGCGTCGCGCTCGTCGAGCAGTGCCTCGAAGATGCCTCCGTTCGCGTCGAAGCATGACGAGTAGAGGATGGTGTCCTCGGTGCCGAGGAACTCTGTCAGCTCGTTCTCGAGCTCCTTGTGCACCTCCTGCGTGCCGCAGATGAACCGCACCGATGCCATGCCGTACCCCCAGCGGTCGAGCGCCTCCTTGGCGGCGGCGATCACCTCCGGATGGTCGGCGAGGCCCAGGTAGTTGTTGGCGCAAAGGTTGAGCACATCGCGCTCCATCACGGCGACGGTCGCGCCCTGCGGTGACTCGATCACACGCTCAGGCTTTTCAAGCCCTGCCTCCCGGATCTCCTGCAACTGCTGGGTGAGGTGCGATCGCATGCGTTCGAACATCACAGGCTCCAATCAAGAACGACTTTGCCGCACAGCCCCGAATGGGCGACGTCGAAAGCTTCGTGGTACTGCTGGTAAGGAAACCGATGGGTGATCACCGGCGAGATGTCGAGGCCGCTCTGCACGAAGACCGACATCTGGTACCAGGTCTCGAAGATCTGGCGCCCGTACACGCCCCGGACGGTGAGCATCTTGAACACGACCTGCGACCAGTCGATGGCGAACTCATGGTCCGGCAGCCCGAGCATCCCGATGCGGCCGCCGTGCGCCATGTTGTCGATCATGTCGCGCATCGCGCTGGGCACGCCTGACATCTCGAAGGCAACGTCGAATCCCTCCTTCATGCCCAGCTCGTCCTGGACCTCATGCAGCTTCTTCTGCCGGACGTCCACGGCCATGGTGACGCCGATCTTCCGCGCGAGCTCGAGCCGGTAGTCGCTCACGTCAGTGATCACGACGAAGCGCGCACCGTTGTGGCGGGCAACGATCGCCGCCATCAGTCCGATCGGCCCCGCACCGGTGATCAGAACGTCTTCGGCCACCAGGCGGTATTGCGTGGCGGTGTGGACCGCGTTGCCGAACGGGTCGAAAATCGATGCGACGTCGAGGTCGATCTTCGTGAGGTGCGGCCACAGGTTGCCCGCGGGCATGACGATGTACTCGGCGAACGCGCCGTCACGGTGGACTCCGATGCCGACGGTGTTGGCGCACAGCGCCCGCCTGCCGGCCAGGCAGTTGCGGCAGCGGCCGCACGTGATGTGGCCTTCCGCGCCCACGATCTCGCCTGGGTAGACCGACGCCACGTCTTCGCCGAGCTCGACGACCTCACCGACGAACTCGTGGCCGACGACCAGCGGCGGCTTGATCGTGTGCTGCGCCCACTCGTTCCACGCGTCGATGTGAAGGTCGGTGCCGCAGATTCCGGTGCGGAGAACACGGATCAGGACCTCACCCGGGCCGGGCCGGGGTTCGGGGACGTCATCGAGCCACAGGCCCGGCGCGGCTTTTGTTTTGACGAGCGCCTTCACTGACAGGCCAGATTAGGGCTTCCGAAAAGTAGAATTCCCCGCACGGTTCGGCTGAACCGCCGGATTTCGTGGTGTGCCGGGAAGGCTGGTCGGCAGGAGGTCGATCCCTGCCCGAGTGAGCACCGCCCAGAGCTTTCTCTTCTTCCTGATCCTTCTCGGCGGAGCGGCGACCGCTCTGCGCCTGGCGTCGCGCAACACGCCGACGGTTCCTTACCCGGTGCTGCTTGCGGTGGGAGGGATTCTCATCGGGCTGGTCGCTCCGGAGATCGGGGGACTGCGCTTGCCCCCGATCGGCCCCGACCTCATCCTGCTTGCCTTCGTCCCAGGCCTCGTCTTCGAAGCTTCGCTCTCGCTCGACCTCGAGGAGATGTGGCGGCGATTCGTGCCGATCAGCTTGCTGGCCACCGTCGGAGTCTTCGCCACGGTGGTGCTCATCGGCGTTCCCGCGCATGCCGTCCTCGGCCTCGACTGGGCGGCCGCGTTCCTCCTCGGCGCGATCGTCTCCGCGACGGACCCGATCGCGGTCGTGAACCTGCTGCGCCGGGTCGGCGCCCCGCGCGGGCTGGAGGCGGTGCTCGACGGCGAGAGCCTCTTCAACGACGGCACGGGAGTGGCCGTCTTCGCGGCGGTGCTCGGCACGATCCTCACCGGCCACCCGTCTGGGGCCGACGCCGGGGTTCGCTTCCTGTTCGTCACCGGCGTCGGCATCGCGATCGGGCTCGGCGCCGGCGTCGCCGCGGTCTTCTTCTTGCGCCTGGTCCGAGAGGCAGAGCTGGAGATCCTGATCACTCTCGTCCTCGCCTACGGTTCGTACCTGGCAGCCGACCTCGTCCACGCGTCAGGGGTGGTGGCCGTGGTTGCAGCCGGCATTGCGGTAGCCCGCTACGGGAGCCGCACCGGTCGACTGCAGGGCACCCAGCTGCACGGCTTCTGGGGCCTGCTGGCATTCGTCCTCAACGCGGTGCTGTTCCTGATTGTGGGCATCGCGCTGCCTACGCAGCGTCTCCTTGCGGTGGCCGGCCTGGTCCTGGCCGCCTACCTGGTGATGTTCCTGGCGCGGCTGATCATGGTCTACGGGCTGCTCAGCGCCGTCGACCTCCGAGGCCGAAACATCCCGTGGGCCTGGCGCCACATGACCATGTGGGGTGGCCTGCGGGGGGCGCTCGGGGTGGCGCTCGCCCTTTCGGTGGCGGCCTACCCGCAGGTGGACCCGAACGTTTCGGTCCTCGCTTACGGGATGGTCGTGCTTTCGCTCATCGTGCAGGGGGGCTTGCTGCTGCCTGTCGCGGACCTGCTCCGCCTGCGCAGTCCGGGCACACGCCGGTGAAGAGCAGCTGATGGCTCGTGACCACAAACCCGGTGCTCTTCTTGACCGAGCGCTCCGCGTCCTCGAGGACGCAGCCGGGGACCTCGACCACCCTGCCGCACGACTCGCAGCGGATGTGCTCGTGGTGCTCCTCGGACAGCTCGTAGTGGACCTTGCCGTCGCCCAGGTCGATGCGCTGGATCAAGCCCTCCTTCTCCATACCGCTGACAGCTCGGAAAACGGTGGAGTAGTCAGCCGCGCCGAGGGATTGCACGACCGCTTCGTGGAGCTCGTCGATCGACCAGAGGTGCTTCTCCTCGGCGGTGAGGAGCGTCCGGACCTGGTCGCTGACGGGGCTGGGCCGCGCCACGCCGCCCAGTCTACGCGCACTTGACTTGCGCAATTAACTTGTGCAATGCTCTTGCAACATGTGGCGGGTGGTGCCGGCGGGAGCGATCCTGCTCTTCACGGCTTGCGGGAGCGTCTCCGTGACGCCGCCCGCCTCCATCGACGTCGTCGCGGCAGAGAGCTTCTGGGGCAGCATCGCCGCCCAGCTGGGCGGCTCCATGGTCAGCGTGCAGAGCGTGGTCACCGACCCCAAGGCGGATCCCCACGAGTACGAGTCAAGCCCCAACGACGCCCGGGCCTTCGCCGAGGCGCGGCTCGTGATCCTCAACGGCGCGGGTTACGACACCTGGGGCCAGAAGCTCCTCGACGCCAACCCGTCCACTCGTCGGACCGTGCTCGACGTATCGGTCCTGGTGGGGAAGAAGCAGGGCGACAACCCGCACTTCTGGTACAACCCCGCATTCCTCACCCAGGTGGCGGACGGGATCTCTGAAGACTACCGTCGCATCGACGCCGCGGACACCGCCTACTTCGACCAGAGGCGCGCCGAGCTCACCATCGCCCTCGAGCCGTACACCCAGGAGATCGCCACGATCAAACGGCAACGCTCGGGTACGCCGATCGGCGCCACCGAGAGCACCTTCGCGTACATGGCCGATGCGCTCGGGCTGAACCTCACGACGCCGGCCGAGTTCATGGAGGCGGTGGCCCAAGGCACCGACCCGCCGGCGAGAGCTGTGGCCATCTTCCACGACCAGATCGCGCAGGACAGGATCAAGGCGCTCGTCTACAACCTGCAGACGTCGACCGCCGTGACCACCAACCTGAAGTCGCTCGCCGCTGCGCGGCACATACCCACCGTCGGCATCTCGGAGACGATCGACCCCACGGGCCTGACCTTCCAGGACTGGCAGCTGAAGCAGCTGAAGTCACTCGATGCCGCGCTGCAGTCGAGCGCGTGACCGCCGCGATCGCTGCCGATAATCTCGCCGCCGCCTACTCCGGGCGCCAGGTCTGGGCCGGCGCCTCCTTCACGATCGAGGATGGCTCGTTCACCGCCGTCCTCGGACCGAACGGCTCCGGGAAAACGACTCTGATCCGGATGATCCTCGGCCTGCTGCCGCCCGAGGCGGGCAGGCTGGAGGTCTTCGGACGGCAGCCCCGCCGCGGGGACCCGAAGATCGGCTACATCCCACAGCGTCCCGCGTTCGACATTGAGCTCTCGATCCGAGGTCGCGACTTCGTCGACCTGGGCGTCGATGGTTGGCGCTGGGGAGTAAGGCTTGGCGGACGTGCGCAGGCGGCCGCCGCGCTGGCGTCCATCGATGCGGTGGGCGCGAGCGAATATGCGGATCGCCCGCTGGGCCGCCTGTCCGGAGGCGAGCAGCAGCGCTTGCTCCTCGCCCAGGCGCTGGTCGGCGATCCGCGCCTGCTTCTGATGGACGAGCCACTCTCCTATCTCGACGTCCGCAACCAGCTGGCCATCGTGCAGCTCATCCGCGACGTGGCCCGGCGCCGCAACCTGACGGTTCTGTTGATCGCGCATGACGTCAACCCGCTGCTGGCCCACATCGACCAGGTCCTGTACGTGGCCGCGGGAAAGGTCGCCACAGGAACGCCGAACGAGATCATCACCACCGAGCGGCTCTCCGCGATCTACTCGGCGCCCGTCGAGGTGATCCGCGACAGCCACGGTCGCGTCTTCGTGGCCGGGCTCGAGGAGGAGACCAGCCATCCGCACGCTTGAGGCGGCAGTTCCCCTCACCATCGCGAATCCCACGCCGACCTGGAACCTATTCCAGGACATCGCCATGCTCTTTCACTACGACTTCATGGTCCACGCGTTCGAGGCGGGGACCGTGGTGGCCGTCGTGGCGGGCGCGATCGGCTACTTCGTCGTCCTGCGCGGTTCGGCTTTCGCAGCGCACGCGCTGTCGCACATCGGCTTTGCCGGCGCGGCGGGTGCGGTCGTGGCCGGCCTGAGCCCGGTGGTAGGCCTGCTCGCATTCACGCTGGGGAGCGGCGCCGCCATCGGCGTGCTGGGCAATCGGTTGCGGGGTCGCGACGTGACGATCGGCATCGTCCTCGCATGGACGCTCGGCCTGGGGGTGCTCTTCATCTCGCTCTACCGCGGATACGCAACCGAGGCTTACGCCCTTCTGTTCGGCGAGATCCTCGGCATCAGCCAGGCCGACGTCCTCGTCACGCTGATCGCGGGGCTCGTCACGATCGCCGCCCTGGTCATCGTGTACCGGCCGCTGCTCTTCTCCTCGGTGGACGAAGACCTCGCGAGCGCGAAGGGCGTGCCGGTGACCGCGCTGTCCGTTGGGTTCATGGCGATCCTCGCCGTGGCGGTGACCGAGGCGGTGCAGGTCGTCGGCGTGCTCCTGCTCTTCGCCCTCATAGTCACACCCGCGGCGATCGCGGTCCGGTTCACGAGCCATCCTCCATATGCCATTGGGATCGGGGTTGCCCTCGCGCTCGTGTTCACGTGGCTCGGCCTCAGCATCGCCTACTTCTCGCCTCACCCGGTCAGCTTCTTCATCACGTCGCTCGCGTTCGTCACCTACGTCGGAGTCCGCCTCTCAGAACCTCTTCGTCGCCTCCTCGTTTAACGTTTCCCCGATGCGGTTGCGAGTGGGGGTCGCGCTGCTTCTGATCGTCGTCGCGGCGGCGGCGGTGAACTACCTTCGACCCATCCCGGCGGTCGCGCCGACCCACCTCCTGATGACATCCGAGGTAGTCCCGGGCGCCTCCCCGAGCCTGCCGTGGCCGGCGCGCGGGTCGGCGGCCGTGGGGGTTTCGGGGCTGGGGCTCGTGGCGAGCTCAGGCAACGAGCAGGCGATCCCCGCCGCAAGCGTGACCAAGGTGATGACCGCGCTGGTCGTCCTCGAGGACAGCAAGCTCAAGAAGGGCGACAGCGGGCCGGTGTTAACGATCTCGGACGCCGACGTGCGGTATTACGCGACGGACCTCCAGGACAAACAGTCGGTCGTGCGCGTGGAGTCGGGCGAGCAGCTGACATTGCTCCAGGTCCTGCAGGGGATGCTCGTCCCGTCGGCCAACAACCTGGCCGAGACGGTCGCTCGCTGGGACTCTGGTTCGATCGACTCGTTCGTCGCGAAGATGAACACGCGCGCCGCGGCGCTGCACCTCACACACACCAGGTTCGCCGACACGAGCGGCGCATCGACGAACAGCCTCAGCACCCCCTCCGACCTCGTGACCCTGGGCATGGTCGCCATGGATAACCCGGTCTTCGCGCAGATCGTCGCCCTCGGCCAGGTCGACCTGCCGCTTGCGGGCACGGTCTACAACGTCAACGGCATCCTCGGCCAGAACGGCATCGTCGGCATCAAGACCGGTTCGGGTCTCAACAGCGGCGCCAACTTCCTCTATGCCGCAAACGCGGTGGTCGACGGGCACACCATCGTGGTCTACGGCTGCGTGATGGGCCAGCCGACTCTCGACATCGCGTTCACGAGCGCGAAGACGCTGATCGCGGCGATGACGTCTGTCCTGCACGTGAAACGCACGATCGCGCGCGACCAGGCCGTCGCCCACTACACGACGCCCTGGGGAGAGGAGTCGGACCTCGTCTCGAGCGTGGACGTCGACCTCGCGGAATGGCCTGGGATGGTGCTGCGCCAGCGGCTCGATGCGAAGGCGCTCATCCTCGACCAGCCGCTGGCGTCGCGATCGCCCGAAGGCACCGAGCATGTGACGCTGGGCGACTACGACCTCTACGTGCCGCTGGTTACTGCGGACCCGCTCTTTCCGCCCGGCCGCCTGTGGAGGCTGACGCGGGTCTCGTTCTGATGGGCAGGCAGGACGCCGTCCCTCCCCGCCACGTTGCAACCGCATGCGAGCGAAATAGCAAAAGCCCGACAATGGCCGCGGGATGGGGTTCATCTCTCGCGGGTTCAAGGGCAGGCGCCGGGATGTCGCGACCACCTCGCGTGTACCTCCGGGCCAGTACGTGGTCACCGATTTCCCCGTACTCTCGGCGGGGCCCACGCCACGCGTGAACCTCGACCAGTGGACCTTCGCCGTCGAGGGCGAGATCGACCAGGCCAAGCGATGGAGCTGGAAAGAGTTTCTCGCCCTGCCGGCGGAGACGGTGACCAAGGACATCCACTGCGTCACCAAGTGGTCGAAGCTCGACACGAGCTGGAAAGCCGTGTCTGTGGACACGCTGATGGAAGGTGTGGACACGGCGGCCGACTTCACGACAGTCTTCTCAGACGGCGGCTACACCACGAACCTGACGCTCGACGACATCACCGGGGGCAAAGCTTGGGTCGCATATGAGTTCGACGGGCAGCCACTGCACCCGGAGCACGGCGGCCCGGCGCGCCTCCTCGTACCGCATCTCTATTTCTGGAAGAGCGCGAAGTGGGTGCGGGGGATCAGGCTGCAGAAAGAGGAGCACCCGGGCTTCTGGGAATCGAACGGCTATCACATCCGCGGGGACCCTTGGCTCGAGCAGCGCTACTGGGGCGACTGACCTGGCAGCTCGGCGAGGTCGCCGAGATCGCCCGGGAGACCTCACGCGTCTCCAGCCTCTACCTCGACGTCCCTGACTGGGCCGGCCACCTGGCGGGCCAGCACATCGACGTGCGGCTCACGGCGGACGATGGCTATCAGGCCGAGCGGAGCTACTCGATCGCATCTCCCCCGGAAGACGATCGCCTGGAGATCACGGTCGAGCGGCTGGACGACGGTGAGGTTTCGCCCTACCTGGTCGGCGAGCTGCGTTTCGGCGACAAGCTCGAGCTGCGCGGGCCGATCGGCGGCCATTTCGTCTGGCGGGCCGGCGATGACCGTCCGCTCCTTCTCGTCGCCGGAGGATCAGGGGTAGTGCCGCTCATGGCGATGCTTCGCCACCGCGCGAGGGGCGAGCGCAAGACGCCCGCCCGTCTCCTCTACTCGTCGCGGACCCTTGCGGACATCATCTATCGCGCCGAGCTGGACCGCCTGGCGTCCGCGAACGACGGGCTGGCCGTGCATCACACGTTGACGCGCGACAAGCCGGCCGGCTGGACGGGGTACACGAGGCGCATCGACAGCGCGATGGTCAAAGAGGTCGCCTGGCCGAAGGAGCAGACGCCCGCCGTGTTTGTCTGCGGTCCGACCTCCTTCGTCGAGGCGGCCGCAGACCTGCTGGTCGCCTCGGGTTACGACCCGTTGTGGGTCAAGACCGAGAGGTTCGGAGCAACTGGAGGATGAGCATGCAGACATCCGAGATGAGACTTGACGGCAACGCGATTGGAGGCCTCCTGCGCGAGATCTTCGCGATGGAGATGACCAACGCGGTGGGCACGTGCGCGTCTTGCGGCGCGGTGAACGAGGTGGGCCGAGTGCACGTCTACGTACATGCGCCCGGCACCGTCGTGCGATGCCCATCGTGCGGGCAGGTCCTGATGCGGATCGTCCGTGGGAATGGTCGCTACTGGGTCGACCTGACGGGGACGCGCTGCCTGGAGTTCGCGGAGCCCTAGACGCCGGGCTTCTTCATCGCCCAGGGCCCGAACTTGATCGCCCCGATCAAGAGCCAGACCAACAAGCCCAGGCTCGCCAGCGCGAACACCTCGCTGATCGCCACCGCCCAGAGCGGAATCGGCGATGTCTCGGGCCGTGCGAAGGTCGACAGGTTGGTCAGTCCGCTCAGTCCGCTCAGAGCAAGGAGGACAAGCGCGATCCAGAACATCCACCGCCATCCGAGGTAGCTGCCCAGCGCGATGACCAGCTCACAGACGGAGATGAAGACGAGGAATCCAAGCGAGAACACGACAGCCGCGTTGACGATCGTGTCGACATCCGTCCCAGAGGGGAACCGCTGTCCCTGGGCCTGCATCGCGCGCAGCATCGAATCGCGGTTGATGTAAGCAAACGAGATGACCACGGAATAGATCGCCCCGAGACCGAAGACCGCCGCAGTCGCAATCTGCATCGGCCGCGTCCACGGAGTCGACTCGCGTGCCCCGCGTGGGATCGGCACCCACTGCACACCGTCCCAGCGAAACTGGCCGTCGGCGGAGACCTGGCCGACCGCCGCCGTAACGGGCTGATCGCTCAAGGCGGGACTAGACTACCGCCGGCCGGCTCAGGCTACGAAAGGTAGCCCGATCCGGGCGACCAGCAGGCCGCTTCCGACCGTTGAGCTACTGAACGTTTTTTAAGGGCTAGCGGAACCGCTACGCCCTGGAGGAACCAAGTTGCTCGTACATCCGCCGGTACAGCAGCAGATAAGAAGCTGGTTCGACGTCCTGGTGGCGCTCGGACTCAAGGTCAAGGACCGCGAGGCGCGGGCCCACAACCTGCGCGTCGCCCGGCTGTGCGTCCACATCGGCCGCCAGATGTCGATGAGCGCCTACGAGCTCCGCGTGCTCGCGAGGGCCGGGCTCATGCACGACATCGGCAAGCTCGGCATCCCGGACACGGTGCTGGGCAAGCACTCGGCCCTGGACGAGGCCGAATGGAGCCTGATGCGCACGCACCCTGAGATGGGCCTGACGCTGCTCGACCGCGCGGGTCAGTCGAGCCGCGAGGTGCTGGCCGTCCTCTACCACCACGAGAGGCTGGACGGCAGCGGCTACCCCTACGGCCTCAAAGCGGAAGCCATCCCGATCGAGGCGCGCATCGTCGCCGTGGCGGACACCTATGACGCGTTGACCTCAGACCGGCCTTATCGCAAGGCGTGCTCTGATTTCGAGGCGCGACGCGTGCTCGGCGAAGAGGCGAAATCGCGCCTGGATGCGAAGGCCGTGCAAGCGCTGTTCAACGCGCTCGACTTCAAGGTGTCCAGCCGGAGGCCCGTGCTCGCGTTCTAGCGCTTCCTTCAACATAAAAGGGTGAAGTTCGGCGTCGCGATCTTCCCGACGGACTACGCGATCTCGATGACCGAGTTGGCACCCGCCGCAGAACAGCTGGGCTTCGAGTCGCTGTGGGTCGCGGAACACTCACACATCCCGACCAGCCGCGAGACTCCATGGCCTGGCGGCGCCGAGCTGCCAAAGCACTACTGGCACACGATGGATCCTTTCGTCGCGCTCACCGCTGCCGCCCTCGCCAGCAAGACGATTCGAGTCGCCACCGGGATCTGCCTTCTCATCGAGCGCGATCCCATCCATACGGCGAAAGAAGGCGCCAGCCTCGATCACATCTCCGACGGCCGGTTCCTGTTCGGCATCGGCGGCGGATGGAACCGCGAGGAGATGACCGACCACGGAACGGACTTCAGCACTCGGTGGAAGCTGCTTCGCGAGCGGACCGAGGCGATCAAGACCATCTGGGCGAACGACGTCGCCGAGTACCACGGCGACCTGGTCGACTTCGGCCCGATGTGGTCGTGGCCGAAGCCGGTGCAGCGGCCGCACCCGCCGATCATCCTCGGCGGCAGCGGGCCGAAGATCCTCGAGCGAGTGGTCCGGTACGGCGACGGCTGGATGCCGAACCGCGGTGAGGTTGTCGAGCGAATCCCCGAGCTGCAGCGGATGGCGACGGAAGCGGGGCGGGAGCCGATCCCGGTCACCTACTACCCCAGGGCGACGGCCGAGGAGATCGAGCGGCTCGCGAAGGTCGGGATCGACCGGCTGATCTGGTACGTCCCGCCCGACGGCCGCGACGCCGCGCTCAAGAAGCTCGAAGACCTCGGCAAGATGATCCGTCCCTATCTGGAAGACTGAGGAGCCCGACCCTGGAGGAGGGTGCGGGGCACTTCTAGTCGCTGGTTACTGAGTTTCTGGAGCGGAGGAAACCAGCTCCGCAGGCTTTACAGCCGGCAGCGTGAAGTGAAAGTCCGAGCCTTTCCCGAGCTCGGTGTCGACGCCGATCTGGCCGCCGTGCATCTCGATGATCTGACGGACGATCGCAAGCCCCAGCCCGGTGCCGAGAATCTTGTTGTTCGTCTTCTCGTATCGCTCGTAGCGGCTGAAGAGGCGCTGGAGAAACTCCGGTGCGATGCCAAGCCCGTGGTCGCGGACGCTCACATCGACGTGTCCGTCCTCCGAGTGGCTGCTGACCGTGATCTCGCCGCCGCTCGGTGAGTACTTGATGGCGTTGCTGAGCAGGTTGGCCATGACCTGCGCGATGCGGTCGGGGTCGCACTGCACGACGGGATGACGTGGGTCGAGCTCGGACACGATTTTGTGCTTGTCGCTCGATGCACGGGCCCGCTCGACGGCGTCGCCGATCAGGCTGTTCAGGTCGACCGCCTGCGGATGGAGGGTCAGGCGACCCGCCTCGATGCGGTCGAGGTCGAGCATGTCGTTGATCATGCGGTTCAGCCGCCCGGCGTCCTTGTTGATGTCGCCGGCGTAGGTCTTGGCCTCTTCCATCGAGACGTCTTCGTCCCGGATCATCTCGCTGAACCCCGTGATGCCGACGAGCGCAGTCCGGAACTCGTGGCTCACGAGGGACACGAACTCGCTCTTCAGGCGGTTCAGGCGCTCGAGTCCGGCCAGGTGAGCGGCCGCCGCCTCGTTGGCGGCGTGCTCCGCGTCGGTGTCCTCGTACATCGCAATGAAGTAGTCGATCCGGCGACCAGCGTTGCGCACGCCGGTTGCGCTCCAGTGCAGCCAGACTTCGGAACCGTCCGACCGGATCGCGTGGCTGTCTGACTCCACCGTGTCGACGGCACCTTTCCAGAGAGGCTGAAAGACCTCGTACACGCGCTCGAACTCTTCGGGATGCAGGTACCCGGCGACCGCGGTGCCGACCATCTTCTGTGGGTCCATGCGCAGCAGCGCCGCCATGCGGGGGTTCACGTCGATGATTTTCATGTCCGGCCCAACGCGCGCGATGCCGAGCGGCGCGTGGTTGACGATCTCGTTCAGCAGGTCGTTTCGCCGGGCCAGCTGGCCTTCGGCGAGCCGGCTCTTCTGCAGCAGGTCGAGGGAGTCGCGGTGGGTCAGGACCTGGTTGACCACCAGGAGGACGCCGATGCCGCCGGCCAGCACCGTGCCAAAGCGGTCGAGGCTCTGATCGATGAGCGCAAGGCGGATCGCCGTGATGGCGCCCGCGAGCACCGCAAGCCATGGGAGCGCGAGCTGCCACAGCTCGATGGGACCCTCCGCTCTGCGCTCGGTCGCGCCGCCCGCCGGCCAGACCGGCGCGAGTGCGATCAGCAGATAGCCGATCACCCAGCCGGCGTCGAGCACGCTTCCCAGGGATCCGTAGGTGCCGTTTGCAGTGAGGTACGCGAACGCGCTGTCGGCGAGGGCGTTGGCAGCGAGGCCTCCGAGGAGGAGCAGCATCCGCCCGACCTCACCTCGTCTCGCCCGGCGCAGCGCCACGACCAGCACGGTGGCGGTGACGATGTCGCCGACCGGGTATGCCAGTCCGATGATCTGGGCCGTCGGGGACGCTGACGACGAGTCGTACACATGGTTGAGCCCGAAGGCCCAGGCGACGAACAGCAGCGAGAGGGCCACGATCGCCCCGGCGAGCACCGTCTCGCCTCGGGTGGCCAGTCGCGATGGGGCGGAGGTGAAGGCGAAGACGCCCAGGATCGCCAGCGGGATCGCCAGGAGAAATCCCGCATCCGCGATCGACGGGAATGGAAGGGGCTGGCCCAGCACGACCTCGTTCCAGGACCAGATCAACTCGCCGACGCCCCAGCTGGCGGCCGAGGCCGCAAAGAACGACCAAGCCATGCGGGCGCGTCCCGTGTTGCGGACCGCGGCGTAGGCGCAGCTTCCCGCCGCGATCAGGGCGGCGACCGCCTCACCGATGTCGTCCAGGCCGATGGTGAAGCTGTCGCTGATCCACCGATTCGCCGTCCAGGCGGTGAACGCGATCGACACGACGGCGGCGGCTGCGGCAGCGACTGCAAAAGGACGCCATCCCTGGATTCCAAGCCCGGTCACGGTGACCGGCCGGCGGTAGAGGGTCAGCGCCGCAGGCTGCTGCACACGTGGAGCGTAGGCCCGACTACTCAAACTCGAGCCCCAATTCCAAAAATCGCCCTGTTAAGTGAGCTTGATTTTCATTTAACATGGCGGGGCAGTTACTTGTAGCACAGCCGCCAGGGTGTGGAGCACGGCTAACTGGAGGACTGCGATCCCGGCGGAACCAGGGAAGGAAGAAGCGGCGAAACGGGCGCTCGCAAGCCCGACTAGAGCCATGGCCTCTCTCGCAGCGATCGGCGTCGCCGTGGCGCTGGCTGTGCTGCCGGCCCTGGTCGCGCTCGGGCCTGGACGCGGTCTGGCGGGCGCGTTGGCTGTGGGCGCCGGCGCCCTGGTGGTCGCGGTGGGTGCGGTGAAGTTGGCGGCGCTTGCCACGGGCGCAGTTCGTTTTGCGGCCGGCCGGTGGTTGCTGTACGCGCGGCCCTCAGTCGATTAAACGCGGGGTTCCTTTCAGTCTCGGCCGGTATGGCAAAGGAGGTGATGTTTGAATGCGCAAGCTGCTGCTCGCCGCCATCA
The DNA here is from genome assembly GCA_035637495.1 of Verrucomicrobiia bacterium. GTDB lineage: Bacteria > Chloroflexota > Dormibacteria > Dormibacterales > Dormibacteraceae > 40CM-4-65-16. Next base: position 17,017 of record DASPXA010000004.1, read on the forward strand.
TGGCGACTTCGGCAATGCTGACGCTGGCGGCCACCGTCTCGGCCGGCGGCGTGCCTCCCTGTTGCTGAGCCAATAGGTTTTGTTTATGTAAGACCTGTAAAGTCATTCGGTCGTGCGTTAAGCTGGCCGCGTGCCTGATGTCGCTGCACACCTGAGCGACCCCGGCGGGTCCCGAATCAACCGGCGTCGCGGCCGGCGGCGAGGCGTTTCCATTCGACCCGGATCAGTCAAGCAAGCGCGCATCGAAGCGGGCCTCAGCCTGGGCCAGGTGGCCCGCGACGACATCAGCCGGACCGCCATCTACTTCGTCGAGACGGGCAAGGCCAAGCCCTCTCGCGAGACCCTCGAGCTCATTGCTGAGCGGACCGGGCGTCCGCTCGACTTCTTCCTCGAAGTCGACCCGTCCGCGCAGCGCGCCACGATCCGGATCTCGGAGGTGGAAAGGCTGCTCGTCACGGGTGACAACGCCGCCGTCATCGAGGTCGGCAAGACCGCCATCAGCCAGCAGCCCGATCCCGACACCGAGGCGCGCATCACGCTCTTGATGTCGATGGCGCACCTGCGGCTCGCGCATCCGGTGATGGGCCGCCGTCTCGCCGCAACGGCACGGGCGCATTTCGAGCAGGTGGGCGACCTGCAGATGGTCGGCGAGTGTCTCGGCCACGAGGCTTCGGCCGCCTACCTGATGGAGGACCCCGGCGCGGTGCGCATTGCGGAAGGCGCCCTTGCCACGGTCCGCTCGTTGAAGCCGGTGCCGCGGCAGACGGAGGCATTCCTCCTGAGCGTGCTCGGGCACGCCCACATCCAGAGCCGCGAGTGGCAGGAGGCCATCAGCTGCTACGAGCAGGCGATCGAAGCCGCCGACGTGGTCCAGGACCTGCACCGCCTGTCGCTGCTATTCAGCGGGCTCAGCCTCGCGTACGAGGAGATGGGCCAGTTCGACCAGGCGGGCCGCTTCGCGCAGAAGGCCCTGACGATCCACCAGACGCTGAACGACCGGATCTCGCTCGCCCGGTCCGAGAACAACCTCGGCATGCTGCTGCTGCGCGGGGGCGACGCCTTCGCGGGCCGGGCGCACGTCGAGAAGGCGCTCGCCATCTTCGAGCAGTCAGGCGTCGAGACGAACAAGGCCCAGTTCATGCTCAGCATGGCCGAGATCGCACTGGCCAAGCGCGACACCGGCGCCACTCGAGAATGGGCCGAACAGTCCCTTGCTCTGGCCGAGCGGCTGGGCGAGACCGCGACCGAGTCCGACGCGCACTACTGGTTGGCTCAGGCCGCGCAGGCGGAGGGCGATGACCAGGCAGTGGACGCCGAGTTCGCGGCTGCGCTGAGCGGGCCGGAAGAGCGGGAGCGTCGCGGCCGGATGGCGTCGTACCGCGTCGCCTACGCCGAGATCCTGGAAGGGCGAGGCGACATCCTCGCCGCCAACCGTCAGCTGAAGCTGGCCCTCGCCGCGTTGGGGCACCGCGTGGTGGCCGCAGAAGGCGCTCGCTCCGCCACGGCCTGAAGCCGTTCGGGCGGCGCCAGCGACAGGCGTTTCTACTTGCGACTGACCCCTACTCTGGGTCGACAATAGGAACGGCTGATGGCAGTGGTCCTGGTGGTCGACGACGGCGCGGCCAACCGCGCCCTGATCGCGACCTTTCTCTCGACTATCGAGTGCGAGGTGAGGGAGGCGCCCGACGGCGTGACGGCGCTGGAGATGATCCACGTCGCACCGCCTGACCTGGTCCTCCTCGACGTCCGGATGCCTCGCATGGACGGGTATGAGGTGTGCCGGCGGATCAAGGCAATGCCTGGCGGCAGGCTCTTGCCCGTGGTGATGATCACAGGGCTCAGCCAGACGACGCACCGGGTGATGGCGCTCGAAGCGGGGGCGGACGACTTCATGGCCAAGCCGGTCGAGGGCGCCGAGCTGATCGCCAGGGTGCGCTCCGCGCTTCGCCTGAAAGAGCTGTACAACACCCTCGACGGGGCTGAGCACGTGATCTTCTCGCTTGCGACCGCGGTCGAGGCGAAAGACTTGTTCACCGAACGCCACACACATCGGGTCGGCGAGTCCGCCCGGTTGCTCGGCCAGAAGCTGGGCCTGCCCGAGCAAACGCTCGACACCCTGTATCGGGGAGGCATCATCCACGACATCGGCAAGATCGGCGTGTCCGACTCGATCCTGCACAAGCCGGGTCCCCTGGATCCGATCGAGCTTCCGCAGATGCAGGCGCACGTGGCGATCGGTGAGTCGATCGTGAAGCCGCTGCGCTCGACATCCGGCCTGCTGCCGATCATCCGCCACCATCACGAACGCTTCGACGGCTCCGGCTATCCGGACGGCCTGAGAGCTCGCGAGATCCCACGCGCGGCGCGGATCGTTTCGGTCTGCGACGCATTCGACGCGCTCGTGAACGACCGGCCGTACCGCATGCGGCGAACGACGGAGGAAGCGCTTGCCGTGCTCCACGCCGGCGCCGGGACGCAGTGGGACCCGGAAACAGTGGAGCTGCTCGCGAGCGAGCTGCCTGACCTGCAGAACCTGGGGGCCGCCTGACCCTCTAGCCGGTGTTCTGGAGCCCGGCCGCCACGCCGTTGACCGTGAGCTGAAAGACCCGCTCGGCCCTCGCGCGGTCGGCGCGTGAGGTCCCGCGATCGCGCATCGCGCGCAGGCCTCGAAGCTGCAGGTGCGACAGCGCGTCGACGTACGGGTTGCGCAGCTCGATGGCCCACGAGAGGACCCTTCGGTCCTCGAGCAGCCGCCGGTGCCCCGTCACCGCGAGCACCCATTCCATCGTGAGGTCGTACTCGCGAAGCACCATGGCGGCGAGGTCGGGCCGGTCGCCGAGGGCCAGGTAGCGCTCCGCGATGCGGCGGTCGGTTTTGGCCAGGCTCATCTCCGCGTTGTCGAGCGTGGCGTTGAACAGCGGCCATTCCGCGTAGGCGCGTCGCAGCTCGTCGAGGGGCGCGGCGGCGAGCCCGCTGCCGATGCCGTACCAGCCCGGGAGGTTCAGCCGCATCTGCGACCAGGCGAACACCCACGGGATCGCGCGCAGGTCTTCCAGGCTGCGGCCCGCCGCACGCCGCGCCGGTCTCGACGCGATGCGAAGGCGGCCGAGCTCATCGATGGGGCTCACCTGCAGAAACCAACGCTCGAAACCGGGGGCGTCGACCAGCCTGCGGTAAGCCTCGCGCGACGGCCGGTCGATGGCGGAGGCGAGCTCGCGAAATCCGCGCGCCGGGTCGCTGCCCGCGGGACGCGGGACCGACGCCTCGAGCACCGCCGAGGTCACCTGCTCGATGTGGCGGCGGGCGATCGACCGATTGCCGTACCGCGCAAAGATCACCTCGCCCTGCTCTGTGACCTTGAAGTGGCCGGCGACGGAGCCCGGGGCCTGGGCGCGCACTGCCCGGTTGGCGGGACCGCCGCCGCGGCCGAGCGCTCCGCCCCGGCCGTGAAACAGGGTGAGGTGGATGCGATTCCGTCTCGCCCAAGCCGTCAGCGCCGCCTGCGCGTCGTGCAGGGCCAGCGTCGCCGACAGCGGACCCGCCTCCTTGGCGGAGTCCGAATAGCCGAGCATCACCTCGAGGCGCCGATCGTTCGCGGCCAGTCTCTTGCGCACCGGCTCCAAACGTATGACCTTGTCCATCACGCCGGTCGCGCGGGCGAGGTCGTCGAGAGTCTCGAACAGGGGGACCACATCGAGCACCGGCGTCTTGCGGCCCGTCGCTCGCGACGCCAGCTCGTACACGGCAGCGACGTCGTCCGCGCTTCGGGCGTAGCTGACCACGTATCGCCGGCAGCTGGTGGCGCCGAAGCGGTCCTGCAGGGATGCGATGACGCCGAGGGTGTCCAGCACCTCTTGCGTGGCGTCGGAGCGCTCGCCGCGCGACCGTAGCTCCGAAAGCGCGAGCGCGTGGACCTTGCTGTGCTGCCGGACCTCGAGCTCGGCGAGGTGGAAGCCGAACGTCTCGGCCTGCCACACCAGGTGCTGGATCTCGCCGTGGGCCATCTGGGCCGCGCCGGCTTCGGCCAGGGAGTCGCGGACGACACGAATGTCGTCGATCAGGTCGCCCGCCGAGCGATAGGCGAGGGGCTTCTCACCCAGACGCGTGGCGCGAATCCTCCGCGCCACGGCGAGGAGGAACTCGCGGTGCGGCTCCGCCGACGCGCGTCGCAGCCGGCGGCGCAGCGCACGCGACGGCGGCGTCGTCGCGGTGTCGACCGTCAGCGCCCGGCCGATGCGATTCGCGACCGCCTCCAGCGCGAGGAGCGCGTGCTCTGACTGGATCGCCATCGCCTCCGCGGTCACGTCCGCCGTGACTGCGGGGTTGCCGTCGCGGTCGCCTCCGATCCAGCTCCCAAACCGGAGAAAAGAGCGGGCCTCGGCGCCGAGGGCGGCGTCCATCGCGCGGATCACGTCAGGGACCATGCGGAACAGCGTCTCGTCGAAGACCGCCATGAACGACCTCACCTCGTCCAGCGGCCGCACCTGGGTGGCGCGCACCTGCGCCGTGCGCCACAGCGATTCGATCTCCTCGCTCAGCCGCCGCTCGGCCTCGGCGCGCTCGGTGCCGGAGATCCGGGGATCGTCGAGCCGCTCCAGCTGCTCGCCGGCGCGGCGGATCGCGGTCACCACCGCGCGGCGCCTCGCCTCGGTGGGGTGCGCCGTGAAGACGGGATGGACCTCGAGCGATGCGATAAGCGCGTGGAGGCGGTTGGGGCCGAGTCGTGGCCTGAGCTCGCGGACCGTTGCCGCAAGCGATTCGGGCAGCGGCTCGGGTCCGTGGTCGCGCTCGCGAATCACGCGCGCGCGATGATGCTCTTCGGCCAGGTTCGCCAGGTGGAAGTAGCACGTGAACGCGCGCGCCACCATCTCCGCTCGCTCGAGCGGCCAGGAGGCGACGAGCTTTTCGGCCAGGCGCTCGAATCGGTCCTCGCCGCGAGCGCGGATGACCAGGCCGCGCAGCTTTTCGACGTCGCGCAGCAGCCTGGCGCCGCCGCCTTCCGCGATCGCCCTGCCGAGCAGCTCTCCGAGCAGGCGCACGTCCCGTCTGAGCTCGGGCGGAATCTCCTGACGGGCGGTGTCTCTACTCAGCGGGCAACAGGATGGCGTATTCGAGCGAGTCGATCAACGCGAGCAGCGAGGCCTCGATGATGTTGGTGGAGCATCCGACCGTCGTCCACCGCCTCGTGCCCTGACCCGACTCGACCAGCACGCGGGTCGTGGCGCCGGTGCCGGCGTCTCCGTTCAGGATTCGCACCTTGTAATCGTGCAGGCTCACGGTGTCGAGCGCAGGAAATCGCGGGCTCAACGCCTTGCGCAGCGCCGCATCGAGCGCGTTGACCGGTCCGTTGCCCGACGCCGCGGTGTGATACGTCGTGCCTGCGACCTCGACCTTGACGGTCGCTTCGGCATGCACGGACCCGCCGTTCTTGCGCACTTGCGTGGTGAAGTCCGCGACCGTCCACGGCGCGGCGTAGCCGGGCTGCAAACGGCGGACGAGCATCTCGAATGACGCGTCGGCGGCCTCGTACGCGTAGCCCTGGTGCTCGAGCTCCTTCAGGTGGTTGACCAGCCATCGAGTCTGTGGGTCGTCACGGTCGAGCTCGAGCCCGAACTCGCGCGCCTTGGCGAGGATGTTGCCGCGGCCCGACTGCTCGGAGACGAGCACACGCGCCTCGTTGCCCACGAGCGCCGGATCGATGTGCTGGTATGCGTCCTTGTGGCGCAGCACGGCGGCGACGTGCTGCCCGCCCTTGTGCGCGAAGGCGCCGTGGCCGACGAACGGCTGCTGGAGTGGCAGCGCGAGGTTGGCGAGCTCGGCGACGGTGCGCGACAGCTCGCTGAACTGCTGGATCGAGCTTTCAGGCAGCGCGTCCAGGCCGAGCTTGAGCACGAGGTTCGACACCACGGAGACGAGGTTTGCGTTGCCGCAGCGCTCGCCGTATCCGTTGATCGTCCCCTGCACCATGTCCGCTCCCGCCATCACCCCCTCGATCGAGTTGGCGACGGCGAGCTCGCAGTCGTTGTGCGTATGGATGCCGACTCGACCCCGGCCGTCTTGAGCGGCCAGCGCTGCGACGAGATCCTCGACGCCCCGCCGGATCGCGGCCGGCTGGCTTCCGCCGTTGGTGTCGCACAGGACGACCCAGCTTGCGCCGGCGCGAGCCGCGGCGAGGCAGACCTCGACGGCGTATTCGGCATCGCGCGCGTAGCCGTCGAAGAAATGCTCGGCGTCGAAGACGACCTCGCGGCCGAGACTGACGCCGTACGCGACGGACTCCTCGACCATCGCCAGGTTCTCGTTGTTGGTGGTCTGCAGCACCGTCGTCACCTGCCAGACGTCGCTCTTGCCGACGAGCGTCCAGACAGGAGCCGCGCTGGCGGCCAGGGCTTGCAGGTTGGCGTCATCCTCGCACCGGCCACCGGCGCGCCGCGTGGCGCCGAATGCGGCGAGCCGCGCATGCCGCAGGGGCTTTTCCGCCAGCCGCGAGAACAGCTCCTCGTCCTTCGGGTTCGAGCCCGGGAACCCGCCCTCCACGTAGTCGAAGGACAGGCCGTCCAGAAGGCGCGCGATTCGCTCCTTGTCGTCGGCGGAAAACGAGACGGCCGGACCCTGCGCGCCATCGCGCAGTGTCGTGTCGTACACGACGACTTTCCGGACAGACATAAAAAAACCTCCCGACCCTTTGCTGGGCGGGAGGTCCAACCGACGTCAGCTGCGTGCTAAGTCGGGGGACCTCCCCTGCGAATCTCGATCGCAATGAAGCGCTGTTTGCGCATGTTGCGTGAAGGCTAGGGCACCGACCGCCGGGCGCATATGGCTTTGGCTGCCAAAAATCAGCCGCGCCGACTAGTGCGGCGCAGACATAGCCGTTGACCTCGATCCGCCGCGGTGGCCCTACGCGGCGGAGGCCTGAACAGCGGTTATCTTTCCGCCATGGCAGACGTTTCCGGCCTCCTGGTCGAATGCCGCGACGAGCCCGGCGTGCTCTATCGCATCACCGAGGCGATCTTCAAGCTCGGCGCCAACATCAGCTACGTCGCGGGAGGTGCCCGGCGTGAGGCCCTCGCCGAGCTCCAGCTCGAGGTGTCCGGTGCGCCCGACCAGCAGCGCCTGATCGAGGACCTCGAGGCCGTTCCCGGCGTCACTCGCGTCGGCGTCGTGCCGACCTTTCAGGCGACGTACGGCAAGCGGGTGATCGTGATCGGCGGCGGGGCGCAGGTCGGCATGGTCGCGCAGGGCGCCATCTCGGAAGCCGACCGTCACAACATCCGCGGCGAGCGAATCTCGGTGGACACGATCCCTCTTGTCGGCGAGGAGCAGCTTGCCGATGCGGTTCGCGCCGTCGCTCGGCTGCACCGAGCCCGCGCGCTCGTGCTCGCGGGCGCGTTGATGGGCGGAGAGATCACGAGCGCGGTGAGAGAGATCCGCGAGGCCGGGATCATCGTCCTGTGTACGAGCATGGCCGGCTCGGTGCCGGAGGCGGCGGACGTCGTGGTGAGCGATCCGGTCGAGGCCGGCGTCATGGCGGTCATGCTCATCGCCGACACCGCGAAGTTCTCGATCGAGCACGTGCGCGGAAAACGGTTCTAGGACGAGGTGCAGCCTCCCGACGGATTCATTTATGCCTCTCACCGGCGCTATCTCTAGGACGCGGTGCAGTGATAGGCCGGATTCATTCCGGCCGTCCCCAGGCGTGAACCGCGGCCACCGTTCGTCGCATTGGGCAGGAGGGGGTCCCGCGGGGGAGGACATGCGTCCTCACCCGCGCTACTCGACCTCGTGCGTCTTGACGCTGATCGCCATGGAACTCGCAGCCGAGCCGACGTACACGCCACGGGTCGGCGCCGCGTCCGTGTAGTCGCGTCCCACGGCAAGCCGCACGTGATGCGGCGTGGTGCGGACGGGATGAGTGGCGTCGAACCCGATCCAACCCGTGCCGGGAACCCACGCTTCTCCCCACGCGTGTGACGCCAGCGCGACCTTCTCGCCGGGTAGGTGGATGTAGCCGCTGGCGTATCGCGCCGGCACGCCCATCGCGCGCGCGACCGCGATGAAGAGGTGGGCGAAGTCCTGGCACACGCCGGCGCGAAGGGCCAGCACGTCATCGACCGCGCTGTAGACGTTGGTCACGGTTCGGTCGTACGCGAACTCGCGGCTGATCGTGGCCGTCAGCTCGTCGAGGGCTTGCTCGACCGAGGCGGCGGACGACAAGTCCTGGACCGCATGGCGCCGCGCCAGCGAGCGCACTCCCTCCACGTCCTTGACGGGAGAGCGAAACCGAAGAAAGTCCTGCACCAGCTCCTCGCCCGGATGCGGATCGGGCCCGAGCCCGGTCTCGACGGTCGACCGGCTGACCACGCTCAGCCCGGCGTGAGGGCGCACGAGGTTGAAGTAGTGCACATGGTTGCCGAAGCCGTCCACGTAGGTGCGCGCTTGCGCGCCGTGGCTCAGCTCGAGCTTGAAGTCGAGGCAGCGCTGGCCGTTGCCGTCCATCGGCCGCAGGCGAACCTCCATCACGGTTTCGGCGATCGGAGTCGAGTAGCGATAGCGGGTGCTGTGGACGATCTCGAGCTTCACCCGGCTACCTGCTGCTGCTGCTGCGGCATGCCGCGCCCTTCCTCGCCGACGACGGTCGCCGGCACTTTGCTCGGGTGGAAGTAGGTCTCGCGCAAGGCGATCTCCAGCGACCGCAGCACCGCGCGGCATTCGGAGTAGAAATCGAGCGGGTTCTCGATGATCGTCTGGGTGTTGGCCTGCTGGTACAAGCCGTTGAGCTTGTTCAGCAGGCGCAGCGGCTTCGATCGCCGCGAGCTGCCCTCTATCCTCGCCACCGACTCGAGCGCGGTGGCCGTCGCGAATCGAGCCGATCGCGGCAGGGAGCGGTCGAGCAGCAGGCACTCGATGACGCTGTCTGCAGTGACTCCCCCGGCGTACTTCGACTGGTACGACTCGAAGGCGAAACACGACTTCAACACCGCTGTCCACTCGAGCGCATCCTCGGGAGTGTCCGCGAGCTCCGCGGACTTGTGGGTCACGACGCGGGTCACGTTCGCCGCCCGCTCGACGAACTTGCCGAGGCGGACGAAGTCGCGCGTCTCGCCGTGGAACATCGTGTCCTCGAGCAGCCCGTCGACCAGGCGGATGCTCATCTGCACGTCCATGAGGAATCGGTACAGGTCGGGCTGCCAGACCGCTTGCTGGACGCGCCAGTGCAGGGCGTTGACCTGCTCGTAGAGCTCGGTCGGAAGTGACGGCCGCACCGCCTGCGCCGCCAGGCGCGCGGCGGCGATGCTCGCGCGTACGGACGGCCCAAGTGTGCCCGCGACCAGCATCTCCACCACCTGCTCCCGCTTGCCGGTGTCGCTCGCCGGCCATCCGGCGAGCTCCATGAAGGGGACCCAGAAGTCAGGCCCCGGCTCGTCCGCCCGGTCGAGTGAGAGGGCGACGTGCACGCCGAGGATCCGGGCGAGGTGGTCCGCCCGCTCCAGGTGGCGGCCGAGCAGAGTCAACGAGGTGGCCGCGCGGCTAAGCATCGATGTCCTCGAAGCCGTCGTCCGCCATCACCCACGTGTCGCGGCTGCCGCCGCCCTGCGAGCTGTTGACGACGAGGGAGCCGGGAGTAAGCGCGACGCGCGTCAATCCACCGGGCGTCACGTAGACGTCCGGACCGGTCAGCACGAACGGTCGTAGGTCCTGGTGGCCGCGGCGAAGGCCGCCGCCGTCGAAGACCGGCTGCACGGAAAGCGCCACCACCGGCTGGGCGATGAATGCTCTGGGCGCCGCCTCGATCCGCCGCCGGAACTCCTCGCGCTGCTCCTTCGTCGAGGCGGGCCCGATCAGCATCCCGTATCCGCCGGACGCGTCGACCGTCTTGACCACCAGCGATTCGAGGTGCTCGAGCACGTACTTTCGATCCGACTCGTTCGCGCAGAGGTACGTCTCGACGTTGGGCAGGATCGGGTCCTCGCCCAGGTAGTACCGGATCAGCTTCGGCACGAGCGCGTAGACCGCCTTGTCGTCCGCGACTCCGTTGCCGAGTGCGTTGGCGATCGCAACGTTTCCGGCGCGATACGCGTTGACCAGACCCGCAACGCCGACCAGTGACTCCTGCCGGCCGAAGATCGGGTCGAGCCACTCGTCATCGAGGCGCCGGTAGATCACATGCACGGGCCGCAGCCCGCGCGTCGTCCGCATGAACACGTGGTCGTCGTCGACGACCAGGTCGCTCCCCTCCACGAGCTCGACGCCCATCTGCTTGGCGAGATAGAGGTGCTCGTAATAGGCGGAGTTGTTGATGCCGGGGGTGAGCAAGACCACGGTCGGGTCGTCGACTCCGGCCGGCGCCAGCCATCGAAGGTGACGCAGGAGCTCGTGGACGTAGCCCTCGACAGGCCGCACGGGATAGCCCGCGAACAGGTCGGGCAGGATGCGCTTCATCACGTAGCGGTTGGCCTGGACGTACGAGGCCCCTGACGGCGTCCGCAGGTTGTCCTCCAGGACGAAGAACTCACCTTTCTCGTTGCGCACGAGATCGACGCCGGCGATGTGGCAGTGGATTCCGTGCGGGACGGCGAGACCCTCGACCTCGCGCATGTAAAGCGAGCTGCTGAGCACCGTCTCCACGGGAACTGCGCCCTGTTTCAGGACCAGCTTTCGACCGTAAACGTCATCGAGGAAATGGTTCAGGGCCTGCAGGCGCTGCTTCAGGCCCGCTTCCAGCCGCCGCCACGTGCGCGCCTCGATCACACGAGGAATGACGTCGAACGGGAACACCTTCTCCGTGCCCTGCGTGTCCGGGTAGACCGCGAAGGTGATGCCGTGGTTGCGGAACATCTCCATGGCAAGGGCGTGGCGACGCTGGAGCTCCTCTGACCCCAGCCGGTTCAGGCTTTCGTAGATCCTGCGGTAAGCCGGTCGCGGGTTCCCCGGCGCCGCAAGCATCTCGTCGTAGAAGCCGTTGAGCTGGTAGTTGGAATCGAGATTGCCCAAATCCACAGCTATAGTGTCTGCGCCATCCCGAAACCTGAAAAGACGATCGATTTACGGGTGGGCTGCGAATTCAAATATGACGTCAGCGCGGCAACGGTCGCGACCGTCCAGGTGCGCCCGCGATCGGATGCCCGCCACCAGCTTGTGACCGAGACGTGGGCCACCGAGCCGTCAGTGCCGATCGACGAGTACGCCGACCTCTACGGCAACCCGGTCAAGCGCCTGGTCATGCCAGAGGGCGGGATGTCGATGCGGTATGACGCCGTCGTCTCGGTCCCTGACGAGCCGGATCCGGACGCGACCGCAGCCGAACAGCTGGCGGTCGAAGAGGTCCCGGGCGGCCTCCTTCACTTCACCCTGCCCAGCCGGTACTGCCTGTCCGACCAGCTCATGGGCATGGCGTGGGAGCTCTTCGGCCGGACCGACCCCAGCGTCGCCCGCGTCCAGGCGATCTGTGATTGGGTTCACGACAACATCAAATTCCAGTACGGGACCAGCAATCCGCTCACGACTGCGGTCGACGTGCTCGAGCAGCGAAAGGGCGTCTGCCGCGACCTCACCCATCTTGCGATCACCTTCTGCCGGGCTTTGAACATCCCGGCGCGCTACGTCTTCGGTTACCTTCCCGACCTGTATGTCGAGCCGCCCGATTCGCCGATGGACTTTGCCGCCTGGATGGAGGTGTACCTCGGCGACCGGTGGTGGACCTTCGACCCTCGCAACAACGCCCGACGGGTGGGACGGGTGCTCATCGGCCGCGGGCGGGACGCGCTGGACGTCGCGATGGTGACCACTTTCGGCCCCGCCTCGTTTAAGTCAATGGTGGTTTGGGCGGACAAGGCAGCCTGATGGCGATCGAACCTTCATCGGTCGACTGGGACACCGCGCGGCGCGTGTCGTACCGCGTGCGCCAGTCGTTCCGCTACGAATACCCGGAGCCGATCCGAGATCTCAGCCACCGGCTGATCGTCATTCCGCCGGAGAGGTTCGGCGACCAGCGTCGCCTCTGGCACGACCTTTCGGTCGGGCTTCAGGGCACGGAGGTCGAGAACCTCACCGACCGTTACGGGAACATGGTCGTGAACGTCTTTGCACCGCGCGTGAGCGACGCGATCGAGTTCGTCGTCGAGGTCACGGTGGAGAGGCAGGCGGCGTTGCCGAATCGCCTCGCCGACGGCTGGCTTGCCGAAGGCTACCTGCTGGAGCCGTCGCCGCTGACCGCTGCCGACGACCGCATCCTCCGCGTGGCCCACGATCTCGTCGAGTCCGGTGCATGGGGCCTGCCCCTGGCCGACCGCATCAATGACTGGGTCTACCAGTCGATGACCTACAGGTATGGCGTGAGCGGAGTCCGGACGACGGCGGCGGAAGCGCTGGAGCTGGGCGCCGGGGTGTGCCAGGACTACGCACACGTGATGCTTGCGATCTGCCGCGCGTGCGGCCTCCCGTCGCGATACGTCTCCGGCCATCTGCTCGGGCAGGGCGGCACGCACGCGTGGGTCGAGGTCGTGCTCCCGACCCATGACGGCACGGGAGACGCGATCGCCCACGCCTTCGATCCGACCCATGCCAGCCGCGGGGGACTCGGCTACGTGACCGTGGCGGTGGGCGCCGACTACTCGGATGTGGCGCCGACCTCTGGCAGCTACCGCTCCGGCGCTCGGGGCACGCTCACGGCGACCAAGCGGGTGTCGCTCGTCGAGCTGGAATAGCCGGCCTCTTATCAAATTCATATCCGGTCGCTTATAAATCGACCGGATGGCGGAATCCCGAATCCTGGTGGTCGAGGACGATCCGCGGCTGGCCGCAACGCTCGACCGCGTGCTGACCGCCGAGGGCCATGACATCGAGGTGGCGCCCGACGGCAACGAAGCCCTTCGGCGCGCCCGCGAGCGTCCCTTCGATCTCGTCGTGCTCGACATCATGCTGCCCGGCCTGGACGGCATCTCGGTCTGCCGCAAGCTGCGCTCGACCGGCTCGGTGCCGATCCTCCTTCTGACCGCCCTGGGAGGCACCGAGGACCGGGTCCGGGGACTCGACTCCGGCGCGGACGACTACCTGGTCAAGCCGTTCGCGTACGAGGAGCTGCTGGCGCGCGTCCGCGCCTTGATGCGGCGACGGGCGCCCTCCGATCACCTTCGCTTCGGCGACCTGCGCCTCGAGCCGGCGAGCCGCGCCGTGTGGCGCGCCGACCGACCGATCGAGCTGACCGCGACCGAGTTCGACCTGCTGCAGCACTTCGTGCGACATCCGAGACAGGTGCTTTCGCGTGAACAGCTCATCGACGCGGTCTGGAAGGGCGAAGCCGAAAGCGACAACGTGGTCGCGGTCTACGTCGGCTACCTGCGGCAGAAGCTGGGCGAGCCTCGCCTCCTGCACACGGTGAGGGGCGCGGGCTACGCGCTGCGCGAGTAGTTGCCCCTCCGCCTGCGGCTCGCCCTGTTCGGAGCCGGCGTCGTCGCGCTCGCGCTGCTCGTCTTCGGTGTGCTCCTCTACGCGCTCCTGGCCCGCGGCGTCGCCACGAACCAGGACGACCTCCTGCGCACAAGGGCGCGCCAGGCCGCGCAGACGGCGGGCGACATCATCTCGCCTCAGCCGCCGATCGCCCCCGCCGACCTGGGCAACAGCGGCGAGGTGTTCGTCGAGGTGATGACCCCTGACGGCAGCGTCGTGTACACGACGGGCGTGCTGAACGGGTTGCCTCCGTCGGCGCCGCCCTCGCTGCTCGACGCCGCGCAGCAGCACCAGGGGGCCTTCACGACCCAGGGGTCGCTGCGCCTCTACGTCCTGCCCTATCCGAACGGCTTCGTGATGACCGGGCAGTCGACCCGCGTGCCGCAGTCCAATCTCTCGGGCATCGTGGTCTTTCTCATCGTCTCGGCCATTCCGGCGCTGATCGCCGCCCTCATCGCGTCGTGGCTCGTCGCCGGCCGGGCGCTTGCGCCTCTCCGGGCTGTCGCGCAGCTCGCCGGCACCATCGGCGCCGCCGAGGACATCAGCCGGATGCGGCTCCCGGCGCAGAGCAGTCGCGACGAGGTGGCACGGCTGACCGGAAGCTTCAACTCGATGCTCGACCGGCTGCAGGGCGCCTTCGAATCGCAGCGCCGTTTCGTCGCCGACGCCTCGCACGAGCTGCGCACCCCCCTGACCACGATCCAGGGCAACGCGGGCTTGCTGGCGCGCGGACCGATGGTGAGCGAGCGGGTGCGCGACGCAGCCGCGAACGACATCGTCGCCGAGAGCGCGCGGATGTCACGGCTCATCGACAGGATGCTCACCCTTGCGCGCGCGGACGCCGGACTGCGCCTGGAGCTCGCGCACGTCAATCTGAAGTCGCTCATCGACGAGGTCGGCCGCCAGGCGGCGGCGCACCATCCACAGACGAGGCTCAGCCTTGACACGGTCGCCGCGACGGTCGACGGGGACGAGGACGCGCTGCGCCAGCTCGTGTGGATCCTTCTCGACAACGCCTTTCGCTACGCCCGCGGCGCCGTCGATCTGCGCCTGACCGTCGAGTCGGGTTGGGCGCGACTCGTGGTCGCCGATGACGGGCCCGGGGTCGCCGAGCCCGAGCGAGAGCGGATCTTCGAGCGCTTTTACCGCGCCGAACGATCGCGCACCGGCAACCATTCAGGCCTCGGGCTGTCGATCGCGCGCTGGATCTCGATCCAGCACGGCGGGCGCATCTTGGCCGGCGAGGCGATCATCGGCGGCGCCGCTTTTCTGGTCGACCTTCCGCTCTTACGGAGTTCTTAAGCGCACGGCCGACGATCGGGACGATGTTCTCGGTCAGCACGGAGCACGCGATAGGTCTGGTCGCCGGTCTCGTCGCAATTCCGGTCGCGCTCTTGCTTCTACCGCGCCAGAAGGCCTGGCGAGATGCGACCGCGACCGTCAAGGGGGCCGCGGTGCTGATGATGGCAACCGCCGCGGTCCACCTCGCCCTCGTTGGTCACCACACGCAGGGCGAGCCGCTCACGGCCGCCCTCTTTGTAGTCAACGGCATTCTCTTCATCGCGCTCTCGTTCTCGGTCGGGTGGCGCCACTGGCGGCTTGCGTCGAGCGCGATGCTGGTGGCGACGATCCTCGGTTACGTGGTCTATGTCGTGGCCGGACTGGAAGGGCCGGACCAGGTCGGGCTCGCCACCAAGCTCGTCGAGCTGACCGCGCTGGGCCTGGTTCTCGTACCGGTGCGCGGCGAGAGGCGGCCGTCGCACCGCTCGATCCGGTGGACAGGGCTCGGCGTCGCCATGCCCGTGTTGCTGGTGACGACCAACGCTTCGCTCTGGATCGTCGACCTGGTGCGGCCGGACGCGCGCCACATCCACGCGGGCGCCGTGCTGCAGAGCACCAACGCGGTGGCGACCCAGCGGCAGTTGGACGCGGCGAACGAGCTGTATCGCGAGACGCAGGCCTCCATCGCGCCTTATTCCGACTGGCACCGGGCGTGGGCTGCCGGCTACCGGCCGGGCGGCTCGCAGACGATGCCCTCGACCCACTGGATGAACCAGCGCTTTGTCGACGCGGGCTACGTGATGGACCCACAGCATCCGCAGGGACTCGTTTACGCGAACACCAAGCACGGTCCCGTGCTCCTGGGCGCCATGTTTCAGATGAAGCGCATCGGAGAGTTCGGACCCGATGCGGGCGGTCCGGTCACCGCGTGGCACCAGCACGAAAACATCTGCTTCACGCCACTCGGTCTCGAGTTCAGCCTCATGACGCCGACCGCGACCTGTCCGCTGGGCGCGATCTCCATCAGCGCGCCGCCGATGCTGCACGTCTGGATCGTCGACAACCCGGGCGGTCCGTTCGCGGTCGACTTCGACGCCAAGGTGCTCAAAAAGATTGATCAGAGCTGAGGCGTCGAGCCGTCCGGAGACGGCATTCGTGCTGCTTCTGATGCAGAGCCTCTTCTGGCTGATCGCCGGCCTCTCCGCAGCGCCGTTCGTCCTCGGTGGGGAGGCCTTCATGGCAGCCCTGGCTCTCGCGTCGCTTCTCCTCGCGCTCGCGACGCTGCTGATCGGCATCGGAATCCTTTGGCGCCGCCGTCGCGCGCGGGCCTTTGCGATCGCGCTCGAGGTCGTGTGTCTGCTCGGTTCGGCCCTGCTCCTTCTTCTGCCCATCGGCTCGAACAAGGGGCCCGTGTCTTTGCTGGTCAACGTCGCCCTGCCCATCGCCGTCATCGTGTTGCTTCGCAAGGACCCGAACAACCCGTTTTCATAGAGGCGTGCTGTGGGTGGGAACCTCAGGCTGGCAGTACCCGCACTGGAGGCGCGTGTTCTATCCCGAGAAGCTGCCGCAGCGCCGGTGGCTGGAGTATTTCTCGGAGCGCTTTCAGACCGTCGAGGTGAACAACACCTTCTACAACCTGCCCGAGAAATCCGTGTTCGAGCACTGGAGGTCCAGCACCCCCTCTGATTTCGTCTTGGCGACGAAGATGAGCCGCTACTTGACCCACCTGAAGCGACTGCATGATCCGGAGGACCCTGTGCGCCGCTTCATGGAGCGTGCTCGAGTGCTAGGCCACAAGCTCGGGCCGGTGTTGATCCAGCTGCCGCCCCGCTTCAAGGCAAACCTGCAGCTGCTCGATGAGACGCTGCGACAGTTCGACTCCTCCGTTCGGGTCGCGGTCGAGTTTCGCGACGACAGCTGGTACACGCCCGAGACACGAGACCTGCTCGAGCAGAGAGGCGTGGCGCTGTGCCTCGCCGACAGCCCGCACCGCAAGCAGCCGATGTGGCGTACCGCGGATTGGAGCTTCGTGCGGTTTCACGAAGGCGCCGGCGAGCGCGCTCCGGGTTACGAGCGCGACATTCTCGAGCGATGGGTGGAGCGCATCTCGACGACGTGGTCTCGCGACGCCGACGTCTACGCCTACTTCAACAACGACGTGCTCGGATACGCGATCAAGGACGCGGTCACGTTTGCCGAGCTCGCGGACGCGGCGGGCCTCAGCCCGACGCGCGTACCTTCAGCGGGCGCCGCTTGAGGGCGGCATCTGCGTCGTCGGTCGTGACGTAGCGCCGCCGGAAGTTTCGCAGCGCAAAACGGTCACAGGCGGTCTCGGCCGACGATCCCTTGCCGAGAATCTCGTGCAGGTACCAGTGCATCCACTCGTGGCAGTAGAGGAATCGCAGCACGTCGCGGCGGCCGCGGAAATAGACGGTCTCGGACGCCCACGCGAAGCGCATCGCCACCCCGCGCTTTCTCCGCGCGGCGTAGATGACCGGCTCTTTGAACGCCCGAAACGGAATCGGGACCTGGAGCACGATCCTCCGCTCCTCGAACTCGCACCGCGCGGCCAGGTGGGGCGACCAGCGATAGCGCAGCGGCTTGATCACGACGTCGTAATCGCAGCGGGGGAGGCCCTCGAGAGCCCGCCTCGCCTGGGCGGTGCTGAAGCCGGGAAGCTCTGAGCGGATGGCCATGGGGCAATCAGGATAGGGGCTGGCGGTGGGCGTTATCAGTGGTTAGGAGGACTCACGCCAAGCACTGTCGCCGGCCTGCTCAAGAGCCGCTTGGAAGCTGACCAGGCCCTTCGAAATCTCAAGCGGGCGGGTTCGGCCCGAACCGGGTTTCGGTGGTTACTCGGGCCGGCAGCCGCCGCCGGCACTACGGCCGCAAGGTCGCGTCAGGCATCGGCTTCGGCACGCTGCTTGGTGCACTGCGTCATCCTGCGCGAGTCGGGCGCGATGGAGGAGGCGCCGGTCGAGGCTCCGCTCGACGCTTCGGCGGTGGGGGAGCGGCCTCGTGCGGAACGCGGCTGACCGAATCAACGATGGGTATGACGAACGCATCGGACGTTGAGTTGGTGGGGGCGCTTGGCCAGCAATGGCCGAGCCTCCCACTTTTTTTGGCTCCCTAAATCGCGCGGGGCCTTTTGATCAGCCAGGCGATCACTGAGCCGGTCGCGACGCCGATCATGCCTCCCACCGCCACATCGCTTGGAAAGTGGTGTCCCAGATGCACCCGCGACAGCGCAACTCCGGATGCGAGCCCGTACACGAGCGGCGAAACACCCGGGTAAAAGGTCGCGATGGCCGTTGCCGCCGCGAATGACGATGCGGCGTGGCCCGATGGAAACGACGCATCGGTGGTCCTGATCCCGACGACGAGCACGTCCCGTCCGACGTGAGGGCGGTGGCGCCGAAAGACGGGCTTGATCAAGCGCTGCACGAGGTAGGTCGTTCCGAGCGACGCGACCGAGGCCGCGAGACCGGCTCTTCTGCCTCTCGAGCCACCGAGCCACGCGAGTGCGAGGCCGGCTCCGACCCAGCCAAGGCCCTCGCCGAGGTCGGAGAGGATCGTGACGTAACGGTCGCCGACCGGCGAGTGAGGCAGCCCATGGACGATTCGGTACAGGCGCCGGTCGACGCTCTCCGGAAGTATCCGCGGCGGCTCGATCGTCGGCGTGTGCATCTCTTGAAAACGCTCACCTCCGGTAAAGACTGCGCCGGCAGACGTTCTGCTTTTCGAAATGTACGCATCCGCGACGGCGCAGCAGACGCTGATCGCCGCGTTTCGCGATCGGCCGACCGCGGACCATGCGCGGAAGCTCGTCATCAAGGGCAGGCGCATCACGCCACACCAGCATGCGATCGTCGATCGCTCCAGCGCCGACACACTCAGCGACATGCTGCCAAAGGACCATGTTGCCGGTGCGCGCAAGCACATCGACCGCGGCGACGTGCTCCTGGTGATCCGGGTCGACGAGGCGAAGGCATTCAAGGTGCGCGAGCTCCTCGACGAGGAGGTGCACAGCACGTGGACGATGGCCGCCCCGCCCGAAAGCGCGAGCACCAGGCGCCGCCTGACGTTCAAAGACATCATCCGGTCAGTCGGTCCTGGAGTGATCACCGGTGGCGCTGACAACGACCCCGCCGGAATCGCCACCTACTCCATCGTGGGCGCGACAGCCGGATTCGCGCAGAACTGGCTGCTCTTTCTCTCCACGCCGATGCTGATCGTCGTCGAGCAGATGTCCGCGAAAGTCGCGAACGTGAGCAAGACCGACCTTGCGACTGTCCTCCAGACATCGTTCGGCGCACGGGTGGCGACGCCCGCGGTCGGTCTGATGGTGATCGCCAACGTGATCACGATGGGCGCCGACCTCACAGCATTGGGCGCCGCGATGCAGCTGCTGACCGGCATCAAGTTCATCTACTGGATCGTTCCGCTCGCCGCGGTGATGGCGGCGGTCACGATCTTTCTCGACTACCGCGTCCTGAGCAGGTACATGCTCTGGCTCGTCGCGCTCTCCGCCACCTACATCGTCGCGGCATTGCTCGCGCGGCCGGACTGGGGCTCGGTGCTGCGCCACACGCTGCTGCCGCACGTCGAATTCTCGCCCGCGTTTCTCGCGGCCTCGGTGGCCATGCTTGGCACGACCATCACGCCGTACCTGTTCTTCTGGCAGGCGAGCGGCGAGGTGGAGGAGAGACGCGGCGCGGCGACGGTGAGCCGGACGAACCTCGACATCTCGATGGGGATGGCCTGGTCGAACATCACGGCTTTTTTCATCATCGTCGCCACGGGAGCGGTCCTCTTCTCGAACCATCTCGAGATCCGCACCGCCGCCGACGCAGCGCGTGCCCTCGAGCCAATCGCGGGTCGCCATGCCACCATCCTGTTCGCGGTCGGGATCATCGGCGCGGGACTGCTGGCGATTCCTGTCCTCGCCGCGTCCGCCGCGTTTGGGGTGGCCGGGCTCGCGGGTTGGCGCCGCGGCCTCGGCCGCAACCCGCGCAACGCGCCGCAGTTTTACGTCGTCATCGGCCTGTCGTTCCTGGTCGCAGTCGAGCTGGCCATCACGTCCGTCGATCCGATCAGGGCCCTGTTCTACTCTCAGGTCCTCGACGGTCTCATCGCCCCGTTCCTGATCGTCCTCATGGTCCTGGTCACGTCGAGTCGGAAGTACATGGGCGACTTCGTCAACGGGCCCGTCACGAACGTGATCGGGTTGGGCGCCGCGGCGGTGATGATCATCGCGGACGTCGCCCTGATCGCCCAGGTCCTGACGCGTGGCCTTCCCACCTGACCCCGGCGCGTACGCCGAATCCTGGCCGCGTTCCACAATGGGAGCACCAGTGCAAGCCGAAAAGACAGGCCACCGCGACGACGGCATGAACTCGCGCCGGCTGATCGCCTCGGTGGTCAGCGACGTGCAGCAGTTGGTCACGCTCGAGGTCGCGCTCGCGAGGCAAGAGCTGAAAGAGCTCGCCGCTCGGAACGCGATAGCCGCCGCGATGGTCACGTTCGGCGCGATGCTGCTTGTGCTCGCCGTCTTCGTCGTGACGCCGGCACTGGTGGTCGTCCTGGTCCCCTGGCACTGGCAGGCAGCCGCGGTGTGGCTCGCCGCATACCTCGTGAGCGGGCTGGTCCTGGTCCTCGTCGGAAAGTCGCGCATCCAGCTGCGTCTTCCTCCGCGGACCATGGAAACCTTGAAGGAGAGCAAGGAATGGGCGCTTCGGCGCGTGAGATCGAACGGCAGATAAGGGAGACACGCGACCGCATAGACGCCAACCTCCGCAGGCTCGAGGGCCGCGCGGCGTCAAGCGCGGTGCGCTACGGCCTCATTGGCGCGGCGGTGGTCGGGGTGCTGGCGGTCGGCGGCGTGGCGTTTCTCGTCTACAGGCGGAGACCGCCCCGCCGAGCGCGACGGCCGGAGCCGGGCACTGTCAGCAAGATAGTTCGCCAGCTCGCGCCTGCGCTGGCCGCCGCCGCGTCGACCGCACTGGTCAGAAGGCTCTCGCGCCTTTCCAGACCAACCGATGAAACGGCGCGTTGAGAAGCTGATCCGCCGCGCGCAGCGCACCACCCCAATCCGGGTGCTGGTGGCCTACGGCGAAAGCCGTGCGAGCAACTACGCACTTGGGCTCGCCTTCGCGGGGTTCATGTCGATGTTCCCGATCATGCTCGGTGCACTTTCGATCATCGGCCTCGCTCTCCGGAACCCAGGAGCCGAGGCCGACTTCCAGCGGCTGGTGCTGCAGGTCTTCCCGGGCAGCGCGCAGCCCGAGCTGCAGAAGGCTCTCCTTGGCGTGAAGCAATCGGCTGGTTGGCTCGGAGTGGTGTCGCTCGTCGGGCTCATCTGGAGCGCCAGCAACATCTACGCCACGCTCGAGTTCGCCCTGACCCGGATCTTTGGTACCCGGCATCGCAACATGCTTCGCCAGAGGCTGATGGGCCTGGTGATGATGGTGTTCCTCGTCGCCGCGATAGTGCTCACGGTTGCGATCAACGCCGTCGCGGCCTTTCTGCCCTACGCGTGGGTGACGGGCTTTCTGGCCGGCGCAGGGGTCATGGTCGCGCTCCTGATTGGGCTGTACCACTTTGTGCCCAACCCTCGGATCCCCGTCCGTGACGTCCTCCCTGGAGCCCTCCTGGCCGGCGTGCTGATCGAGGTGCTGTCGCTCGCCTTTCCCCTGTACGCCCGAGCGGCGCGTGAGTTCAACACCTACGGCGCGCAGTTCGCGCTTTTCTTTCTCCTGGCCACCTGGTTTTACTTCCTGAGCCAGCTCGTCCTCCTGGGCGCCGTTTACATCCGCTTTCGTCGCACCGCCGGCGCGCCTGACGTGGCCGACGCCGCGGGGAAGGGCGCTCGAACCAAGCTCGAATTGAGCGACAGGTAGACGCCGGGGCCTCGGACGTTACCGAATCGAGCGGCCCAAGCGGGACTGTGGCGTAAGCCGGGGCCGCAGATCAAAGGAGGTTTCGACGTTTGGGGACTCTGCTTTTCATCCTGCTCGTAATCCTGGTTCTCGCCGTGCTCCTCGGGGCAGGCGGGTACAGCGTCCGGCGCTACTGGAGCCCCGCGGGCTCTGAAGTCGTCGAGACAGGCGACATTGGTGCAGGAGCAGGCTCGGGAGTTGCGGCCGCGATTCTTGCACTGCTGGTGTTGATCCTCCTGTTCTTCGGCTTCACGCAGTGGAACTGGTTCGGAGCTCGGACCGTTCAGCCGACGACCATCAACAACCCGTCGATTGCGTCGCCAAGCGGCGGCACAGGCAGCGGCTCGCCCAGCGCGCAGCCGTCTCCGTCGACGAAGTAGTTTCACCTGCGGGGGAGACGAAGGGGCCGCGTCCTCCGGGGACCGGCCCACTTCCTTTTTGCCGGTAGGCGGAAAGCGATAGGCGTTTTCCAGTCGAGGAGGAATCTCGTTCAAGGAGGTCCCGATATGGCCCGCATCTCGAGCCGCTCGAGCGTGCTCAGCACCCAGAAGAGGAACCGGATGCGAGCGACCACGTTCGCCTTTACGAAAAAGCGCAAGGAGCCGTTGAACGACGCGCGTCATGTCCGCAACGCCGTCGCTCGGTTCGACCAGGTCCAGGGCGTCACCGCGAAGGAACGTGAGGCCGCCTGGCGCCGGATCCGGGCCGCGGCCCGCAGGTATGGAGTCGAGATCCGCGTGCGTGGCTGGCGACAGCTCATGAAGGGAGGCAAGACCGGCCGGGCACACCGTCGCTCGCGCTAGCAAGGGTGAGCGGGTGGTTGGCGCCTCCCGCTCATTAACCTTTCCCACCGTTGATGCGTGGTCTTCTGCTCTGGTGCGCGCAGAACCGGTGGCTGGCGTCTCACGTGCCGCGCTGGGGCTTTGCCAGGCGCGCGGTCAAGCGCTTCCTTCCCGGTGAAGGTTTCGACGCCGCGCTGAAGGCGGCGGTTGAGTTCAGGTCGAAGGGCATCGGGGCGCTTTTCACTCAGCTCGGTGAGAACGTGACCGACCTGGCCGAGGCCAACGCGGTCGTCGAGCACTACGAGCAGGTCCTGGCGGCGTCGGCCGCGGTACACGCCGAGATCTCCGTCAAGCCGACGCAGCTGGGCCTCGACATCGACGCCACGGCCGCCTACGCCAACCTCCAGCGACTCGCGCGCGCGGCGAGGCTCGCAAAGAGCTTTCTGTGGGTCGACATGGAGGGCAGCGCCTACACCGACCGGACGATAGACCTGTATCGCCGGCTCCGGCAGGAGGAGCCACACGTCGGGATCGCTCTCCAGGCCTACCTTCACCGCACGGTTTCCGACATCGCGTCTCTCATGCCGCTGAGGCCGGCCATCCGGCTTGTCAAGGGCGCCTATGCGGAATCGCCGCAGATCGCCTTCACGGTCAAGCGCGAGGTCGATTCGAACTACCTGGCCCTGTGCGTGTTCATGCTTCCCGAAGTCAAGCGGCGGAGGCTGCGCCTGGTGTGCGCGACGCACGACGTCGAGCTGATCGCCAGGATCTGGCGCTTTGCGCAGGCGATGGACATGGAGCGGTCGCAGGTCGAGGTCGCGATGCTGTACGGGATCCGGACCGACCAGCAGCTCCGGCTCGCCCGTGAGGGTTTCGACGTCAGGGATCTCATCTCCTGGGGCGACTCGTGGTACGCGTGGTACCTGCGGCGCCTGGCGGAGCGCCCCGCCAACGTGTGGTTTGTGGCGAGGCAGCTGCTGCCTTAGCCGGCGCGTGTTGCGGCCGGGCAAAGCCCGGCCGCCAGGACACGCGCTTTACGGCACCGTCGGGACCTGCCCGGCGTTCTCCTGCGCCTCGCGGGCCGCGCTTTCGGTGGCCTCGTGCGCGGGGTCCTCGTTGGGAACGAACTTGCCCGATGAGCTCGACGCGCCGCTCGAGCTCGAGGGACTCGGCGACGGCGTGGCCGCCGCGGCGGTGAGCGTGGTGGCGCCGTACACGATCGCACCCGCAACACCTCCCACAAGCATGGATCCGGCGATCGCGGCCGCCGCGATCGTCTTGCGAACACCTATCACTGTCTCTTGCCTCCTGTTGTGGAATCGCCTGCTGTGAGCGTTGCGACCTAGACTGACGGCGGTCGCTCAGCGCGCCTTGGGAAGAGGCTGTGAGTTGGCCCAGTCGGTGATCCGCCGTCCAGGAGGGTTCGTAGGGGTTGATATGAGCTTCAGCATCGAGCGCTACAAGGAAGAGTCCAGGAAGGTCGACGTGACCGGTGTCGCGTGGGAAGAGGTCACGACCCACCCGCTGTCCAAAGGTGACCTCTTCTGCCTGCACTACATGATGGACATCGAAAACCACGTCCCCCTGTATCTCTCTCACCTTCTCGTCACGAGGGCGTGCATGGACCCGATCCTCACCGCCTTTCTGGCCTGCTGGAACTACGAGGAGCTGTGGCACGGCGAGAATCTCGGCAAGCTCCTCAACCTTTACGGCATCAACTTCGACGCCCAGGAGCGCATCGCCAACGTGCGGGCAAACCTCGGTTTTCAGAACAGTGTGAGCATCCTCTCCACGATGGCGGGCTCATGGATGCTCAAGGATTTCTCGGCCGTCTATCTCACGATCGGGGCCATCAACGAGCTGTCGACCCTGACCGGATACGGGGCTTTGATCCGCAAGTCTGGGCATCCGGTCCTGAAGGACCTTTTGGGCCGGATCATCAAGGACGAACGGCGCCACTACGCCTTCTACTACAACTCGGCGAAGGAGTGGCTGAGCGGGAACGATCGCGCGCAGAAGGTGGACCGCTGGATGCTGAACCGCGTCTGGGTCCCCGTGGGACAGGGCGTGAAGAAACAGGAGGAGGTCGACGCCCTCGCCATCTACCTGTTCGACGACGAGCAGGGCGAAGAAGAGCTGCTGGACGTCGACGCGAAGATTGGCAGGCTGCCGGGCTTGGCCGGCATCAAGCTCATGTCTAAGGCGCTGTACACCGCGCGAGAGCGCGTCAAGCGCAACCCGCGGTGGGCCTGGCGGTTGATCGAGAACGAAGAGTGGGCGATCAAGCCGCCCAAGAGGTCGCCGGTCGGGGAGCTCACCGGCCGCCACACGGCGACACCACAGGAGGCAGGCAGGTCGTAGCGGAGGGCGGCGACCAGGGCCCTGAGGCCGGTCTTGCCGCGGAGCTTGCGGCTGGCAACGATGAGGCGCTCGCCGAGCTTTACGACCGCTACGGCGGCCTCGCGTACGGGGTCGCGCTGCGCGTGCTGGGTGATCCGGGCCGAGCCGAAGACGCGGTCCAGGACGCGTTCATGAACGTGTGGGCTCGGGCGTCCACCTTCGACCCGCAGAGGGGCTCGCTGCGGGCGTGGTTGCTGGCATCCGTGAGAAATCGCTCCATCGATTACTTGCGCGGCCGCGGAGCTCACGAGCGGGCCGAGCGTTCGCTCGAGCCCGATGCGGCCTACGCGCTGTCTCCGTCCGACCCGTGGCGCGAGGTCGCCCTCTCCATCGAGCGCGGCGCGGTCCGCGATGCGATGCAGAGCCTGCCCGTCGAGCAGCGCCAGGTCATCGAGCTCGTGTACTTCGGCGGGTACACGCAGGCCGAGATCGCGGACATGACGCGCGTTCCGCTCGGGACGGTCAAAGGACGGATGCGCCTGGGCCTCGAGAAGATGAGCTCGTTCTTGCGCGGCCGCGGGGTGGTCGATGTCTGACCACGAAGAGCTCGAGAGCTCGGTCGCGGCGTGGGTGCTCGGCGCAATGGAGCCCGATGAGGCCGAGACGATGCGCGCCCACGTCGAAGGTTGTCCGACCTGTCGCGAGGTCGCGGATCGCCTGCGCCGGGTCGTCGGCGCGCTTCCCCTTGCGGTCGATGAGACGATCCCGCCCGCCCGTCTTCGGAGCCGCGTGCTGACCGCGGCGGCAGCGTCACGCCCAGCCGCCGCGCCGGCACATGCCAGGATCCAGCCGCGCCCACGTCCGCAACAGCGCCAGGCAGCGGTCGCGTCGATTGGACGGCGCATGCCCGCGTACGCACTGGCGGCGGTCGCGCTCGTCGCGCTGCTCGTCGGCGTGCTCATCGGCCAGACCGCGTTTCGCGCGCCGCAGCCGCCAGTGGGCCAGGTCGCGCGATTCACCCTCAGCGGCCATCAGGACATGGCCGGGGTGCAGGCGACCGTGACCGACCTCCGTTCTGACGGCCTTGCCCTGGTCGACTTCCGAGGTCTTCCGCCACCGGGCGAGGGGCGCGTCTACGAGCTCTGGCTGATCCCTGCCCACGGGAGCCCGGTGCCGGCCGCCGTGTTCGTTCCCGACAGCAGTGGCTCGAAGGTGGTGCTGGTCAGCAGGTCGCTGGCCGGATACGCGGTGATGGCGGTCACCAACGAAACAGGGCCGGACGGCGCGCAGGCCCCGACCCAGCAGCCGCAGCTGCTTGGCAACATCGCATAGGCAAAAGAGAACCGGCGGCGAATTTCGCCGCCGGCCTCAGGACCAGTAAGCGATGAGAGCTCTTCAGTTCTTGCCCGGGATGACGGGCGCGCCCTGCGCGGGCTGGTCCATCATGTCGGGCTTCTCGAGCTCCTCGTCGCCTCGCTCTTCAAGAGTGTGCTCACGCTCGAGGTGAGCCTTCAACTCCTCTGAGTTGGCGACCTCTGCATCGCAGATTTCGCATTTCACGGCTTTTCCCTCCATCACGAGGTGTGAGGCGGCCGAACCTTGCGGCCCGAGCGCCCCACCAATCAAAACGCCCAACTATTCGCCACTAACCGGCCCTGAGTTCGTTTTGTAATCTGGAGGGAGATCCCATGTGGAGCCAAAAGGAGGTCTTGAAATGAGCACGTTCAAAGATGACATCGAAAGGGGGCCGTGGGGCCAGGTCAAGGCCGGGCGGCAGACCATCGAACGTACGCTCGGCGAGATCCCGGAGATGGACGTGCGCCAGATGCCGCCGGCCGCCTTCGTCGTCGGCGCCCTCATGGTCAGCGCAATGGCCGTCGGCGTCGGCTGGATGCTCTACCGCAGTCGCAAGCGCCGGCCCATCGTGGAGCGCCTCCAGGGCGCGATTCCGGGCGGCGTCAAGGACCTGCCAGGCGAGATTCGCGACCAGATCCGGCGCGCCCTCTAGGGCGCCTACGCGGCGCGGACGGGGTCGGCCCGGAGGCGGGGAGAGCTCGGGAGCCTGCCCGCGGCGGCGGGTCGGTGTCCGTTGGCGCCGGCCAGCTGCCGTCGCGCTGACCGGTAGCCCCAATCGATGAGCTCGGCAGTGTGACTGAAGTCAGCCGGCGACACGTCGGCAACGTCGGGCGTGGGCATCACATGGATGTCCGCGAGATCTTGACTTGCCGCGACATCTGCCTCGAGCTTCTGCTCGACGATCCGGGCCAGCGCATGGAGGGCCATGCCAAGAGCATTGGCCGGCTCGCGGTTGAGCCATGGATAGCCGACGGGAAGGACGAAGATCCGCGTCGCGCCCAGCTCCAGCGCGACGGTGATCGGCGTGTGGTTGGCGACACCGCCGTCCATGTATTCCCTGCGTCCGATCGCCACGGGCGGGAACACGCCTGGGATCGCGCAGCTGGCGAGCAGCGCCGGCACAGCCGGTCCCGACGCCAGGCCGACCGCGCGTCCGTTCTTGAGATCCGTGGCCACGACGTGGACCGGCAGGTGCGCTTCCTCGAGGCGTCGGTACGGGATGTGCTTCTCGAGAAGCGAGCGCAGGCTCGCGTTCGAGATCAGGTGGTTCGTCTTCCCGAGCAAGCCGCGCGCGCTGGTGACCGGGCTGAGCGGAAAAACGTGCTGGCGTCTCAGGCTCATCCATATCTCCGCCAGCTCCGCGATCGCTTCGGTGTCCGGCCGGCCCGCGACCCAGGCCGCGTTCACCGCCCCGACGGACGTACCGACCAGGAAGTCGGGCGCGACGTCGTTTTCGAAAAGGGCCTGGAGCATCCCCACCTGGACCGCCCCAAGACTCCCGCCTCCGGAGAACACAAAAGCCGTGCCGCCGGACCCCCCGCCATTCAGGTGGCGGGAGACCCTGATCATCGCGCCGTCAGGGTGGGTCCGGCCGTCACGCCGCCTTCCTCGTGTCGCGGTCTCGCAGACGCTTCTCGCGCAGCGTCTCCTGCATCTCCGCGGCATCCAGGCGATCCCACAGCCGCCAGTCGGCCTCTGATCGCCACACCTGGTCGAGCAACGTCTCGAACTGGCTGTGTAGGTCGGGCGCGTCGGATTTCGTTCGGAACCTCACCTTCTTTCTCCTACTGAAAAAACGCCCACACAGCCTTTTCGCTACTACCACCATTGGATGGTTCTTGGATTCCACGGATGATCTAGCCTCCTACCCAAGCGGGCGCCGACGTCGAGTCGAGCCCGAGGTCGGTCGTGAGGTTGCGAACCGAGGCGGAACCGGTCGAATTGACCGTCCACAGCTGGAAGGAGCCGCCTGGCCTGGACGGCGCGAGAAACGCGATGGTCTTCCCGTCGGGGGAGAAAACCGGTGAGGCCGCGAGCTGGTCGCTGACCCGCGTCGCAGGTGGCCCGAGCGCAGCCGTCGCGGCGTCGAAGGTGGCGACCTCCAGGTCAGCGGACTGATTCGAGCCCTTGCTGCAGATCATCGCGATGAGCTTTTCGTCGGGCGAGAGTGAGGGCTGCGCGCAGCCCGGGTCGGGCGGAGTCAGCGCCTGGCCCGCGCTGGCGGGCCGTTTCTGGAGCCAGACCTGGGAGTGAACCTGGAACGAGTCGTCTATGGAGTAGCGCGTGTAGATCAGCCCGCCGTCCTTCAGCGGCACCGGGTTCACATCGCCGCCGGTGTAGTCGTTGGGCCGGGTCCACTGGACCGATCCTGGAGCCCCTGGATTCGAAGGGCTCGCAAAGATCGCGAGGTCGACCTGGTAGGTGTTGAATCGGCTCGTCGGGTCGTAGTCGTAGAAAAGGGTCGCGCCGTCGGGGCTGAACCGCGGATAGAAAGACCAGTGGCTGCTCTCGGCCGGGCCCGGCGTGTAGTTGTGCGTGAGCTGCGCGATCCGTTTGCCTGTGTTGGTGAGCAGGAAGAGGTCGGAGTAGTTGGTGCTCCGCCGCACGGCCACGAGCCCAGAGCCGTCAGGCGCGATCGCAGGCTGCATCCATCCGTCCGCAGACGTGACCTGGGTGAAGGAGCCGCGCCGAAAGCGAAATATCGCTCCGCCCTGGACCAGGTACATCGTGCCCGGCAGGGGCGGCGCCGAGACCTCGTTCGGCCGGTGCACCACGTTGCTGGTGGCTCTCATCAGCCCGGCTGCGTGATAGACGCCGACGCCGAACGCGAGCATCAAGACGACAAGACCGGTTCCGATTGCCCAGCGCATCAGGGAAACGTCTTGTGGACGAGCGGGAGGATCTGGTTCCAGTCAGGAAACACCACGTCCTGACCGGCCGCGAATCCTTGCGACGTGTATGGGGGCACGAGCACGGTCCGCTGGATGTTCGAGCCGTTGAAGTTGTTGGCGATCGAGAGCAGCGCCCGCAGCCTGTCGATGTCGATGCTTGTCTTGATCTCGCCGTTGAAGGCGCTTGCCAGCGCCGGCAGGTCGGCGACGGTGACGTGCGCCGCCCCCGCCTTGACCGCGAGGAGCAGCTGCTGCTGGCGCTCGGACCGCGCAAAGTCACCGCGCGCGTCGCCGTGTCGTGATCGCACGTATTGCAGGGCATGCACTCCGTCCATGTGGGTCGCACCCGGGAGCACCGCGACGCGGTAGTAGTCATATGGATTGCCGGCGGGGTCGAGGTCCGCCGGATAGAAGTCGTCCATGACCGGATTGGTAACCTGGAGGTTGACTCCACCTAGCTTGTTGATCAGATTCACCAGGCCGTTGAGGCCTATCCACACGTAGTCGTCGACGTGCAATTTGAAGTTGCTCTCGACAGTCGCGATAGAGGCCTGGGCGCCTCCGATCTGATACGCCGTGCTGATCTTTCCGTAGCCCGCGTTGGGAATTGGCACCCAGAGGTCGCGCGGGATCGAGAGCATGGTCGCCTGCCTGGCTTGCGGATCAACTCGAAGCAAGATCATCGATTGCGTGTTGAGCCGCTCAGGGACGAACTTGGAATCGTCATCCGATCCCAGGAGCAGCACGGTGAACGGCTGGGTTGGGGCTGGGATCGGGTTCAGGTTCGGCAAGCCTGGACCACGCGCGGTCGAGCTCGCGGCGGTCTGAAAGACGGGCAGGAAGTAGACGCCCAGCCCACCGAGGCCGGCGAGAGCAAAGCCAAGCGCAACGATCCAGATGCGGGGCATGTGAGCGTCGGAGCCTCCACCCCAGCAACGCTTGAAGCAAGCCAAAAACCCGTGCCTGGCAACGGCTGCGCGTTGCGCCGGCGATGAAAAATCTGCTGGTCATGGTTCTGGCCGCGCTCGCGCTCGGCAGCGAAGTTTGGCCGCCGGCCACTCCACCGCCGCCGCTTGCAGGATTCAGCTTCAGCCCGCTGATCTCCGAGTACGGGGAACGCGATCCCGCCGCCGATCTGGAAGTGCTGGTCGACGCGACACAACCGGACCTCGTCCGGCTGCCGGTTTACTGGTCGATGGTTCAGCCGACTCCAGATCGGCTCGACTTCACCTCAATCGACAGGCTGCTGCAAGTGGTCGCGAACCACAACTTGAGATCCGCGCACCGAACACGTGTCGTGCTGACGATCGGTGCGCGCAACTTCCTGTATCCGGAGCTGCATTCGCCCGGATGGGCCGGACCGCGAGAGCAGCCATACCTGGGCCAGGTGATGGCGGGCAGCGCTTACCGCACGTACTTCGAAACCAGCGTCACGCGCTATCGGGACTCACCGCTGCTGTATGCGTGGCAGGTCGAGAATGAGCCGCTCGATTACGTGACGAACGAGATCACCGGCGACGACCGCATCGGCCCGGATCAGCTTGCTTGGGAAATCGGCCTCGTGCACCGTCTCGACCCCGCGCACAAAGCCGCGATCACCACCTACGACGGCCTCAACACGACGATCGACATGCTCCAGATCTGGGCTCCAGCGCTGCTGACACCATTCGGTCCGACAGGACATCCCGAGGCCGCGATGTATGCCGGCGACGCACTGGGCCTCGACATGTACATCGACGGGCCGAACATCCCGTACAGGCACGTGACCAGCATCAGCCTGCGGGCACAGTGGAAGCAGCAATCGATCGCGTTCTGGGCCGACCGCGCGCACGGCAGGGACAAAGACCTCTGGCTCGCCGAGATGCAGGCTCATCCCTGGTCAGACAGCGGCACGTTCACGCCGGACGACATGATCGCCAGCGCCGTCAACTACCGGCAGGAGTCGCTCGACGTAGTGCTCCTGTGGGGAGTCGACACCTGGCTGCAGGACCCGGCCTGGCTGGCGGCGGCCGGCGAGGCGATCGACGTCCTGCAGTCGTAGCGCGCTAGGCGGCCAGGATCTGGTGGTGGTTGCGCGCGGCGATCGAGTATGTGCCCGCCGACGTCTTGACTCTCATGGTGACCACGTAGTCGCCTGAGCTCGTCAGCGACGAGTCGTACTTTCCGCTCGTGCACGCGCTCCGAATCGTGGCGTTGATCGTTGCGGTCGACCCGGCCGGCACGGTGGCGGGGTCAAATTTCGCGCTTCCGGCGTCGAAGAGGTCGCCGACCTTCTCGAGCCAGCTTCCCTTGACTGCGGCCAGCTTCATCTTGGCGGTGATGGACTCGATGGTCACGGCATGCGACGTGCCGTTGTGGACCTCGACCGCGGCGTGGAGGTCATACGGCGCATTGCTCGCGCCGCCCGGACACCGGTAGGTCGGGTCGACCGAGGCGCCCGTCACGGAGAAGGTGGGCTGCGCGGACGAGCACGCGGCCACGAGCAGGGTTGCCGCCGCACCGGCCACGAGCATCCACATAGGCGCGGATCATATGACGCCGGATTCGATCTTTCGCGACGCCCTTCCTTCTAATGTGTGGTGCGAAAGCGATGGGACACCTGGACTCGCAGCGGTCGCTCCCGGCGCTGGGCCCCGACAAGCTCGGCCTCAGCCCGATGGCCAAGAAGCTTCGCCTGGCGCCCGAGCATCGCGTGGCGGTGCTGAACGCGCCGGACGGTTACGTCGACAAGCTTCGCCTTGGGCCCTCCGCCATCACGACCGAGCTGCAGCAAAGCGAGCCGTATGACGTCGTGCTGCTCTTCGTCAAGGACGTCGGCGACCTCCGTCGCCTCGGCCCGACCGCAATCCGGGCGGCGAAGGCCGACGGCCTTCTCTGGATCACCTACCCGAAAGGTGGCAAGACGCGTGGCGTCACGGACCTGCCCGCGACGCCATGGTGGGTGCGGCGCGACGTGCTGGGCGAGATCACGTCGGAGAAAGGCTTCAAGCCCGTGGCGTTCGTGGCGATCGACGACAACTGGACGGCGCTCCGCTTCAAACGGGTGTAACAGCAAAGACGCGCATCCTCGCGGTCGGCGATGAGATCGACGAGTCGCTCTACGGCGACAGGCTCCCGGCGATCCGGCCTGACATCGTCCTTTCCTGCGGCGACCTGCCCTTCGACTATCTCGAGTACCTGGTCAGCCGGCTTGACGTCCCCCTTCTATACGTGCCCGGCAACCACGACCAGAGCCTCGTCGTCCCGGACATGACCTGGATGCCGCTGCGATCGGAGCTTCCTCCGATCCCAGGGCCTCAGGGCTGCATCAACATCGACGGCCGGCTAGAAGACGTCAGGGGCCTGCGCATCGCCGGTCTGGGTGGGAGCCTGCGCTACAAGGAAGGGCCCAACCAGTACTCGCAAGGGCAGATGAGCCGGCGCGCGTTGAAGCTGGAGCTCCGGCTTCGCCTGAAACGCGTCCGCGCGGGGCGCAAGCTCGACATTCTCGTCACTCACGCGCCGCCCTTCGGGCTGGCCGACGCGAAGGATGCGGCGCATGTCGGGTTCGTGGGCGTGCTCCGTCTCATTCAGAGCTTTCACCCGTTGCTGGCCGTGCACGGCCACATCCATCCCTTCGGCAGGACGATCCCGGAGCGGAAATTCAAGTCGACCCGCATCATCAACGTGGTGCCGTCGCGCCTGATCGATCTCTAGAGCTGCAGGCGTGTCCCTGCGCCCGACTCTCGGGCGCGGTCGTAGACGAGGCGCGCGGTCGCTGCGTCCTCGACGGCGTGGCCCGTCGACTTGTAGAGCGTGATCCCGTCGTCGCTGACCCGTCCCGGCTTCGTGCCGGCGAGGACCTCGCCGACCTCGGTCACCCTGTCAGGATCCATACCTTGCAGCTCGTGAGCCCCGGCCGGCGGCGGGTTGGTGACGGCGCCGCGCCACTCGACGAAGATGTCGCTCGCCTGGAGGGTCGCGGCGTCGAGCTCGGGCCCAAAAGTCCCGCCGACTGAGCTCACGTGAGCGCCGGGCTTCAGCCAGCCCCCCTGGAGGACGGGCTGGCGCGCGTCGGTGCAGCACGCGACCACGTCCGCGCCGCGCACCGCTTCTTCGAACGACCCCACGGCACGGGCGCGCGGATCCCGCGCGGCGAGGTTTCTCGCGCGGTCCACGTTCCGCGACGCGATGCGGATCTCCCTGAAGTCGCGCACGCGCGGAAACGTCTGGAGGTGGGACCACCCCTGAACGCCGGCGCCGAGGATCGAGAGCACCGCGGCGTCCTGACGCGCCAGGACCCGCGCGGCGACCGCGGCCGTGCCTCCAGTCCGGATGGCGGTGATGTAGGTGCCGTCCATCACCGCCTGCGGTGCGCCGGTGTTCTCGTCGAAAAGCGCGATCAGGGCCTGGTGGGAGGGGAGGCCGTGCTCCTCGTTGCCCGGGAAAACCGAGACGAGCTTGGACTCTAGCGCGACGCCGGGGACGTGGCCGGGCATCACGCCGAGGAGGCCGCCGTCAAGGCGCACCGCGGTGCGCGGCGGCACTGATGCCTTCCCAGACGACAAGATGACGAGCGCGGCCGCCAGCGCGTCGAGCATCGCGTCGACGTCGAGGAGACGTTCGACGTCGGCACGGCTCAGGTACAGAAGCTCGCCCACCGACCGCGATCATATCTTCGAGTGAAAGATCTGCTGCGCAACGGAAGGCTGGTGACGCTCATGCTCGGTCACTTCACGGTCGACAGCTACGTCGGCGTGATTCCGATCCTGTACCCGATCCTGATCGGCCGCTTTCACCTCAACCTGGCCACGGTCGGTCTCATCAGCCTCGCGTACGGCGGCACCGCGGCGATCTCACAGCCCCTGTTCGGGCTGCTCGCGGACCGCTTCGGCACGCGCTTCACGGGGCTGGCCCTGGTCTGGACGGCGATCACGTTCTCGGCAGTCGGATTCGTCAACAGCTTTCCCCTGCTGGTCGCGCTCGCGCTCGCGTCAGGGGTTGGATCGGGGGCGTTTCATCCGCTCGGAGCGCTGGATGTTCGTGGCCTGCTGCAGGCATGGCGGCGCAGCTTCGGCATGTCCGTCTACGTCACCGCGGGCACCGTCGGCGTCGCCGCGGGTCCGCTCATCGGAATCCTGGTGTTCGGCGCGTTCGGCATCCACGGCACCGGCCTGCTCGTGGTTCCGGGCCTCGTGACGGGCGGCTACCTCTTGTGGCGGATGCGAGGTCTGCCTCGCGCGGCGCCGGGTGCTGTCCGACGGCCGGGGTTGGGCGCCCAGTCGGTGCCGGTGTTCGGGCTCGCCGTCGTGATTGCGGTGATGATGTCCCGCAGCTGGACCGTCAACGTGTTCCAGGCGTTCACGCCCACGTGGTACAGGGAGCTGGGCTACGGGCCGGCGTTCTACGGCCCGCTGGCCACGACACTGGTGCTGGCGAGCGCGGTGGGGACGGTCGGCTGTGGCTCTCTGGCCGACCGCTACGGGCGGCGCACCGTCATCCTCACCACGCTCGTGTTAACCGTGCCGGCGATCCTGCTTTTCACGATGTTCCCCGGGCCGTGGGCCTTCGCCAGCGGCATCCTCATCGGCTTTCTCGCCGCCTCCACAGCGCCTCTCCTTCTGCTCATGGCGCAGCAGCTGATGGCGGCGCGCGCCGGCCTTGCATCTGGGCTCGTCATGGGGCTTGGCTTCGTCACCGGCGCGATCGGCGTGCCGATCAACGGAGCGATCGCGGATGCCATAGGCCTCCAGCGGTCGCTGATGACGCACGTGATCCTGGTCATCATCACCGTCGGCATCGCGTGGTTCCTCCCACGCGAGGACGAGGTCGAGCGCTACGCCGTCGCGTACACGCCCGCGACTTAGCATCGGACAGGTGCTGAATCGGAGCGTTTACGAGCTGGTGGGAGGTGAGCCAACCTTCAGGTTGTTGGTGAAGCGTTTCTATGCGCGTGTCGCCGATGATCCGATCCTGCGTGCCGTCTATCCCGACGAGGACCTCTCAGGGGCGACCGAGCGCCTGACGCTGTTCCTGATCCAGTACTGGGGCGGACCGGCGACGTACAGCGAGCAGCGCGGCCACCCGCGACTTCGCATGCGTCACCAGCCGTTCGCCATCGGCCGGCCGGAGCGCGACGCCTGGCTGCGGCACATGACGGCGGCGGTGGAATCGCTCGACCTCGCGCCCGCCGTCCGCAAGGCCTTTCTCGATTACTTCGAGACGGCCTCGACCGCGATGATCAACCGGCCTGTTTAGTCGGTTCGGGCTGGACCAGGTCCTTCGCCACCACCGGCGCATCCTCGAGGTCGACCGCTCCGTTGCCGCTCGCCTTTGCGCGACGAAGGGCGGCCCGCAGCTTGGGGATCTCGTCGCGAAGCGGTTTCTCGACCCAGTCGAACGAGATCACACGCTCGTTGACCTCCCAGAAGAGCCCGTTCTGCATCGCCTCCATGCGGCCGAGCGCGGCGTCGACGAAGTCCGGCGGCGCAGCCGCGATGCCTTCGACGAGGACGTGCGTGATGTCCTTCTCGTCCGCAGCCATCGCCCAGCAGGTGAGCTTGGCGACGCCTTTGAAAAGGCCGTTGAGGCCGATCGGGCGCGCGTTGGGAACGAGGTCGAGAAGGTTGCGGACCATGAGCTGGGCGAGGCGGAACGACACCTGGGGGTCCCGGACGCGAGCCTCGATGGCCAGGTCGGCGACATCCTCGGCCGCAGCTCCGAAGATCGCGGGCATCCCGGCCTCGTCGAAGTGCCGTCCGTAGCGCAGCAAGTGCGCGGCCGCCTCCACCGCCAGGTCGCGCCGCCATTCGAGCGCGTCGATGGCAAAGCGGCGGTACTCGTTCATGATCGCGGACGCAAAGGTCGGCGCAGAGCGGTTGATAGCGGTGCGCAGGTAGGTGTTGAAGAAGCGGAGGCTGAGCTCCGCGACCTCGGGGTCGCCGGCCTCAATCGCGGCCAGCCCGATGTTGCGCGTCGTCACTGCGATGGCGTGCACCGCCTCCTTGCGGTGGACTGGAGTCAGTCCCACCATGTCGACGAAGCTCGACATCACCTTGTAAGAGAACCACGTCCCTGCGCGGTTCACCTCGGCGATGATCTGGTCCGACGCGCCGGGCAGCTCTGAGTGCCCGACCTTGAACCATTCCGGGTTCAGGTTTTTCTTCACCGGCAGGTACTGGCGGACAAGGAAGTCGCCCATGACCTCGATGCTCATCACGCACACGGGCATGTCCCCGAGCTGGATCGATCCGTAGGCGATGTCCGACACCTGCTCCAGGCATGTGAGCAGGTTGCGGCGGTGCTGCAGGCTGCGGCGGTTGTGCTTGCCACCTCCGAGCTCGCGGCGCGCGCGCCGCATGATCCCCGAGACCAGCGTCTCCGCCCGCATCACCTCGAACGTGTAGAGGACATACGGGAAGAGGAGCGCGAAGTTGATGAGGGCCAGGATCTCAGCCACCGCCACGCTGGCCATCGGCACGTAGCTGACCTTCACCTCCGAGCGGACGAGGAACGTGTAGAGGATCGAGGCCAGCGCGAAGCTGAGCACAAGGGCGTTCAGCGGGTTGCGCGTGAAGATGCCGATGATGCGCGGCGAGTAGCGGGAGGACGTCGTCTGGATGCCGAACATCACGCCCAGGAGCACGATGCTGAGGGTGACGCCCTCGGCGCCGCCGACCAGGCCGAGAGTGCCGGCGGCGGCCGCCGGGTCGGGGGTGAAGAAGTCGGCGATCGAGCCGAAATGGAGGGCGTCGAAGACGCCGAACAGGATGACGAGCATGAGCGCGATGGTCACCAGCGCGAGGCCCGAGAGCAGGGCGCCGAGCCACCCGAGTGAAGCTTGCTGCTGAGGTTTGCGTTCGGCGGTCACGGCACGGCGATCCTAACCTTTGCAAACGTGATTCGAGCCCTAGTCTTTGACTTCGACGGCCTGATCCTCGACACCGAGGAGCCCGTCTACCGCTCGTGGCTCGAGGTCTACGAGGCTCATGGCGAGGAGCTGCCGTTTGAGCGGTGGGTGCAGATCGTCGGCTCGACCACCACCGGCTTTCATCCGCAGCACCACCTGGAGGAGCGGCTCGGCCGGCCTCTGCCGCAGGAGGTGCTCGACCGGCGCATCGGCCGGCGCACCGAGATGATTCTCGCCCAGGATCTCCTGCCCGGGGTGGTTTCGCTGCTGGACGCGGCGCGCGCACGAGGCATCAAGATCGGTGTCGCGTCCAGCTCGACCTCCGACTGGGTGAGCGGCCACCTGGAACGGCTTGGCATCCTCGACAGGTTCGACTGCCTTCGCTGCCGCGACGACGTCGCGCACGCGAAGCCCGAGCCCGACCTCTACGTGGCCGTGCTCGCCTGCCTCGGAGTGTCAGCGTCGGAAGCGATCGCGATCGAAGACTCGCCCCACGGAATCACCGCGGCCAGGCGGGCCGGCATGCGTTGCGTCGCCATCCCGAACAACATCACGGCCCAGCTCGACCTGACCTACGCCGACCTCCTCCTCGGCTCGCTGGCGGAGGTCAGCCTGGACCAGCTCATGGAGCGGCTGGGGACGGCTTAACCTACTTACGTGCGCATCGGGATCCTCACCGGGGGTGGCGACGCGCCCGGGCTCAACGCAGCCATCCGAGCGGTCGCCAGGCGCTCGTTCCAGCTCGGGCACCGCGTGACCGGCGTCAAGAATGGTTGGGCCGGATGCCTCGAGGAGGGTCTCATCGACGAGCTGACACCGGCGGACGTGCGCGGCATCCTCCCAATGGGCGGAACCATCCTGGGCACGTCGCGGACGAACCCGGCGAAAGAGAGAGACGGCATCCCGCGAGTGATCAAGACGCTGAAGCACCATGGCGTCGACGCCCTGGTCCCGATTGGCGGTGACGACACGCTGAGCGTCGCGGCCAGGCTGCACGAGGCGGGCTTCCGGACGGTGGGCGTGCCGAAGACGATCGACAACGACCTCTCGGTGACGGAGTTCTGCATCGGTTTCGACACGGCGGTGGGTGTCGTCACCGAGGCGCTGGACCGACTCCATACGACCGCCTCCGCGCACCATCGCGTGATGGTCGTCGAGGCCATGGGAAGAGAGGCGGGGTGGGTGGCGCTGATGGGTGGGATCGCCGGCGGCGCCGACCTCATCATCATTCCCGAGTTTGAGGTCAGCCTCTCCGAGGTGGTCGCCCATCTCTATCGCCGGCGCGGGGAGGGCAAGCTGTTCAGCATCATCATCGTCGCCGAAGGCGCGCATATTCCCGAGCTCGAGAGGGAGCAGGGCGGAGAGTCGGAAAAGGATGCCTTCGGCCACATCCGGCTCGCCAAGCGCGGCATCGGCGACATTCTTGCAAGCGCGGTCGAGCACGAGACCGGTTTCGAAACTCGGGTGACCGTGCTCGGACACCTCCAGCGCGGCGGCTCGCCGTCGCCGGTGGACCGGATCTGGGCGACCAGGCTCGGCGTCGCCGCGGTGGAGCTGATCGTCCAGGGCCAGAGCGGCGTGATCCCGATCCGGCGCAACGGGGACGTCGAGGTCGTGCCCATCACCGAGGTCATCCAGGAGACCCGCCGCGTGCCCAAGGAGCTGTACGAGCTCACCCGGGTCTTCGTCTAGCAAAGGGCCGCGCCGAAAGCGGATGCTCGACCTGTCGGGCACAGGGGACGACGGCACGACGGGTCTTCTGGGCGGCGGTCGCGCGCCGAAGGACGATCCTCGGATCGAAG
Source organism: Verrucomicrobiia bacterium (assembly GCA_035637495.1). Classification (GTDB taxonomy): domain Bacteria; phylum Chloroflexota; class Dormibacteria; order Dormibacterales; family Dormibacteraceae; genus 40CM-4-65-16. The sequence goes on from DASPXA010000004.1 coordinate 55,741, forward strand.
CGTTTGGCACCGTCGACGAGGCGTCCAGCGCGCTCGGACTGGCGCGCGCGCTCACGTCCCACGGACGAGTACGCGCCATCTGCGAGGAGCTGCAGCGTGGGCTCTACGCGGTGGGGGCGGAGCTCGGCACCAACCCCGACGCCGACAAGACGTTCGTCACCACCGGCGAATCACAGGTCAAGCGCCTCGAGCAGCTGATCAGCGAGCTCGAGTCCGAGGCTGCGATGCCCTCGGGATTCATCCTGCCCGGAGCGACGCCCGCGTCCGGCGCGCTGGACCTGGCGCGCGCGATCACGCGCCGGGCGGAGCGCAGGTGCCTGACCCTGGAGCGGGCGGGCGGCCTGCCCAATCCAGAGGTGCGGCGGTGGCTGAACCGGCTCAGCCTGACGCTGTTCGTCCTGGGCCGCTACGAGGAGAGCATGGCCGGCCGCCCGGCGGAGCCGGCGAAAAAGGCGGAGCCGGGGCGTTCTGGGTAAGCTTCGACCCAGGTGGCCTCATTGATGTACGCGGGCCTCGTCATCGCCGGGCTTCTGCTCCTGTACGCCGTCCTGTCCTACGCGATCTACCGGCGCGCGTTCGTGCCGTCGCGACCGAGCTGGCTCGACGACTTCACCTTCACTCCCTTCGAGTTCCAGGCGGACTACGAGGAGGTCGAGCTCGTCACCGCGGACGGCGTCAACTTTGGCGCCTGGCATTTTCGCCAGCCCGGGTCGCCGCAGACCGTGATCATCTCCGGCGGGCACAAAGGGCAGCGGCAGGGCGCGCTCGGAATCGCCGTCGCGCTGTGGCGGAAGGGCTTCAACGTCATCCTCTACTCGTATCGCGGCATGCCCGGCAGCGACAGGGCGCCGATCACCTTCGGCATCAAGGAGGTGCTCGAGCTCCAGGCCGCGATCGCGTTTGCTCGCAAGCGCATCCCCAACGCGAGGATCGGCCTGCTCGGTTACTCGATGGGCGCGGTCGTCTCGCTGCTCGGGGCGGCGGGCGAACCTGGGGTGCAGGCGCTGATCCTCGACAGTCCATTCAGCGACTTGCGCAAGCTGCTGGTCGAGAATGTCCGCCGCAGCAGCAAGCTGCCCGGGACGCCGTTTGTGTGGCTGGCCGGAGTCATGTTCTGGCTCCGGACGCGGAGCCGGCTGTCGGAGTGCCGTCCGATCGATGTGCTCAGCTCGCTCGAGCCCCGACCGCTGTTTTTCATCCACGGCGGCGCGGACGAGATGACGAATGTGAATCACAGCCGCCGCCTTTATGACGCGTACCGCGGTCCGCGCGAGATCTGGATCGTGCAGGGCGCGCCGCACACGGGCGCGTATTTCGCCGACCGCCCTCTTTACGTCGAACGCGTCGCCGGTTTCTTTGCGCGCCACCTCGGACTCGACGTGAGCAGCGGCCACCTCCGCCTGGTGGAAGAGGAAGAAGTCTCCTAGCGCTGTCACAAACCGCCTGGCCGGCGACAGGAATAGGTGAGACATGCAGCAGGTGGCAGATGTCAAGCCGTCCAGGTCTCCGCATCCGTTCAGCGATGCGACCTTTGCCGACCTGCTCCGACCGTTGATCGACCCTGGTTTTCGCCTCGCGCTCGCGATGCTGCATGACGCGCAGGCGGCGGAGGATGCGGTCCAGGAAGCCTCGCTCACCGCCTGGCGCAAGGTCGGCCGCATGCGTGACCAGGGGCGTCTGCGCCCGTGGTTCCTGGGCGTGGTGGCAAACAAATGCCGCAACGCGCGACGCCGGAAATGGGCGACCCAGGTCAACCTCGGCATCCCCGAGCAGCTCGCAATCACGTCGACAGAGGAGCGCACGGTACGCGGAGCCGACCTCAGACGCGCAATCGCCAGGCTGGGGCATGAGGACAGGCTGGTGGTGGCTCTGTACTTCTATCTCGACATGCCGGTGGAAGAGGTGGCAGCTGTCACCGGAAAGTCCGCCGGCGCGGCTCGCGCGAGGCTGCATCGCGCGGTTGGCAAGTTGCGACCAGGTGTCGCGGTTGAGGAGGCCCTCAGGTGAGTCTGCGAACCGACATTCATTTGGCTTTCGACGAGATCGCCACCTCCACATACGGCATGACCGAGCGAATCGTCAGTGCGGCCATGGTCGATCGGCCTCGCTCGCGCGCACGCTTTCCATGGTCGACGAGGCTGCGGGGTGTGATGTCGATTGCCGCAGTGTTTGTGCTGGTGGCCATGGCTGTCGGAGTGCTGGCAGGCGGCCGCCTCTCTCGCGACCTGAGCACTTTTGTTAACCGGCCCGCGAAAACAGCCGTGCAAGCGCTGGCCGCCCTCGAGGCGAGGCCGCTGCATTTGCCCGTCTTCGATCCCGGTCAAGGCTGCCCGACAAGTCCTTCCGGCATAGTCCCGGGTTTGGGCGCAGGGAACGTCCGGGGATTCGGAAGCGGTCCCGTCATCGGGATGCCGGTCGTTTACGACAGCCAGAGCGCATGGGGAACTTACGGATTCCAGTGGCTCCTGGTCCCGCGCGGCATGAACGGCCTCGTCCTTGGCCGGGGTAGGGACGTCGTCACGGGCCAGGCACTGGTCTTCGTAGGCACATTCGCTGCGGGAGCGATCACCGGCCAGGATCGCGACAAGAACGGAATTGCGGTCAAGCAGCATCAGGAGACGCTGCTGGACACCGATCACCCACCCGAGGACACAAACTCGCCGGAGGTTTCCGTTGCCGGCGGCGAGAGGTACATGACCTGGCAGATCAATGTGGGTCTACCGGCGGGAGCCTCGTGGTGCGTTGCCTTTCAGTTCGACGGACCAGGATTCAGCGAGGTGTTCGTCGTCCCGTCGCTGGCATCAGGACCCCCTGCGTAACTGGCAAGCGTGCTCGACAGCAGGATTCCGTTCGCCCAGTAATGGCCGGTTGCGCCGGCGGGCAGGAGGTCGTAAGTCCGCCCGCCGGCGTACGGCAAGAGCTCCCATCGGGTGATGGTGGAGCCATCCAGCGCATCGCCTTGACCAAGGGTCCCGAGAGCGCGTCCATCCGCGGTCCGGTGTCCCGGCGAGGCAAGCAGCTCACGTCCGTCCGCGAGCAAGAGGTGAACCATCATGTGCCCCGCCGGAGCCGCCATGCTCCCGACCTCGATCACCGGCGCGGCGACTCGCGAACCGTCGGCCGCCTGGGTCCACACGAACGTGCCGAGGGGCACGTCGGTCACGCGAACAGACCCGCTCGGCGTCGCGATCATCGTCGAGTCGGCGAGGCAGATCGGGCAGTTGGGCGCGCCCGTCGCGCTGCGCGAGCCGACCGTGACGACGCCGTCGACGCGCACCGTTCCGCTGACCATCTCGTACGCGGCGCTCCCAGTCTTCGACCGGACGCGGTACGAGAACGAAAGATCGGTCCCGCTCGACGCCAGGGCGACCGCTCGCAGGAGCTTCCATGCGCGGTACACCACGAGCTTCTGGGCGTCGGTCAGGTCGCCCGAGGGCAGGTGCTCGTGGGCGACGATCGCGGCGTACACCTCGGAGTCAGCCTTGATCTGCGGAAAGGTCGAGACTGCAGTGGCCTCCTCGGCGCCGGCGCGCGCGACGGGGTAGAAGTCCGGATCGCAGTAGACCGGCGTGCCGACGGTGTCCATCACCGCGAACTTCAGCCGCGGCTCGCTGAGCGGGCTGCCGACGACCGGAGCCGGCCTGACGGCCCCGCAGGCGGCGATGGCAAGCAGCACCAGCGCGGCGGCAAACCTCATTTGAATGAGATGACGGCCGCTGAGCAATTTGGTAACGAACCCGATCGCGGAACCAAACGCAACCCCGAGCCGTATTGACCTGACATGGGAGAGGAGAACGGCCAACCTATAATCGCCAAAGAAGTGGGGTCCGCCGAAGTGGTCACAAGAGTCGCCGATGCGTTCATGTCCAACGTGGGACGGGCCATCATCAACAAAAACGATGAGATCCGGCAGTGTCTTGTCACTCTCCTCTGCGAAGGCCACCTGCTGATCGAGGATGTGCCCGGCGTCGGCAAGACGATGCTCGCCAAGTCGCTGGCTCGCTCGCTCGACTGCACCTTCCGCCGGATCCAGTTCACGCCCGACCTCCTGCCCTCTGACGTCACGGGGGTGCGCGCATTCAACCAGAAGCTCAACGAGTTCGAGTTCCGTCCCGGGCCGGTCTTCGCCCAGGTCTTGCTCGCGGACGAGATCAACCGCGCCAGCCCCAAGACCCAGGCCGCGCTGCTGGAGGCGATGGAAGAGCGGCAGGTCACCATCGACGGTGAGACCCACGTTCTGCCCAAGCCGTTTATGGTCATGGCGACCCAGAACCCGGTCGAGTACTCGGGCACATTCCCACTACCCGAAGCCCAGCTCGACCGTTTCCTGATGAAAGTCAGGCTTGGTTATCTCACGGAAAAGGAAGAGGCGAACCTGCTGAACCAGCACAAGGTCGAGGAGCCGATGGAGGAGCTCCAGCCGGTGGTTTCGCCGAACGAGCTGAGGGCGGCCCAGAAAGCGGTGCGAGAAGTCTTCGTCAAGCCTGAGCTGCGCGAGTACATCGCTCGGCTGGTGGGGAGGACCCGTGGCAACCCCGAGGTCGCGCTCGGCGCGAGCACCCGCGGCACCCTGCATCTTTACCACGCGAGCCAGGCCCTCGCCGCGGTCCAGGGCCGCAGCTACGTCATGCCGGACGATGTCAAGGCGCTGGCCGAGCCGGTGCTCGCCCACCGCATCATCCTGCGACCGAACGCAGAGATGCAAGGGCAGAGCGCGGGCAAGCTGGTTGCGGGACTGCTCGAGCGCGAGCACGTGCCGCAGATGGCTTACGACGGGTAGCCGAAAGCAAGAGGTTTTCCAATGAGCAAGCTCGCGCTCGCCGGCGCGCTCGGCATGCTCCTCTTCTTCACGTACCTGACGGCGATCCGGCCCGCCTACGCGTTCGCGTACGCGCTGTGCCTTCTCTTCGTCATCGCGTGGGCTTGGCCGAAGCTGGCCATCCGCGGAGTCTCGGTCTCGCGGCGTGTCGACCCCGGCACGCCGACAGTCGGGGAGGTGTACGAGGAGGTCTTCGAGGTCAAGCGCAAAGGTTGGATCCCTGCGCCGTGGGTTGAGGTCCGAGACCTCAGCCAGATCTCGGACTATCAGCCCGGCCGCGTGATCTCGCTGGGCAGCGAATTGGTGCGGTGGAAGGCCCGCGGCGTTTACAGGCGGCGTGGCTGGATGGCGCTCGGGCCGACGTCGCTCCGGGTCCGTGAACCCTTCGGTCTCTTCGATCGCGAGCTGAAGCTGACCCAGCGGACGTCGATCCTCGTGTATCCGCGTGTGCGGCCGGTGCCGGACCTCATGACGCCGAGCTCACAGCAGGTCGGCAGCTCGCAGGCGTTTGGCGCCTGGGCCGACTACCCGCCCGAGACAGGAGGCGTGCGCGACTACGCCACCGGCGACAGCTTCGGCCGCATCCACTGGCCGCTGTCGACCAAGCACCAGAGACTGATGTCCAAGACCTTCGAGCAGCCGCTGACCACCGACCTGTGGATCCTGCTCGACCTCGACCGCGGAGTGCACTTTGGTGACGGTGAGGACTCCACCGTCGAGTATGCGGTCAGCCTCGCCGCCTCGATGGCTGCGCAGGTGCACAGCCGCGGCCGCCAGGTCGGCCTCATCGCCAACGACGCACGCGGCACGGTGCTCGAGCCGCACCGGGCGGTGCGGCAGGACCGGATGATCCTCGACTACCTCGCGGTGTGCCAGGCCGACGGCCGCACGCCGCTGACGCAGACGCTGGCCTGGGATCGCATCCGCCGGCTGCCGCGGCGCGCGATCGCCGTGATCACGCCGAGCGCCGACCCCGAATGGGTCCGCATGCTGCAGGCGGTGCGAGGGCGTCGCTCGAACTTGATCGTGTTCTACCTCGACGTCGCCAGCTTCGGCGGACCGGATCAGAACCCGAGCTTCGACCTCGGCCAGGACGTGGACCTCTACGTCGTCCGCTGCGGTGACGACTTTGCCCGACTCGTGAGGACCAGGGATGCGATACGTATCGCCTGAAGGCAGGCTGACAGGCCCGGACGCCGCGTTCGACGCGGTCATGAGCCCGCGCGAGATGTTCATGGAACGGGTGCGCGAGACGATGGGTGGCGGCCGCTTCTGGTCGACCGCGCTTGTGCTGCTCCTCACGTTCACCGTCGCGCGCTCCACAACGACCGTGGACTGGGTCGACGGGATCGAGGTCATCACCTTCATCGCGCTGGCGGGCGCGATCTTGATGTCCGCCCAGGCGCTCGCCGGCGTCAGAGACGCGATCGCGCTGCCCGTCGGAACGATCCTCGCTCCGGTGGCGGCGGCAGTCGGCGCCTGGTCGCAGATCCACGCAGCCCATCCCAAGGACGTGATCGGACCGCAGCTGATCACCGTCTGGTGGGAGCGCATCGGCGACGGTGCTGCGGCTTCCGACCCGTCGTTCTACCTGTTCCTGATCTGTCTTTTGATGTGGGTCACTGGCGCGTGGCTGGCATGGTGCGTGCTGCGCTGGCGCAAGCCGATGCTGGGGCTGATCCCGGGAGCGGCCGCGTTCGCGACCAACCTGCTGAACGTGCCCAAGGACCAGAACGGATTCACGCTGGCGATGCTGGTCCTGACACTCGCGCTGCTCCTGTGGACGAACTACACCAGCTCGATCGCCAACGCGGGCCGCGCCAATGTGAAGCTCACCGGCGACGCGCGGTGGGACTTTTGGGAGAGCGGCCTCGTTGCGATGGCGGCGCTGATCGTGCTGGGCATCATGCTGCCGCCCTTATCGACGGCGGACCGCACGCTCGACGTCGAGTCCGGAGTGTTCTCCAGCTGGGCGCAGCTCCAGCAGCGCCTCAGCCATCCGGGATTTTTCGGCACCGGCCGCACGGGCTCTGGGGTGACCGGTTTCACCGATGAGGTGAAGCTGAGCAGCCCGCTGCAGAAGACCCGCGACGTCGTCTTCACCTACACGGTCGTCGGCAACTACGCCAGCAAGGCGCGGTACTTCCGCGGCGTGAACGACACGATGACCATCGGCGGCGAATGGCGCTTTCCTGGCAACGGCCTGCGCCTGACGGTTCCGAAGAACCAGATCCCTGACTACCAGGAGCAGTACCAGAAACAGGAGGTGGCCGGCATCGACGTTCTGATGCGCCGGCCGCCGACCGGTTTTCAGGACGTGATCTTTTATCCCGGCGAGCTGTACCGAATCGACCGGGTCACCGCCGCGAGCCAGGTCCAGATTCGACCGGCGCTCGCGAACAACGGTCTGTACACGATCGACCGTCTGAGCAGCACGCAGCCCTCCACCTCATCCGGCAACTACGCGGTGACGGTCCTGTATTCGGCGGCCAGCGCCGAAGACCTCGAAGCCGCCGGGACCACCTATCCGGTGTGGGTCGAGCAGTACGCGACGCTGCCCCAGACCAGCTACCGCAACCCGGCCGTGCTCGCCAAGATCCACAGCCTCGCGCTGCAGATCGTGAACGCAGCGGGCGCCAAGAACCCGTACGACGAAGCGACGGCGATCGAGAACTGGCTGCGCGACCCGAAGAACTTCACGTACACGCTGGCGCCGCCCCGCACTCCGGACGGCATGGACCCGATCGACTTCTTCCTTTTCACCTCGAGGAAGGGCTACTGCGAATTCTTCGCGACCTCGATGGGCGACATGCTCCGCACGCTTGGCATCCCCACCCGATTGGTCAGTGGCTACGGACCGGGATCCTTCGACCAGACCACCAACAGCTTCGTCGTCCGCGGCGAAGACGCGCACACATGGGTCGAGTCCTACTTCCCGGCGCCGGCGGCCGGCAAGCAGCCGTACGGATGGATTCCGTTCGAGCCGACCCCCGACGACCAGGGCTTCTACACCCCGATTCTGCGCGGCCAGACCGGGACGAACCCCTGCCTCCGCGACGATGGGTGCGACACCCCGATCCCGGGCGTCGTGGGGCCGGGCTCGAGCTCGACCGCCAACCCGACGCGCGGCGAGCGCAACGACCCGGGTTCGCTGCCGGGTGGCGGCGGCCTCAGGGTGGGATCGCTCGATGCGACGGCTCTCACGCGGATCGCCGCGGTCATCATCGCCATCCTGCTTCTGCTGCTGGTCGCGGCCTCCCGGTACCTGCGGCCGCGGAGCGTGATGGCCGTGTGGCGCCGGACCATGGCTCTCGCGAGCCTCGCCGGCGCTGAACGCAGGCCCGGCGAGACCCCGCTGGAGGCGGGCCTGCGGCTGCAGAGGGCGTTCCCCGAAGCAGCCGAGCCCGTGCGCAACCTGGCGGGCGGCTTCGCGGTCGCGGCGTATGCGCCGCCCGACGTGGCGCGGACGGCGCGCACCACGGTGATGGAGGCATGGTCTGCGCTGCGCCCCGTGCTGCTCCGCCGGGTCTTGGCGCGCCTGCGACCGACAAGACCCTAGTCTTTCTCGCATGGCAGCGGTCGCCGGGCGCACGTACCCGGCGGTGAGGTTCGGCATCGAATCGGCGCGTGTGGCGGCGTTCGCCGAAGCGATCGGAGCGGATCCGGCCGATGGCGTCCCGCCGACGTTCGCCGCCGTGTACTCGCTCGGCGTCACGGCGCCTCAGCTGTTTGGCGATGACGAGGCGGCGGTCGATTTCGCAAAGCTGCTCCACGCCGAGCAGGAGTTCGAGTGGCGACGGCGTCCTCGAATCGGCGACACCGTGGTGTCACAGGCGCGCGTCGCCTCTGACAGCAGCCGGCGCGGCATTCGCTTCGTGAGCTTCGAGACCGAGACGTCGGACGAAGACGGCGCATTGATGTGCCGGTCGCGAGCGCTGTTCGTGATTCGCTCATGAGCCGGCGCAGCGTCACCTTCACGACGGAGCAGATCGCCGCCTACGCCGAGGCGTCCGGCGACCACAACCCGATCCACCTCGACGACGCCTTCGCGCGCTCGGTCGGTCTGCCCGGCGTCATTGCTCACGGAATGCTGCAGATGGGCATCGCGGCGACAGTGGCCGCGGAGGCCGGCGGCGGTCCCGAGCACCTGCGGCGGCTCTCGGTGCGCTTCGCCGGCATGGTCGTGCCTGGCGACACCGTGACGTTCACCGCCGAGCCGGGGGGCGTCGGCAAGCTCGAGCTGACCGCCGTCAACCAGAATGGCGAAGCGGTGCTGACCAAAGCATGGGCGGACTACGAGCCGTGACGCTCGAGTTCACGCTCACGCCCGAGCAGGAGGCGATCCGCGACCTCGCGCACGAATTCGCCAAGAAGGAGATCCGTCCCGTCGCGGCGCACTTCGACGAGACCGAGGAGTTTCCATACGAGGTGGTAAGGAAGGCGCACAGGCTGGGCCTCAGCCCGGCGGCGTTCCTACCCGCGGAGTACGGGGGTCAGGACCTCGACTTCCTGACCGAGCTCATCCTCAACGAAGAGCTGAGCTGGGGCTGCGCCGGGATCGCAGTCTGCATCCAGTCGATGGCGCTCGCCATCGCGGGCATCCGCGCAAGCGGCACCGACCACCAGAAGAAGCGGTGGCTCCCCGAGTTCACCAACCCGGACCGGCTGGTGCTGGGCGGCCTCGGCCTGACTGAGCCCGACTCAGGCTCGGACGCGCTGGCGATGAAGACGCGCGCCACGCGGGTGAGCGACGGCTACGTGCTGAACGGCACCAAGCAGTTCTGCACCAACGGCGGCATCGCCGACTACCACGTCATCTACGCCAACACCGACCTGTCGAAGGGTCCGGCTGGGATCGCGTCATTTCTCGTTCCGAAGGACACACCGGGACTTCGCATGGGCCGCAAGGAGAAGAAGCTCGGCGTGCGCGCGAGCCACACGGCCCAAGTGATTCTCGAAGACTGCCACGTGCCCCTCGACCACCGCCTCGGCGGCGAGCCTGATGCCGACAATGCCGGGCCCGGCGCGCTGGGTGCGCTGATGACGCTGGAAGCCACGCGCCCGGGCGTTGGCGCCGGCGCGCTGGGAATCGCACGGGCCGCGTACGAGTTCGCGCTCGAATACGCGCAGGACCGAAAGCAGTTCGGCAAACCCATCTGGCAGCACGAGGCGATCGGCTTCAAGCTCGCCGACATGGCGATGAAGATCGACGCCGCGCGGTTGTTGATCTGGCGCGCCGGCTGGATGGCCGCACGGGGCATTCCCTTCGAGCGCGCCGAGGGCTCGATGGCGAAATGCTTCGCCGCGGACGTGGCCATGGACGTGACGACCGACGCCATCCAGGTCCTCGGTGGTTACGGCTACATCAAGGAGTACCCGGTCGAGAAGTGGTTTCGGGACGCGAAGATCTACCAGATCTGGGAGGGCACGGCCGAGATTCAGCGACTGGTCATCTCGCGTGCGCTGACCGGCCAGCGCGCCACCATCAGATTGAGAGGGTGAGACATGTTTGATCTTTCGGGTCGCGTTGCCGTTGTCACCGGAGCCTCACGTGGTTTGGGCCGGCAGGACGCGCTCACCCTCGCGACCATGGGCGCGGACGTCGTCATCACCGACGTCCTGGTCGAGGACGACCCGAACCTGCAGCAGACGGCGGAGTCGCAGGGCAGCATGCTCGCGCAGGTGGCCGTATCGCAGGGCTGGGTGCACTCGAATGCGACGGCGGAGCAGATCCGCAGCATGGGTCGCAAATCGCTCGCCATCAAGATGGACGTGACGAACCGTGAGCAGGTCCGCGATGTCTTCAAGAAGGTAAAGGATGAGTTCGGCAAGATCGACATCCTGATCAACAACGCGGCCACGCTTGACCACGCGGCGCAGATACCGAACCAGTCCTACGAGCTGTGGGACCGCGACGTGAAGGTGAACCTCACCGGCGCCTTCAACTGCACGAAAGAGGTGTGGCCGTACCTGGTCGAGAACAGGTGGGGCCGGCTCATCTTCATGTCCTCCGTCGCCGGGACCCTCGGCGGCTTCGGCCAGGCGAGCTATTCGTCGACGAAGGCGGCGTTGATCGGCCTGGCCAGGACCGCGGCGCTCGAGGGCGGCCGCCACAACATCACGTCCAACGCGATCGCGCCGGGCATCATCGAATCGGAAGCCGGAAAGGCGGCCGCCGCCAACAACCCGATGTACGAACGGTTCAAGTCGCGGACGGTGTTCAAGCGCTTCGGCCAGCCTGAGGACATCGCGAACACGATCGCGTTTCTCTGCACCGAGGAGGCGGGATATATCACGGGCGCGGTGATCGAGGTCGCGGGCGGAATCCCTCTGTTCACCGCGTGATGGGCGAGCTGGTCGACGTCAGGCGCGACGGTGCGATCGCGCGCGTGGTGATGCACCGCAAGGGCAACAACGCGATCGCCGAGGACCTGATGCAGGAGCTCGCGGCGGCGTTTGAGGAGCTCGGCAAAGACCCTTCCGCCCGCGTGATCGTGCTCACGTCGGAGTACGAGAAGTACTTCAGCGTCGGCGCGGACCTGACGTCGATGATGAACATCGACCGCGATGCGCCCGACGCGGCCGACCAGATCGCGCTGTTCATGCGCCGCCTGAACCACCACTTCGCCGCCATCGAGCGCTGCCCGAAACCGGTCATTGCGGCGATCAACGGCCACGCGCTTGGCGGCGGCAGCGAGCTGACGTTGTGCTGCGACTTCCGGATCATGGTCGAGGACGGCCGCTCGCGGATCGGCCAGACGGAATCGGCGCTGGGCATCATCCCCGGAGCCGGCGGAACGCAGCGCTTGCCGCGGCTGATCGGCAAGGCCCGCGCCGTTCGCTACCTGATCGAATCAACTCGCCTCTCGGCGAAGGAAGCCGAAGCTGTCGGTTGGGTCGACCGCGCGGTGCCGCCGGAGGAGTTTCAGGCGGCGGTCGACGAGCTGGCCGGCAGGCTGGCCAGAGCCGCATCGCTGGCAATCGCGATGATCAAGGACGCCGTACGGCGTGGCTGGGATCTGAGGATGGACGAGGCGCTGGAGATCGAATCGCAGAACTTCGCCCGCGCCGCGCTGAGCACGGACGCCGCGATCGGCATCATGTCGTTCCTCAACAAGCAGGAGCCGGAGTTCACGGGCTCGTGATCGTGTCGAAATCGGCCACCTCCGTTCGTCGTCGCTGATGGAGGTTTGAACATGAAATACGTTCTCTTGTTTGGCGGCACGATGGAGGGCGTCGAGCAGCTCGAGGGTCAGGCTCGCGAGCAGGCGATGGCGGACTACGAGCAGTCGGCTCATTGGTTCGAGAAGTACTCGAAGGCAGGCAAGATCCTCGGCGGCCATGAGCTGCAGGGACCCAGCACGGCGACCACCGTCTCGCGGAGGGATGGCAGGGTCACGGTCACGGACGGCCCGTTCATCGAGTCGAAAGAGGTCATCGGCGGCTACGCGGAAGTTGAGGTGGCGGACCTCGACGAGGCGCTCGCGATGGCCAGGGAATGGCCGGGCACGGTTGAGATCCGGCCGGTCGTCGATCACTCGCAGGAGCGCTGACGGGCAGCAGGACCACGACGGACGCGGCGGTCGCAGCGGTCTTCCGCGAGGAGGCCGGACGCATCACCGCCGCGATGGTCCGTGTGCTCGGCAACTTCGACATCGCCGAGGAAGTGGTCCAGGACAGCCTCGTCGCAGCGCTGGAGAGATGGCCGGAACAGGGCATACCCGACAACCCGGGCGCGTGGCTCATGACCACCGCGCGCCGCCGGGCGATCGACCTGCTGCGCCGCGACCGCCGGTATGCCGAGAAGGTTGCGCTGTTGGAGCGGTCGGCAGTGCCCGCTGATCCGGCCGAGGCAGACGACCGCCTCCGCCTCATCTTCACCTGCTGCCACCCTGCGCTGGCCCAGGAGGCGCAGGTCGCGCTGACCCTCCGCGCGGTTGCGGGCTTCACGACGCAGGAGATCGCCGCCGCGTTCCTCGTGTCGGAGCCGACCATGGCGCAGCGGATCGTCCGCGCCAAGCGCAAGATCGTCGCCGCCAACATCCCATACCGGGTGCCGGAAGGCCCCGAGCTGCCGGCACGGGTCGACGCGGTGCTGGCGGTGCTCTACCTGATGTTCAACGAGGGCTACTTGAGCCGGGGCCCGCAGGTCGCGGCGAGGCGTGACCTGGCCGAGGACGCGCTCTGGCTGGCGAGCCTTCTCGCCCGGCTGCTGCCGGATCAGGCCGAGCTCCTGGGGTTGATCGCGCTCATGCGGCTCCACATCGCCCGCGCGCGATCGCGGTTTGACGAGGCCGGGGAGATGGTGCTGCTGCCGGACCAGGACCGGACGCTCTGGGACCGGGCGGCCATCGCAGAGGGCCTCGAGGTGCTGGGCCGCGCGGCGGCGCTGGACGCTCCCGGCCCCTACCAGCTCCAGGCGGCGATTGCCGCGGTCCACGCCGAGTCGCCGTCCTGGGACCGGACGGACTGGCGCCAGATCGTGATCCTGTACGACGCCCTGCTGCGATTGACGGACACCCCGGTCGTGCGGCTCAACCGCGCGGTCGCGGTGAGCCACGTGAGCGGTCCGCAGGTCGCCCTTGGCGAGGTCAACGACCTGGCGATCTCGCTCGGCGGATATCACCTCTTCCACGCGACCCGCGCCGAGATGCTGGACGAGCTGGGTGAGACGGCGCTTGCCCGGGAGGCACGGCTGCGAGCGCTCGAGGTCTGTCAGAACCCGGCGGAGCGCTCGCTCCTAGTACGAAAGCTGGGAGGCTAGCCTCTCCGCCCGCTGCCACAGCTCGCCCAGCGCGCTCACGTGCGGCGCGGTGTAGATCTGCTCCGACGGCACAAAGTGATGCACGCCGGCGTAGCGCTGCACGTGGATGTCGGGGAAGAGCCGCGCCAGGATTCCCGCCTTCAGCGCCTGCTCCGAGTGCGAGAGGTCGCCGTAGCCGTAAAAGACGGGGAAGGGGGCCGCTCGCAGAAGGTCACGGTCGAAGGGAAAGGCCTGGAACGCCGCAATCAGCGCGGCGATGCCGGCGGGACGTTTCTGCATCTCGGGAGAAACCGGACCTGGCGGAGGCGGAGCCAGTACGGCGCCCGGCTTGACCTGCTCGCGAATGAAAGTCCTCATGAAGTCGTCGCCTTGCAGGCCGTCGAGCTTGTGCCTCAACACCGTGAAGAATGCCTGCTCCTCGGCGCTCAGCTGGCCCGGGATCTGGGCCGGTTCGAACAGGCCCAGGCTGATGATCCTTTCCGGTCGCGTGCCGGCGTAGGCAAGCGAGATGAAGCCGCCGCCCGAGTATCCAATGAGGTGGAAGCGCCCCAGGCCCTTCGAGTCGGCGAAGCGGTCGACGGCCGCCAGCTCCTCCTCGATCGAGTAGCCGGACGGTGGTTTCGCCTCCCGGTAGACCTCGAGGTCCTTCAGGTAGAAGTCGGCCGCGTCGGCCGCGCCGTCGATCAGTGGCTTGTAGCGCTGGGCGGCGGGCGCGACGCTGCCAGGGATGCAGATGACCTGAGCCTTCATACAGGTGCTCTCCTTTTGATCTCTTCGAGCGCAGCTTCGACGCGTTTGGGGTCGGCGCCCAGGATCCTGATGACGAGCTCCTTGGTCTCGAAGTTCGGATACGAGCCGACCGAAACGTCCGGAAATGTCCCCTCCAGCTCTCGCATTAGCGGATAGAAGCGAGCCTCGACCGCGAACGTGAAGCGCACCTCGCGCACGGTCGCCGCCGACCCTGAAGTGAGGAACTGCGGCTCCAGCTCCTCGGCGAAGATTCCTTTCATCTCGAGGGGTACGCCCGGCAGCACGAAGATCCGCTTTCCGTTGGCCTCGTACATCGTCCCTGGCGCCATGCCCCGCCGGTTCCTGAACACATGGGCCGGACCGGCAGGGATGCGCGCCATCCTCAGGTTGCCCTCGGTGACGTCAGGCGACTCGAGCAGTCCCATCGAATGCATGCGCTGCACGCGCCGCTCGATCCGCGCGCGAGTCTCCTCCCAGATCACGAGCTCTTTGCCCAGCGCGTCCGCAAGCGCCGCGAAGGTCCGGTCGTCGGGGGTCGGGCCAAGCCCCCCGCTCAAGAAGATGTCGGTCACCTCAGCATCATTGAGCTCGCCGCGCACCCGGTCGACGATCTCCGGCGGCCGGTCGCGGATCTGCGTGACGCGCTTGACGGGATAGCCCAGCAGCCGCAAGCGCTCGGCCATCCAGTGAGAGTTCGTGTCGAGCGTGAAGCCTCCGACCAGCTCGTCGCCGATGGCCACGATGCTGGATGTCGGCATGCGAGGACGATATAACCATGGAGCGGCTGCACGCCGTCGTTCACGGAGACGTGCAGGGCGTCGGATTTCGCTACTTCGTCCAGCGTAAGGCGCAGCAGCTGCGCCTCTTGGGCTGGGTCCGCAACAACGACGACGGCACCGTCGAGCTGGTCGCCGAGGGCGCCCGGCCGGACCTGGAGCAGCTCAGACGCGCGGTGGAGGAAGGGCCCCGGATGGCCCAGGTCGACCGGGTGGACGCCCAGTGGTCGGCAGCCACTGGAAACCTCCAACGCTTCGACCTCGCGTGGTGAAGTAACCTATCGCTCCGCGGTTTCCTGAGACGTAGCGATCATGCGGGAGGGTTAGTGGATCCCAGCACAGCTTGGTTCGGCGTGGCCGGCGGCCTGGCCGCGGTTGGGTTCGCGGTCGTCCTGATCTTCCAGGTCCTCAGCAAGCCGACCGGCAACGACCGCATGCGCGAGATCGCAGGCGCGATCCAGGAAGGGGCTGCCGCCTACCTGAACCGCCAGTACACGGTGATCGCGATCATCGGTTTGGTCATCGCGATCGTGCTCGGGTTCTTCATCAACTGGAAGACCGCCGGTCTTTACGTCGTCGGCGCCGTTCTCTCCGCCGCGGCGGGCTACGTGGGGATGAACATCGCCGTGCGGGCAAACCTGCGCACCGCCGAGGCAGCGCGCTCCGGGCTGAACGACGCGCTGCAGGTCGCTTTTCGAGGTGGAGCGGTCACGGGCTTCATGGTCGTCGGCCTGGGCCTGCTTGGCGTGTCGGCCGCCTACCTCGTCTTCAAGAACCCGGACGTGCTGGTTGGACTTGCTTTCGGCGCGAGCCTGGTCTCAGTCTTTGCCCGCCTCGGTGGTGGGATCTACACCAAGGCCGCCGACGTCGGCGCCGACCTGGTCGGCAAGCTCGAGGCCGGCATCCCGGAGGACGATCCTCGCAACCCGGCGGTCATCGCGGACAACGTCGGCGACAACGTGGGCGACGACGCTGGCATGGCGGCCGACCTGTTCGAAACCTACGCGGTGACGATGATCGCGGCCATGCTCCTGGGTTCGCTGCTGTTCAAAGACCAGCTCGGCTGGGTGGTGTATCCGCTGCTCCTCGGGGCGGTCAGCGTGGTCGGTTCGATCGTCGGCACGTTTTTCGTCCGCATCTTCGACCCGCGCTGGATCATGGGCGCCCTTTACGCGGGGCTGCTCGTTGCCGTGATCATCGCGATCGTCGGCTTCTACTTCGTCACCCAGTACATGAAGAGCTCGGGCTACCTGCCCGGCTTCGACCACGACCCGATGAACCTCTTCTACTGCGCCCTCGTGGGTGTGGTCATCACGGTCCTGATCGTCGCCATCACCGAGTTCTTCACCGAGACGAGGTACTGGCCCGTGCACCTGATCGCGAAGGCCTCGGTCACCGGGCACGCGACCAACATCATCGCGGGGCAGGCGATCGGGATGATGGCGACTGCGCTCCCGGTGATCGTGATCGCCTCGGGCATCCTGATCAGCTACGGCGTCGGCGGCCTGTACGGAATCGCGATCGCGGCCACCGCGATGCTGTCGATGACGGGGATCATCGTCGCGATCGACGCTTATGGCCCGATCACCGACAACGCGGGCGGCATCGCCGAGATGGCCAAGCTGCCGAAGGAGGTGCGGGCGATCACCGACCCGCTGGACGCGGTGGGCAACACCACCAAAGCCGTGACCAAGGGCTACGCCATCGGCTCGGCCGGGCTGGCGGCGCTGGTCCTGTTCGCCTCCTACACCCAGGAGCTCTCGCGAGCCGGTCACCCGACGAAGTTCGAGCTGAATGACCCGCTCGTGATCTCAGGCCTGTTCCTGGGCGGCATCCTGCCTTTCCTCTTCGGCTCGCTGGCGATGCTCGCCGTCGGGCGAGCCGGCGGTCTCGTGGTCGAAGAGGTGCGGCGCCAGTTCCGCGAGATCAAGGGCATCCTCGAGGGCACGGGCCGGCCCGAGTACGGCACCGCGGTCCGGATCGTGACCGCCGCTGCGCAGCGGGAGATGATCGTCCCCGGCATCATCCCGGTTGTGGCGCCGATCGCGGTCGGTTTTCTCCTCGGCCCACGCGCCCTCGGCGGAATGCTCCTCGGCGCGATCGTGACCGGGCTGTTCCTCGCGATTCAGATGACGAGCGGCGGCGCGGCGTGGGACAACGCGAAGAAGTACATCGAGGAAGGACACCTGGGAGGGAAGGGGTCGGAAGCGCACAAGGCCGCAGTCACCGGCGACACCGTCGGCGACCCGAACAAAGACACGGCCGGCCCGGCCATCAACCCCATGATCAAGGTCGTCAACATCATCGCGATCCTGATCGCGGCGTCGGTCTCGGTGAACTACCTGATCCACTAGTACACTCAGTTCTCGAGGTCGCTTGGGGTGGACGACTACCAGAAGGAGATCACCGACCTCGAAGCCCAGGTCGAGCAGCTCGTCGAAGCGGAAGGCGATGCCAAGACGATCGCCGAGCTTTCGATGCAGCTCGAGATCCTGAAGGCGATCTACGCGCGGGTCATCGACCTGTTCGAGCGCGGGACTCGCGACCAGGGGCTACGCTACGGGCTCCGCATCCAGGGTTACGGCGACTGGACGCTCGACAACGTGTACGCCTTTGTTTACGAGCGCTCGGTCGAGATAGAGCCGGACGCGCACAGCGCTTTCGTCGGAGGCATCAAGACCGCGGACTTCGCTCTCATGCTGAACCCTTAGGAGGTCGAATGGAAACGCCGCTCACGCCACTCGAGTTCGCGCGTCGCACGCGCAAGCTGTACGGCGGCCGGGACGGTGTGGTCGACGGCGACCTCCGCCTCACATACGAGGAGTTCTTCGCGCGATGCGATCGCTGGTCGGCGGCGCTGCAGGCCATGGGCGTGCGGAAGGGCGACCGCGTCGCCTACATCGCTCCCAACACACACGAGCAGCTCGAGTCGTTTTACGCCGTGCCGCAGATCGGGGCGGTCCTGGTGCCCATCAACTACCGCCTCACGGCGGAGGACTTCGTCTACATCACCTCGCATTCGGGGTCGAAGGTGCTGTGCGTCCATCCCGATTACGTCGCAGCAGTGGACGGCGTGCGTGACCAGCTCCGTGCAGTCGAGCACTTTGTCGTGCTCGGGAAGGCTGACGGTCGCAAGGGATGGCTCGAGTACGACGCCGAAATCGCTCGGGCCGGGGCTACATTCCAGCGACCGGACATCGACGAGAACGACCTGCTCGCCCTCAACTACACGAGCGGCACGACCGCCAAGCCGAAGGGCGTGATGATCACCCACCGCAACGCGTGGATGAACGTGATGGACACGCTCGTCCACTTCCACATCACGGTCGACGACACCTACCTGTGGACGCTGCCGATGTTCCACGCCAACGGCTGGACGTTCGTTTGGATCATCACCGCCGTCGGAGGGAGGCACATCTGCCTGCCGAAAGTCGAGCCGGCGCGCGTGTTCGAGCTGATCCGCACCGAGAAGGTCGGCTGGCTGTGCGCCGCGCCGACGGTGTTGATCTCGCTGGCCAACGCGCCGCGCGACGTGCGCGGGGCGGTGCCGAAGGGCGTGCGCGTGATCACCGCCGGAGCGCCTCCTGCCGCCGCCACCATCGAGCGGCTGGAAGGTGAGCTGGGCTGGGAGGTGACGCAGGTCTACGGGCTGACCGAGACCTCGCCCTTCCTGACGATCTGCGAGCCGCGGCCGGAGCACCTGTCGATGTCGCCGGCCGACCGCGCCGTGATCAAAGCGCTGACAGGCGTGGAGATGATCGGCGCGGGCGAGCTGCGGATCGTCGACGAGCACGGGAAGGACGTGCCACCGGACGGCCAGACCCTCGGCGAGATCGTCTTTCGCGGCAACGTCATCCTGAAGGGCTACTACGACGACCCCGAGGCGACGCAGAAGGTGATGGGGGACGGCTGGTTCCACACGGGCGACGCGGCGGTCATGCATCCGGACGGCTACGTAGAGATCCGTGACCGGATCAAGGACGTCATCATCAGCGGCGGCGAGAACATCTCGTCGATCGAGGTCGAAGGCGTGCTGCTGCGCCACCCCGCGGTGCAGGAAGCGGCGATCGTCGGCCTGCCGCACGACAAGTGGGGTGAGACGCCGTTCGCCTACGTGGTCCTCAAGCCCGACGTGACCGCGACGGAGGCCGAGCTGATCGCTTTCACGCGCGATCGCCTCGCCCATTTCAAGGCTCCGCACGGCGTCGCGTTCGTGCCGGAGCTGCCTAAGACCGCAACAGGCAAGATCCAGAAATACGTGTTGAGGAAGGGCGCGGCCGCGATCGTGCGTCAGTAGACCTAGGTCCACACCTCCGTTCTCACCCAGGCGAGTCCGTTCACGGTGACTCGCGCGGTGACCAGCGTGGCCGGCGCGAGTGCTCGTTCATCGAAGAGCTTCAAAGTCCGCGGCTTGAAGCGATACACGGGCAGATCGTTGCTTTCCGCATCGAAGTCGCGGAAGCGAGAGCCGTAAGCGCGCTCCCCCGCGCGGCCCCGGGCTAGCCCGCCGGCGCCGAAAAGCTGAATGCCGCGGTCGGGCCTGCCCCAGACCTGGTTGGATGCGTAGATGGTCACAGCCGCGGAAGGATTGCGCATCAAGTTGCGCGAGTGGATCGAGTCGGGATCGGAAATCCAGAACACCTCGAAACGATCGCTCCATGCGAAGTACATGTGGTTGATGTGGGCGTGACCGCCTGGCGAAACGGTCGCGAGGGAACAGAGGGGAGAGGCATTCATGAGGCGCCGAGCCACGCGCTCGAGTTGGGCTGAGGAGAATCGACGAGATCTCCGCTCGACCGTCACTGATCTCTAGTCTGGTCCTCGCGGCAGCTGGAAGAGAGTCTGCGGCGCGATGGTGACGATCTGGCCTTGATCGCTCCTTATGAGCCGCCAACCACCTTCGTGCACCTTCCAGTGATGACGGGTGCAAGCAGGCAGAGGTTCTCCAGATCGTCGCCGCCGCCGTGGGCCCAGAAGACGATGTGATGTCCGTCGCACCAGGAGGCCGGCCGCTCGCAGCCGGGCCACTGGCAGTGGCGGTCGCGGGCGATCAATGCCCGCCGCCGGGGTCCGCGGATG
>DASPXA010000005.1:0-4963 GCA_035637495.1 Verrucomicrobiia bacterium
CACGCCAGTGGCAGCGCCGGGTAGCCATGGCCGGTTTGGATAAGCGCTGAAAGCATCTAAGTGCGAAGCCAACTCCAAGATAAGGTCTCCCACCGGGTTAACCGGGTAAGGGCCCTGGTAGACAACCAGGTTGATAGGCCGCAGGTGTAAGAGGAGCAATCCTTTGAGCTGAGCGGTACTAATAGCCCGAGGGTTTGTTCACCTATAACTCACTCTTCAGATCACTGAGGTGAGTGAGTCAACAGAAAATGGATCCAGCGCACAAGGCATGTTGGAGAATCTCGTAGACCTAATTCGGTTGTTTCAATGAGTGCCGATCGAGGCGTCGATCTCCACTGGTCGGCACACGCCCTCGAACTGGCGCAAAAGGCCGACTACCGCACCAGTCCCAACCCGATGGTGGGCGCCGTGGTGGTCGACCACGAAGGCCACCTCGCCGGCGAGGGGTACCATGCCGCGAAGGGTGAGCCGCATGCGGAAGAGATCGCCCTGCAGCAGGCCGGCGATCGCGCGCGGGGCGGCACGCTCTACGTCAACCTGGAGCCGTGCACTCACGCTCACCGTGATCCGAGCTGCGCCGACGCGGTGATCGATTCCGGCGTACGCCGCGCTGTCATCTCGATGACCGACCCGGATGATCGCGTGCGCGGCGCCGGCGTGAGAGCGCTCGAAAGCGCGCACGTCGAGACGGCTGTCGGAGCTCATGAGGATCGCGCCCGCCGCCTGAACGAGTTCTACATCAAGCATCGGCTCACCGGCCGGCCGTTCGTCGCCGCCAAGTTCGCGATGAGCCTGGACGGCAAGATCGCGACGAAATCGGGCGACGCGCGTTGGATCAGCGGGGAAGAATCTCGGCTCCACGCCCATCGCCTGCGACACCAGCACGACGCGATCCTGGTCGGCATCAACACCGTGATCGCCGACGACCCTGAGTTGACCGCACGGCTCGACGGCGACGACGTGCGCCAACCCGTGCGCATCGTGCTCGACTCCCAGCTCCGGATTCGCCAGTCGGCGCGAGTTGTCGGACCCAACACGCTGATCGCATCGACCAAGAATGGCCGGGTTGGCCTGGCCGAGGTCGTCAGGCTTCCGTCGACGGATGAAGGACGTGTGTCGCTGCCGGCCCTCCTCGAGGAGCTCGGCAGGCGAAATCTCCTGAGCGTGCTGGTCGAAGGAGGCGCGGAGGTGCACGCGGCTCTGTTCGAAGATGGCCTCGTGGACAAGCTCTACGCCTATGTCGCGCCCAAGCTCATCGGCGGCCGGGACGCGCCCGGCCCTCTGGGTGGAAGAGGAGTCGACAAGCTCGACGGGGCGACCGGCTTGACCGACCTCGACATCACCCGCCTCGGTGACGACGTTCTCCTCACCGCCTACGTCGATGTTCACCGGGATCGTTAGCGCCGTCGCCAAGGTGGTCGAGGCAGGCGGCGGGCGCCTCGCCATCGACCACGCGGCGATCGCAAAACACCTGAAGCGAGGCGGCAGCATCGCGGTCAACGGCTGCTGCCTGACGGTGGTCAAGAAGAAGGGGCCCGTTTTCTACGCCGACGTCGTGCCCGAGACCCTGCGCCGAACCAACCTGGGAGCACTGAAACCCGGCAGCGAGGTCAATCTCGAGCTGCCCCTGAACGCGACCTCAACCCTCGACGGACACCTCGTGCAGGGTCACGTCGATGCCACCGCCACGGTAACGTCGGTGAACAAAGCGGCGGCCGGCCGCGAGGTGACCATCGATCTCCCAGCCTCGATCTCGAGGTTCGTCGCCGAGAAGGGATCGATTGCGGTCGACGGGGTGAGCCTGACCGTGGCGGGAGTGGACCGCAACTCCTTCACCGTCGCGTTAATCCCACACACCCTCGAGGCGACGATTGCGGGCACCTACAAGCGAGGAAGCAGCGTCAACGTCGAAGCCGACGTGATAGCACGCTACGTGGCCAGAAACCTGCGCCGGTAGACTTCGTCGAGCATGGGGCTCGCCACGATCCCGGAAGCCGTCGAGGACTTCAAGCGCGGAAAGTTCGTCATCGTCGTGGACGACGAAGACCGTGAGAACGAGGGCGACCTGGTCGTCGCCGCCCAGCTTGTAACCCCTGACCACATCAGCTTCATGACCCGCCATGGCTCCGGCCTGGTGTGCATGCCGGTGAAGGCAAGGC
Organism: Verrucomicrobiia bacterium; assembly: GCA_035637495.1. Taxonomy (GTDB): domain Bacteria; phylum Chloroflexota; class Dormibacteria; order Dormibacterales; family Dormibacteraceae; genus 40CM-4-65-16. The sequence goes on from DASPXA010000005.1 coordinate 2,160, forward strand.
GGCTGGACGAGCTCGGCATCGCGCCGATGGTCGAGCGAAACACCAGCCGGCTCGGTACCGCCTTCAGCGTCAGCATCGATGCTCGTGATGTCACGACCACCGGCGCCTCGGCTCACGACCGGGCGGCAACGATCCGAAAGGTCGTCGACGTGGACGCGAAGCCTACGGACTTCGCGATGCCCGGCCACACGTTTCCCTTGCGGGCCGCCGAGGGTGGCGTGCTGACCAGGGCCGGGCAGACCGAAGCGGCCGTCGACCTCGCGACGCTTGCCGGCCTCTACCCCGCGGGCGTCATCACCGAGCTCATGAAGCCGGACGGGACGATGGCCCGGCTCCCGGACATCGAACGTTTTGCGGATGAGCACGGGATCAAGGTGATCACCGTCGAGCAGCTGATCTCTTATCGGCGCCGCAACGAAAAGCTGGTCGCGCGCCGCGTTGAGGCAGTCATCCCCATCGGCAGGCCCGAGCGCGAGTGGAAGCTCTACGCCTACGAGGACGTCCTCCGGCACGAGAACCACCTGGCGCTTGCGCTGGGTGAGATCGATCCCGCCGAACCAGTGCTGCTGAGGGCCCACTCCGAGTGCCTTACCGGCGACATCTTCGGCAGCCTCCGCTGCGACTGCGGCGCGCAGCTCCATGCGGCGATGGAGATGATCGCGGAGGAGGGGTCGGGCGTGATCCTTTACATCCGCCACCAGGAAGGCCGCGGCATCGGGCTGCTCGACAAGCTCCACGCCTACAACCTCCAGGACAAAGGAATGGACACCGTCGAGGCGAACGAGGCGCTTGGGCACCCGCCGGACAAACGCGACTACGGGATCGGCAGCCAGATCCTCTACGACCTGGGCGTGAGAAAGATCAGGCTGCTGACAAACAACCCGAAGAAGATCTACGGGCTCGAAGGCTTCGGACTCGAGGTGATCGAGCGAGTGCCGATCCGCACTCCTTCCAATCCGCGCAACGAGCGCTACCTCAAGACGAAGAAAGACAAGCTCGGTCACCTGCTCTAATCAAGGAGTGGGGGAAAAGGGAGCCGCGCCGGACCTCGACGGGACCGAGCTGAACATCGCCATCGTCGTGGCCCGATTCAACGAGGAGGTGACGAAACGCCTGCTGCGGGGCGCGCAGGAAGCTCTTCAGAGGCACGGCGTCGGTGAGCCGGACGTCTTCTGGGTACCGGGTTCGCTAGAGCTCCCGGTGACGGCGCTTGCTCTGGCCGAGAAGGGTGGACATGACGCGATCGTCTGCCTCGGCGCAGTGGTTCGCGGTGAAACGTTCCACTTCGAGGTGGTGGCGATGCAGGCCGCCTCGGGGATCATGCAGGTCATGCTCGACACAGGCGTGCCGATCGCGTTCGGTGTGCTCACGACGGATGATCGCGACCAGGCCCTGGCGCGGTCGGGTCTGAAGAACAACAAGGGCGCCGAGGCGGCGGAAGCGGCGATCGAGATGGCCAACCTCCTGCGTGAGATCCAGGGCTAGCAAACCGCAGGCCCCTCCGCGGGCCCTCCTGTGAGGATGTATTCGTGCCAGCGGCAACCTGGCGTGACCCAGGGCCCTCCACGGCTGCGAGCGCATGCCATCAGAGTGGACATGTGCGCCGGGTCCGCCGCTGGTGTCGGCCTGGGCCACCCGTTTGGCTTAATAAGGAGCTTGTCCGCCCGATGGCGTGACCCCTCACAGGATCGCCGCCAGGTGGGGCCCCAGACCAACACCTCTGGTCACCTTGGTGGAGGTAACCATGCCCATCTTGGCAGAGCAATTCGTCCACGTCATTGGTGTCGACACCCACAAGCTGAGGCTGACTGCGGCTGCGCTCAATGCCAGCGGCGGCTGCCTGGAATTGCTCGAGGTCGGCGCCGACGCTCGAGGCTATGGCCGCCTGCTCGAGTTGGGCTCGAGGTTTAGCGGACCGCTGCTCTGGGCGGTCGAGGGCACCGGCTCCTACGGGGCGGCGCTGACAGAGCACCTGTTGGCCAATGGTCAGACAGTGACCGAGGTCGACCGACCCAAGCGGCCACCGCGCCGGCGCGGCAAGTCGGACGAGATCGATGCCATTCGCGCCGGTCGCGATGCCCTGGCCATGAAGCGCCTGAATCCACCACGGCGGCGCCAGGAGCGCGAGCAGCTGCGCATCTTGTTCACCACTCGCCAGGAACTGGTGAGCAACCGAACCCGGCTGGCTAACCACCTCATGCAATTAGTCGTCACGGCCTCGGAGAAGCTGCGCTCTCGCTTTTTGGATTTCGGGTCTCACGGCGCCGAGCGTTTGGTGCGCCAATGTCTGGCCAGCCGCTGCCACCCGGGCATGAGCGCCGAGGACCGCACCCGCCTGACCACCATGCGTGAGCTCGCACACATGATTCGCAGCCTCAGCGCCGACGCCGACCGCTATGAACAGGAGATCGCCGTCCGGGTCGAGCAGATGGCCCCCGGTCTGTGTGCCCAACCTGGTGTTGGCGCGCTGACCGCGGCGCAGATTCTGCTCTCCTGGTCGCACGCCGGCCGAATGCCAAACGAGGCTACCTTTGCCGCCCTGGCCGGCGTCTGCCCGATCCCCGCCTCCTCGGGTCAAACGGTTCGTCATCGCCTCAACCGCGGTCGCGACCGCCAGCTCAACGCCGCCCTCCACCGGGTCGTTCTCACTCGCTGTCGCTACCACCAGTCGACCCGTGACTACCTCGCTCGTCGTACCGCCCAAGGCAAAACTCTGGCCGAGGTCCGGCGCTGTCTCAAGCGCTATGCCGCACGCCAGCTGTTCAAGTTCCTCAACCGTCTTGACAAGGCATAGGAGCGTCCAC
>DASPXA010000006.1:0-8372 GCA_035637495.1 Verrucomicrobiia bacterium
ACGGCAGGGCTTGCCGACACGAGTATCGTGCCGCCGAGCATCGTGGTCCCTGAGTCATTGCTCGGCCTGGCCGGCCTGGTGGCGATCATTCCGATGTTCGCCTCGAGGCTCGTGAGACGGCGGCGATGAGATCACGCGAACGCGACGGCGTGAACCTCACGGTCATCGCGCTTGCGTGCGCGCTGCTGATGGTGCTGCCGCTCGTGACCACGTTCAACGAGCTGCTGACCACCTGGGTGATAGCGATGGGCGCGAACAACCCGCTGCAGGCGATGGTGCCGGTCGAGGCGCGCATGGTGGTCAGCATGCTCAGCCTGGCAGGCGTCCACGCCGCGGCATCGGGGAGTCACCTCGTGGTTTGGGACGGCTCCGGCTCGATGCACACGCTGTTCATCTCGTGGAACTGCATCGGCTGGCAGAGCCTCATCCTTTTCGGCGTCAGCCTCATGTCGGGACTCCGCGCCGGCCAGTCGATCGAAGCGCGCGCGCAGGTGGTGTTGATCGGGGTCGCCGGCACGATGCTGCTCAACCTTTTGCGCGTAACGGCGGTCGCAGTGATCGCCGCCACCGTCGGGGTCGAGCCGGCAATCCTGTTCCACGACTACGGCGGGACGATCCTGTTCGTCGGTTTTCTCTTCGCCTTCTGGACTTTTGCCCAGCGCTGGATTCTCGAGCCCGCGGTGCGTCAACCCGCATGAACCGCTGGCTCCGGCTCGTGCTGCAAACCGCGTTCGGCCTGGGGCTCCTGTGGCTGTGGCTGCGTACCGTCTCGCTGCCCGAGGTCGTCGCCAACGCGCGCGTCCACAGCTGGTGGGCGGTGTCGCTGATGATCGTCCTGTTCCTCGTCACGAGCGTGATCCGGGCGCGCCGATGGATGCTTTTGCTGCGGCCGCTCGCACCGGTCGGCATGGTGCGAGCGTTTGCCATGAACGCCGCCGGCGGACTCCTGAACTACATCCTGCCGATCCGTTCTGGTGACGCCGCGAGGGCGTGGTGGCTGTGGCGCCGCCACCGTGTTCCGGCCGGCTCGGCGCTGGCGACGATCGTGATCGACAAGGCATGCGACCTCGCGGCAGTCGCGCTCGTCCTCGCCGTGCTCGCGATCGTTGCGATCACCGGAGCCGTAAGCGCGCCGCGCGGCTTGGTCGGGGCGGCGGGCCTGGCGATCGCCCTGCTCGCAGCGGTGACCGGGACCGCGTTGCTGGGCCCACGAATGGCGCGGTCCGGCATCGCCCGCCGCGTGCTCCCCGCCAGGTTCGCCGCCGGCCTTGCGGGCCAGGCCTTTGCGTTTCGGGCAGGGGCCCGCGGACTGTGGTCGCCCGAGCTGGCGGCGCGGCTCGCCGGCCTGACAGCGCTGGCGCTTGTCATCGACGCCTTCAACTTCACGCTGCTCTTCACCGCGGTCGGGATATCGGTACCGACTCTCAAGGCGATGGCCGCGTATCCGGCCATCCTCCTCAGCTTCGCCGTGCCGGCGGGACCCGGTTATCTCGGGAACCTCGAGGTTGCCGGAGCCCTGGTGCTCGGCGGAGGGCTCGGACTTGCCTCGGGCGTCGCCGCGGGCGCGATCGTTCTCTACCACGCCATCACCGCCGCCAACGCGCTTGCCCTCGGCTTGCTGAGCTTCTTCCTCGTCGGCGGCCGGCGCCGGGCGAAGGCGGGTGGCCCGCGACGCATCGCGGTGTTTCACTGCGGGTTCACCTACTCGGGGGGCGGCGAGCGGCTTGTCATCGAAGAGGTCCTTGGTCTCCGCAAGCGCGGCTACGAGGTCGAGTGCTACGCGCCGACCGTCGACGCATCGCGCTGCTACCCCGACCTGATCGGCGAGGTGCGCGTGAAGACGTTCCTGCCGCAGCTGCCGCGCTGGTTCCCGTTCCGCGAGGCGGCGCAGATGGCGGCGACATCGCTGCTGATGCCTCTGTACGCGTGGCGCTTCCGCGGCGTCGACGCGATCGTCGGGTGCAACCAGCCTAGCGCGTGGATCGCGTGGTGGGCGGCGCGGTTGATGGACGTCCCGTACGTCGTCTACCTCAACCAGCCCAACAGGCTCGTGTACCCGCGCAACATCGACCGCCAGACCGGCTGGGTCTCCAACGCCGACTATCGACTGCTGGCCGCGATCGTGCTGCGCGCGACCCGGTTCGTCGCCTGGGCCGACCGGCGCTCGATCCAGGAGGCAGACCAGCTGCTTGTCAACGGCAACTACATCGGCGACATCATCCGCAGGACGTACCGGCGCGACGCGATCGATTGCCCGGCGGGCTGCCACGTGGCCGCCTCTGGATTCCCGCTGCCGGTCGAATCGAGATTCGCCGGCGGCCTGACCGTCAACGGATATCCGATCCGCCGTCCATACGTGCTGCTGACCAACCGCCACTATCCGCAGAAGCGGTTCGACCTGGCGATCCGGGCGATGCTCGAGGTGCGCAAACGACATCCGCGCGCGCAGCTGGTCGTCCCCGGGCCAGCGACGTCACTCACTCCATCGCTGAAAGCGTTGACCTCCGAGCTCGCGCTCGATGACGCCGTTCTCTTCCTGGGTCCGATCACCGAGGAGGAGCTGCAGTCCCTCTACGAGGGCGCGGCCGTCTACGTGTATCCGGCGCCCGAGGAAGACTTCGGGATGGGCGTCATCGAGTCGATGGCCAAGGGGGTGCCGGTCGTGGCGTGGAACCAGGCCGGGCCGACCGTGACGGTGGCGCCCGGGACGGGCCATCTGGCCGAGCCGCTCGAGGTCGGCGATTACGCCGCGGGGGTAACGAGGCTGCTCGACGACCGCGACCGGAACCAGGCCACGGGCGAGCGCGCGTTCGAGTGGGCGCGGCGCTTCGATTGGGAAAGGCACATCGACATCCTCGAGCGGGCGGTGCTCGACGTCGCCCGCGCCCACGAACAAGTCGCGCTGGAAGCCGCCACGGCGTGAAGCTTCTGCCCAGGATCCTCGCCGACGAGGACGAGGTGGACAGGGCTCCGGAACCGCCGCACGAGGTCCGCACCGAGCCGTTGCCGCGCCTGCATTGGGCCTGGACGGCGGGGATCGCGCTGCTGGCCGCCATCCCGCGTCTTCTTTATCTGTTCGTCTTCAGCGATCCCGAGAACGCCGGCGTCCGGCGCTACGGCGACGTCTATCACCACTGGCAGATCGCGTATCTGACGAAAGAGATCGGCCTTTACGCGCCGGACGGGCCGCGGCTGTGGGACCTGAAGGGACTCGACTACTTCTGGGGCATCCTGCACCCGCTGCTCATGGTCGCGGTGTTCGACGTGACCGGCTCGATCGACATCATCCTCAACCGGCTTGTCAGCCTGCTGTTCGGCGTTGCGGTGGTGGTCCTGGTCTTCCACCTGTGCCGCCGCTACTGGGGAACGCAGGCCGCTTTCGGTGCGGCCCTGATCGCGTCTCTGCTGCCGACCAGCGTGATGAACGACGCCTCCGGGATGCTGGAACCGCTCGGGGTCGGCCTTTGTTTGATCGGTCTGGTCGTGTGGCCGCGCCGCGGCTTCTGGTCCGGAATCGCGTTCGGGCTGGCGACGATGGCTCGCGCAGAGGCATGGATCTTCAGCCTGGGGATGGTCGCGGCGGCGTTTTTCCGCAAGGAGGGATGGCAGCAGCGGATCCCCCTGGTCGCGGGATTTGTCGCGGTGATGCTGATCTACATGAAGGTGCTGGCGGACAAGACCGGCAACGCGATCTACCCGCTGTGGTGGAACTTCTTCGCCAACGCGGTCGGCAAATGGGAGTTCGCCCCCGTCACAGCGAGCCAGGCGTCGGTGCGTCCGGTGCTGGGAATGCTGCTGCTCCTGTCGGGCGCCGGCCTCGCGTGGAGCCTGTGGCGCCGTCCGCCCTCGTACATGCTCCTCACGTTCGGCTTCGGCTACTGGGTCTTCGTCAGCGGCATGCTCGGCTTCACGTCGTACCTGGCCAGCTGGGTGTGGTGGATGCCGATCACGCGCGTTTTCGCATTTCCATATGTCTTCGTAGGCGTGCTGATCGCCGCATTGCTGCTGTGGTGGGCGCCTCGGCGGTTCGGGTCGAGCGTGGTGCCCTGGGCGTGGGGTCTGGTTGGGGTGGCGCTGATCAGCTGCCAGCTCGCGTGGGTGCCGATCTCGGAAGTATTCGGACCATCGGAGCTCGACTGGAGGCAGGTCAAGGCGGAGAGCATCCAGCTGGGAGCGTGGTACAACGCGCAGCAGGGGCACGCCATCGCCGTGCCCAACGACCGCCCGGACATCACCTACGCACTGGCGCGATTCGGCGGCGTCGAGGGCAAGCACCTGGTGAGCGAGATGTACGACCCGTTCGCGTACCTTCCTTCCGGCTATCGCTACGAGGATCACCAATCGACCGTCAGCACGCTCGTCCAGTGCTGGCTCAGCGAGAGGGACGTCGCGTTGATCGCGGTCCCGGACACCGACGTCAACCTGAGGCGCGTGGTGGAGCTGAACCCGACGTGGTTCACGCACGCCGGCTTCATGGCCGAGGCGAAGTGGGACGTCGAATCGGTGAGCATCCCGAGACCGACCAGCTCTGAGTGCGAGGCAGCCCGATCGGCAAGCCGCTAGTGCCCGCCTCGTCGTTCGACTACGAGGCCAAGCGCTGGGGCGCCGGGGGGCTGCGCCCAAAACCGTGGTTCATGAACGGGCTCAAGCTCCGCTACCTGCTCGAGGACCTGGTCTCTGTGCGCGGTCGTGCTCTCGATGTCGGATGCGGCGCGGGTCAGGTGGCCAAGGCAGTCAAGCGAGAGCGGCCCGACCTGGATGTGCTGGCGTGTGACGTGAGCCGGGCGGCGATCGCCGCCGCGTCGACTTCTACTGAGGGCGTCGACTTCCGGCTCGCGACGGCCGAGCGCCTTCCGTTCGCCGACGGCGAGCTCGACTTCGTGTGGATATTCGACGTGCTGGAGCACGTCGACGATCCCGAGGTCGTGCTCCGCGAGGTCGCCCGTGTCCTGAAGCCGGGCGGCGGGTTTCACATCGTGCTTCCGCTTGAGGGCCAGCCGAGAACCCTCTATCGCCTTGTGCGCACCGGCACGCGATGGACGGCCAAGGTTCGCCACGGCGGCCACATCCAGATCTTTTCGGCCGAGCGATTTCAGACGATGGCGGCGGCGTGCGGGTTGCCCGTGACGAGGACGAGGTGGAGCTACCACGTAGCCCTGCAGGTCCTCGACCTCCTTTACTTCACATGGCTCGACTTGCGCGGGCCGGTCAGCGGCTCGGTGGAGGACATGTCAGCGGCCAGGGGCGGGATCATAGGCGCCTTGATGCGCGGGGTCAGCAGGGCGGTCGCCACGACCGCGTGGGGTGAGGCACGGCTGCTGCGGCGGCTGCCCGGCGGCTGCGGGCACTTCACGTGCCGGCGCTCGGCAGCTCTTAGTTGACCGACTCAGCCCACGAGATCAGGTCGCGCAAGCCCCGGTCGAAGTTGACGTGCGGTTCCCAGCCGAGATCGCGCCGCGCCTTCGAGATGTCGCTCACGTAGAACTTCTGGTCGCCCTCGCGCCAGTCCGCGTAACCGAGCTGTGGTTTGCGACCGGCGAGCTCGCCGATCTGGTCGATGACCTCGAGCAGGTTGCGCCGGTTCTCCGGTCCGCCGCCGACGTTGTAGATCTCACCGCTCGTGATCCCGATCTTGTCGATCACGATCGCGTACAGCGCGCTCAGGTCGCGCGCATCGAGGAGGTCGCGGACCTGGGTGCCGTCGCCGTAGATGGTGAGCGGTCTGTCCTTGAGGATCGAGTGCACGAAGTGGGCGACCCAGCCCTGGTCCTCGGTGCCGTACTGGTGCGCGCCGTAGATGCAGCTCTGCCGCAGCACGACGGTGTTCATCTGGTAGCACCGGGAGTAGTCGCGGACGTACTGGTCCGCCGCGCCCTTGCTGCAGCCGTAAGGGCTGTGGAAGTCGAGCGGCTGCGTCTCTTTACAGGCTGAGTTGCTCTCGTCGAGCTTTCCGTACACCTTATTCGTTGATGCGAAAAGAAGCGGTGCGTCGCGGTTGTACAGGCGGACGGCCTCGAGCAGGTTGAGGGTCCCGCGAGCGTTGACGTCGAAGTCCGTGTTGGGGTCCACGAGAGAGGTCGTCACCGCGACCTGGCCCGCGAGGTGGAGGATCGCGTCCTGGTCTTTGACGTGCTCCGGCAGGGCGGCCGCATTCCTCACGTCCTCTTTAATGAATGTGACCCGGTTTGGATACCGGGTGAGGAGCCACTTGAGGTTGCGCTCCGTGCCGGGCCGGCTCAGGTTGTCGAGCACCGAGATGTACCAGCCGTCCTTGACCAGTTGGAGCGCCGCGTTCACGCCGAGGAATCCGGCGCCGCCCGTGATCAGGATCCTACGTGCAGGCGTTTTTGGCGCCGGCATGTCGTCTTTCGCGTCGGCGTACCGGGACGTGGGGTCCATCGCGGCAACCTTATCCCGTCGATATGCCCCGGAAAAAAGCGATCGTCACGATCCACGAGGCGCCTGCGAGAATGAGCGCCTCGCGCCTCGCGTTGCCGCCGCGCGCGTACAGGTAGGCGCCCGGCAGGAACAGCGCCGCAAAGATCCCGTAGACCATGTGCAGGATCCCCTCACCGGGGCTGCTTCCCACCAGCAGGGCGGTAACGCCGAACAGCCCCTGCACCGGGGTGATGGCGGCCACGATCAGGTAGCTCGACCTGAATCCGCCGCTCAGGCGCTGGTCGCGGAAGTAGTGATAGGTGCCCCACCCCGCGAGCAGCACCGCGTAGACGAGCAGGACCCGCGCGCCGTAGCCGTGGAGGAACTTGACTGTCTCGCTCACTCAGGCGTGCAGGCGGGCGATCTGGTCGCGGAAGTAGTCGACCGTGAGCCGCAGCCCTTCTTCGAGGTTGATCCGCGGCTCCCAGCCCAGCTCGGTGCGAGCGCGGGTGTTGTCGAGCGCGATGCGGTAAACGTCTCCCTTTCGCGCAGGCCCGAATTTCGGCTCGAGCCTGTACTCGGTCAGGATCGCGAGCTTTCTGTACAGGTCGTTGACGCTGACGGGGATTCCCGTGCTGATGTGATACGTGCCGCCGTCGCCTCGGTCGAGAACGCCAAGGTTGGCCGTGGCGATGTCACCGACGTGCAGCATGTCGCGCGACTGGTTCCCGTCGCCGTCGATTGTCACGGGCTTGCCCTCGATCATGCGGCTCGCGAAGATCGCGATGACCCTCCCTTCCTCAGCCGCGAAGTCCTGCCGGGCGCCGTAGATGTTCGCGTAGCGGAGCGTCGTGTACTGCAGATGGAAGGTGCGCTCAAAAGTCGCGAGGTACTGCTCGAAGGCGAACTTGCTCGTGCCGTACGGCGAGAGCGGGCGAATCGGATGGTCCTCGTCGTTGGGGACCACGTCGGGCTCGCCGTAGAGAGCGCCGCCCGTCGAGCTGAAGATCACCTTGCGCACCGAGCTGTCGACGCAAGCGCGGAGAACGTTGAGCCCACCGACCACGTTGACCTGTGCGTCATAACCGGGGTCGGCCACCGATTTGGGCACCTCCGACTGCGCCGCATGATGGTCGACGATCTCAGGGCGGAACGAGGAGACAGCCTCCTGCACCTGTGCCAGGTCCCGAACGTCGGCCCTGTGAAGGCGGGCGTCGGGGTTGACGTTTTCCTCGCGGCCCGTGCTGAGGTTGTCCAGCACCTCGACCTCGTGTCCGGCCGCAACGAAGGCGTCGACGACATGTGATCCGATGAAACCGGCGCCGCCGGTCACGAGAATCTTCACCGGGGTGAATGTAATCGAAGTCGAAGTCGTCAAGGCCATACGGACCTCCGTGGCGCCGGCGTTCGTACGGCGCGTGCTCGACCGTGCGGCGGAAGTCCCGGAGATCGCGGCGCGCGTGCCGGAGGGCAGTTCAACCCTGGCAGTCCGCATCACCGGCGATGAGGAGATGGCGGCCTTGAACCGGCGGTACGCCGGCGAGCCGCACGCCACCGACGTGCTCTCTTTCTCCGGGAGCCGCGGCCACCTCGGCGACATCGCGATCTCCTGGCCGGCGGTCGTCCGGCAGGCGGAGCAGTACGGGCATGACGACGCCACCGAGGCCGCGCTCCTGTCCGTGCATGGGCTGCTGCACCTGCTCGGCTGGGATCACGCCACGGCTGCCGAGCGGAAGGAGATGACGCGCCTGACCGTGTTGGCGCTCTCGCGCTCGCGGATCAAGCTGACCCCGAAGCGGCTCTAAACTCGAATCCACGGTCTGCGGCACTCGCCGCGGGCCTAGCTGCGTCTGCATGGAAAAACCAGAGAGAACGGAACAGCGTCTGATCGTCGGCCTTGGCAACCCCGAGGAGGACTACGCGGACACGAGGCACAACACGGGGGTTGCCGTCGTCCGCGAGCTCGCGCGACGTTTCGGCGTGTCGGTCGAGAA
>DASPXA010000007.1:0-20939 GCA_035637495.1 Verrucomicrobiia bacterium
ATCTGCAGGATGAAGAACTGGCGACGATTGTCGTGCGCGATCGCGTCGCTCGCGAAGTGGCACGTCACGCCGCTGGACAGCAGGATGATCGTGTTCACAAACGGGATCGGCCATCAGCTGACGTAGAACTCGGGCGTCGACGACGGCGGCGGCGGCGGCCACACGATGTGCGAGCCGAACAGGTAGAAGTACATCGCGAAGAGGCTGCCGAAGAACATCACCTCGGAAGCCAGGAAGATGTACATGCCCATCATCCCGGGCTTGATCACCGGGTACTGCGGGGTCGGTTCTCGAGGCAGGGCGCTTACGGCCATCAGTGATGCACCTCACCCCGAGCCTGCGGGCTGTCGGCCGGGAACATCTTGACGTCCTCGACGAGGACCCAGCCGACGACTCCGTACAGAAAGATCAAACCTCCGATCACGGCCAGCACGATCCGGACGATGCCGTTCGGAAACGGGATCGCCGCGAGGGCCAGGAACAGCGAGCCGGCGCAGATGATGAAGGGGTAGTTGCTGTTCGGAAAGATGTGGATGCCCAGGTCGTGGGCTCGCGCGGCGTAATCGACGATGACTTCAGCTCCCGATGACGGCAGCTCGAGGTCGAAGCGCGAGGCGTCGGCTCGCGCCGGGTCGGCGTCGCGCCATACCTTGAACGCCGCCGAAGCCATCTCGCTGGACGGCCAGAGCTTGTAGCCGCAGTTGCGGCAGTGGTCGAGGAAACGCTGTGTCCGGAGCCCGCAGTTGGGGCACTCGACAGACAGGCTGGGATTGGACACATCGACGTAGCGAGGCTTTTTGGCTCCAGCCACAATCGCTTCTGGATTCTATAGGGTCGGCGAAAGTGGCCACGGCCGGGCGCGAAACCACCCGCCGATATACTTCCACCTCGTGGCACGTCGCGCCGCCAAATTCGCGGCACTGCTCGGACTCGCCGCCCTCGTCCCCCTTATCAGCTCCTGCGACGTCGGCTTGTCGCCCATCTTTCCCGAACCCGTCTCCCCGAACGGCCAGAACATCTACAACACCTACATCGGGATCTCGATCGTCGCGCTCGTCGTCTTCCTCGGGTACGAGGCGGCCCTGCTCTGGGTGGTGCTCCGATACCGGCGATCGCGCCATCCTGCCGGATATGTCCCACCCCAGGTCCACGGCCACACGGGACTCGAGATCGTGTGGACGACCATCCCGTTGATCATCGTGCTTGCCATCGCCACCTATAGCTTCATCGAGCTGCAGCGCGACTTCCAGCCGATCAGCAACCAGGACATGACCGTGATCGTGAGCGGCCACCAGTTCGGCTGGGACTACGACTACGGCAACGGCGTGGTGGTGCACCAGGAAGGCAGCATCGCCACCGAGGTGACGCCGTTTGTGGTGCCGACGAACACGCTGGTGAAGCTCCAGTTCCGCGGCACCGACGTGATCCACTCGTGGTGGGTGCCCGCGATCTCGGGCAAGACCGACGCGGTGCCCGGCTACGACAACTTCTCGTGGTTGAAGATCGAAAAGCCCGGCAAGTGGCGCGGCGAGTGCGCCGAGCTGTGTGGGGCCGGCCACTACTCGATGCAGATCATCGTCCAGGCGATGGACAGGTCCGACTACGACGCCTGGATGGCAAGTCAGAAAAAGGCGACGGCCTCACCGTCGCCGTCGCCTTAGGATAGGAATCGGATGGCTACCACAGTCCTCCCGCGGCCGAAGGCCTACGACGACACATTCTTCAAACCGATCAGCCTGTGGCTGACCACGACCGACCACAAGCTGATCGGGATCATGTACATGGTCACGGCGATGCTCAGCTTCGTGATCGGCGGGATCTTCGCCCTCGTCATTCGGCTCCAGCTCGCGCAGCCGAACCTCTCGCTCGTCGACCACGACACCTATAACCAGCTCATCTCGGCGCACGGCGTGACGATGATCTTTTTCTTCGTCACGATCTTCGTGACCGGGATCGCGAACTACATGGTGCCGATCATGGTCGGCGCACGCGACATGGCGTTCCCGCGAGTGAACCTTCTGGGTTTCTGGCTGATACCGGTCTCGATCATCCTTTACTACTGCGGCTTTTTCACCGGCGGCGGACTCAACGCGGGCTGGACCGGCTACGCGCCGCTGACCGAGAAGGCATTCCAGGGCCACAGCCTGGGCGTCGACTTCTGGGCGATGAGCATCATCGTCTGGGCGATCAGCGGCATCATGGCCTCGACCAACTTCCTCACGACCATCGTCGCCCTACGCGCACCGGGCATGAGGTTCTCGCGGCTGCCCCTGTTCGTGTGGGCCCAGATCTCGACCTCGATCCTGCTTCTCGTCGTCGGCGCGCCGCTGGCGGCGGCGATGATCCTGCTCGAGTTCGACCGCCAGTTCGGCACCAGCTTCTTCACCACGCAAGGACGGCCGGTGCTCTACCAGCACCTCTTCTGGTTCTTCGGCCATCCCGAGGTCTACGTCATGATCCTTCCGGCGTTCGGCATGATCTCCGAGATCGTCCCCGTTTTCGCGCGGAAGCCGATCTTCGGCTACATGTCGATGGTCCTGGCCCTGTTCGGGATCGTGTTCCTGTCGATGACCGTGTGGGCGCACCACATGTTCACCGTCGGGATCAACACCTACGTCGAGGGCTTCTTCATGCTCATGACGATGCTGATCGCGGTGCCGACCGGCATCAAGTTCTTCAACTGGATCGCCACCGCGTGGTGGGGCTCTATCGACTTCACCGTGCCGATCAAGTTCGTCTTCGGCTTCCTCGCCACGTTCCTGATCGGCGGCATCACCGGCGTCTACCTTGCCTCAGTGCCGGTCGACACGCAGCTGCACCAGTCGTACTACGTGGTCGCGCACCTGCACTACGTGCTCTTCGGCGGAAGCGTCTTTGCAATCTTCGCGGGCATCTACTACTGGTTCCCGAAGATCACCGGGCGCCTGCTCGACCGCAGGCTCGGGGAGTGGCACTTCTGGCTGACCTTCATCGGGTTCAACGGCACCTTCCTGATCATGCACACGCTCGGACTCGAAGGCATGCCGCGCCGCATCGCCACCTACGCCAACCCGGCGTGGGCGACGACGAACCTCATCATCACCCTTTCGTCGTTCCTGATCGCGCTGGCGGTGCTGATCTTCCTGATCAACATCGTCAACAGCTGGAGAAACGGCGAGATCGCCGGCAACGACCCGTGGCAGGGCAACACGCTGGAGTGGGCGACGACCTCTCCCCCGCCGCCCTACAACTTCGAGCGGGTGCCACCGGTGCGCAGCTTCATGCCCTTGCGTGACCTGCGCGAGTCGGGAGAGCTGGTTGAAGAGGAGCCGGTGCTGACCCCGAGCTAGTTGTGCTCGGGCGGGGCCTCGGTCTCCAGGGTCTCTTCGGCGGCTCGGTTGAGCGCGTCCCCGCGAAGCACCCACCAGCCCAGGCCGGTCACTCCGAGCACCGCGACCAGAAACGCGAGGCTCATCCAGAGCCAGGCCGGCACCCATTCACCGGCGAGGTAGACCACGCGTCAATTATCGCCAAGCCACGGAGTTCGGGCGCTTCGGCCCGGTAGGGTGTTACCGGGTAGAGCCCCTCGTTGATCAATCTCATAGACGTCCTGATCGTCGTCGCGGCCCTCGTGGGGCTCGCCAACGGCTACCGCCGTGGCTTCTGGCTTTCGCTTGCGCAGTACCTCGGCCTCCTCATCGGCGTGATGCTGGGCGCGGCTTCGGCGCGCTACGTGCTCGACTACCTCGCGATCAACAACGCCAGCGCCCGGCCCCTTGGCGCGGTGCTCGTTCTCGTCATCGGTGGAAGCCTTGGCTCGAGCATCGGCTTTGCCGTTGGCGAGCCGATCCGACGCAAGATCCTGCGCACAGGCATCCATACCTCGACCGACTCCGTCGCCGGCGCCGCCCTCTCCGCATTCGCCGTCCTCGTGATGTGCTGGTTCCTCGGCCTCAGCTTCTCGCGAGGTCCTAGCCCGGAGATCGCCCAGCAGATCCAGCGCTCGACTGTTCTGCACGCCCTCGACACGTTCGCCCCGAGGCCGCCGCCGTTTCTCGCGAGCGTCCAGCAGGTCCTGGCAGGCGTCCAGTTCCCGCCGGTTTTCGCCGGCCTCGAGCCGACGCTGCCCGGCGCCCTGCCCATCCCGGCCACGGTCGACAGCCCCGGCATCAACCGCACTGCGCAGAACGTGGTGAAGGTGTCGAGCGTCGGCTGCGGCGGCATCGTCACGGGCAGCGCGTTCCCCGTCGGCAAGGGCTACGTGGTGACGAACGCCCACGTGGTCTCCGGCACCACCTCGCACAACATCCAGAAGGCGGACGGCACGTCGATGCACGCGACGGTGGTGTTCTTCGACCCGGAACGCGACGTGGCGGTGCTCTACGCGCCCGGCTTCACGGCGACCGGAGTTACGTTCGGCAGCGGCCAGCGCGGCACGCAAGGGGCGGTGATCGGCTATCCCGGCGGGGGCGTGGAGAGAACCGTGCCGGCTGTCGTCGACGGCTCGGTCCAGGCGCAGGGTCGCGACATCTACAACGAGAACCTGGTCACACGGCAGATCTTCGTCCTGCAGGCCAGCGTGCGGCCCGGCAACTCAGGGGGCCCGCTCGTCGACACGCAGGGGCGCGTGCTCGGAATGGTTTTCGCGACGTCGGCGAGTGACCCGAACCAGGCTTACGCGCTGACCGATGACGAGATCAGCTCCGACATACGCGACGCGCAGGCGAACCCGACACCCCGCGACACCAGCCGCTACCAGTGCGCCGCTTAAGCAGGACTCTTTTGTGAGTCCTCCGGCTTCCCCTCTTCGATGAGCATCACGGGGATCCCGTCGACGATCGGATAGAGCAGCCGGCAGGACGGACAGCGCAGCTTGTCCGGCTCCACCAGCTCCACCTTTGTGTGGCATTTCGGGCAAGCCAGGATTTCAAGCAATTCTTGGGAGATCACTCGCGCATGGTAGTACGGTTTCGCGCGTGATCCTGAGGCGGGTCTACCTGTACCTCGTGAGCGCCGCGTCGCTCGTGCTGCTCGCGGCCGGGCTCGCGCTCCTCGGGGGCACAATTCTTCAGCTCGTATTCACGGACGTCACCGCCGACTCGGTCCGCGGCGCGCTTGCGATCTACACCGCGATGGCTGTCGTCGCGCTTCCGGTATGGGCCGTGCATTTCTGGTTCGCGCGCCGTTTCGCCATGCGCGATCCGTACGAGCGGGCCGCTGCGCTTCGCCGCCTCTACCTCTACTTTGCGTGCCTCGTGATGTCGATCGCGGCGATGGTCGCCATCACGTCCACCGCGACCCAGCTCCTCGGACCGGTGTTCGACGCCCGCACCTTTGACCCGCTTCCAGCGTCACAAAGCGGCTGGGCCGCGATCGTCTTCTCCGGGATCTGGGCGTTCCATTTCTACATCGCCTCGACCGATCGGGCCGCTGCCGGAGAGCAAGGCGCCTCGTCCACGCTGCGCCGCTGGTACATGTACGTCGCCCTGATCGTCGGTCTCTTCGCAATGCTGATCGGGGTTGCGACCGTCCTCCAGGTCGGGCTGACCAGGCTCGCCCTCGATGCGAGCGCTCAGGGCGTTTCCCTTGCAGGTCCCGCCGGCCTGGCGATCGGCGGCACGCTGCTGTGGGGAGTCCACGGCCGGACTATCGCGCTGCACCACATCACCGAGGACCGGCACACCACCCTGCGCGCGCTGGAGGGCTTCCTCTCGGTCGCAGTCTGTATCGCGGTGGCGCTGGTCGGCGCGAGCCAGATCCTCTACTACCTGCTCGCTCGGCTGGTCGGCATCTCGAATCCAGGCGGGGTCGGCGACAACCTGCTGGCCGGACTCGCGGCGCCGCTCTCGCAGCTCCTTGTGTTCGGCGTGGCCTGGTTCCTGCTCCAGCGCCGTCTCGTGCGCGACGCGGGCACCCAGGAGGCGGATCGCCAGGCCGGCATCCGGCGCCTCTACACCAACCTCGCGGCGCTCGTCTCCCTCGCCGCCTGGTCGGTCGGCGCCGGCGGACTTCTCGTCACCCTCGCCGAGCAGATCGAGGCCCCGATCCTCGGAGTGCCCGCGACCGACTGGAAGAATCCGGTCACCCTCTACGTGACGCTGCTCGTCGTCGGTCTTGCCGTCTGGGTGGCGCACTGGCGTCACTCACCGTGGGCGACCGACCGTCAGTCCCTCAGCCGCCGGCTCTACGTCTGGGCCGCCCTCCTCGGCAGCGTGCTCGCGGCGATCGGCTCCGGCGTCGGCATGATCAATGCAGTTCTGCAGCAGGTGTTTGCCGCGAATCCGAAGCTGGACGACCCGGCCAACCTCGCCTTCGGCCGCTACCTCGCGATCATCATGGTGGCGGCCGGGGTTGGCGTCTATCACTGGCGGGTGCAGCGCGGTGATGCCGCGACACGCCCGAAGAAACCCGTTGTGAAGCCCGCGGTCGTTTCGGCCGCGCTCGTGCCGGCGACCGAATCGCATGAGGATTCCGCCCCGGTGGCTGAAGCCCTGGGTCCCCGCTCCCGCCGCTACACGCTCGTCGTCACGGACGCCACCGACGACGACGTGCACCAGGCGCTGTCCGGGCTGCCGCCCGCGGCCGGCTACCACCTGACTCCGACAGAACAGACAGTTGACGGGCGCTGAGGCGCAGGCGTACCTCGACCTTGCCGACTGGCGCCGCCGAGTCGGCGACCTGTACCGCATCTCCGCCCCCGACGCCGTGACTCGATTCCGCCGCGGCCGCGATGAGCTGTTTCGGAACCATCCGCAATCGCCCATCGAGCCCGAGGAGCGAGGGTCGTTCAACGGCTTGCGTTACTTCGACCCTGACCCCGCGTACCGGGTGCCCGCGCGACTCGAACCCGGAGATGGCAGCGAGCTGGTCATCGACACCGGCGGCGAGGATGGCGCGGTGAAATACCGGCGCGTAGGAAAGCTCGCGTTCAGCCTCGGCGACAGGCAGTGCGCGCTCACGGTCCTCAGCCTGGTCCAGTACGCGGGCGGATTGTTCGTGCCGTTCCGCGATCTCACGTCCGGACGCGAGACCTACGGCGGCGGCCGATACCTGTTCGATACCGCCAAGGACACCGACGGCCTGGTGCTCGAGCTGGAGGCCGGCTCATCGGACGTCGTAATCGATTTCAACTTCGCCTACAACGCGTCGTGCGCGTATAGCCCGCGCTGGGCATGCCCGCTAGCCCCACCGGAGAACCACATGCAGGTCGCGGTGCGCGCCGGAGAGCGGGTCTACAAGGAGTATTAAGCCGCGACCGAGCTGCCGCGCAGCATCTTGATCAGCTCGCCCGCCCGGCCGATCGCCTCGGGCGTCGGCAGGGTTGGGTTGTTCAGAGTGAACCCGCCGAACCCAGCGTCGAGGTAAGGCCGCAGGAACTCCGCCGCCTCGTCCACCGTCGACATCACGCGGATCATCGCCCTGCGTTCGGGCGGCAGTGCGTCCATGATCGCCCTCGCCTCCCTGTCGTTCTGGGCAAGCACCATGCCCGCCCCAACCAGGATCGTCACCTCCGACGGATCGCGACCGACGTCCGCGCAGTGCTGCTCGAAGACGCCTTTCTTCCGCTTCAAATCCTCGAGCTGCCCGCCGAACCAGTGACCGATGTCTCCGTGCTTGGCGAGGATGCGGAGAGTGCGCCTCTCGCCGCCGCCGCCGATGAGGATCTTCGGCCCGCCCTTCTGGATCGGTCGAGGCACGTTGAGCGAGCGGTCGATTCGGAAGAACCTCCCCTCGAAAGAGGGGCGCTCCTCCGTGAACATGAGCCTGGCGATCTGTACCGCCTCTTCCAGCCGGTCCATGCGCCGACCAATCGGGGGGAACTCGAATCCATATCCGGCATGCTCGTCCTTGTTCCAGGCCGCGCCTATGCCCAGGATCGCCCGCCCCTTCGAGACGACGTCGAGCGTCGTCACCATCTTCGCCAGAAGCGCCGGATTGCGATACGTCACGCCGGTGACCAGCGTCCCGAGCTTCACCCTCGTGGTCCGGACGGCGATGGCCCCCAGCGTGGTGTAGGCCTCGAGCATCGGCGCAGTCTCCGGACCGACGCCGCGGATCTGATAGAAGTGGTCCATCACGGTGACGAGGTCGAAACCCGCGGCCTCTGCGGCCCGCACCTGCTTCACCAGGTGGTCGAAAAGCAGGTCGTCCGGCACGCCGGGAAACGTGTAGTTGGGCATGTGAAATCCGAACAGAGGAGCCATGTCTACGGGAACGCCGGGCGCCGGACTACCATTCCGCTGAGATGAACTGGAAGGCCCTCAGCCTGATCGCGATGGCGTTCATCGTGCTGATCTACGGCACAGTCCTCGTCTTCCTTGCTTTCGACCGCGACTCACATTCGGCCAGCGACACGATCCGGCCGTTCGTGATCACCATGGCTCCCGTGTGGGCCCTGGCGGTCGCGGCCGCGGGCGTCCTCCTCCAGCGCCGGAACTAAGAGCGAAATCTTCCGCCGCCATAGATAGAATTTGTAGCCTACGGCCGTGGCTATAGACGAATCCCGTAACGGGAAGGCGAGCGGCATCCAGCTCGTGCAGGTCGAGGGCTTCCTCGAGGTCGCCCGCCGGGGCAGCGTCAGCCGGGCCGCAGAAGCGCTCTTCATCACCCAGCCAACGCTGACCGCTCGCGTGCAGGGCCTCGAGCGCGAGCTGGGGACGCCGCTCTTCCTGCGCACCTCGCACGGAATGCGGCTGACTGACGCGGGCCGAGCCTGGATTCCGTTTGCGGAGCGAGCGCTGCGGGCGCTCATCGACGGGCGCGACGCGCTTCAGCAGGTGATGACAGCCACCGCCGGCCACCTGATGATCGCCGCCGCGCCGGCAGTGAGCACCTACGTCCTGCCAGAGCTGCTGGAGCGATTCGTTGCCGCTCATCCCCGCGTCGAGGTCTCGGTGCGGACCGGCCATTCGGAAGACGTGGTCGAGCTGGTGCTTCGGGACGAGGTCCAGATCGGCCTCGGACGGGCGATCCGCCACGCGGACCTCGAGCTGCGTCCCTTCCACACCGAAGACCTCGTCCTGGTGTGCGCACCGGACCATGCCTTCACGAAGCGACCGTCGGTCGCGATGGCCGAGGTAGCGGGCCAGAAACTCATCATGTTCGACCGCACGTCGAGCTACTACGAGATCACCCACGGCGCGTTCCTCTCGGCGGGCGTCAGCCTGCGCGGGCTGATGGAGCTCGACTCGATCGAGGCGGCGAAGAAGATGGTGGAACGCGGCCTGGGCGTGGCCCTGCTGCCCGGGACCGCGGTCGCCCGCGAGATCGCGGCCGGGACGCTCTGCGCGGTGAGGTTGGAGGACGCTCCACCGATGCAAAACACGATCGTCGCCTACAGGCGGCGGGACGCCGGGCGGCCGGAGGGTATCGTCGCCGCGTTTTTGACGCTGCTCGAAGCTAAGTAAAACGCCCGACGGCGGCGGTTCATACATCGGTTCTCCCGATACGCCTCATCAAATGAATTGATTGGACGTATATCGGATACGTTGATAGTTTCTTAGGCATGGATAAGGAAAACCTATCGCAGCAGCCCGAGCCGGAGGGCAGCGCGCACGAGTGCGAGTGCCCCGAGCCCTGCAACTGCGACCACGACAACGAGTAGCTGAAGGAGTTTCACATGGACCTCGTCTCCACTCCCCTCCTACCGGAGGGGTACAGGGTGCCGGCCTCGCGCAACGAAGCCCCGAGCCAGCGGCTGCGGAGGCTGCTCGCGGAGAAGCCATACGTCTTTGCGCCAGGCGTGTACGACCCCATGGGAGCGGAGCTCGTCATGTACCACGGCTTTGACGCCGTCTACTTCTCCGGGTACTCGTTCGCTATCGGCCACCTCGGCACCACGGACATGGACCTCTACTCGTCGGTTGAGATCGCGGACGGGGCGCGGCGCACCGTGAGCGCCCTCCGCAAGTTTCAGCTCACCATGGCGATGGGCGACCCCGAGAAAAAGAGCCCGCCCGTCCCCCTCGAGATCCCGCCGGTTGTGGTCGACATGGATGCCGGCTACGGAAACCTCTTCAACGTGCAGCGGACCGTCGAGCTCTACCTCAACGCCGGCGTCGCCGCCGCGCACCTCGAGGATCAGGTGATGCCGAAGCGGTGCGGCCACATCGCCGGCAAGGCCTTGATCTCGGCGAGTGAGTTCATCGGCAAGCTCCGAATGATGCGGAGCGCGGCCGATGACCTCGGCCACAAGGACTTCATCATCATCGCCCGCACCGATGGCGTCTCCGCTAGCGAGGCGCCCGAGTCCAAGCGAGGCCTGGAGCTGGCGATCGATCGCGGGCTCCGCTACCTGGACAGCGGCGTGCCCGACCTCCTCTGGTGCGAATTTCCGACGGCCGAACGCGGGCCGACAGAGACGTTCTGCACCGAGATCCGCAAGCGATTCCCGAAGGCGCGCTTTGCCTTCAACTACTCGTCCTCGTTCAAGTGGTTCAACGAGAAGGACCCCATCACGTGGGACGAGCTGGGCCTGCTCGGCGTCGGGTTCATCTTCATCACGCTCGCCCTCCAGCACGCGGCCGGCCACGGCATGTCGGTGCTGCTCAACGACCTGAAGCTGAAACAGGAAGAGGGATACATGGCGCTGCAGCGCAGGGAATGGGCGGATGGCGTCGACGTCCCGACGCGGTCGCACCATCTGTTCACCGGCGTCCCGTATCACCATCACGTTGGACGCGAGTACGGCGCGTCGCGGTTGAGCGAAGACCTCGACGAGCACGTGGAGATTTCCAAGGTCGTTTAGCGGGCAGCCCTAAACTTTTTGCCTCAGAGGCAAGGGGTGATCCTCTTTCCGTTCCGCTACCTCTGGTGGCTCGTTTCGAGCGTCCGACGCTTGATCGGCAAGCCGCCTGAGTTCGTCCTGTTCCTCCTCGAGGACTCCATGCCCGTGCTCCCCGATCCACCGCGGCCGTTCTGGCAGCGCTTCGCCGGGAGGCGGCGGCTGAGCGTGAAGGAGCTCGGCGACCGCTTCGACGCGATCGCCCGTGACTCGCGCATCAAGGGGGTCGTCCTGCACCTGCGGCCGGTCGCGATCCCGATCGCGACCCTCCAGGACCTGCGAGAGCTGGTGGGCAAGCTGCGCAAGGTGGGCAAGCGCGTGGTGTCCTGGGCGCCGTTCTACACCACCGGCACCTACTACCTCGCCTGCGCGTGCGACGAGATCCTGCTGATGCCGACCGGCTCGATTCAGCCGCTCGGATTTGCGAGCACCGGCATGTTCCTCGCCGACGGGCTCGCCCGTTTCGGCATCGGAGCTGACTTCGTCCAGGTTTCGCCGTACAAGTCGGCGGCCGACCCGTTGACGAGGTCGAGGATGTCGAATGAGTTTCGCGAGCAGGTCACGTGGCTCCTCGAGTCACAGCACAAGGAGCTGATCAAGGCGATCGAGGACGCGCGCCAGCTCGATGAGGCGGGAGCGCGTGAGCTGATCGATGGATCGCCTTACGGCGACGACGTGGCGGTGGAAAGCCGCGCGGTCGACCGCCTGCTCGCCGAGGAAGACCTGCCCTCGCATCTCGGCCGCGAAGGCGGGGGTGCGGCGGTGATCGGAACCTGGGAGCGAGCCGCCTCGAGGATGCGAACTTCACCGCCGAGGTTCCGGATGGGCAGGTACGTCGCGTTGATGCGGATCGAAGGGACCATCATCGATGGGCGCTCCGGCCGGCTGCCGGTCAGGCCGCCGATCGACGTGCCGCTGGTCGGCGACGATCGTTCGGGAGACCTCAGCGTGGTGCAGCTTGCGCGCCAGGTCGCTTCCGACCGGCGAGCCGCGGCGCTGGTGCTGTTCATCAACTCGCGTGGCGGGTCGTCGACGGCGTCCGAGGCGATGCGCGCCGCCCTCATGTCGGTCGCCGCCCGCAAGCCGGTCGTCGTGGTGATGGGCGCGACGGCCGCATCGGGCGGCTACTGGGTGGCGACGCCGGGCTCGTGGATCGTCGCACGGCCCGGCACCCTGACGGGATCGATCGGGGTCCTGTCCGGAAAGCTGGTCACGGGCGGCCTGTGGCAGAAGCTGCTGTTCAACCGCGAGACGATCGCGTTTGGCGAGCACGTGGCGCTGACCAGCGACGAGCGGCCCTTCTCGGAAGAGGAGCGGCGGATCATACACGGCGACATCGAGCGTATCTATCGGGTTTTCATCGAGATCGTCGCGGCGGCTCGAAAGCTGGCGCCGGACGATCTCCAGCCGATGGCGCAGGGCAAGGTCTGGACCGGCCGGCAGGCCCTGGAACGCAAGCTGGTCGACGAGCTGGGTGGACTCGACGCCGGGGTGGCCAGGGCGCGCGCCCTGGCGGGGCTGGCGGAGGACGCGCCGCTGCGCGAGGTGCACGGGCCCAAGCGGATGATCCCTCCGCTGGTGTCCGCAGCGCCCGCGGCCGGATGGTTCGGCTACCTGCTGGAGGGCCTTGCGGCGCTTGCCAAGGCGCCGGCGCTGGCGGTGATGGAGTATCTGCCTGGAGAGCTCACCTAGGCGCGTGCGCTTTCAGGCTCCGCACGCGCTGATCGCGCCGGTCTGTTTGACCCTCGGCGTGTTAGCGGTGGTATGGGCTCTGCTCGCAATTCGCTCGCAACGGCGATTCCTCGGCAAGGCCCTGCGAGCGAAGGGCGTCGTACAGAGCTTGACGGCGGAGCATCTGGAAAGAACGACCTTCTACTTCCCGGTCATCCGGTTCACCACCGTTGCCGGCGTCACCGTCACCGCCACCTCGAAGACGTCAAAGAGCCGGGGCTATCCCATCGGGAAGACGATCTCCGTTCTCTACGATCCCACCGACCCCAAGAATCTGGAGATCGACACCTTCTGGTCCCGCTGGGTGATGGTGATCGCTGCCATCTTCTTCGCGGTGGTTCTGTTTTCCGTGGGCACAGGCGCGCTTCTGTCCCGCGGCTAGTCGCAGGTCAGGCTTCGAGCGGCGGAAACCTCCAGGGCTGACGCTCGCGCACGACCTCGTAGACCGCCTCCACGATGCTCTCCCGATTCGGCTTGCTGAAGTAGTCGCCGTCCGGTCCGTACGCCGGCCGGTTCGGCGAAGCCGCGAGCGTCCGCGGCGCCGCGTCCAGGTGCCACCAGCCCTGCTGCGCCTCGAGGATCTGCTGCAGCAGGAACGCCGACGCGCCGCCCGGAACGTCCTCGTCGACGCAGATGAGCGCACGTGTCTTCTCGACCGACCGCACGAGCATGTGGTTGACGTCGAACGGGTTCAGCGTCTGCACGTCGATGACCTCGCACGACACGCCGAGTCCTTCGAGTGTCGCAGCCGCGTCCAGCGCGATCCCGCAGCACGCCCCGTAGGTAACGACCGTGGCGTCCGTGCCCTCGCGCAGCACCTCGGGTACCCCGAGCGGCACCGTGAACGAGCCCACGTTGTCGGGGACCCGCTCCTTCAACCGATAGCCGTTCAACACCTCGATCACGATCCCGGGGTTGTCGCCCCGGAAGAGCGTGTTGTAGAAACCCGCCGCCTTCGTCATGTTGCGCGGGACCGCGACGTAAATGCCGCGCATCGCGTTGAGCAACACCGACATCGGCGAGCCCGAGTGCCAAATGCCGACCAGGCGGTGTCCCTTAGTGCGTATGACGACCGGCGCTTTCTGGCCGCCGACCGTCCGCCAGTGCAGCGTGGCGAGGTCATCGGCCGCGGTCTCCAGCGCGTACAGGAAGTAGTCGAGATACTGGATGTCGCAGATCGGACGCAGCCCGCGCATTGCCGCGCCGATGGCCTGGCCCAGGATCGTCGCCTCGCGGATCCCCGTGTCGGTCAGGCGCAGCGCCCCGTACTTCGCCTGCAGGCCTTCAAACACCAGGTTGACGTCGCCGAGCCGCCCGACGTCCTCGCCGACGACGAAGATCCGCGGATCGCGGGCAAAGTTGGCGTCGAAGTTTCGCAGCAGGACCATCCTTCCGTCCACCGTCGGCGACTTTTCCGAATAGACCGGCGGGACGGCTTCGACCTTCAGCGGAGACTCAGACGACTGGCTGTAGAGAAACGAGTTGTAGCGCTCGTCGTTGAGGCGGCGGTACTCCTCGACGAATTTCGCGAGCTCGGCGCGCCCAGGTGATTCGATCCCGCGCAGCTGGTGCAGGGCGCGAGCGGTGCTCGACATCACGAGCGAGCGAGTCACCTTGTGCGCCTCGTCGAGCGCGTTGGTGATCTCGGCGACCTCGGGCATGTCAACGCGGCGGAGAATCGCCACCGCGCTGTCTCGCTCGGCGCGGATCGGAGCCTGGAACGCCTCCCAGGCGAGGTCCCGCGCCGCTTCGACAGCCTCTTTGTCCGCCGCCTCCCAGCCCTCGAGCTGCGATTCGCTCGCCACGCCGAACTCGATGATCCAGTCGCGCATCCGTGCGACGCAATCGAACTCGCTTTCGAACCGCAGCCGTTCTTTGGACTTGTAGCGCTCATGACTTCCGCTTGTCGAGTGACCCTGCGGCTGGGTCATCTCGGTGACGTGGATCAGGGCCGGCTTGTGCTCGCGCCGCACCTTGTCGACCGCGGTCGAATAGGTCTCCAGCAGCGCCGCGTAGTCCCAACCGCGCGTGACGTACATGTCGATTCCGGGACGGTCGTCCGGCATGAAACCGCGCAGCACGTCCGAGATCGACGCCTTGGTCGTCTCCTGTGCGATGGGGACTGAGATGCCGTAACCGTCGTCCCACACCGACATCACCATCGGGATCTGGAGGACGCCCGCCGCGTTGATCGCCTCCCAGAAGAGCCCCTCGCTCGTCGCCGCATCGCCGATGGTCCCGAAGGCGACCTCGTTGCCGTCGACGGAAAAGCCGTCGCGGACGTCTTTGAGCTGCGGGTTCTCGCGGTACAGCTTCGACGCGTATGCGAGGCCGACGAGGCGAGGCATCCAACCGGCGACGTTGGACACGTCGGCGCTCGAGTTCGGGGTGTCGACCGACCGCAGGAACGCGCCCGCGTCGTCCAGCAACCGGGTCGCGAAGTGATTGCCCATCTGGCGGCCACCCGACGCAGGCTCCGCCTCCACGTTGGCGTTGCCGTAGAGCTGAGAGAAGAACTCGCGCACGTTGGACATGCGCGTCGCCCACATGAACGTCTGGTCGCGGTAGTAGCCTGCACGCCAGTCCCCAGGGCGGAAGGCTTTGGCCATCGCGATGTTGGCGATCTCTTTGCCGTCGCCAAAGATCCCGAACGTCGCGTTGCCGCGCAGCACCTCGGCCCGGCCGATGACGCTCGCGCGCCGGCTGCTGTAGGCGAGCCGGTAATCGGCGATGATGGCTTCGGCGGTAAGCGAGAGTTTGGAGTTGCGAACGGCTTTCGCCATGCGGCAAAACCTACGTTATCACGCGGAATCGAGGTCGCCGGACGGCTAGGCCGAGCTGACGATCTTCTGCTCTTTCTCTCGTTTGAGCAGCCCGGGCCGGCTTGCCTGGAGTGCTTCCTTCATGTGGACGTAGGCCTTGGCCAGCTCGCCCCTGCGCTCCAGTATCTCGGCGTAGGCGCCGTGGCACTGGAGCACCCTCTCGCGCATGCCGAGCGCTTCGAAACCGTGGATGGCGTCTTCGAACGCGCGGTCGACCACGTCGTGCTGGCCTCGCCGATCGGCGATCCGGCCCAGCCACACGTGCGACTCGGCGATGCCGGCCCCCTCCTCCAACCGCTCGGCCAGCTCCAGGGCCTCCTGCGCCAGCTCCTGGGCGCGGTCGATGTCGCCCTCGCGAACCGCGAGCTCGCACATGCTCAGCAGCACATGGCCGCGCCCGAACTCGAGGTCAGCCTGATCGCACAGCTCCAGCGAGCGGTCCAGGTGCTTACGCGCGCCATCGAGGTCGCCCCGTGCCATCAGGACCACCGCCAGGCTGTTTTCCGACCGGGCGAGCACGACCCGGTCCCGCAGGACCTCCAGCACCGCGACCGAGCGCATCGCGTACCTGGCCGCGGCCTCCGCCTCACCCAGGTCGTGGTAGGCCGAGCCCAACCCGCTGTACATCCGGGCGACCCTGCGCAGATCGAAAGCCGACCCGCCCACCTCGATCGCCTCCTCGTAGGCGGCGACCGCGCTGTCCCAGTCGCCGTTGGCAACGTGGGCCGCCGCGAGGATGCTCAGGATCCGGGCCTCGGTCGGTCCGGGAACCGGCTTGAGGCGCCGGCACACGGCAAGCGCCTGCTCGGCCAGCGCGACCGCGTCCTTCGACTCCGTCATGTTCGCCAGGGTGGCCTGAGCGCCGATGCACTCGGCGAGCATCACCCCGTCGTTGACGGCCTCGAAGTGGGCGCGGGCGTCGGCCAGAAGCTCGGCGGCCCGCTCCGGCTGCGACGAGCCGAGGTAGGCCTGACCGAGGAAGTAGCGAATCCTGCCCAACCGGAACGCGGACGAGCCGCGCTCGAGCAGGGAGAGTCCCAGCGTCACCGCCTCCTGGTGCCGGCCGTCCGCGACGAGGGCCTCGAGAGTGATCAAGCTGGCCTGCGTCTCGTCGGCGGCGCCGGTCGCTTCGGCAAGGAAGAACTCGACGGGCTTGCCGGTCCGGCGCGCGATGTGCTCGAGGGTCGGCAGCGAAGGCCGGGTGCGGCCGGTTTCGATCAGGTAGATCGCAGGCGCCGTGACGTGGCCCTTGCCGAGCTGGGCGAGGCTGAGACCTGATTCCATGCGGGCCTGCTTGACCGCACCGGGCCGGAGGTTGACGCCCGGGAGCCGCCGTTTCTTGAGCCGGGCATCTGCCGCAACTGGTGCGTCAGGGCGCCCGCTGGCCACGGCAGGTCACTTTATACGAAATTCGTCAGCAAGTCTGCATCCCCGTCCTGAAATGCCCGTTACAGGAACTGGGATCGCCGAACTCAATTAACGCCCGCACATACTTAACGTTGTTAAGTTAAACTTCAATTGCGCAGGTCGCGGTCTGAGTGCTTCCCGCCGCGGCCTGCACCTCTCCTTGCCGCCCCTCTCCCGCCCAACACCCCCCAACAGGGAGAGGGGATTGCTTATGCGGCCGGGTACGTGCCGAAAAGCTTGATCTCGGCGCTGGCCTCTTCGAGATCGCTGAGCGCCGCTTCCGCCGCATCTGCCGACCCCGAATCCCCGTTGATCGAGAAGTCGAGGTAGAAGCGGTACTCGAAGGGCCGGCCGAGCATAGGCCGGCTGTCCAGGCGCGTGAGGTTTACTCCCCGCCTGGCGAAGCAATCGAGCGCGTGGGCGAGGCTGCCGGGGCGGTGTGCCGTCACGAACGCGATGGAACCCTTCCAGCCAGAGCTCCCCTCGCGCGGGCGCAGCGGTGCGCCCTTCTCCACCACCACGAATCGCGTTCGGTTCTCACTGTCGTCCTGGATCGACTCCGCGAGGACGTAGAGTCCGTAGCGAGTCGCGGCGGCCTTGCTGGCGATGGCGGCGGTGCCCGGCTGGCGCTGCTCCGCGACGGCGCGAGCCGCGCCGGCGGTGTCGTGGTAGGCGACCGGTCGGATCTGGCGTGAGTGGAGGTAGCGATCGCACTGCGCCAGGGCTTGCGGATGCGAGAGCGCGCGCTCGACCGGTCCCGGCCACCCGAGCAGGTAGTGGCGCACTGGATGCACGTACTCGCGCACGACGCGCAGGCCCCCCAGCTCCCAAAGGAGGTCGGACACCTCCTGCACGACGCCGGCGCTGCTGTTCTCCACGGGCAGCACCGCGGCGTCGGCGGCACCCATCTCGAGCGCCTCGAACGTCAGGCGAAACGTGGCGAAGCCGACCGCCTGCGCGTCGGGGAAAACCGCCGACACCGCCTCCTCGGAGTAGGCGCCCGGTTCGCCCTGAAAGGCGGCCCTTATCGCCACGAAATCAGAGCCTTGGGCACGATTTCGCGGGGGCCCCTCTGTCACCCCAGAAACTCAACCGAAGATGAGGTGCCGCAGCGTGTCCGCGACGTGGTTGTGGTCGTGCAGCTGGTCGGTCACCGGCGGGTGACCGTTCCCTTCGTGTCCGTTGGTCTCCGACATTGCAGCGATCCTGCGCAGGTCCTCGTCGGTGACTTCCTTCTTGGTGTCCGCGACCTGGAGGAAGCGCTGCCACGCCGCATCCGCGCTCCCGGCTGCGAGCGAGATGTCGAGGCGGCTGAGCCGGTGGTGGAAGGCGTGCCGTCCCGAGCGTGCGGTGAGCACGATCCGCGAGTCGGAGAGTCCGACGTCCTCGGGCTTCATGATCTCGTAGTTCAGGCGGTCCTTCAGGACGCCGTCCTGGTGGATGCCCGAGGCGTGCGCGAAGGCGTTGGCGCCCACCACCGCCTTGTTCGGCTGCACGGGCGTCCCGGTCAGCTCCGAGACCAGCCGCGACGTGCGCGTGATCTCGGTCGTCTCGATGCCGCATTCCAGGCCCAGCTTCGCCTGCCGGACCTTGAGCAGCATCACGATCTCCTCGAGGGAGGTGTTGCCGGCCCGCTCGCCGATGCCGTTGATCGTGCACTCGACGCGCCGTGCCCCGGCCGAGATCGCCGCCAGCGTGTTGGCGACCGCGAGGCCGAGGTCGTTGTGGCAGTGCACCGAGAAAAGCACCCTGTCGCTTCCCCGCGCCTCCGTCATCACGCGGCGCACGAGCTCCCCGAATTCGTAGGGCAGGCAGTAGCCCGTCGTGTCCGGGATGTTGATGACGTTCGCACCCGCGGCGATCATCGTCTCCACCGTCTCGACGAGATAGTCCGGGTCCGCTCGACCCGCGTCCTCGGGCGAGTACTCGACGTTCTCGCACAGAGAGCGCGCGTACGCCACCATCTCGGCGCCTCGCTTCAGCACCTCGGCGCGTGACAGACCGAGCTTGCGGTCGATGTGGACATCGGACACCGAGAGCACGATGTGGATCTGCGGGATCTCCGCGTCCTTGATCGCGCCCCAGACCGCGTCGATGTCCTCCTTCACGGCTCTCGCGAGCGCGGTGACCATCGTGCCGCGGATCTCGCGAGCGATGCGGCGGCAAGCCTCGAAGTCGCCGGGCGAGGAGATCGGGAATCCCGCTTCGATCACGTCGACACCCAGCCGCTCGAGCTGGCGCGCGATGCGAAGCTTTGAGTTTGCGTCGAGGTGGAATCCGGGCGACTGCTCGCCGTCCCGCAGCGTAGTGTCGAAGATGAATACTCGGTCCGGATTTGCGTCTCTCATTTCTCTACAGGCTCCAACCACGTCATCATCGAGCGCAGCTCGCGCCCGACCTGCTCGATCTGGTGTTCCGCGTCTTTCTGCCTCATGGCCATGAACTGCGAGCGGCCGTTTGAGTTCTCGTCGAGCCAGCGCTCGGCAAACGAACCGTCCTGGATCTCGCGCAGGACCTGGCGCATCGACTGCCGAACGTGGTCGTCGATCACGCGCGGGCCCGACACGTAGTCGCCGAACTCGGCCGTGTCGGAAACCGAGTAGCGCATGAAGCCCAGCCCGCCCCGGTACATCAGATCGACGATGAGCTTCAGCTCGTGCAGCACCTCGAAGTACGCGAGCTCAGGCTGGTAGCCGGCTTCGACCAGCGTCTCGAACCCGGTCTTGACGAGCGACGCGACTCCGCCGCACAGCACCGCCTGCTCGCCGAAGAGATCGGTCTCGGTCTCTTCCTTGAACGTCGTCTCCAGGACGCCGGCGCGACCCGCGCCCAGCGCCCGCGCGTACGCGAGAGCGCGCCGCCACGCATGACCGGTTGCGTCCTGATGCACGGCGATGAGGGCCGGGACCCCCTGCCCCGCGACGTAAGTGCTGCGCAGAAGGTGGCCCGGGCCCTTGGGCGCGATCATGGCGACGTCGATGTCCTGGTTCGGCTTGATCTGCGCGAAGTGGATCGAGAAGCCGTGCGCGAACATGAGCATCGATCTCGCCTGGAGATGGGCCTCGATCGATTCGCGGAACAGCTTGCCCTGGCCCGCGTCGGGGGTGAGCACCATCACGACCGTTGCCTCCGACACCGCCTCGGGCACCGGCAGCGCGCGCAGGCCGTCTTCCTCTACTCGCGCGATCGACTTGCTCCCCGGGTAAAGACCGACGCGGACGTCCTCTCCGCTGTCGCGCAGGTTCAGCGCGTGGGCTCGACCCTGGCTGCCGTATCCGATCACGGCGACCGGCTCATCGAGGCTGGGCGGGCAGTCGACGTCGTAGTGGATCTTCATGCGGTTCTCCTCATCACCACGGGTCCGGTGCGAACGACGTCCACGATCCCGTGCCGGTTCAGCTCGTCGACGAACTCGCCGACCTCCTCCCGCTCGCCGGAAAACTCGACCGTCGTGCCGCGAGGTCCGGTTGCCAGCACCTTTGCGCCGTAGCGCAGCAGGCCTTCCAGCTCAGAGGTGGCGACGGTCGCGACCACCAGCTCGCGGCTGTGCACCTGGTCCTCCGTCAGGTCCTGGACCTCCACGACCTCGACCAGACGCTCCAGCTGCTTGCGGACCTGGTCAGCCTCGGCGTGGCCGTGATCGACCTGGAGCGTGATCCGGAAGCGCCCGGCTTCCTGGCTCGGCCCGACCGAGATGCCGCGGACGTGAAAGCCGCGGCGGCGAATTGCGCCCGAGACCTTGGTCAGCGTGTTCGGCGTGTCCTCCACCAGGACCGAGAGGACCCTGATCTTCTCGCTCATGGCTCCACAGTCACAACAGCGGGAAGGAGAGCAGCGGCGCTAGCCCGGCCGCAGGCCGGGTCGGCTTCCTGCCGGGGCCCCCTTCGGGGAGCGTGAGAGGAAACCGGCAGGTTTCCTCTCATGATTCCGGCGCCTCCCAGAACTCGTTGAGCGATTTGCCGATCGGAACGATCGGGTAGACGTTGGCCTCGGGGTCGATTCGGAAGTCGATCAGGAATGGACCTTTCGTGCGCTCGGCGGCGTCGAACGCCGGCGCGACGTCCTCGAGCCTGTCAACGCGAATCGCGGGAAGTCCGTAAGCCTCGGCGAGCTTGACGAAGTCAGGCATGTGCGTGAGGTCCACCTGCGAGCGCACGCCGCCGTAAAAGTCGTCCTGGAACTGGCGGACCATGCCGAGCGAGAAGTTGTTGAGAAGC
>DASPXA010000008.1:0-39753 GCA_035637495.1 Verrucomicrobiia bacterium
GCCCACCCCGCCTCGATTCCTCGAGCGGGGTCAGCAGGTAGACGGCGCGCAGCGTTCCGAGCGCCGCCACCACGCCCATCACCGAACCCACGAGCGCCAGGCCCAGGACCACGAAATTCCCGCTCTGGGCCAGGGCGGCGGCCACGGAAAGCTCACCGAAGAATCCCCCGAGCGGAGGCGCCCCGGCCAGCGAGAGCATGGCCAGCGACAGGCCTGCCGCCCGAACCGGGCGCAGGGCGCCGAAGCCGACGATCGCCGGCTCGCCGCCCTCGGCCCGCCCGAGCATGGCCGGGCCGCAGGTGGCCGCGACTGCGAAGGCGCCCAGCAGGAACAACGACGCGGCAAGCCCCGATCGGTAATGCGTGGCCAGGCCTGCCGCCACCCAGCCCAGCTGGCCGACCGCCAGGTACGCGAGGCGAGGTCGTGGTGAGCGAACTGCGAGGGCAGCGGCTCCGCTCCCGAGGATCGCGAGAGCCGCCACGACGCTGGCATAGAGGGCGTAGGTCGCGGGGATCGGGGTCAGCGCCGCCGCGAGCTTCACGGCCACCACGCCCGCAGCCACCGCCACAAGGCCGAGCACGAGCCCGGCGCCGAGCGGCGAGGCAGCCAGGCCCACCGGCAGGTTGGCGACGTGGAACGGCGCCACGCCGGCGCGCAGCGCCAGGCCGGCGACCAGGAGCAGCAGCGGGATGGCAAGCGGAAGCGCCGCCGATCGGCCCGTCAGCACGACCCGGATCGCGGCCAGGTCCGCATTGCCCGTCGTCGCGTACAAGAATGCAAGCCCGACCAGGATCAGCGCGCTCGCGACGCCTCCGGCGAGGAGCAGGCGCAGGCCCAGGTCGGGCCGCCGGAGCGAGACGATGACGACGCCGCACGCCGCCGCGAGCTCGAGGCCGGCCCACAGCGCGAGGAGGTTCGCCGACGACGCCGCCACCATCACCGCGAATGCGGCAAGCATCGGCATCGCAAGTCCCAGATGCAGCGAGTCCTCGGCCGACCAGTCGGTCGCCGCGAGGACGACGGCGGTGGTGAGCAACACGGCCGCTTTGGCGAACAGCGCAAAGCGGTCCTGGACCACGGCGCCGCCGAAAAAGCTCGTCAGCGCAGCGCCCGTCCAGAGCTCGACGACGAGCGCAACGAGCACCAGGAACGACATGGCTTGCGGCAGAAAGGATCGCCACCCGCGCGGCAACCAGCCGAATCGGCCCGCGAGCATGACGCTGACTGCGCCCACGACAACGAGCGCTTCCGGCAGGAGGACGAAATCTCTCACTGCGCCGGCGGCGTCGGCGCGACGTACGGCGACGCCATGTCGGAGATGCCCGCGGTCATCTGGTTCAGCAGGCCCGGGTCGAAGAGCGGCACCTCGGTGCCAGGGATCTTCGGGCCGCCCGGGAAAAGGCCGACCCACAGCAGGCCGCCGGCGAGCAGACCCAGGTACCAGGTCTCACCAAGCGACGTGTCACTGACGCCCGGCGCCTCCGGGTTAGGTGAGCCGAAGAGCACGCGGCGGAGGAGCACCGCAACGGCGATCGCGCTCACCGCCAGCCCGGCCGCCACCGCAAACGCGCCGATCGGCTGGTTCTTGAAAGCGCCGAAGAAGGTCATCACCTCGGCCGAGAACGACGCCAGGATGGGCACGCCCAGCAACGCGAGCGCGGCGATGGTCAGCAGCCATGCCGTGTTGGGCATGCGCGGGGCGAGACCGCTAAGGACCAGCAGGCTCCGCGACTGCGCACGCTCCGCCAGCGTGGCGCAAACTCCCGCGATCAGCGCGGCGGCGAGCCCCCCGGTGAACAGGCTCAGGACGCTGCCCGCGATGCCGAGCGGTGAGATTGCGGCCAGCCCCAGGACTGTGATGCCGCCAGGGACCATCGCCAGGTACGCGCCGGCGTGCCGGACGTCGACCGTGCGCAGCGCGGCCAACCCCGCGTATCCGACGGTCAGGGCGGCCAGGGCCGCGAGGACCGGTGACAGCAGGTGGCCGGCCACGGGCATGCCGGCGATCACGGTCCGGAGCAGGAGGAAGGCGCCGAGCCGGGAAGCCGCGCCCGCGATGATCACGACGGTTCCGGGCGGCCCTTCGGAGAGCGCGTCGCGGACCCAGCCGTGGAGCGGAAACAGCGGCAATCGGGTCGCCGCGGCGACGATCATCACCAGTGCGACCGCGATCTGGACTCGCGACGAGAGCACGCCCGACTTCAGCAGTGCGTCCATGTCGAAGCTCTGCGCGCCCGTGACCGTGTAGAGAGCGAACACCCCCACGGCGAGCACGCCGGTCCCCAATCCCCAGTAGGCGAACAACCGCCATGCCGCGGAGGTGCGGCGTGGTCCACCCCATCCGGCGACGAGCAGCGCGAGCGGGATCGCCGATGCGCCCCAGAAGAGAACGAGCACGAACATGTCGCGCGACACGATCGCGCCGTTGACCGCCGCCTGGGCCAGGAGCAGCAGGGAGAAATAGGCGCGCACTCGCTCGCGAATCCCGAGTGAGCCGAGCACCGACGCGATTCCCACCAGGCCCGAAAGCAGCAGCATGACGAGGCCCGGTCCGTCGACCCCGAGGTGATACGTCACGCCGAGCGAGGGCAGCCAGGCGAGCTTCTCCTCGTACTGCACAGTCGGGAGGAAGCTTTCGAACTGGTTGTACGCGATGAAGAGGACGAAGACCAGCCCGAGATTGCAGAAGAACGCGATCTGCTTCATCAGGAGGTCGTAGCGGCCGCGCGGATTGGGCATCACGGCGATCGCGACGGCGACGATCACCGGGACCCAGATCGTCAGACTCAGCAGGACCGGCGACGAGAAGATGTTGGCTCCCGGCACGCCGGCCGGAGACGGACTCGGGTTCTGGAAGATGATCCCGAGCATGCTCATCGCGCCACTCCAGGTGCGACGATCGCGAAGACGATCGCGAGCGCGACCGCGAGCACGATGACGATCGGCAGCGCCGGCACCCGACCGGCCGCCAGCGCGAGCTGACCCGAAGTGCTGGTGAACCGTCCCAGCGCGCTGTCGC
Source organism: Verrucomicrobiia bacterium (assembly GCA_035637495.1). Classification (GTDB taxonomy): domain Bacteria; phylum Chloroflexota; class Dormibacteria; order Dormibacterales; family Dormibacteraceae; genus 40CM-4-65-16. The sequence goes on from DASPXA010000008.1 coordinate 3,020, forward strand.
CGGCAGGGACCCAGTCCTCAAGGCGTCGGGCGATGTCAGTCGTCGGCCGGATCAGAAAGCGATCGATGCCCGCAAACGCGACCATGAGGCTGCGGTGCACCCACGCGCCGCCGGCAGCCGATGCCGCAAGCGCACCGTCCTTGCCCCGCACGAACGAGACTGCGGCGATAGCGATGCCGACGATGGCGACTCCGGCCCACACGAGAATCGCCCCCACCGACGCCGCGGGGTGCTTCTGGCCGTCCAGGAAGTTGAGCCAGCCGGCGAAGAGAGACGCGACCAGGAACCCGGCGCCGGCGATGGCGAGCAGATACGGCCACCCCAACGCCCCTTCCACCTGGCGCACTCGCTCGGGTTCGAACGCGCGGCGCCGTCGCAGCGGCCCGAACGACGCGGCGAGATAGATCCGCAGCCCGCCGACCGCAACGAGCAGCACCGCCTCACCGAGTGCAAAACCCAGGAACGAGCGAGACTTGACGCCGAACGCGAGCGCACCACAGTCGGCGACAGCCATGACGGCGGCGGTCACCAGCAACGCGCCGGCGCTGGCGCGGAGGCGACGCCACGCCTCCCCCATCTCGGCCAGGTCGTCGGTGCGCATCGCGCTTGCGATGGACGCCAGCGCGAGCACGCCGCCCGCCCGAGCTGGCGCGATAGCCAGCACCGCCGCGACACCCACGATCGCGAACGTCGACGACTGCACCTGGAATCCGTTCATCAGCACCGCGGCCGCCACGGCCACAGCGCCTGATCCGTTGAGTGCTACGGCTCGGCGGGGTTCGTTGCCGAGCATGCCGAGCAGCGGTGCTGCGATCGCCGCCACGAGCGTCACCGAGATGAGCGCGCGGAGCGTCTGCTGGTTCGACGCAACGACGATGGGCATCAGGCGGAACCAGACGACGATCGCGACCACCGACCACGCCGACTGCGCGATCGCGGACGCCGCCGGCGGCGCGGTCACCGCGGTCTGCGTGATCCACGACGTGAGCGGCCACAGCGCGAGCCTTCCCGCGATCCCGATAAATAGAAGGACGGAGCCGACCACGAGCGAGCGCACCGTCCAGCCAGGGTTGGTGTGCAGGATTGGAACCAGCGAGCTCAGGTTCTGGGTGCCGTACCGCGCGTAGAGCCACGCGATGCCGCAGAGAAAGCAGAGGTCGGTCAGGAAGGGCAGCGCGAGCGCGACGCGGGCGCGGCTGGCCGCCTCGTCGAGGCCCCAACGGTGCGCCAGGAGCAGGTAGGTCAGCGCGCCGCCGATGGCCCAGAAGCCGAAGAGCTCTGCGAGGTCCCAGCTCATCAACATTCCGGAGCACGCGAAGAGAAGCGCCGTGATCACCGCGTGGAATCGGGCCGCGCCGGGCTCCGTGCGACCCATCAATGAGTGCCAGCCGATCGCCGCCATCATGCAGATCTCGATTGCGAGCAGCGCGACCACCGTGAGGTGGTCCACGTGCAGGATCAGCTGGAGCGTGAAGGTCTGAAAGTTGCTCGGCCCGCTGAACGCGACCGACATGTTGATGTACTGGTACGTCGCGACGAAAGGAGTCGACCTCCTGGTCAGGCCCCACGCGACCAGCAATGTGAGCAGCATCGTGACCACGATGCCGAACATCGCCATGGCGGAAGCCGACCGCCGCGTGCGAATGCTCGAAAGCGCGAGCAGGAAGGACGCGAACGGAGCGATCAGGAGAAGCGGGACCGCCCAGGGGAGCGCGCTCGACGGATCGAACGTGAAACCCGGCCTGGTGCCCGATGCCGCTCCAGACGCCGCGTTGACAATCTCCCCGGCGACGGCGATCAGGCTCAGCGAGTTCCCTCCCTGCCCGCAACGCCGACTCCAAGCGCCACCAGCGCCGCCGACGCGATCGCGAGCAGCACGGCGAACTCCTGGCCCAGGGGCTGCGGGCCGCCTGCCACGGCGAAGCGCGTGATGCCGACGAACGCAAGTCCCGCACCGGCAAACATCAGCGGCACCCCGGCAAGCGCCGCGGTGAGCTCCCGACGCCAGGCGGCCGCGAACGCCCCCACCGCCACGAGGCCGGCGGCGACGAATAGCACCGCCACGAGGCCGACGCTCAACGCTGGCGTTCTCGGGCGCGCCACGCCGCGGTCGCCCCGGCGAGCGCAGCGACTACGAGCAGCGCAACGGCTTCGGTTGCGAGCGCGTCATGGCCGAAGAACAGCCGCCCGATCGATTCGGTGCCAAACGTCCCGCCGCGAAACGCGCCGTTGACGAAGCCGCCGCGAAACGCCGAGTACGCAAGCAGCACCAGCAGCCCCCCGGCGCCGACGGCTCCGGCCTGGCGCCATACGGGTCCGCTTGCGCTCATGACCGCGCGGTAGCCGCGGCCCGCAAGAAGCCATGCAGCGCCGAGGTAGCAGAGCAGCGCGACCGCAGCCGCAAAACCAGCGGAGAGCGTGAGGTACAGGCCGGCAAGGCCCACGCCCACCACCGCCAGCGCGAGACCTCGATGATCGCGCCGCCTCATCAGGGCGACCCCCAGCGCACCGGCGAGCGAGACCCCTGAGGACACGTAGAAGCCAATCGCGTGGAGGGAGTCCATGGACACTCCGTGGTAATGAAAGAGCGGCTCTGCCGGCGGTACGGCTAGCTTCCCGGCTCGCGCCAAGCATACAGAAAGCCGGCTCCCGCAATTGCCACGAGGGCCGCTGCGGCGATGAGGCTTTCGGTGCCCGGCTGAGCCGAGATTGCGCCGAACGCGAACGCGCCGAGGACGGCAAGCCACGCGACTCCGAGGACGGCGGCCGCGAACCGCATCGGGTCCCACCGCCGCAGGGGTCGCGCGAACATCGACATGGCGGCAGTATCGCAGGCTCTAGGCGAGAGATTCCTCCCACGCCCGATGGAGCGATCCATACCGCCCGTCGCTTCCTCGCAGCTCGGCGGGCGCCCCGTCCTCCACGATCCGGCCGGCGTCGATCACCAGCACACGGTCCGCGATCTCGACCGTCGACAGCCGGTGGGCGATGATGAACGCCGTCCGCCCGCGCAGCAGGGTGCGCAGCGCCCGCTGCACCAGCCGCTCCGACGGCAGGTCCAGTGAGGACGTGGCCTCGTCCAGGATCAGCACCTTCGGGTCGGCCAGGAACGCGCGCGCAAACGCGACGAGCTGACGTTGACCTGACGAAAGCCGCACCCCGCGCCGCCGCACGTCGGTGTCGTAGCCGTTCGGCATCGCGGCGATGAAGTCGTGAGCCCCGATCGCTCGAGCCGCTGCCTCCATCTCCTCGCTGGTGGCGGTCGGGCGGCCGAACCGGATGTTGTCCCCGACCGTCCCCGAAAACAGGAAGGCTTCCTGGGTCACCATCACGATCGCTCGCCGCAGGTCGGCGACCGCGATCGAGCGCAGGTCGACGCCGTCCAGCGTGACGCGGCCCATGGTTGGGTCGTAGAAGCGCGCGATCAGTCGCGCGATCGTCGTCTTGCCCGCGCCTGTCTCCCCCACCAGCGCGACGATCTGCCCGGCGGGAATGCGCACGTCGAGGTCGTGCAGCACCGGCTTCTCGCGATACGCGAACGTCACGTTCTCGAAGGCGATCGCGCCCTGCGCGTCGGCGACCGAAACCGGTCGGGCCGGCTCGGGCACCGTGGGCGCTTCCTCGATCAACCCGGCAAGCTTTTCCAGCGCCGCCCCGGCGGCCTGGAACACGTTGTAGAACTGCGACAGCTCCTGCATCGGGTCGAAGAACTGGCGCAGATACAGGACGAACGCGGTCAGCACGCCGAGGGTGAGCTGCCCCTGCACGACGAGGTATCCGCCGAACAGCAGCACCGACGCGGTGGTCAGGCGCCCCAACAGGTTGATCGCGGGACCGTACGTGGAGACGAGCCGGTTCGACCAGATGTTGGCGTCGCGATAGCGAGCGTCGACGTCTTCGAAGATTTCCTGATTGCGCGGCTCGCGCCGAAATGCCTGGACCGCGCGGATTCCGCCGAGCGACTCGACGTAATGGACGATCACGAGCACGATCGCGCGCCGCACCGCCCGATACGCGCGCGCAGAGTTCGCGCGGAACCAGTACGTCAGGGCCAGGACCAGCGGCATGGCCACGAGCGTCACCACGCCGAGGCGTACGTCCAGGCGCAGCAGGATGACGGTGATTGCGACGACGGAGATCACAGACGTGATCACCGACGTGAGCCCGGTGGCCAGGAGCTCGTTCAGCGCGTCGATGTCCGACGTGAGTCTCGAGATGATGCGTCCCGACGTGTAGCGCTCATAAAAGGAAAGCGAGAGCTCCTGGACGTGCGCGAATAGGGTCCGCCGCAGGTCGAACAGGATGTCCGCGCCGAGGCGGCCCGAGACGCGAAGGAACGCATAGTTGGCGAGGGCGTTGACGACCAGCGCCACGAGCAGCACACCCACGATCTCCACCAGCGCGGTCAGGTTTCCGTTGCGTCCCGGCCGGATGCCTTTATCGATCCCGAGCCCGACCAGGTAAGGGAGCGAGAGGTAGGCGGCCGAGCGAATCAGGATGAGGACGGCGGCGAGAACCATCAGCCCGCGATAAGGACTGGCCAGACCGGCCAGGAGCCGCCGGCTGCGCCGGCGCAGCAGTCCGGCGACGCTCGCCGAGAACTCGTCGACCTCCTCGGCCGCCACCCCGCGCCATCGATCTGCGACTTCGCTCACGCGGTCACCTCCTCCGCTCGCGGGTCGTACTGCTGAGACAGCAGCGCGCGGTAGAGCTCGTTCGTGCGCATGAGCTCCTGATGGGTTCCCGCGGCGGCCACCGTCCCACCGTCGATCAATGCCACCCGGTCCGCCAGCGCCAGCGTCGAAGGTCGATGGACGACGAGCAGCCCGGTCGCGCCCTCGAGCACCCGCGCCAGCGACTCTTCGATCAAAGCCTCGGTGTGAACGTCGACCGAAGACAGGGGATCGTCGAGCACGAGCACGGCCGGCGACCCCAACACCGCACGCGCGAGCGCCAGCCGCTGGCGCTGCCCTCCCGACAGCGTGTAGCCCTGCTCACCGACGCGCGTCTCGAGTCCCCACGGCAGGTCCCAGACGAAGCTCGCCTGGGCCACGTCGATCGCGCGCTTCAGCTCCTGGTCGGAGGTGAAGGGCCGCCCCATCACGAGGTTCTCGTGGACCGACGCCGAGAAGAGGATCGGGTCCTCGAACGCGAAGCCGATGTGCGAGCGAAGTGAGCGCAGGAGGATCTCACGCACGTCGATCCCGTCCAACAGCACGCTCCCCTCGCTGACGTCGTACAGGCGCGGCACCAGGTGCGCGAGCGAGGTCTTGCCGCTGCCCGTGCGCCCGACCAGGCCCACGGTCTGACCGGGTTCGACCACCAGGTTCAGGTCGCGCAGGATCCACTCGTCCGACTTCGGATACTTGAAACCCACCCCGCGAAACTCGAGCCTTCCGCGACAGGTCTCGAGGGACCGCGACCGCGGGCCGTCCGCGATCTCCGGCCGCGAGTCGAGCACCTCGACCAGCCGCTGCGAAGCGGTCTTGCACTCCTCGCTCATCGAGAGCACCCAGCCGATCGCGTCCATCGGCCAGATCAGCATGAAGACGTAGCTCATGAACGCGACCAGGCCGCCTATGGTCAGCCTGCCCTGAAGGACGTTCAGCCCGCCCAGCAGAAGGATTGCGACCAGCGACAGGTTGGGCAGCAGGTTGAGCTCGGTCCAGATCTCGGCCCGCGCCTTGACTCCCTGCAGGCTCGTCGCCCGGATCATCCGAGCCTGGTCTTCGAACCGGCTCTGCATGAGCGGCATGCGGCCGAAGGCTTTGATGATTCGCACCCCGGTCGCCATCTCTTCGATCGTCGTCGTCAGGTCGCCCGTCATGTCCTGCAGCCGGCGCGCGATGACTCGGTACTTGTCCTGGAACAGCTTGCTCAGGAAGGCGATCGGGACCGTGAAAAGCACCACGACGAGGGCGAGCTGCCAGTCGAGCTGAACCATCAGGACCAGCACGACGACGAACGTGACGACGGTCTGCAGAAACCAGATCAAGCCGAGGCTCACGAAGCGGCGCACCGTCTGGATGTCGGCGATCGCCCGCGACAGGAGCTGACCCGACTGCCAGTTGTCGTGAAACGACACCTGGAGGCCCTGCAGGTGCGCGTAGAAATCGTTGCGCAGGTCTGTCTCCATGTGCAGCGACGCGACGCCGGAGAAGTGGCGGCGCATGACGATCAGCCCGAACTCAAGCGATCCGATGAGCACGAGGAGCCCCGCCACCTCGACGAGACGCGACGAGTCGTGGTGGCTGATCGGGCCGTCGATGATGTACTGGATCACCTTCGGGATCGAGGCGGCCGCGGCCAGGCTTCCCAGCTGGGATCCGAAGAACACGCCGACCATCCACGCGTACGGCCGGAGGTACGGCAGGTAGCGCCGCAGCGCCAGCAGACCCACGGGTTGAAATCCTTCGCGCCCGTTTTGAGGGCACAGTTAAGACACCGGTGGCTGGGGCCGCTTAGTTTACCGGTTCGTTATCGGTGCTCAACCCGCGAGGTCACGCATCGAGACCACGCCGATCACCTTTCCATTCTCAACGACGGGCAGGTGGCGGAACCCGTTGTCGAGCATAGTGTGCAAGGCGTCTTCGGAGTCCACGTCCGGCTCGACCGTCTTCGGATTGTGGGTCATCCAGGAGGTGATCTCGTGCCGAGCGGCGTCGTGCGCCTGCGAGAGCGCACGAACCGTGTCGCGCTCGGTGAAGATTCCGAGCAGCCGGTCGGCCTCCATGACGAGCACCGAACCGACGCGGTTCTGCGCCATCACCGCGACCGCCTCGCCGACCGTGTCCTCCGGTCCAACCGTGTGAAGCTTCGTCTTCATCACGTCGCGGATCCTCCCCACCGGCCAATCCTATGCCGGTGGGGGAAAAGTGGCGAGGAGCGCCGTGAGGCCGACGACGAACGCCCCGGCGCCCGCATCCCAACCCGCAACCGGGCTCCCGCGCCTCCACAACGCCGAGAGGCCGAGCATCAGCAGAACGCCGAACGCCTTGAGAAGCAGCACGACTCCGTAATTCGTCGTCCACAGGTCGGTGACGCCGTTCAACGACTCGGTGGCCCGGAGCACTCCCGTGAGGGCGGTGATCCCGAACGCGATCAGCGCGACGCGTCCGAAGCGCTCCAGCAGGACGCGCGCCTCGGCGCTGTTCCACCCGTCGGGCGGCCGCAGCCATGCGAGGGCGAGGATTCCTCCCCCCCACATCGCCGCCGACAGCACGTGCAGCACGTCGGCGAACTGCGCACCAACCCCGTTGGCGTGTCCCGAAACCGCGAGCAGCGCCGCGGCGAGCACGGCAACGGGCGCGACGTAGGGTTTGCCGCGGAGGCAGAAGAGCAGGGCCAGACCCTCGGCCGCCACCCGGGCCGCCACGACCCACAGGCGCTGGTCGACGAGCAGCACGGCGCCGCCGGCAAGAGCGATGCCAAAGAACCGCTCCATCGGTGGGTCCGCCCACCGGATCCGCGGCCCCGTCCGCGCCATCCGCCGCACCACGAACGAGCCGACGCCGCCGAGGAGTCCGACGTCCTCGAACCAGTGCGCGACCGCTGCGACGAGGTCAGGCGGCGGCGACTATTCCGCCACCGAGGACGCGGGTGCCCGAGTACATCACCGCAGCCTGACCCGGCGCGACGCCGAGGAATGGCTCGACGAGCTTCAGGCGGCCACGCGCGTAAGTCGCCGTGATGGCGGGCGAGTGGTAGCGCAGCCTCGCCTCGCACTCGAGCGGTTCAGACGCGGCGCCGTCGATGAATGTCACGTCTTCCAGCTCGACCTCGTTCACCGCAAGCTCCTCTCGCCGGCCGACCACGATCGTGTTCGCCGGGGCGTCGACACGGAGCACGTACCACGGCCCTGGCTCGACAAGGTCACCAAACCCGCTGCGCTGGCCTACCGTGTAAAGCGCCGTCCCGCGATGAGTGCCGAGCCGGCGCCCGTCCGAGTCCACCACCGCGCCGGCGCGGACCGGCAGTCGCGCAGCCAGGTATCGCGCCGTCTCCCCTCGCGGGACGAAGCAGATCTCCTGGCTCTCGGCCTTGTCCGCGACTGGCAGGCCGAACTCCCGCGCATGCTCGCGCACCTCGCGCTTGGTCATTCCGCCGAGTGGAAATGCGATGCGCGACAGGCGGTCCCGGTCGAGGTGATAGAGCACATACGACTGGTCTTTCGCGACGTCGGCCGCCATGTGAAGCTCGGGTCCGGCCGGTCCCTGCACGATTCGCGCGTAGTGGCCCGTGGCCAGCCGGTCGAATCCCAGCTCGCGCACGCGCGAAAGCATCAGGTCGAAGCGCACGAACGCGTTGCACCGCACGCACGGGTTCGGCGTGCGGCCTTCGAGGTAGGCGCGATGGAAGGGCTCGATCACGCGCTCGCCGAACTCCCGCTCCAGGTTCCAGCAGTAATAAGGAATACCGAGGAGGCTCGCGACGCGGCGCGCATCTTCAACGGCGGACAAAGAGCAGCATCCACCGTGGCGTGACGCCTCATCGGAGTCATCGCGCGGCCACTGCTGCAGCGTCACACCCACCACGTCGTGGCCCTGCGCCTGCATCAGCGCGGCGGCGACCGACGAATCCACACCTCCCGACATGGCGACGGCGATCCTCACCGCCGCCCCTCAGCGATGTGTCGGGCCACGACCTCGGCGTCCTCGCCCACGCCGAAGAGCACCGCCGACTGGGCCTTGCGCTGGAAGTGCACTCCCATGAAATACAAGCCTGGCACAGAGCTCTGGCCGTCCTCCTGGATTGGAAATCCCATGTCGTCGATGACCGGAAAGTGCACCCAGCCGTAATCGGGTCGATATCCGGTCGTCCAGATGACGGTCCTCACACCTTCCCGCTCCAGGTCCAGCTCGGTGCGACTCGCGATCCTCATCGGCGGCGGCATCTCCCACGGGCTCTCCAGGCCTCTGTGCTCGCACAGCGCATCGACCCGCTTCTTGAAGGCCAGACTCAGGTTGTCACCGGCGTCAACGCTCCGCGCCAGGTCGTCCTCGAAATGCACCCTGCCTTCCTCGGCGCCTGTGTAGCGACCGACCAGCTCGATGCCCATCGCGTGAAGGGTGCGCAGATGCATGTCACGGCCTCCGCCGTGGCCCGTCGCCAGTGGGTTGCTGACCAGGCGCCCGGCCCGAGACGGGAGGTCGCTCAGCTTCCGCTGCCACCAGCCCGTTTCGACCACCCACCAGACCAGGTCGTGCCCGCCCATCCGCCTCGGCGCCCACGGTGCGCGACCGCAGGAGAGCAACACCTTGCGGCCGGCCTCGTGCAGCTCCTCGGCGAGCTGGCACCCGGTCTGGCCGCTGCCAACGATGAGCACCGCTCCGGGCGGGATCGCATTCGGGTTGCCGTACTCCTCAGCCAGGCGCTGATTGACGCCTTCTGGAATCTGGCCGGCATTCGAGGGTCGATGCGCGCGCTGGTATCCCCCGGTCGCCACGACGACGGTGCGCGCGCGCAGCTTCCGCTCCGGCATCGTGAGCAAGAAACCGTCGCCGTCGCCATCGAGGGACATGACCTGGCAGCCTTCCACGACCGGAGCCTGGAACGAGTCGGCCCAGCTCTGAAAGTGGCCCACCAGCTCGGTGAGGTTCATGAAGCCATCGGGGTCGGGACCTTCGTAGGCCCCGCCCGGGAGTTGGACGCTCCAGTTCGGTGTGACCAGGCAGAACGAATCCCAGCGCCGCGAGCGCCACGTCTCGGCGACGCGGCCCGCCTCGAGCACGACGTGGTCGACGCCCGCCTGCTTCAGGTGCCAGCTGGTGGCGAGACCCGCCTGGCCCGCTCCGATGATCGCGACGTTCGCATCGGTTGCCACGCCCGATAGTTAAGGCCATGGCGCTGAGCGACGTACAGGCGGCCAGATCGGGGGGAGTTCCTGCTCGCCATCTGCGCGATGGCGATGCGGTGATCCGCTACTCGACCAGGTCGCCCTCGGCCGGTTCGACCTTCACCCCGCGCGACTCCAGATACTCCACACCGCGGTCCAGCTCCTCGGGTTCGCCTGAGACCTCGAGCAGCACCCAGCCCTGGTCTCGCGTCACGTCCGCCCGGCGGATGTTGGTGACGATCTCGAACTTGCGGCCGAGCTGGTAGATCACCGGCTCTTTGACCAGTGAGGGCCCAAAGATCAGCTTGAGCCGTCTTCTCCCCATCGGCGCGATCTTAAGCCGGTCAGAGTCCTCCCGCCACAGCCGGCACGATCGAGATCTCGTCCTTCTCCCCCACCTTCGCGCCGAGGCCGGACCCCAGCCGGACGTCCTCGTCGTTCAGGTAGACGTTCACGAACTGGCGGATGTCGCCGTTCTCGTCGAGCAGCCGGTCTTTGAAGCCCGGGTACTGCGAATCGAGCGCGAGAATCGCGCTCCCGAGGTCGGTCGCCTCCACGTCGACCGTGACGTTGCCCTCGGACAGCCGCCTGAGCGGACCGGGAATTCGAAACTGAGCCATCGCCTAAATATTCACCTGTTCGCGAAACGACTTCATCGACGGTTCTATTTCCACCCGCCGCGCGTGCCCGTTCGCTGAAGCCAGTACGTCGGCCGTCTTCAGCCCGTGCCCCGTGACGTACGCGACGACCACCTCGTCGCCATTCCACCGCCCGGCGCGGGCGAGCTTGGCGAGCACGCCGATCGTCACACCGCCCGCCGTCTCGGTGAAGATCCCTTCCGTGCGCGCCAGCAGCCGCATCCCCTCCACGATCTCCTCCTCGGTCACCGCCTCCACCACTCCGCCGGTCTCCCGGGCGATGCGATTGACGTAGACGCCGTCCGACGGATTCCCGATGGCGATGGACCGCGCGATGGTGTCGGGCTTGACGGGCAGCACGCGGTCAGGGTTGTCGGAGCGAAACGCGTTGTAGACCGGCGCGCAGCCAAGCGCCTGGGCGCCCGTGAACGCGGGCACCCGCTCACCCCGGACCAGGCCGAACTCGATCAGCTCTCGGGCGGCCTGCCGGTGACGCACGAACTGGCATCCGCTCGCGATCGGGATGACGATCTCGTCGGGCAGCTTCCATCCCAGCTGCTCCGCGGTCTCGAACGTCAATGTCTTCGACCCCTCCGCGTAGAACGGCCGGATGTTGATGTTGCAGAACGCCCACGGGGTCGACTCGATCAGCTGGCTGCACAACCGATTGACCTCGTCGTAGTTCCCGCGCACCGCGACGATGTTCGGGTCGAACACGCTGATGCTTGCAACCTTCGCCGGTTCGAGATCGACCGGGATGAACACGAAGCACTCGAGCCCCGCCCGCGCCGCGTAAGCCGCAACCGCGTTGGCCAGGTTGCCCGTCGACGCGCATGCGATCGTCTCGAATCCGTGCGCCCGCGCCCAGCTGATCGCCACCGAGACGACCCGGTCCTTGAACGAGTTGGTCGGGTTCATGCTGTCGTTCTTCAGGTAGAGGTTGCGCAGCCCCAGCTCGTTGCCGAGCCGGTCGGCCTTGACCAGTGGCGTGAGGCCTTCGCCCAGCGTGACCACCGGGACCGAGTCCTCGACCGGCAGCAGGTCGCGATAGCGCCACATCGACTTCGGTCCCTGCTCGATGCGCTCGCGGCTGACGATCTTCTTCAGCGTCGCCTGGTCGTAGACGGCGTCGAGCGGGCCGAAGCACATCTCGCAAACGTGCGTGGCCTGGAGCTCGTACTCCGCGCCGCATTCACGGCACCTCAGGCCGACTACCTTGGGCACGGGCTCAGTTTAGAGGGGCGATCTTGAGCCACCACGAACAGGTCTCGCCCGGCCGCAGGCCTCGTCTGGTCCAGGACGGCTCGATGGCGATCTGACGGTAGCCGCCCAGGTCTCCGTTGCACATCCAGATCGCGACGTTGCGCACCAGGAACGGGTCCCAGCTCATCTCGATCTGGGCTCCCGACCTCCACCCCAGGGTTACGTGTTCGACTGCGCCCTGGGGCTGGAACACCTTGGTGCTCGAACCTTCCGGGACCTCACCCGGCACCGGGGCGCCGACCTGGATGCCCGGCTCGTATTTGAAGAGAGGGTGTGCGCACCAGAACGCGTCATGAGGCTCGGTGCCGACGTTTGTGTACTCGTAGAACAGGTCGACGGTCGATCCAAGGAAGATTCGCCGCCCGAGCCTCCAGGGGACCAGGTTGCCGTCGCATGACATTCCGATGCCGTCGCGGCTGTGGACCACGACCGTCCACGGCAGCCGCCACGCCTCACCGTGGTCGGGCAGCGTGTCGGTCGGATCCAGATTCGGCACCATCTCATCCCAACCCTGCGCTCCGCCCTCTACAAACCCGTCCGCGGTAGGCTGGTCGACTCCGATGCCCTGGTCCAAGAGCTCCTCGCCGTCGAGGCGCAGTGACGTGATGCGGCCGCCACGTTGGGGTCGCACCTCGAGCGCCCACCGCCCGGCCGCAATCCTCACTGCGGCGATGCTAAGCGCGGCAGCGTGCGGGGGCCAGACGGGACAGGTTCATCCGAGCCCCACCCCCATCGCCGCAATCGCGACGCCGACCGCATCCCCCACCCAAGGACCCCCGCCGCTGCGCATCTTCCTCATCGTCATGGAGAACCGCTCGTACAGCCAGGCGATCGCCGGCAGCTACACTGCGCAGCTCGCCGCGAAGTACGGGGTCGCCACCCGCTACCGCGGAATCACCCACCCGAGCCTGCCGAACTACCTGGCGATGACCTCCGGCAGCACGTGGGGCGTCACCGACGACGGATTCCACAGCCTACCCGCGGGCGGCCTCGGGACGCAGCTGACAAAGGCCGGCATCGAGTGGCGGGCGTACATGGAGGGAATGGGCGCCGACTGCCTCCGCAACGGCAACGGCTACGCCCTGAAGCACGACCCCTTTCCGTATTACGGCAGCGCGTGCCCCCAGCAGGTCGTCCCGTTCACGCAGTTCGCCACGGACATGCAGGGCGACGTGCCGCAGTTCGTGTGGATCACGCCCAACCAGTGCCACTCAGGTCACGACTGCCCGACGGCGACGGCAGATGCATGGCTCGCCGACACAGTGCCCACCATCCTTGCCACGAGCGCCTGGCAGGCCAACGGCGTGCTCTTCATCACCTGGGACGAGGGCGAGGACAGCGCGAACTCGGTGCTCACGCTTGTGATTCGCCCCCACATGGTCAACCACACGAGCGACCGTCCCTACGACCACTATTCGCTGCTCGCGACGATCGAAGACCAGTTCGGCCTGGATTACCTGGGCGCGGCGAAAGACGCCTCGGCGATGTCCGACCTGCTGGCGACTAGCTGACCGACCGCGTCCCCGCGCGTCCGAGCGTGCCTTCCCAGTGCGTGATCGAATCCAGGTATTCCTCGTCGACGCTGACGCCGAGACCCGGGCCCGTCGGGACGGCAAGCCGCCCGTCGCGCAGCACGAACGGTTGCGTGATATCGCGGTGGAAGTAGCGGTCCGACGCTGACGTGTCACCCGGCAAGGTGAAGTTCGGCATCGCCGCCATCGCCACGTTGCCCGCACGACCGATGCCGGTCTCCAGCATCCCACCCATCCACACCGGCACGCCGCGAGACGCGCACAGGTCGTGAATGCGCCGCGCCTCGAGGTAGCCTCCGACACGGCCGGGCTTGATGTTGATGATCCTGCACGCGCCCAGCTCGATGGCGTCGGCTGCCCACTGCGCGGAGGTGATCGACTCGTCGAGGCAGATCGGAGTCCTGACGGTCTGCGCGAGCTTCGCGTGCGCGAGGATCTCCTCCTCCGGCAGCGGCTGCTCGATCAGCAGCAGGTCGAACTGGTCCAGCTCCGCGAGATGCTCGGCGTCGGCGAGCTTGTAAGCGGTGTTCGCGTCGACCTGCAGCGGCACATCGCGGAATTGCTCTCGGACGGCCCGAACGGGCTCCACGTCCCAGCCCGGCTTGATCTTCAGCTTGATGCGGCGGTAGCCCTCGTCGAGGTAGTCCCCCACTGTGCTCAGCAGCTCGGGAATCGACGGCTGGATGCCGACCGAGACGCCGGAGTCGACCTCGGCCCGGACCGCGCCGAAAAACTGCCCGAAGGACTCGCCCCGAGCCCGCAGCTCCGCGTCGAGCACCGCCATCTCCAGCGCCGCCTTGGCCATGTTGTGCCCGTGGACCGCACGCAACGCCGGCGCCACGGCATCCGCAGTCACGTCCCGCTCGAGCAGACGTGGCACCAGGTGGTGGATCAGCACGTGCTGCGCCGACTCGACGTACTCGGACGAGTAGTTCGGCTCCTCGCCCGCGACGCACTCGCCCCATCCATCGCCGGCGTCCGTGACGGCCTTGAGCAGCAGCACGTCGCGCTCGGTCTGGACTCCGAAAGAGGTCTCGAAAGGCGCCACCAGCGGAAGGCGGATCCGGCGCAGCTCGACGGCCTGCAGCTTCATGCGTTCAGGCTATCGAGTCTCGCGACTTCGTCATCGGCGAGGTCGATGTCGGCGGCCCGCGCGTTGTCCTCGACCTGTCTTACGCTCGAGGCGCCCGGGATCGCGACGACGTTCGGCTTGCGCACGAGCCACGCCAGCGCGACCTGCGGCATCGTCGCGTTGTGGCGTCCCGCGACCTCGCGCAGCGCGTCGAGGAGCGGCTGTCGCCGGGCTCGCGACCGGGCGCGGAACTCCGCCCTGAAGCGCCGGAAGTTGGTCGGGCCGCCGCGCTGGTACTTGCCCGAGAGGAGGCCCTGCCCGAGCGGGCTGTATGCGATCACGATGCGCCCGTTCCGCTGCGCCCACGGCAGGAGCTCGCGCTCGGGCTCGCGGCTGATCAGGCTGAAGCGCACCTGGTTGGAGAGGACCGGTCCGCCAAGAGCTCGCTCGCAGGCCTGCCAACCGGCGAGGCCGTGGTTGCTGATCCCGACGTGCCGGACCAGCCCGGATCCCATGAGTGAGCGAAACCGCGGCATCGTCAAGCCCGGCGGAAACATCGGACTCGGCCAGTGCTGCTGATAGAGGTCGATGCGGTCGGTCCCCAGCCTCCTGGCGCTTGCACTCGCGCGCGACGAGGTCATGAACGGAAGCCCGATCGGAAAGAGCTTCGTCGCCAGGAAGACGCTGTCGCGCCGCTCGCGAATGGCGGCGCCCACGATCCGCTCCGAGCTGCCGAGGCCGTAGATCTCGGCCGTATCGATCAGGTTGATGCCGAGGTCAAGCGCCCGCTGAACGATGTCCCCCGCGACCCGATCGCTGTATTCCTTGCCGTAGCCCCACTCGGCCGAGCCGAACTGCCACGTGCCCAGGCCGATGACTGACACGCGGGCTCCGCCGGCCTCGAGGTACCTCAAGAACCGGCGGACGTGAGCCGGTCGTAGACGATCTGCGACCACGACTCCATCGAGAGGTAGTACATGCGCATCTCCTCCAGGGTGAGCAGCTCGCCCGCCAGCTTTTCGGTTTCCCGGATCCGAATGTCGGGCGTGTCGCCGTCCACCAGGAACACGACCCCGAGGTGGACCTTCGAGACCGGCGACGAGTCCTCGTTCAGGAGGCCGAGCAGGCGAGCCTCGAACCGTCCGTCATAGACGACCTCCTCCTCCCACTCGCGCTTCAATCCGTCGGCGATCGGATCTCCGGCATCGAGATCGCCGGGGTTGATGTGCCCGCCGACGCCGAGCGAGTACTGCTTGCGCAGCCGCCGCTCCGACGATGCGCGCAGGCGGTGCGTGAGGAGGTATCGGTCGTGGTGCCGGAAGACGACGTACGGGATGATCTGTTGATAGCTCGGGTCGTTCTCGACCTCGGCGCGCGCCTTGAAGAAATGCCGCTCGCGGATGACCGTCTGGTGTCGATCGAGGTTCTCGCTGACAAACCCGTGCCACGCGCCATCGGGAAAGATGTCGTCCCGATTCACGCACAGCACCTGCTCGGTCGCGACTTTCATGCGCGCATGCGGACCAGGCCGCGCCCGAACACCGCGACCAGCTCGGCGGTGCGATCGATCGCATCGTCGTCGACCGGCAGGAAATAGATCCACGCGGCCTGCTCGGTGTCTTTGGTGATCATCGTCCGCGCCGAGTCAGCGCTCGGATTGCCACAAGGCCCTTCGGCATCTGCGACGCAGATGCGGCCGGCGACGTTCACGTGCTCCTTGCCGATTCCTTCGTACCCCTCGCCGTCCCTGCCCAGCCGGATCACCAGCTCGTCACCTTTCACCTTGGCGAGGTCGTAAAGACCCACCGGCACCTGCAGCTGCACCGACAGCGCGTTCGCGACATCGACGAGCGAGTTTATACGCGGCAGGGGCGCGCCCTTCCTGATTCGTCGCATCAGCGCCTCAGAGGACGGGCGGAGGCGGGTTGGATCGAGACCGAACTTTCGATAGAGCTCGCGCGCCCGCGCGACCGGGGGTGTCGCGCGGGAGCGGACCGCTTGCGTCGCCCGCTTGACCTCGAGCTCGAAATCGTCACGCGGCGCCGTCACTTCCAGCTCGTACAGCTCGAGCGCCACGATGTCGATGTCGATCTCGCACCTGACGTTCAGCACAGGTTTTCGAGATGATCGAAGAAACCCGGGTACGAGATCTCGACGCATTCGGCGCCGTCGATCTCGGTCTTGCCGTCGGCGACCAGCGCCGCGACCGCCAGCGCCATCGCGACGCGGTGGTCGCCGGCGGAATCGACTCGCGCGCCCTCCAGCCTTCTCGGACCCTTGATCATCCAGCCGTCGTCCTGGGCGGTTATGTCTGCGCCCATCGTGGTAAGCCCTACTTCCATCGCGGCGAGGCGGTCCGATTCCTTGACCCTCAGCTCGCCCGCACCTGAGATCACGGAGGTGCCGGCGGCCTGGGTCGCCGCCACCGCGAGAACAGGCAGCTCGTCGATCATTCCTGCCGCCATTGCCCGGTCGACCCGGAACGCTCGCAGCTCGCCCGCAGAGCGGACCTCCAGGTCCGCGACCGGTTCGCTCGCCTCGGAGCGGGGCTGCTTCCGCCTGATGCGAAAACCGATCGATGACAGAAGTTCGGCCAGCGCCGTCCGCGTCGGGTTGACGCCCACCCCCAGAAGGCGGACGTGGGAGTTGCCGACCACACCGCCCGCCACGAGCCAGAACGCGGCCGAGCTGAAGTCGCCCGGCACGGTGATATCGAGAGGCTCGAGACGTTCTGCACGGTGAATCTCGACGCGGGTGCCGTCGGCGCTCAGCCACGCGCCCATCGAACCGAGCATCAGCTCCGTGTGGTCGCGCGTCTTGAACGGCTCGGTGACCGCCGTGATCCCCTCCGCATAGAGACCGGCAAGCAGGATGGCGGACTTCACCTGCGCGCTCGGAACCGGCGTCGCGTAGTCGATTCCGTGCAGGTCGGCGCCGCCCCCGACCCGGAGCGGCGGCCAGGTCGCGCTCGCCCCCATCTGCTTCAACGGCTCGACCACGCGGTCCATCGGCCTCCGCAAGAGTGATTCGTCGCCTGCGAGCTCGCTCGCGAAGTTCTGCGCCGCAAGAAGCCCCGCGAGCAGCCGCATCGTCGTGCCCGAGTTTCCGCAGTCGAGTGGGACGCCCGACCCGCGCAGCCCGCGCAGCCCGCGACCGGCGATCGTCGAGCCGTCGATCTCGATGCCGAGCGCCCCGAGGCATCCAGCGGTCGAGCTGACGTCTGCCCCGGGGGAAAGACCTCGCACGTGGCTCGCGCCGTCTGCGATCGCTCCGAAGATCAGAGCCCGGTGGGAGATCGATTTGTCGCCGGGTAGGGTGATCTCACCTTCGAGCTTGTGCGCGCCGCGAACGGTGGCAATCACCCCTCGAATGATCGCGCCCCAAGTTGCCACGATGCAGCACGTGGAATAGACTCACGGCCGGTTGAAGCTTTTTAAGCTCCGATTCAGGCGGTTGGGCGGCTGGATCGGCGTGGCGCCGCTGGTGGGTGCGGCGCTCGTAGCCGCGACGACAAACGTGTATGCGGCGGGTGTCGCCGACCTCGCCGTGACCAAGACCGGCCCGGCCACCGCGGTGCAAGACACCACGTTCAACTACCACATCACGGTCACGAACAACGGTCCGGACCCCGCGACGAACGTGACGCTCACAGACCGGCTTCCCACCGGTATCTCCTTCGGCGATGTGATCCAGGACGTACCCGGTCCGCCGTCGACCTGTCTTTTCAGCTTCACCACCTCGACCCTGACGTGCACCGTCCCCACCCTCAACGCATCCGTTACCGCGGGCTACATGGTGCTCGTCGGCGTGTCGAGCTCGATTCCGAACGGCACCGTGATCAGCAACATCGCGAGCGCGACGTCAAACAGCACCACTGATCCCGACCTGACCAACAACTCCGCGACCGTCGGGGTCACGGTCCAGGGCGCGGACACCGACCTCGCGATCAGTCCCGGGGTCAGCCCGGCGCCGGTGCAGGCGACGTCTGCCGCAGGCGCCGCCGTCACATTCACGATCCCCGCCGCCGTCGACGGCGCTGCGCCTGTGGCCGTGGTGTGCAATCCCGCATCAGGATCGATATTCCCGGTCGGTTCGACGACCGTGACCTGCAGCGCGACCGATCCCGACGACACACCGTCGACGGTGCAGACCACGCTGACCGTGACCGTGTTCGACACCGACCTCGCCATCACCGCCGGCGTGAGCCCGGCGCCGGTGCAGGCGACCTCGGCAGCCGGCGCCGCAGTGAATTTCACGGAACCCACGGCATCGGACGAGGACGGACCTGTCCCTGTCGTCTGCGACCACCCGTCCGGCTCGACCTTCCCGGCCGGCTCGACGCTCGTGACCTGCAGCGCGACCGATCCCGACGACACACCGTCGACAGTTCAGACCACGCTGACCGTGACCGTCATCGACACCGACCTCGCCATCACCGCGGGCGTCAGCCCGGCGCCGGTGCAGGCGACGTCGGCCGCCGGCGCGGCCGTCACCTTTACGACCCCCACCGCTTCGGACGAGGAGGGCTCCGTCGCCGTCACCTGCGACCACGCGTCGGGTGACACCTTCCCCGTCGGAACGACAACCGTCACCTGCACGGCGACGGATCCCGACGACACGCCCTCCACGGTGCAGACGACGCTGACCATCACCGTGATCGACGCCGACCTCGCCATCACGGCCGGCGTCAGCCCGTCGCCGGTGCAGGCGACCTCCGCGGCCGGCGCCGCGGTCACCTTCACGACCCCCACCGCCTCTGATGAAGAGGGTTCGGTGGCGGTGACCTGCGACCACGCGTCGGGTGACACCTTCCCCGTGGGAACGACGACCGTCACGTGCACGGCGACGGATCCCGACGACACGCCCTCCACGGTGCGGACGACGCTGACGATCACGGTGATCGACACCGACCTGGCCATCACCGCCGGCGTCAGCCCAGACCCCGTGCAGGCCACGTCGTCCGCCGGTGCGGCCGTCACCTTCACGATTCCGACCGCCTCTGACGAGGACGGCCCGGTGGCGGTGACGTGCGACCACGCGTCGGGCTCGATCTTCCCGGTCGGGACCACGACCGTGACATGCGCCGCCACCGACGCCGACGACACACCTTCGACCGTGCAGACAACGCTCACCGTGACCGTGACCTTCGTCGACACCGACCTGGCCCTGACCGGCGTGCCGGCCGACATCGTGGTCGATGCGACGGGTCCTGACGGCGCGGTCGTGACCTACACGCCTCCAACGGCGACCGACGAGGAGACGCCCCCCGAGGTCACGTGCGACATGCCGTCAGGATCCACGTTCCCGATCGCGACCACGACCGTGACGTGCACCGCCACCGACCCCGATGACGATCCGAGCACCGTGTCGGCGACCTTCGACGTGACCGTGAACGGAGCCGGGCCGCAGCTCGATGCGCTCCTCGCCTACGTCGACCCGCTGCCGCCTGGGTCAAGCCTCGGTAACAAGGCACGGTCCGCGATTTCTGCGTTCGACGCCGGGGACCTTGCCGGGACGTGCAGCGACCTCAGCGCCATCATCAACAAGGCGAACACACAGGCGGGCAAACAGCTCACCCAGGATCAGGCAGCGACGATCGTGAGCATGGCGAGCCAGATCCAAGCGGTCATCGGCTGCTAGGGTCGCTGACCCTGCTCAGACGCCGGAGCGCTGCCACCGCTCGCGGACCGAGCGCGCCTCCTCGAAAAGCTCGATCAGTCGCGGATCGTCCGCCTCGATGTGGCGGCGCAGCCGCGCCAGCTCCGCGCTGATCGCATCGAGCACCTCGAGGAGATTGAGACGATTGGTCCTCACCACGCCCGCGTACAGGTCTGGCTCCCCGCCCGCAAGCCGGCTCATGTCGCGAAACCCTCCTGCCGTGAGCCGCGATGCCTCCGGCCAGTCTGCGCGACGCGTCACCGCAAGCACGTAGCCGACTGACAGCAAGAAAGCGGCGTGGCTCACACCTGCGACGAGCCGGTCGTGGGTGATGGCATCGATCACCACCGCGTTGGCCCCGACCGCCTCGACGAGCTCGGCGATCCGGGGCTCCTCGCGGGTCAGCACCCACGGCGCGTTCTCGAACATCGATGGGTCAGCGTGGTCTATGCCCGACACCTCCTTGCCGCACATCGGGTGCCCGCCGACAAAGTCCAGGCCTTCGGCAGCCGCCCACTCCTGGACGTCGGCCTTGGTGCTCGCCATGTCGGTGACGAGCCTGCCCTCTGCAACGACGGCGAGCTTCGCGAACACCTCGCGCAGCGCGTTGATCGGAGCGCCCACGACCACAAGGTCATCCGCCATCGCCACGACCGCGGGGTCGGTGTCCGCGGTAGAGACGATCTCGCGCTCGAGCGCCTTGCGTACGACCACCGGGTTCGGATCATTGCCGACCAGGACGATCTCGGGTCGAGCCTTCTTCAATGCCAGCGCGAACGAAGCGCCCATCAGACCAAGGCCCACCACGGCGACTGCGGGCACGGACCTAAGCCAGCTGTTTCTGCATCGCGCCGAGCAGCCGGCGCAGGTCGACCATCAGGTGGTCGAACGACTCGAAGTCGAGCGACTGCGCGCCGTCCGACAGCGCCTGGTTGGGCTGCGGGTGGACCTCGATGATCAGGCCGTTGGCGCCCGCCGCCACCGCCGCGAGCGACATCGGTCCGACCAGCGACCAGCGTCCGGTCGCCTGCGACGGATCGACGATCACGGGCAGGTGTGACAGCTCGCGCACGAGCGGCACGGCGTTGAGGTCCAGCGTGAAGCGGGTCGCGGTCTCGAACGTGCGGATGCCGCGCTCGCAAAGGATCACGTCCCGGTTGCCCTGCGAGAGGATGTATTCGGCCGCGAGCAGCCACTCCTCGATCGTCGAGGACATGCCGCGCTTGAGCAACACCGGCTTGCCCGAACGTCCGGCTTCCTGCAGCAGCGCGTAGTTCTGCATGTTGCGGGTGCCGAGCTGCAGGATGTCGGCGTACTTCGCGACCAGCGCCACGTCTCCGGGCGACACCACCTCGGTCACGACCTTGAGCCCGGTCTCGGCGCGCGCCGCGGCCATCATCTTCAGGGCCGACTCACCGAGGCCCTGGAACGAATACGGCGACGTGCGCGGCTTAAACGCTCCTCCGCGCAGCACGCGCGCACCCTGCGCCGCGACGTGACGCGCCGTGTCGAGCAGCATCTCCTCCCCCTCGACCGAGCATGGTCCGGCCATGACCACGACCTCGTCGTTTCCGATCTTCACCCCGCCGACGTCGACGACCGTGTCGTTGCGGCGGAACTCGCGGCTGGCGAGCTTGAACGGCTTGGTGATCGGGATGATTTCCTGGATCCCACCCAGGTGGGAGAACGCGTCCTTGTACGCGTAGGCGTTGCCACCGATCACGCCTATTACCGTCCGCTCCTCGCCACGCGAGAGCTCGGCCTTCAGCCCGATCTCGTCGATGCGGTCGACCACAGCATCGATCTCGGAGTCGGTCGCGGTGTGCGACATGACGATGATCACTGGTTCAGCGAGCTCTTCAAATAATCCAGGTCGGCCTTGATGGCCTCCGCACCGCGCAGGTAGGCGAACCTCATCGCGGACTGCGGTCGCGGCGTGTTGTACATGAGCAGCACGCGGATGCACATCGCCACGCCTCGAGGATTCGGTTGCTGCACCTGCATGTCGTGTCCGCACAGCATCGGCAGCCCGAGCCAGCCGAGGCGGCGGGCGGCGTGAGCCGGAAACTCCGCGTCGAGGTCCGGCGTCGTCGTGAAGAAGGCGCACGCGATCTCGTTCGGGTCGAGGTCGTTCTGGTGGACCAGCTCCTCCAGCAGCTCTTCAGTGGCCACCATGATCGCCTCGGCCGTGTTCGCGGTCGCCGTGGTCGCGCCGCGGATTCCTCTTACCGGCACGCCTTGAGGAGCTCCCTGACCAGCGAGACGCCGTCGCCGCCGCGCTCGATCTCATCGACGATCGCGCTGCCCACCACCGCAGCGTCGGCATGGCCGCGCAGCGCCTTCAGGTGATCCTGGCGCGAGATGCCGAACCCGGCGGCGACCGGGAGCGACGTGCGCCTCTTGACCTCGGCCAGCAGCGATGGCATCCCCTCCGGCAGCTCTTTGCGTGCGCCGGTGATCCCCGTTACGGTCACGCAGTAGACAAAACCGGTGGAGCGGGAGGCGATGGCCGAGATCCTGTCCGGTGGCGTCGTCGGAGCGACCATGAAAACCGTGTCGAGCGACGCGGATCGCAGCCAGCCGGCCACCGGCTCTGCCTCTTCGATCGGGAGGTCGGGCACGATGACTCCCGCCACGCCGGCCTGCGCCGCCTCGGCGGCGAACTTGCGTGGATCGTACGAAAGCACCGGGTTGACGTACGTCATCAGCACCACCGGCACCCCTTCGGTCGCCACCGCAGCGGCGACCTCGAGGGCGCCCGCGACAGTCATGCCTTGCTCGAGCGCGACCTGGCCCGCCCGCTGGATCATCGGGCCGTCCGCCAGCGGGTCGGAGTGGGGGATGCCGATCTCCAGCGCGGCGACGCCCGCGCCCGCGAGCCTCTTGCCCACGTCGATCGATCTTTTCTTGTGCGGGTGGCCGGCCATTATGTAGGCGACGAGCTTGAGGTCGCCGTTGGCCCGCAGCGCGCTTTCGAGCCGCATCGAAGCTTCAGCCACCATCGACTTCTAGGGGTTCCCGCGTAGTCACGCCGTCAGCCTCTGACTTCGTGGGGATTGAATCCATGTCCTTGTCGCCGCGGCCGGACAGGCACAGCAGGATGCGGCCGCCCGGTCCGAGTTCCCTGGCGATGACACCAGCGTGGTGGATCGCATGGGCGGGCTCGAGCGCCGGCATGATGCCCTCGAGCCCGGTGCAGAGCTTGAACGCAGCCAGGGCGTCCCTGTCGGTGACCGCGACGTACTCGACCCTCTCGATCTCCCGCAGGAACGCATGCTCCGGCCCGACCCCGGGATAGTCGAGCCCTGCCGAGATGGAATGTGTAGGCAGGATCTGCCCGTCGCCATCCTGCAGCACGTACGAGTAGGTCCCATGCAGCACACCCGGACGGCCGCCGACCAGCGACGCGGCGTGCGACCCGGTCCGGATCCCCTTGCCGGCCGCCTCGACTCCAACCAGCGCCACGTCCCTGTCATCGAGAAATGCGGTGAACATGCCGATCGCGTTCGATCCTCCGCCGACGCACGCGACAACGACGTCGGGGAGCTTGCCGTCGAGCGACAGGTATTGCTCACGCGCCTCGTCGCCGATCACGCGCTGGAGGTCGCGCACCATCTCGGGATAGGGGTGCGGTCCCACCACCGAACCGATGATGTAGTGGGTGGTGCGCACGTTGGTCACCCAGTCGCGGATCGCCTCCGTGGTCGCGTCCTTGAGAGTTCGGGTCCCACTCTTCACCTCGACGACCTCGGCTCCGAGAAGCTTCATGCGGCGCACGTTCATCGATTGGCGGCGCATGTCTTCGGTGCCCATGTAGACCGTGCAGTCGAGACCGAATCGCGCGCAAACGGTCGCGGCCGCGACGCCGTGCTGCCCGGCGCCGGTCTCGGCGATGATCCGCCTCTTGCCCATTCGCAGGGCGAGCAGCGCCTGGCCGACGGCGTTGTTCAGCTTGTGCGCACCGGTGTGACACAGGTCCTCGCGCTTGAAGTGGATGTGGGCGCCGCCGAAGTGATCGCCGAGCCGGGTCGCGGCATAGAGCGGCGTCGGGCGACCGATGAAGGCACGCCGGTGGCCGGCAAGCTCGAGCTGGAACTGAGGGTCGGCTTTGGCCTCGTGCCACATGTCCTCCAGCTCCTGGAGCGCACTCATCAGCGTCTCCGGCACGTACTGGCCGCCGAAAGCCCCGAAACGGCCGTCGACCGGGTGGGTGAGGGCCGCTCGCGACATCAGCCGCCGGTCTCCGCGAGCCGCACCGCCCGGACGAACGCGCGGACCTTGAGCGGGTCCTTCACGCGGGCGCGCGCTTCGACCCCGCTCGACACGTCGACGCCGTAGGGCCTGAACCCGGTCACGACCTTGCCCACGTTACCCGGTTCAAGACCACCCGCGATGAACACCTGGCGCGACATGAGCAGCCCGCGCGCAAGCTCCCAGTCCCACGTGCGCCCCGTGCCGCCGCGCTGGTCGGCCGACCAGCTGTCGAGCATGATCGGGTCGGGCCAGTCCAGGTCGCGTGGGACGCGGCCGTCCTTGACCTTCAGCACCTTCATCACCGGTCGCCCGCCGTCGAAGCCCGGCGGTTCCGAGCCGTGGAGCTGGAGCAGGTCGAGGTCGACGAACTCGGCGATCTGACGCACCTCGTCGGGCGGCTGGTCGATGAACACGCCGACGATATTGGGACGCACGAACATCTCGTCCACGATCGCCTTCGCCTCCTCGGGCGTGACGCGGCGGTCGGACGTGCAGAAGTGGAATCCAATCAGGTCGGCGCCCGCCTCGACCGCCGTCTTCGCAGACTGGAGATCGCAGATCCCGCAAATCTTGATCCGGATCAACGGCTGCTCAATTCCCGGATGGTCGCCGATGGGTCGGGCGAGCGCATCAACGCCTCACCCACCAGGATCGCGTCGGCGCCGGCCTCGCGCATGCGCCGTGCGTCCTCGGCGGTGTGGATGCCGCTTTCGGCAACCAGCACGATCTCCTTCGGAACCAGGGCGCGAACTCGCTCGGTCAGCCCGAGGTCGACCGTGAAATCGCGCAGGTTGCGGTGGTTCACGCCAACGGCCTGCGCCCCGGCCTCGAGCGCGGCCTGGGACTCCGCCTCGTCGTGCACCTCCACCAGCGCCGCCACGCCGCGACTCCGGGCGACCGCGATGAGGTCCTTCAGCTGCGTGCGATCGAGTGCGCCAACGATGAGCAGGACCGCATCGGCCCCGCACGCCCTCGCCTCCGCCACCTCGAACGGGTCGGTGACGAAGTCCTTGCGCAGGATCGGCAGCTCGGTCGCAGCGCGCACCGCGCGAATGTGCTCGGGCCGGCCACCGAACCCGGCCATGTGCGTGAGCACCGAGATCGCGGCGGCGCCGCCGTCCGCGTAAGCGTGGGCGATTTCGGCGGGCCGGTAGTCGTCGGAGAGGACGCCCATGCTGGGCGTTCGCTGCTTCATCTCCGCGATCACGGTCAACCCGGGCCTCCGCAGGGCGCCGATGAAGTCCTTAGGCGAGTACGCGGCCACGGCGAGCTCGAACTGGTCCGAGCCCAGGAGGTGGCGCCGCCGCTGGAGATCCTGCCGGGCTTCCAGGACGAGACGCTCTAAGAGGTCGTCCGTCACTCCTGCGAGATTCTGGCCCATCGCTGCAGAACCTCGCCCGCCCGTCCGGAGTCGATCGCCTCGGCGGCGAGGCCCAGTCCCTCCTTCCAATCGCGCGCGAGGCCGGCCGCCCTCAGCGCAGCAGCCGCATTGAGCAGCACGACGTCGCGCCGGGGGCCGGTCGCCCCGTCGAGGACCTCGCTTGCAAGCCGGGCATTCTCCTCCGGGCCTCCGCCTCGCATCGACTCGACGGGCGCCTGGGTCAAACCCAGCTCCGCCGGGTCGAGCTCGTATTCCTTTCTCTGGCCGTCGATCTCGATCACAAATGACCGCGACGCGACCGAGAGCTCGTCCATGCCGTCCGAGGCGTGGAAGACGATCGCCCGCTCGACGCCAAGCCGCTGCAGGACGTCCGCCATCTTGGATGCCAGCGAGCCATCGGCGACGCCGAGGGCCTGGTATCTGGCAGACGCCGGGTTGCAGAGCGGGCCGAGCACGTTGAACACGGTCCGGAGCCCGAGCTCGCGCCGGGTCGCGCCGGCGAACCGGAAAGAAGGGTGGAACACGGGCGCGAAAAGGAATCCGATGCCCGCTCCGTTGATGCACCGCGCGACTCCTTCGGGCGGGAGGTCGATCTTCACGCCGAGCTCCTCGAGCACGTCAGCCGAACCGCACATCGACGAGGCGGCGCGGTTGCCGTGCTTGGCCACACGCGCCCCACATGCCGCGGCGACGATCGCCGCGAGGGTCGAGATATTGAAGGTCGCGAGGCCGTCCCCACCGGTGCCGCACGTGTCGAGCAGCGCGCCGTCGATGCTGATGGGCGTGGCCATGGCGCGCGCCGTGCGCGCGAATCCGGTGATCTCTTCCGCCGTCTCGCCCTTCATGCGCAGCGCGACCAGGAAACCCGCGATCTGGGATGGCGTGGCATCGCCGCGGATGATCACTTCGAACGCCGAAGCGGCCTCGTCCTCGGTGAGGTCCTCGCGCCTGACGACCTTCGCGATCGAGTCGATCACGACTTCCCTGCCCGGCGCACGAAGTTGCCCAGGATCTTTTTGCCTTCTGTGGTCAGCACCGATTCGGGATGGAACTGCACGCCGTACGTCGGGTGCTTGACGTGGCGCAGACCCATGACGACCCCGTCATGCGTCCAAGCGGTAACCACCAGGTCTGACGGCATGCTGCAGCGCTTGACGATGAGCGAGTGATATCGCGTGGCCTCGAAGGGCTCGCTTACTCCCGCGAGCACGCCCGAGTTGTCGTGATGGATCCATGATGTCTTGCCGTGCGCCGGCTCGTTGCGCACCACTTCCCCGCCGAACACCTGGCCGATGCACTGGTGGCCGAGGCACACGCCGAGGATGGCGACCTTGCCGCTGAGGGCGCGGATCGCCTCGTTCGACACGCCGGCGTCGTCGGGTGTGCCGGGTCCGGGTGAGATGACGATGCCGTCGAACCTGGCCAGTTCGTCGACGCCCACCTCGTCGTTGCGAAACACGTCGGGCTCGGCGCCGAGCTCCGCCATGTACTGGACGAGGTTGTACGTGAACGAGTCGTAGTTGTCGATCATCGCGAGCTCAGGCATCTACATCGCCTCCGCCATCTCGATGGCCTTGAACATCGCGCCCGCCTTCTCGAGGGTCTCTTCATACTCACGCTCGGGCTTCGAATCCGCCACGACTCCGCAGCCGGCCTGCACGTAAGCCGTGCCCTCGGCGACGACGACCGTGCGCAGCGTGATCGCCATGTCGAGGTTGCCGCCGAAGCTGACGTAGCCGAGCGAGCCCGCGTACACGCCGCGCTGGTCTGGTTCGAGCTCGGCGATCACCTCCATCGCGCGGATCTTGGGCGCGCCGGAGACTGTGCCCGCGGGAAATGCGGCGCGCAGCGCGTCCAGCGAGGTCCTGCCCTCGCGGAGCTGTCCGCTGACGGTCGAAGAGATGTGCATCACGTGCGAGTAGCGCTCGACCTCCATCAAGCGGTCGACGCTCACCGTGCCCGGTCGCGCGACGCGGCCCACGTCGTTGCGTCCCAGGTCGACCAGCATCACGTGCTCGGCGCGCTCCTTGAGGTCGCTGAGCAGCTCCTTCTCGAGCTTTCTGTCCTCGGCGGGATCGGCGCCGCGCCGCCGCGTCCCGGCCAGCGGCCTGGTCTCGACGCGCCGTTCCTCGACCTGGACCAGCTTCTCGGGCGACGTGCCGACCACGTGCTGCTCTCCACCGAGAGCGAGAAAGAACATGTAGGGCGACGGGTTGATCGCCCGCAGGCAGCGGTACACGTCGAAGGGAGAGGCCGCGAGCGGCTTGCGGAACCGCTGCGACGGCACGATCTGGAATGCGTCGCCGCCCATGATGTACTCGCGGGCGGCGTCCACCATGGCGTGGAACTGCCCCCGGGTGACGTTTGGCTCCCACCTTTCGCCGTCAGCGCCGTGTGGCGGCATCGGCATCGGGTCGCCCGCGAGCCGCCTTTCCATCTCCTCGATGCGCGCCACCGCGTCGGCATAGTCCTCGCGGTCGGGGCGGTGAATCGTCAGCAGCTGCAGCCGCCTGGTCACGTGGTCGAAGACGGCGAGATCCTCGGCCCTGAGGAAAGCGCTCTCAGGCATCGGAGGCGGAGCGCCCTTGGCGACGGGCAGTCGTTCGAAATGACGCGCGGATTCATAGCCGAGATAGCCGACCGCACCGCCGTGGAAGCGGGGAACTCCCCGCACCGGCGCCGTCTCTTCAGATGCGACGGCGCTCAGCGCGTCGAGCGGGCTGCCCTGGCCGAGCTCCAGGTGCCGGGCCTTGGCGCCGATGAACGAGTAGCGCGCCAGCCGCTCGCCTCCCTCCACGCTCTCGAGCAGAAAACCAGGCTCGCCGGGAGGGCAGAGCAATGTGTACGCGCGGACCGGCGTGAGCATGTCGGCCAGGACTTCCCGGTAGACGGGAACCAGCGCGAATTTCGCGGCGAGCGCCCGCGCTTCATCGCGGGTGGGGGTGCACTCCTTCATGGATCTCCTCTCATCTAGTCCGCCCCACTCTCTCTGGCGGGGCCGGAGCGCAAACCTTATCAGATCGCAGGTCAGTGACTGGCTTTCGTCTTCATCTCCCGCTTGACCTCTCGCGCTTGCGCCATGGTCTCGGCCGAGTCGACGTCCGCAACGGAGTGCCACGTCGCTGCATGCTTTTCCCAACCCGGGGGCCTGACGTCGAACTTCTTGGCCAGGATGGCGACCAGGATCTTCGTTTTCATTTCGCCGAATCCCGGCAGCCTTCCGATCCGCGCCGCGAGGTCGTCACCGTCTCGCGCGTCCCTCCACACCGAGCCCGCGTCTCCGTGGTAGTCGCTGACGATGGCGGCGCACATCGCCTGGACACGCCGGGCCATGCTGCCTGGGAACCTGTGCAGGGCCGGCCGCTGCCGGAAAACTGCGTCCAACCGGTCGGGATCCAGCTCGGCGATCTCACGGGCGTCGAGACGCCCCAGGCGCTGCTGCAGCTCGTACGGTCCGCCGAATGCCTTCTCCATCTTGACCTGCTGGTCGAGCACCATCCCGATCAGGAGCGCAAGCGGGTCGGTCTCCAGTAGCCTGTTGGCTTCTGGCTGCTGGGTCCAGACGATCGGCATGACTTCAAGAGTATCCCCGCCCGTTATTCCCCACGTGTCGGAGCCGTCCGACGAGTACCGACCGGGATCGAAAGAGGACTTCGACCGCCTCTACCGGACTTCGTACCCGCGCGTGTACCGCACGCTGGCGGCGATCCTGAGCGACCCCGAGGCCGCCGAAGACTGCACCCAGGACGCATTCGTGCAGGCGTTCCAGGCCTGGAAGCGGTGGCGTCCCGACGCCCCCGCCGAGGCGTGGGTGCACCGGATCGCCGTGAACCGTGCGATCTCCTACCGTCGGAGCGCGAAGCTGCGCAGCCTGGGCGAGATCATGCGCCGCCTCGGCCGGCCGACGCCGACGGCCGATCCCGCCGACGCGGCCGTGAGGTCCGACCTCCTGACCGCGCTCCGAGCACTTCCGCCCAGGCTGTCCGCGGCCATCGTCCTGCGCCACTACCACGGCTACAACAACCGAGAGATCGCGGCCGCGCTCGGCGTGTCCGAGCGCACCGTCGGCACGCGCCTGCACCAGGCAGGCGAGAGGCTGCGCGTCGTTCTCGGAACCTCCTTCCAACCTGGAGCTGCTGAAGCGTTTCCTTCAGATAACCGTGAGCTCTATGCCAAAGACTGAGGGCGACCTGCTGGGGCGTGATTTCGCCCGCCGCCTGCGCGCCGAGCTCGACCGCGTTCGTCCTCGCTACTCGTCGCCTCGCTACATGTCGCCCGTGCGGAATCCGCTGCGGTTCGCGCCTGTCGCGCTGTGCGCCGCGCTGGCCGGCATCCTCGCCCTGAGCGGGTTCATGGCGACCGGGAGCCCCAACCCCGTCGTGTGGACGCAAAGGGTGGTGACCGTCATCGAGGCGCCGTCGAGCACGGGAGCGCCACCTCCGGCTCAGGACGAGCATGAGCCAGGGCCTGCGGCCGCCCCCTCGCATGAAGCCGAGAGCAAGGCCTCGCGGGACGGCTCCGAGCCGCGCGAGTCGCCAGAGGCTGCCGAGCCGCCAGAGGCTGCCGAGTCGCCGGAGCCGGCCGAGTCACCCGAACCGGGCGAATCAGCGGAACCGACCGATGACCACTCGGGCTCCGGCGGCGGCTAAGGCTCCGGCGCGACCTCAGGCTTGGGTTCTGGGGACCACTGAGCTTCCGACTCGGCCCTCGGGGAGCGTTTCTAGTCGCATGAAAAGACCAGTCACCTTCATCGTCGGTGCCGCAGCGGCAGCCCTGGTCCTCGCTGCGGTTGGCGCTTCGGCGCACTCGGGTCTTTCGCTGGCGCGGTTCGCCGGCGTGCAGGGCTCGGTGACCGGAGACGAGGCCACAGGGCCGCGGGTCGAACCGACCGACACGCCGGAAGCGACCGAAACTCCAGAGCCGGCTGAGGCGGCGGAGCCCGCCGAGGCTCCGGAACAGGACGAGGACAACGACCAGGACGAAAACGACAACGAGAACGACAACGAGAACGCCGGCGCAGCCGCGGCGGGCTCAGGCGAGCATGAGCACGACGGCGGGGGTGACCACGAAGGCAGTGGCGGAGGCGACGACTAACACCCGCTGGGGAAGCAAAGGGCCGGATTCGGGTCCGGCCCTTTTGTTTTGCCGGACTAGCCCTGCCGGCGCTGGACGAACTGAAATCCGAAACGGCCCTTCACGCACAGGTGGCCGGCCGTGACGCTGTGGTCGAGAGGTGAGGTGACCTTCACGATCGAGTTGTCCTGCACGTGCAGCTCGAGCATGCAGCCGACGCCACAGTAGGGACAAACGGTCTCGGTGACCTCCTGTCGCGAATCGTCCCATGTGCCAGCCTCGCGCATGTCGTGCTCGCTCTTGAACATCAGGGCGCCGGTGGGACACACACCGATGCAGTTGCCGCAGTAGACGCATGCAGACTCGGGCAAGGGCGTGTCGAACTCGGTGGAGATGTGGGCATCGAAGCCGCGTCCCGCAATCGCGATGGCGAACGTGTTCTGTGCGTCCACGCCGCACGCTTCGACGCACTTGTAGCAGAGGATGCATCGCGAGTAATCGCGCACGTAAAGATCGTTGTCGACCTTGACCGGCTGCGCGACGGTCGCCGCTTCCGAGCCGAAGCGACGCGGGTTCGCACCGTACTGAAATATCCAGCCGTACACCTGCGGCGAGCAGAGCGACATGTCGACCGACGAGGCGAGCAGCTCGAGGACGAGGCGCCGGCTGTGCCTTACGCGCTCGGAGTCCGTGGCGATCTTCATCCCCGCCTCGACCTTGCGAGAGCAAGCCGGGACGAGGACGCGCGATCCCTCGAGCTCGACCACGCAGACTCGGCACACGTTGACCGGCGTCAGGTTGTCGAGCTGGCACAACGTGGGCGTGTCGATCTGCAGCCGGCGACAGGCGTCGAGGATGGTCGAACCCTCCAGGACCTCGACCTCGCGGCCGTCGATCGTGATCCTCAACATGCGCCTGGGCATGCCGACGAAAACGGGCTCAGCCATTCAGCACCCTCAGCTGTGTGAGACCCGACGCTATCGCGTTGGCCGCCGTCTGGCCGAGACCGCAAATCGAAGCGTCACGCATCGCCCGCGCGATGTCGCTGAGCAGCATCACGTCGGCGTGCCGGTCACCGTCGCGGCCTTGCAGCATCCGCTCGAGGATCTCCTCCTGGCGCTTCGTGCCGACCCGGCACGGCACGCACTGGCCGCAGGACTCGTCGCGGAAGAAGCGCGCGATGCGCAGTAGGACCTGCTTCATGTTGGCGGTGTCGTCGAAGACGATCACCGCACCGGAGCCGAGCGTCGCGCCGATCGCCCTCGTGCCCTCGAAGCTCAACGGCACGTCCACCTGCGCGGGGGTGATGAAGGAGCCGGCGGCTCCGCCGAGCAGCACCGCCTGCAGGGTTCGCCCGGGCCGGAGGCCGCCGGCCTGGTCGATCAGCTCCCGCAGCGGGGTGCCCATCGGGACCTCGTAAAGGCCGGGGTGCAGGACCTGGCCCGACACGCAGAAGAGACGTGTTCCGGTCGAATCCCTCGTGCCGGTCGCGGCGAAAGCCGCTCCTCCCTCGAGGACGATGTCGAGGACGTTGACCAGCGTCTCGACGTTGTTCACCAGGGTGGGTTTGCCAAACAGCCCGACCTCCACCGGAAATGGAGGTTTGTTGCGCGGCTCTCCTCTCTGTCCCTCGATCGAGTTGAAGAGCGCGGTCTCCTCGCCGCAGATGTACGCGCCGGCCCCGCGCCTCACCTCGATCTCGAAGCGCAACAGACCTGCCGCGTGCACCTGTGCGATCGCGTGCTCGATGCGGCGGCGCGCGAGGGGATACTCGGCCCGCACGTACATGAATCCCTTCTCGCAACCGGTGGCGAACGCCGCGATCGCCATCGCCTCGACCACCGCAAACGGATCGCTCTCCATGAGGACGCGGTCCTTGAACGTCCCCGGCTCGGACTCGTCGGCGTTGCACACCAGGTAGTGAGGGCGTGCCGGCGCTTTCGCCACGGACTCCCACTTTCGTCCTGTCGGAAAGGCCGCGCCTCCACGGCCGAGGAGCCGCGCCTCGGTCAGGGCATGGATCACCGCCTCGGGGCCGATCTCGTGTGCGCGCCGCAGGGCGACGAAGCCGCCATGCTCGCGATAGCCGGCGATGCTTTCGGGATTCAGGAGACCGACGCGGCGCAGGAGCTTCGAACCGACATGTCGCGGCGCTGCATGAGGTGACTGGACGGCGTCGTAGGACATGCCGAAGCGCTCAGTGAGCGTCGCCGGCGCCCGGTCACACAGCCCAAGGCATGGCGCGGGGCGAGCCCCGTCCGGCGTTTTTGCGCCGGCGAGCTGGCAGACGATGTCATCGCAGGCGTGGATGGTGACCTCTCCGCGCGGCTCCGGGGCAAACCGCGCGTAGAAGCTCACCACCCCGTAAGCCTCGGCCGGCGGGATCGAGAGCCGCCTGCAGGCGTACTCGAGCGCGCCCCGACTCACCCAACCTGTGCGGTCCTGGATCGCGTGCAGCACCGGGAGCAGAAGGTGCCGTCGCGACCGGGCGGCACGTCCTCCGTATGCGACATGGTCGTCCGCGGGACGGCGCACCCCGCCCTCCCAAAGTGACTCCGCCGGGCCCAGCAGGCCGTCGACCGCCGCCATCTCCTCGTCGGTCGCGGGCCCGCCGGTGGTTCGGATGTCCACCTAAGCGGGCGTCGAAGCGGGAATCCTGTCGATCCGGATCGCGCTCGCCTTGAACTCGGCCGTGCCCGACTTCGGGTCAGTGGCGTCGATGGTCAGCACGTTCGTCGACACCTCGTCCGGGAAGTGCAGCGTCATGAACGCGAGTCCGGGCCGCAGCGAGGGCTCGAATCGGACGTCGACGTCGACGGAGCCGCGGCGCGAGCTGGCCCGCACGCACTCGCCGTCCGCCACGCCGAGGCTCTTGCCGTCCTCGGGAGAGATCATGAGCGCCTCGCCCTTGCGCAGCGGCGACGAGTACGCGCCAGTTTGAACCCCGGTGTTGAACGAATCGAGCCGCCGGCCGGTCGTGAGCCGGATCGGAAACTCCCTGGACAGCCTGTCGACCGGCGGGTCGTGCTCGACGGCGTGAAATGGCGCGGGCCTGCCCTCGACCGGGTCCTTCCACAACCTCGCGTGCAGGAACTGCGTGCCCGGATCCGACTCGTCGGGGCAGGGCCACTGGATGCCTTCGAGCTGATCGAGGCGCTGATAAGACATCCCGGCGTGCATCGGCGACAGGCTGCGGCACTCGTCCCAGACCTGCTCCGCGGTCGGGTGTCCCCAGTCGAAACCGAGCCGCTGGGCGAGCTCGCAGATGATGTCGATGTCGTCACGCGCCCCGGCCGGCGGTTGGAGCGCGCGGCGCACCCGCTGCACGCGGCGCTCGCTGTTGGTCACTGTGCCCTCGGATTCCGCCCAGCCCGCGGCAGCGGGCAGCACGACGTGAGCGAGCTCTGCCGTCTGCGTGAGAAAGATGTCCTGCACGACGAGGTGGTCGAGACCGCTGAGCAGACGAACCGCTCGCGTCTGATCGGCCTCGCTGCGCGCGGGGTTCTCGCCGACGACGTACACCGAACGGAGCTCACCGCGCGCCATCGCCTCGAACATCTCGCTGAGGTGCCAGCCTTTCTTGCGCGGGAACTCCGCGCCGCCCCAGGCGCGAGCGAACTTTTCGTGGACCTCTGGATCCTCGAGGTCCTGGAAACCAGGCATCCGAGCGGGTATGGCGCCCATGTCGCCACCGCCCTGCACGTTGTTCTGTCCGCGCAGCGGGTTGAGCCCGCAGCCGTAGCGGCCGACCTTGCCTGTGAGCAGCGCGAGGTTGATCAGCGCGAGCACGTTGTCGACGGCGTTGTGGTGCTCGGTGATGCCGAGCGTCCAGCAGATCATGCCTCGCTCGGCTTTCGCGTACTCGAGGGCGACCTGCTTGATCGCCTCGGCCGGCACGCCGGTTTCGGCCTCGGCACGCTTGAGCGTGTAGGCCTCCACGCAGCGCGAGAACTGGCGGTACCCCGTTGTCGCGCGCTCGATGAACTCTTTGTTCGCGAGTCCGGCGTGGATGATCTCCCGCGCCATCGCGTTGGCGAGCGCGATGTCGCTGCCGACATCGATGCCGAGCCAGACGTCCGCCCACTCGGCGGTGCTGGTGCGGCGCGGATCGACGGCGATGAGCCGCGCGCCGTTGCGGACGCCGCGCAGCACGTGGTGGAAGAAGATGGGGTGCGTCTCTCGGGCGTTTGAGCCCCACAGGATGAAGAGGTTTGTGTCCTCCGCCTCGCGGTACGAGGACGTCCCTCCTCCCGCTCCGAACACTGTCGCCAGACCGGCGACGCTGGGGGCGTGTCAAGTTCGGTTGCAGCTGTCGACATTGTTGCTGTGCATCACCGCGCGGGTGAACTTCTGCGCCATGAAGTTCATCTCGTTGGTGGTCTTCGAGCAGCTGAACATGCCGAAGGCTTGCGGACCCTGCTGCCGCGCCCTTTCGAAACCGGCCGCAGCCGTCGCCAGGGCTTCGTCCCACGTGGCCGGACGGAGAGCGTCCCCGTCCCTGACCAGAGGCTGGGTCAGGCGCTCCATCAGCCAACCATCCTATGACTTGTGTGCTGCGATGAACTCCTTGATCCGCGCCAGGCCGAGCTTCAGCTCGTCCTCGGACTGGGTGTAGGCGAGGCGGATGAAGCCCTTGCCGGCGGGGCCGAACGCCGTCCCCGGCAGCACCGCGACACCCGCCTCGTTCAGCAGGCGGCTCGACAGATCGTGCTCATCAAATCCGGTCCCCTCGATGTTCGGGAACACGTAGAAGGAACCCTGGGGCCGGTGGCAGCGCACACCGGGGATCTCGTTCAGGCTGTCGACCACGAGGTCGCGCCGGCGCTCGAACACTTTGACCATCCTGTGCACCGCGTGCTCCGACTCCGGCGAGCTGAGCGCTTCGATCGCGGCGATCTGGGTAAACGCGGCCGCACAGGATGACGAGTTGATCATCAACGTGTCGAGCTTGGCCGCCAGCGCGCGAGGCGCAACTGCGTAACCAAGCCGCCATCCGGTCATCGCGTACGACTTCGACAGCCCGTCCATCAGGACGGTGCGCTCGCGCATTCCGTCTCGCGAGAGGGGCGACACATGCTCGAAGCCGTAGACGAGCTGGCTGTAGATCTCGTCCGAGACCACGAGAAGGTCGTGGCTCTGGGCCAGGTCACAAACGATGTCGACGTCTTCGGCGGTGAGGATGCCGCCGGTCGGGTTCTGAGGCGTGTTGATGATGAGCATTCGCGTCTTCGGCGTGACCAGCGACTTCAGCTCGTCGAGGTCCATTCGAAAGCCCGATTCCTCGCGAAGGGTCACCATCTTCGGAATTGCGCCGATGAAGTTGACCTGCGAGGCGTACGCCGGGTAGCCGGGGTCGGGCAGGATCACCTCGTCACCCGGCTCGACACACGCGAGCAGCGTGAACAGCAGCACGTTCTTCGATCCCGGGACCAGCACAACCTCGGCGGCGTCCACCTGGGTCTTGAGCATCCGAGCGACGAATCCGGCCACGGCCTCGCGCGCCTCGTAGATGCCGCTGGCGGGCGTGTAGTGGGTGTAGCCGTTCTGCATGGCGCCGATGGCCGCCTCGACGATGTTGTCGGGTGTGGCGAAATCAGGCTCGCCGATCTCCAGGTGGACGATGCGCTTGCCCTCAGACTCGAGCTTGCGCGCCCTGGCCAAGACCTCGAACGCGCCCTCGGTACCGAGGCGCGACATTCGCTCGGCGAAACGAACCGCTGTGCTCACGGAATCGAATCGTAGTCGACGCCCTGATCAGGCGGCCCAGCGACTCTCGCCCCATCGCCGCCTGATCATCACCGGCCGGTCGGGAGGGATGAACTCGACGCGCTCGGCTGCCATCACCACCTGCCAGCCGCCTTCGTGCACCAGGCGATGGTGGTAGAAGCACAGAGGCAGCATCTTGCGCAGGTTGGTCTGCCCACCCTCCTCCCAGAAGTCGACATGGTGGGCGTAGGTCCAGTTGATCGGTCGGTCGCAGCCGGGCCCGGCGCAGGTCTTGTGCCGGGCTTTCAAGCCCCGCCACTGG
>DASPXA010000009.1:0-165852 GCA_035637495.1 Verrucomicrobiia bacterium
CTCGAGGTAGACTGCCCAAAAACCTGTTGACTGCTTCGACCGCGATAATTCCTTCGCTGCGGCTCGCCCGTCTTGATGAAGCGGACGCGATCGACGGGCTGATGAAGGCATCGACGCGGGACCTGTTTCCAAGCTTCTATGACGTTGAGCAGACCGCGTCGTCGGCTCGCTACATCGCAAGCGTCGATCGAACACTGATCGAGGATGGAACCTATTTCGTCGTCGAGGCGAATGGCGAGCTCGTTGCCTGCGGCGGCTGGAGCCGCCGCAACAAGCTTTACACCGGCTCAGGCGATGCAGCGCAAGACAGCCGTTTGCTGGACCCGCTAACTGAGCCGGCCCACGTTCGGGCGATGTTCACACGGGCGGACTGGACAAGACGCGGTCTCGGCACCCAGATTCTGGAGGCATGTGAGGGGGCTGCAAAAGCGGAGGGGTTCCGAAGGCTATCCCTTATGGCCACCCTGCCAGGAGTTCCCATGTACGCGCGGTACGGGTTCCAGGAGTTGGAACACAAACTGGTTAAGCTGCCGGACGGCGTCACAGTCGACGCGGTGGAGATGGAGAAGCCCATCGGCTGAGAGGCGTGCCGGACGCCACCAATCGCGCCCTGCGATGCCATGAGCCTACCCCCCTCAGCGCGTTGCACGCTTCCGCGTCTGGATCCCGGGGTCGGGTTGTGGCGACGACAATACTCGCTGTGATACAGACCAGGTTCACGCAGCTGATGGGAATCGAGCACCCAGTCGTCCTCGCCGGGATGGCTGGAGCTACGTCACCAGGGCTGGTGGCGGCGGTTAGCGAAGCGGGCGGTCTAGGCATCCTGGGGGCCACCGGCGCATCTACTGAGGAGCTCGCGAACCTGGCCGATTCCATCCGGGCTAAAACACAGAGGCCGTTCGGCCTGAATCTCCTCCTCCATGCCTGTGATAACAATTCGATCCGGTCTGCTGTCGAGGCCCAACCCGCGGTGCTGTCGACTGCCTGGCCACGCGAAAGCCAGGACCTTGTGTCGATGTTCCGCGTGGCTCACGAGCAGGGAGTCAAGGTGATGCACATGGTGCCGACTGTCAATGACGCGATCAAGGCGGTAAGGGCAGGGGCGGATGTCATCGTCGCTCAGGGAACCGACGGCGGTGGACACGTCGGCTTGATGGGGACGGTGGTCATCGTCCCCATGGTGGTCCGTGCGGTCCCGGCGGTGCCCGTTCTGGCAGCGGGCGGGATAAGCGATGGATTTGGGCTCGCCGCCATGCTCGCGCTCGGTGCGGAAGGCGTGCTGCTCGGCACGCGATTCCTGGCCACTTCGGAGGCTCCGTTGCACGACGCCTTCAAGGAGCTCATCGTAGAAAGCGACGGCACGGATACGGCGGTTACTGACATAACGGACATCTTGCTCGGGGAAGACTGGCCGGGTGCCCTCGCGCGCGTCAGGCGCAACCGCGTCGTTGAACGCTGGCTCGGTCGCCCTAATGAGCTGCGCCGGCGCCGTGACGAAGTAGTTGCGCGAATGCGCGAGGCGCGAAAAAACGGCGACGCTGAGGAGGCGGTGCTTTACTCCGGACAGGGCTCGGGACTCATCCAGCGGATAGTGCCAGCTGCCCAAGTAGTGGCGGACATGGTCCAAGAAGCCGAGGGGATCTTGACTGATCGCATGCCCGGCATTGTCCGGTAAAGCTCTTGTCTAGCGATCCGCCTTGCGTTGCTCGACGGGTCAGACGCAAATGAGACGCGGTTTCGTAGGGGTCGGCTCGACTCCCGCCGGGGCTACCACCTTGCCCTTGGCCGTGAGACCTGGCGGCCGAGCCCCGTCATGCCTCATCGGGCCCCCGCCGGTATGACCGACTCTTGCCGACGATCCGGGTAGCGCCTAGGCTGCTCGCAACGGCATACGCCCCATGAAGCGGCGATTGATGACTTTCCTGCAGGTACGTCTGATCAATCCGCGACGGGTGCTGCGCGCCGGCAACCGGGGAGATCCATGCGCTCTTCTCGAGACGGTCGGACGCAGGTCCGGAAAGCGACGCCGAATACCCGTCGGCTATGGACTCGACGGCAACGTGCTGTGGATCGTTGCCCATCACGGGCGGGCGGCCGCATACATTCAGAACCTGCTCGCCGATCCGCAAGTAAAGGTCAAGGTCGAGGGAGCATGGCGCACGGGCACCGCGCAGCTTGTGCCTGACGACGAACCCATCCGGCGCCTCGAGTTCCTCGATCCCGGCATTGCCAGGGCTGCCAAGCAGCTGGGCACCTCGCTGCTGACGATCCGGGTGGACCTCGATGCGGCCCAGGCTGAGCCCCAGGGTCGAGACCAGCGCAATTAAGCATCTTGGCTAGGCACGCGCCTAGCTGAAGCGAATTTCCCGCGAGCGCCGGCAGTCGCGGGTTTGGAGGCAGCCCCAAGCCCGCGAGCGCCGGCACTCGCGGCTTTGAAGAGCTCTCAAACCCGCGGGCGCCGGCATTCGCGCGCTCTAAGCAGGCGCTGAGACCAATTTCGAGACCGCGCTGAGACTGAGCTTGGAACTGACCTCGTAACAGACTGGCCGCCGTGAACCGCCAAAGCGGCACGAGAAAAGGGAGGAGGTCGCCGCCATGCAGTTCGTAAGACAGATCGTCGGGTTTGTGGTCTTCATCGCGTTCCTGTTCGTCGTCGGGTTCGTTCAGAGCGTCCTGGATCAGCTCGGAGCGCCGGGAATCGTCTCCTGGCCAGCAGCAGTCATCGTCGCCATTGCCGCTTTTGCCGGTGTTGTGGCCGGCTGGTCGCGAATGCAGACCTGGCGAGTCGAGTCGAAGCCCGGCGTGAAACCGTGGAAGGACCTCGACGACCGCGCCTTCCAGCTCCAGAAAGAGGGCAAATTCGCCGCGGCCGCGCCGCTGTTCGAGCAGGCGGTTCCGCTGGCCGAGGTCACCGTGCAGCCGATCGTTATCGCAACCGCCGCCAACAACCTGGCCGCCGTCTACTTCGACCTGGAGCGGTGGGCGGATGCGCGGCCGTTGCTTCAGCGAGCGTACGAGATCCGCAAGCAGGCACTTGGCCGTGACCACGATTTGACCCTCGCAACGGCTGAGCGCCTGACGCGCTGCGAAGGTGAGCTTGGGCACTGGGCCGACGTCGAGGCGCTGCAGCGGCAGGTTCTGCCCATCTACTCCAAAAAGCGGGGCGCCAGCAGCCAGGTCGTCCTCGAGACCATGCATCAGATTGCGGTGGCATGCCGTCACCAGGGCAACTACGCCGTGGCGTCGCTGATCCATAAGCAAGAAGAGGATCTGCTGCGAGGGAAGAAGGATCTCAGCTCGGAAACCGCAGGCTCGTTGTACAGCGACTGGGCCTACCTGCTCGTGGCGTCAGGGTCGCCTGAAGCAGCGATTCCTCTTTACGACAAGGCGATCGCAATCCGGGAAGGATCGAGAGTGACCACGGCGCTCGCAACGTCGCTCGACAACAAGGCCGATGCCCAGACCGCGATCGGCGACCTCGTCGGGGCCGCGGCCACCTCTGAGCGGTGGGTCCAGTTGATGGATGAGCTCCTCAACGAGGAGGGCACGAGCGCCAAAGCACGGGCCATGCTCGCGCCGATCCTGGAGCAGCACGCCCAGAGGCTTGATGCGACCGGCCGCAGGAGCGAGGGGGATAGCGCTCGTCTTCGGTCCGCACAGATCAGGCAGACGCATCCGACCGAGATGGCGAAGATCGACGAACGGATGGCCCGAATGAGCGCGGAGGAACCCGTCCGGTGAGCGAGAACTACAAGCACGACGCGGAGAGGGCGGCTCAGACCCCCGTTGCGACGAAGTAGGCCGACACCGCCACGACCACGTAGACGCCTGTGAGCTGAAGTCCCTCCAACCAGTTGCTGCGCCCGTCCAGCGCCGTGACCGTGAAGATCAGCGCCGAGACGCCGACGATCGCGACCTCGAACCCGGTGAAGATGAAATCCATCGGCCGTCCGATGAGCAGGCTGATCACCACCAGCGCG
Organism: Verrucomicrobiia bacterium; assembly: GCA_035637495.1. Taxonomy (GTDB): domain Bacteria; phylum Chloroflexota; class Dormibacteria; order Dormibacterales; family Dormibacteraceae; genus 40CM-4-65-16. The sequence continues at coordinate 3,981 of DASPXA010000009.1, forward strand.
GGCGCCACGAACAGGGCGATCTGGGTCGACGAGCCGGCGGCAATCTCGAGCGTCACGTCGGCGCGGTTCTTGAGCGCGAAAACGACCGCCGATGCGTGCTCGGCGGCGTTGCCGATGATCGGAATCACGATCAGCCCCACGAACATCGCCGGGATGCCCAGCTGTTTGAGGGCCGGATCGAGCGACGAGACCAGGAAATCGGACTCGATCCCGACCATCACGGCCGCGACGCCTAGAACCAGCAGCGCGACGGAGGTCGGCCACGTCGCGACCTCGTCCGTCGCCGGCACGCGGAACAGGTGGGCGTGCGTGATCCGGGTGAACACCAGCGCCGCGATGTAGGTGACGATCAAGACCGCCGCCACCACCGTGCTCACTACCTCTTTCTCGGTGAATCCGACGGATGGGGTGGTGGTGATCAATAGGGCCGGAATGACCAGGCTCGCGACGGACAGAAACAGCGATGCGGCGTGCACACGCGCCGACTTCTGGCTGAACTTCTGCTCCTCGTGCCGCACGCCGCCGGCGATGAAGGAGACCCCCAACACAAGAAGCAGGTTGCCCACGATGGACCCGATCAGCGTCGCCTTGACGACCGTGAACTCGCCCGCGCTCACGAGCAGCACGCCGACGATCAGCTCGGTCAGGTTGCCCAGCGTTGCGTTCAGGAGCCCTCCGCCGCCTGGTCCGAGCCGAATCGCGAGCTGCTCGGTCGACGATCCGATCAGCGCCGCGAGCGGAAGGATCGCCAGGGCAGCGGTGGTGAAGATCAGCACCGGCTGACGGGAAAAGAGCTCGGCGCCGAGCGAGATCGGGACGAAGACGAGCAGCCAGTTGAGCGACGGACGCAGCACGCGTTCCACTAGCCGTACCGCTCGCGGATCGCCGGGCCCACGATGCGCAGGATCACCACCTGGACGGAAAACGCGATCGGCACCGCGACCAACGCCCCGCCAACCCCGGCCAGCCCGGCACCAGCCGCGATCGAAACGACAACGACAAGCGCCGGCAAGCCGACCGCCTGGCGCATCACGGCCGGCACCAGGGTGTGGGCTTCGATCTGCTGGATGGCGAGGTACACGACCGCGACCACGAGCGGATAGACGGGGGAGATGGTAAAGCCGAGAAGGATCGCCGGGATCGCGCCGATGATCGGGCCGGCGATCGGGATCATCTCGGTGACGCCGGCGAACACCCCGAGCAGGATTGGCGCGGGCAGGTCGAGCAGGGCTGCGGCGACGCCGGTCAACACGCCGATCACGACCATGTTCACGGCAACGCCACGCACGTAGCCGGCAAAGCCTGCCGCGATCTCGTGCCACGTCTGATCCAGCACCGGCCGCCTGTCCGGCGGTACGAGCCCCAGCACAAAGCGACCGAAACGCGCCCCGGCCGAAAGCCACAGGAAGCTCAACAGCAGCACCACGACCGTGTCGAACAGCCCGCGCACCAAACCCGTGACGAACGTGAGTCCGGCGCGGGCGACCGAGCCCAGATACCCGCTCAGCTGCGACCCCACGCTGGTGTCGATCGAAAGTGCGTCGAGCACCGGTGCGAGGTTGCTCTGGAGCCGCTGCTCGTATCCCGGCAGGTCGGCGAGCACGGCCCTCGACTGCGCCACCACCGGCCGCGTGAGGACGATCCCAACCACGACGAGCGCCGCGATCAAAGTCACATAGACAGACGCGCGCGCGAGCTCGAAGTGCAGCCCTCGGCGTGTCAGCTCGCCGACAAGAGGACGGAGGCCCTCGGCCAGCACGACCGCGATCACGAACACGATGACAAGCTCCTGCAGCCGCACCAGGAGCAGGACCAGGCCGACGACTCCGAGCAGGATCAAGCCGGCCCTCAGCAGCGACGGACCTGTGACCACCTCGCCTTCTGGCAAAACCTGATCTCCTCCAGTACGGCATCGGCAGAGGTCTTGCCACGGAACTTAGTCCGCCGCCGTCCCGGGTGCAGCGGCACCGTCCTGACGGGACCGGCTAGGGAGCTACTCCCCCCTGTCGCGCAGAAATCTAGCAGTAATCACGACTTCGAATCCGGCGCGGGGGAGAGGGTGTCGACGCCCATCTCCGACTTCCAGGGAGGTTCGGCGCCGGCCCGGGTGCAGATGATCGCCGCGGCGAGGCAGGCGTAGTCGAGCGCCGCGCGAAGCTCGTCGTGCTCCAGCACGAAGTCGGGCGTCAGCCTGGCGTGGTCGTGCAGCCAGGCGAGAAGGGCTGCGCCGAAGGTGTCGCCTGCACCGATCGTGTCGACGACCTCGACCCGCGGCGAGGCCACATGCACCCGCAGTCCGCCGTGAAGCCCGAACGCTCCTTCTAGGCCGAGCGTGACCACGGCCAGACGAGGACCTTCGGCGATGAGCTTCTCGGCTGCGTGCTCGTAATCGATGTCGGGATAAAGCCAGGCCAGGTCCTCCTGGCTCGCCTTGACGATCGCGCTGCGCGAGATGACGTCTGTCAGCCGCTCGCGGTAAGAAGCTTCGACGGCCAGGCCGCGCCGGATGTTTGGATCGAGCATCACCAGGCGCCCGTCCCCGTCGCGGCGGACCAGGCCGGCCAGCGCCGAGGCCATCGGCTCGACCACGAGTCCCAAAGTCCCCACGTGAAGGCCGTCGACCTCGTGACCGAGCTGCACAGGAAGCATCTCGGCGTTGAGGCTCGGCGCGGAAGTTCCGGCCAGGACGAACTCGTACTCGGTGAGGCCGTCGTCGTTGACTGTCGCTATCGCCGTGGTCGTCGGTTCGGGTCCAAAGCTCGCCAGCTCGAGGCTCACCCCGTCGGAGACGAGGAGTCCAGCCAGCTCCCTGCCGAATGTATCCAGAGAGAGCCTTCCCAGGAACGCGGTCGGCACGCCAAGCCGTGCCAGCGCGCGCGCGGTGTTGAAGGGTCCGCCCCCCGGGACGTGCCGCTGGGTGCCGTCGCCGTTGTGGATGATGTCGATCAAAGCCTCTCCGCAGACCACGATCACGGCCGTATCTCGCCCGAGCCGCGATTGATCATCCGAGTGCGGACGATCGCATGGTGCGACGGCCCCCTCTCACCGTCCAGGCGACGAAACAGGATCTCCGCGGCGGCGCGACCGATCCCTGCCGGGTCCTGTGCGATGACAGTGATTCCTGGTTCGAGCAGGTCGGCCAGCAGTATGTCATCGAAGCCGATCAACGCCACCTTCTTGTGCAGTCCAAGCCGTCGCAGAACGCGAAACGCTCCGATGGTGAGCAGGTTCTGCCCGGTGAAGAGGGCCGTCGGCTGCTCTGGGAGGTTCATCAGGTCTGTCGTCGCCGCCTCAGCCTTCTCGACGCCTCGAAGGTCCAGGCGCACCAGCTGCTCGTCGAGCTGGATCTCGTGCTCTTCCAGCGCGGCGCGGTATCCCTCATAGCGCTCGGCCGCGGTCGCGATGGTGTGCAGGTCCCCGAGGTAGCCGACTCGCCGGTGACCATTCGCGATGAGCTGGTTCATGCCGCGATGCACTCCGGCCGCATTGTCGGTAAGGACGGTGTCGGCGTCGAGAAACGCCGGGGGACGGTCGACGAAGACCATCGGCGTGCCGGCCCTGCGCTCCGCGAGCAGGTAGCTGTGATCGTGGCCGGCCGGCTGGACGATCAGGCCGTCCACCCGTCGCGAGGCGAACGCCGCAACTAGCTTGCGCTCTCGTTCCGGGTCCTCGTCCGAGCTGCCGGCCAGCACCAGCACGCCCCGCAGCACCGCGACATCCTCGATCGAGCGGTGTAGCGCCGAGGCGAAAGGGTTGGCGACGTCCTCGAGGACGACTCCGATGGTCGCGCTCCTGCCGTCCGAGCGGCGGAGGCTGCTTGCGGTCATGTTGTGCCGGTAGTCGAGCCGTTCCGAAGCGGACAGGACGCGACGCGCGAGCTGGGGGGAGACGCCTGATTCGCCGTTGACGACCCGCGAGACGGTCTTGATGCTGACCCTGGCCAGCGCGGCAACCTCGCGCATGGTCGGTCTCGACCTCCCCTCAGAACGTCTTGTCAACGTTTGTCCCTCCGACTCGAAGGTGTAGCCGCCGATCGCACGCTGCCAATTCTCCTGTTGCAGTCTAAACGGATCTGTGCTATATCAGACAACGTTGTCTTTTGACAACGTTGTCACGCCCGATTCAAACCGGGCGATCGGTGGCGTAGTTCAAGGGGAGACGCTCCATGACCGAAAGGAAGCTTCGATCTCCGGACCACCGGGCGAGACCCAGATCCGCTGTGACGCTGATCGCGGGGCTCGTGCTCGTCCTGGTGGGCGTGGCGTGTTCGGGCGCCGGAGGCGGTGGGGGCGGGGGAGCGACCACGATCACGCTCGGATCGGTGGACAACCCGTCGATGACTGACCTCAAGAAGCTGGTTCCCGAATTCGAGAGCGCCCACTCGGGCATCAAGGTCAACATCGTGACCCTTCCGGAAGACCAGATTCGCCAGCAGGTGACCCAGGACGTCGCCACGCAAAGCGGCCGCTTTGACCTGTTCACGATCGGCACTTACGAGGTTCCGCTTTGGGCCAACAAGAAGTGGCTCGAGAATCTCGACCCCTACATCGCCAAGGATTCGTCGTACGACCCTGGCGACTTGATCCCCGGGATCAAGACGGCGCTCACATACAAGGGCAACCTCTACGCCGTGCCCTTCTACGGTGAGTCCTCGATGCTCATGTACCGCAAGGATCTTCTTGCGGCCAAGGGCATCACGATGCCGGACCACCCGACGTGGGACCAGGTGGCCGCGGCCGCCCGAGCGGTCAACAGCTCGAGCGTCAACGGAATCTGCCTGCGAGGACTACCTGGTTGGGGCGAGCAGCTGGCTCCGCTGGACACGGTGGTCAACACGTATGGCGGACGCTGGTTCGACATGAACTGGAACGCCCAGCTGAACTCGCAGCAGTGGAAAGACGCGCTGACCTTCTACGTGAAGCTGCTCAAGGACGCCGGTGAGCCGGGGGCCGGCAGCGCCGGATTCACCGAGTGCCTCAACGCTTACAACAACGGCAAAGTCGCGATGTGGTACGACGCCACCGTGGCCGCCAGCTTCTTCACCGGTGACGCGGCCAAGAACTCGGGCTATGCCTTTGCCCCCACCAAGGTCAAGGACTGGTCGGGTTGGCTGTGGGCGTGGACACTGGCAATGGGTTCGGCCAGCAAGAAGAAGGATGCCGCGTGGACCTTCATGGACTGGGCCACCTCCAAGGACTACGCCAAGCTGGTCGGGACCAAATTGGGTTGGGCCCGAGTTGCTCCAGGCACACGCACCTCGACTTATTCGATCCCCGAGTACAAGGCCGCCTCCGCCGGTTTCGCGCAGGTGACCCTTGATTCCATCTCGCACGCCGATGTGACGCACGCGACCGTCGATTCGGTCCCGTACGTGGGCATTCAGTACGTCGACATCGACGAGTTCCAACAACTGGGTGACCAGGTATCTCAGGAGTTCGCCAAGGTGATCGCCGGCAATCAGACGGTCGATCAGGCGCTGCAAAAGGCGCAGGCGCTTGCCGCAGACGTCGGCAAGAAGTACCAGCACTAAAAGTTGGCCATCCTCCGTTCGGTCGTGGGGAGCGGAGGCGTGCGGGATTCCGCCGCCTCCGTCTCTCGCCGCGAGTCCTGGGCACGCCGGCTGCCCCTGCTTCCGGCGTTCATTTACGCCTTTGTCCTGACCCAAATCCCGTTCGCGCTGACGGTCTACTACAGCTTCTTCTCGTGGAACCTCCTCAAGCCGGGTAGTTTTCGGTTTGCCGGTCTCGAGAACTACGCAGGGCTCGTGACCGACGAGCACGTCAGGACCGCGGTCTGGAACACGGTGCTCCTCACCGTCTCGGTGATCGCGATCTCCGTCGTCCTCGGCATGGCCGTGGCCGTGCTTTTGAACTCAGAGGTTTTTGGCAAGGGCATCATGCGGACGCTGATGATCGCGCCATTCCTCATCATGCCCACGGCGGGCGCGCTGATCTGGAAGCACACGCTCCTCAACCCGCTGTACGGCCTGCTGCCTTATCTGTTGAAGCCGTTCGGTCTCGGTCGGGTGGACTGGGTGGGCCAGTTCCCGATGGTGACGGTGGTCACCGTGGAGGTCTGGCGCTGGACCCCTTTCATGATGCTGATCATCCTGGCCGGGCTGCAGTCGCAGAACCCCGAGGTCCTGGAGGCGGCGCGCGTCGATGGTGCGAACGCCCTGCAGGCCTTTCGTCGCATCACGCTGCCGCTGGTCAGGCCCTTCATCGAGCTGGGCGCTCTTCTCGGATCGCTTTTCGTAGTCCAGACCTACGACTCGATCTACATGCTGACCTATGGCGGTCCAGGCGAGGACACGACCAACGTTCCCTTCTTGCTCTACCTCGTCGCCTTTCAGGGTTACAGCATCGGACAGGCGTCGGCGATCGGGGTGGTGGCAGTGATCATCACGATCATCGTCGCGACATTTGCACTGCGGACGCTGTTCACGATCTTCCAGGTGGAGGCAAGGCGATGAGGGCGACCGAAGGGACGCTCCGCTCAAAGCTCGTGTTGTCGGTCGTCGGTTGGCTGGTCGTGTTCGTGTTCTTTTTCCCGGTCCTGTGGATGTGGCTTGAAAGTCTGAAGACTGAAACACAGGCCGCCAGCTCTCCGCCGACGATCTTTTTCGTGCCGACCCTCACCACATTTCAGGAAGTGCTCTCGGGCGACTTTCCGCCGTTCTTCATCAACTCGGCGATCGCAAGCCTGGTCTCAACGCTCCTGGTCCTCGTCCTCGGCCTGCCTGCCGCGTACGCGCTTGCGATCAGGCCGGTCAAGAGGACTCAGGACGTGCTGTTCTTCTTCATCTCCACGCGCTTCCTGCCGTTTGCCGCCAGCCTGGTTCCTCTGTACCTGCTGGCTCGCGACCTGCAGCTGCTGGACAACATCCTTGCCCTGATCCTGATCTACACCACGATCAACCTTCCGCTGGGCGTCTGGCTCCTGCGCTCGTTTCTGCTCGAGATTCCGCACGACCTCTTTGAGGCGGCGCGGGTGGACGGCGCCAGTTTCCGTAATGAGATATTGCAGATCGTGGTGCCTTTGATCGCGCCCGGCCTTGCGGCGACGTCGCTGATCTGCCTGATCTTCAGCTGGAACGAGTTCTTCTATGCCGTGAACTTCACCTCATCGGTCGCTGCCACGACGCCGATCTTCCTGGTCGGCTTCATCAGCGGCCGCGGGCTCTTTTACGCCAAGCTCGCCGCTGCGGCCACGGTGTCCAGCCTGCCGGTCTTGCTGGCCGGCTGGATCGCGCAGAGGCAGCTGATCCGCGGTCTCACGATGGGCGCCGTGAAGTGAAGGCGGTCGTCGTCGAGGAGCCCAACGAGGTCGTCGTCAAAGAGGTCCCCGACCCCAGGGCTCGGCCGGGCGAGGCGGTGGTCAAGGTCGAGGCGTGCGGGATCTGCGGCACGGACATCCACGTCATCCGCGGCGAGTTCGAACCAACGCGATACCCGATCATCCCCGGCCACGAGTTCTGCGGCGAGGTGGTCGAGCTCGGCGAAGGCGTCGACGGCTCGCGGGTGGGCGACTTCGTCGCAGTTGATCCGAGCCTTTACGACGGGACCTGCAAACAATGCCGCGCCGGCCGCTTCAACCTGTGCGAGAACTGGAACGGCATTGGCGTCGGAAGGACGAACGGCGCCTGCGCCGAGTACGTGGCGGTGCCGGCGGCGAATGCGTTTCGCCTGCCCGACGGCGTTCCACGCAGCTGGGGCACGCTCGTCGAGCCGCTGTCCTGCGCCGTTCACGGCCTCGACCTGGTCCACGCGGACGTGGCGTCCGACTGGCTCATCTATGGGGCGGGAACGATGGGCTTGATGCTCCTGCAGCTGGCGAAGGATGCCGGCGCGAGCCACCTCGAGATGGTGGACACGAACCCCGGGCGCCACGACCTGGCGCGCCGCCTCGGCGCGGAGGGCATCGCCGTTTCCGCCGACGAGCTCGACCGCCCCCAGGGCTGGGACGTCGTGATCGACGCGACGGGCGTAATTCCCGCCATCGAAGACGGCCTGCGCCGGGTGGCGCGCGGGGGAACATTCCTCGTGTTCGGCGTGGCCAATGCCGAAGCGACTGCCAAGTTCTCGCCGTTTCGCGTCTATAACGACGAGGTCACGATCGTCGGCTCCATGGCGGTGCTGCACAGCTTCGAGCGCGCCCTCGCGCTGTTTGCCAAGGGGGTGATCGACTCGGAGAAGATGATCACCGACCGGTTCTCCCTGGCCGACTATTCGAGAGCGATAGATGCCTTCCTTTCCGGAAAGGGGCTGAAAGTTCAAGTCGCGCCCGGCATGATCTAGCGATAAGACACAAGGTCGCGATTCTCACGCGCGAGTACCCGCCCGAGGTCTACGGGGGCGCCGGCACGCACGTCGAGTACCTGGCGCGCGAGGTCGGCAAGCTGGCGGACGTCAGCGTTCACTGCTGGGGAGCGCCCCGCGAGGAGCCCCACGTGACCACCTATCAGCCCTGGGCCGCGCTCGCCGAACCCAAGCCCGAGTCGGCCGCCCTGCAGGCGATGTCCATCAACCTTGCCATGGCAGGCGCCCTCAAAGGCGCCGACCTCGCGCACAGCCACACCTGGTACGCGTACCTCGGCGGTCACCTGGCCAAGCTGATGTGGTCGATCCCCCACGTGATGACGATCCACAGCCTGGAGCCGCTTCGGCCCTGGAAAGCCGAGCAGCTGGGGGGCGGCTACGCCCTGTCCACGTTTTGCGAAAGGACGTCGATCGAGGTGGCCGATGCAGTGATAGCCGTTTCGAACGGAGTCCGCCAGGACGTGCTCGAGTGCTATCCGCAGCTGAACCCGGACCACGTCAAGGTCATTCACAACGGCATCGATCCCGAGATCTACCGGCCGCTGCGGTCGCCGCAGACACTCGCCCGCTACGGTATCGATCCGAAGGTGCCGTTCGCTTTCTTCAACGGCCGCATGTCGCGACAGAAGGGGCTGCCGCTCCTGCTGTCGGCCGCGCTCGAGCTCGACCCGAAGCACCAGCTGGTCGTCGCCTCCGCCAGTCCCGACACCCCAGAGATCGGCGCTGAGGTGGCTGAGCTGGCGCAGCGAGTGCGTGCCGAGCGCGGCAACCTGGTGCTGATCGATCGCTTTATCTCGCGCGAGGACCTGATCCACCTTCACTCGCACGCCACCGTCTTCGTCTGCCCCTCGATCTACGAGCCCTTTGGTCTCGTGATCCTGGAGGCCATGGCGTGCGACACCGGAGTGGTGGCGTCGCGAGTCGGCGGAATTCCAGAGATCGTCGTCGACGGCGAGACCGGGTACATGGTCGACTACGACGCGCGGCACCCTGAGAAATTTGTGAGCGCGCTGGCCCGCCGCATCGAGGCGGTGCTCAGCAATCCGGACCTCGCCGCAAGGATGGGGAAGGCCGGTCGCGCGCGGGCGGTGACGAACTTCGGCTGGCCGGCGATCGCCAGGCAGACCGTGGAGCTCTACGACGGTTTGCTGTCGGCCGGTCGCGAACGCTCGTCGGGTTCGTGAGCAGGGTCATTCGCGAGGGCTGGTGGCCGGGCTAGACTCCAGCAGGGATGGCTCGCGAGTACACGACCATCGTGCTTCACATCGCTTCGGATCGTGCGCAAGAGTTCGAGGAGCTCTTCGAGCGCGAGGAGCTGAAGCGCTGGGACGACTACACCGCGCGCGGCCGCTTTGTCGAAGCACGATTGATCCGCTGTCGGTACAGCGCGCTGCAGTCAGAGGGGATTCAGGACTACGTGCTCCACGTGGTCACCGCGGACGAGCACGCGCATCACGAGCACGACGAAGATCCGGGGTTCAAGGACTACGACGAGCGCGCTGAGGCCTTTCAGCCAGAGGAGCCGACGGTGACGTTCGGCGACCTGGTGTTCGAACGGAGAGCTCCCGACAAGTAGAGAACCGGCGCGCGGCTGAACGGCCAGGCGCGCCGGTCGAGAAGGCTAGCCGGGGCAGGGCGGCAAGTTATTGCCCTCGATCTCCAGGTGTCCATCCTGGGAGGTTACGTCTGCGACCGGCGTCGATCCGGTCACGGAGTTGATCTGGGAGCCGATCACCCAGCTGATCGAGCCCGACGCGCTGCCTCCGAGAGAATCACGAAACGTGTTGCTTCCCTGCTCCTGGCGGCCCAGGCACGTGAAGCTGAACTGGTCCTGAAGCGTGCTGACGACGTTGACCCCGGTCCACGTCACGTCGAGACTTATCGGCAGCGGCAGTCCGGCGCCACCAAGGCTGCCGGCCGCCGGCAGAACGCCAGTCGGCCGAAGAGGGCCGATCGGCTGACCTTTGCCGCCGCACTGGTTGATGTTGCTCAAGGTCGTATGCAGGGATGCGCTCTGCAGGTTCCTACCGACCTTGAAGTCGGTCGAAGCAACCTGGAAGCAGCCCGAGGTGGAATTGCCGGTGGTGTCGATCATCGTGAGCAGCACCATCGTGCTGTTCGACACCGAGCCCGAACCCTGGCTGTCCTCACCCTGGAACGCGTTCAACCCCCGGTTGACGGACAGGAAGAACGTGGGTTGCGGCGTGGGGATTCCCTTGCCGCCGCCAAAGGTCGCGCTGGCGCCGAAGTTGGTGAACGTGTAGCTGCCGGGGGCCAGACCGCCCCCCGCTGCGACCACGCCGACCACGAATCCAAGCGATGTGACGACCACCGTCGATAAGACAAGAACAAGACGACGAACGAGCATCGAACCCTCCGTTGAAAGACATGAAACCCCTTTCTTGAGCGCGAGCTGGCGCGACTCGGCGGCGCCGGACATCACCTCCCTGATTTGTTGCGCGTGGTGGCTTAACGGCGCGGGAGGCGGATGGTTACCCGATCAGCTAGGCGCGACGGTCTCGTCCCACACAACCGCGTCCGCGCCGTCCGGGTGGTCGTTGACCCAGTGATAAGGGTGCACGAGCTCTCGCAGCGCGAGCTCGTAGTGGAACGTGCCCGCTGTCGTTGCGTTCCCCTGGAAGGAGTAAGTTCTCGCCTCGCCCTGGGCCAGGTTGCCGCAGTCGAATGCCGACTCGGCCGCTGCGACCGAGCAGCCGCCCAGCTCGGTCACCTGGTGCTCTTCGTACCAGCGATGGGGTGTGCGGAAAACAAGGCCGAGGTGAGGGATGAGGGGACCAGTGTTGGTGACCTTGACGACCAGCTGCACGGCGCCACCGAGCTTCGCGCTCTGAGAGCCGGCGGCATCGACGGTGGCGGTCAGCTGTTCGGGAGCAGCGCAGAGGCCCGCGGCAAGGATCAGACCCACCAGCCCCATGACCTTCATACGTCGTCGATCCTTAACTCAGCGCCAGACGGCCAAGCGGTATTCTGGGCGACTTGCGGCCGCACCGGACGCCCGTAACGCACCCACACCGATGTTCGTTTCAAGCTCCGATGAGGAAAGGGGTAGTCCTCCTCGTGTGCCTGGCGATCGTCGCGGCATGCACCGCGAACGGGCCGCTGGTACCGCAATCGAGCCCAGCGCGGCACAGTCCGTCACCGTCTGCCGGCGCGAGCCCCACGCCGGAGGAGAGCCCGAGCCCGTCGCCCTCGCCGAGTGCCGAGCCCAGCCCGCTCACCGTCCCTACCTGGGCGGCCCTGAGCGCGTCCTGCGTGAAGACGCCGGCCACTGTGGAGGCGGTGCTGCAGCTTCAAGGATCGTCCAGCCCCGTCCTTGCGGATGTCTCCAACGCCAAGGCGCCCCAGACCCTCTGCGGAATCAGCGGCGGTCCCTACCAGCCCCAGCTTGTGACCCAGACGATGATTTCGTGGTTCGCCACGCAGGGCAACCCGACAACCCCTGCCACCAGCCTGATCGCGGTGCTCGACCTGTTCACGGGCACCTCGACCGTCGCAGCCACCTGGTCCGGCGGCGGTTTCATGGACGGTTTGCACGCGTGGAGCCCCGACCGCGGCTTTCTCGCCTACGTCGCTTCCGACTCGAACGGCGTTGCGCTTCATCTGCTGAGCGGTGGTGGCGACCGAGTGGTCGCGACTCTAGGCCCGGTGCCGCCTCGAGGGTTCAACCCCAATGAAGACGACGCCTACCTCGCCTTCTCCCCCGACGGCGCCTACTTCGCGCTCGTCCAGACTTTCACCACCTCCGGCGATCGGCTCCAGGTGCGGCGCACGATCGACGGCAGTCTCGCGTTCAGCCTGTCTGCGGGCACGATGGCCACCTGGGGCAGCACCGGCAGCCGGCTCTACTACCGCATGCCCACCTCCAGCGCCGTCCAGGTTTGGGATTCGGCCGCGGGGGTGTCGCAGGCGATCTCGCAGGTCTCCTGGATCCGGCCTCGGGCCGACGCCGGCGACGACAATCTGGCCTTCACCGTCCGCGATTCGGCCGGCACGCCGCATGTCTCCATTTACGGGCACGGCGGCCGCTCCGGTGGTCAACTGCCGAACGTGCGCTCGTCGCCGGCCTGGCTCAACTCGACGACGTTCTTCTATGTGGAGGAGCATGCCTGCTCGCCCAACTGTGGCATCGGGCCGGCGTGGCAGCCCGATGGCAAGACTTTCACGTACGACATCGCAGCGGGCGCGGAGACGGCTTCGAAGATCAGCGCCGTGTACGGGGCCTGGCCGCGACCTGGCCAAACATGACGATTGAGCGACCAGGTGGTGCCATCATGACGCCGAGCGGCATGGAAGAGCTGACGACGCCATCCGAACCCTATTCGCCGCCGCCTGCCTCGACGCGCGTCAGTGTGCCGCCCCCCGCCTGGCGGACCCTGTTCGAGTCCCGCGAGCGTCGCTGGTGGACGATCGCCCTGACCGCAGCTCTGCTGATCACCGCCTTCGGCATCGGCGTGCTGTACGTCGACGATTCCAGCAACCAGGCCGCGGTCCGCTCCTTGACCACCCAGAACGAATCCCTCACGGGTCGCAACCTGATCCTGCAGGACCAGCTCAAGGCCACCCAGGCCAACCTCACCGCCTCGCTGGGCGAGCTGGCCACGACCAAGGCGGCGCTGGAGCATCCGCACATGACGATCTGGAACGTTCCCCAGCAGCTGAAGGGGCCGACGTACTACCTGGCGGGCGGAGTGCCTGACACGTTCACCTACCACCTGCACGCGACATCGACGGGGCCGATGTCGGTCAGCATCATCACGCTCCAGCAGTGGGCGGCGGCGATCCAGTGCATCGACAATGGAGTCGGCGTCACGAACTGGTGCATGCACCACAACGGCGCCGTGTGGAGCAACCTCGGCGTGACCAGCGTCAGCTACGACTTTCACATGGCCGAGGGGTGCGCAGACTACGTCTCTGTGTTCACCGCGGGCTCCTCGATCACGGTGACGCCGAACGTGAGCGTCACGTACAACCCGGCGTCCTCGGCGACCGGCGACTGCGCCTGAGGGATTCCCTGGAGAGATTTCGCTAAGACGTAGCGCCCCGGTCAAAAGTTAGGGTATCCTACCTTTGATGCTAGGCGCGCCACCAATCGAGATTAGGTTCACCCGGGCGCAAGAGGACTACCTCAAAGCCCTTTATCTGCTCGGGGGCGATCAACGTCCAGTCCCCACGCGCGACCTGGCTCAGCGCCTCGGCATCTCTTCGCCGAGCGTGAGCGAGATGGTGACTCGCCTGACCTCACAGGGCCTGGTCGAGCACGACCGCTACCGGGGCCAGCAGCTCACCCGCGAAGGGCGCAAAGTGGCGCTGGAGCTCGTCCGGCATCACCGCCTGCTCGAGATGTTCCTGGTCCGGGTGCTCGGCTACACCTGGGACGAGGTCCACGACGAGGCGGAGCGCCTCGAGCACGTGATCTCGGAGCGGATGGAGCAGCGCATCTTCGAGCTGCTCGGCCGGCCCGAGCTCGATCCGCACGGCCACGTCATCCCGACGTTGGGCGGCAGGGTCCGGGCGGTCAGTCACCGGGCCCTCAGCGAGTGCCAGGCGGGTGAGAAGGTCAGTGTCCAGGGCGTTTCCGACGAGGACCCGGGCAAGCTGCGCGAGCTCGAGCGCCGCGGCTTCATGCCCGGCACGCGAATCGCGGTTCTGGCCGGCAGCGAGTACGAAGGACCGATCGAGGTCAGGGTCAGGGGCCGCCGCGAGAGCGTTCCGCTCGGGTTGGCGCGGACGATCTTCGTCACGGAGGCGGGCTGATGGCCGAAGCAGTAAGGGCTGTCGTCGCCCAGCCGATGGTGGAAGGTGCCGAAAGGGCGCTGCCTGGCGAGCTGCGGGTCCTGAGGGCTGCGGAACGCTCACTCAACGGAGAGCGCCGCGGCTTGCGTGCGGTGTTGCCGTTTCTGGGTCCGGCGTTCATCGCGGCCGTCGCCTACGTCGACCCGGGCAACTTCGCGACCAACATGGCCGGCGGCTCCCGGTACGGCTACATGCTCCTGTGGGTCGTCCTGTCGGCAAACCTGATGGCCATGCTCATCCAGTCGATGAGCGCCAAGCTTGGCATCGCCACCGGGCGAAACCTCCCGGAGGTCTGCCGGGACCGGTTCCCGCGTCCCGTCGTCTTCTTCCTCTGGGTCCAGGCGGAGCTGATCGCGATGGCCACCGACCTCGCCGAGTTCGTGGGCGCCGCGCTGGGCCTGTATCTCCTCTTTGGCATCCCGCTGTTCACCGCAGCCCTGATCACGGGTGTGGCGGCTTTCGGCATCCTCGGCCTCCAGTCGTTTGGTTTCCGCCGCCTCGAGGCAACGATCACAGTCCTCGTCGGGGTGATCGTGGCCGCGTTCGGCCTGGAAGTCCTGCGCGCCGGACCGAGCTGGGGCGCGGTGGCGGGCGGCATGTTCGTGCCGCAATTTGACGGTACGGAGTCAGTCGTTCTCGCGGCGGGCATCCTGGGCGCCACCGTGATGCCCCACGTCATCTATCTGCACTCGGCGCTGACCCAGAAACGAGTCGTCGGTTCCAGTCCAGAGGCCAGGCGCAAGATCTTCCACTTCGAGCGAGTTGACGTCGTGATCGCGATGGGAATCGCCGGACTCATCAACATGGCGATGCTGGCGACGGCGGCCGCGGTCTTCAACTCGCGGGGCCTTTTCGCCGTCGGCAGTAACCTGAACCAGGTCTTTGCCGGCCTCGAGCACTACCTCGGTGCGAACAGCGGCATCATCTTCGCTGTCGCGCTCCTCGCCTCGGGCATCTCGTCTTCGTCCGTCGGCACTCTCGCCGGCCAGGTCGTGATGCAGGGCTTCATACGCCGCCGGATCTCTGTGTTCCTGCGCCGAGCGATAACGATGGTGCCGGCGCTGGTCGTTATCGGCGCCAACTTCGATCCCTCGAGAGCTCTGATTCTCAGCCAGGTCTTTCTCTCGTTCGGAATCCCGTTCGCGATGATCCCGCTGCTCATGTTCACGCGCGACAAGAAGCTGATGGGCAACCTCGTGAACAGCAGGTTCACGAACTACGCCTCGTACGGCGTCGCTGCGTTGATCATCAGCCTCAACGTGTTCCTGCTCTACCAGACTCTGTTTGGGAGCCGCTAGCGCCTAAGCTCGTTTCGTGAAGCTCGGCGTCAGCGTCGGCTACTGGGGCCTCGGCCTGACGCCCGCCAACCAGCTCGACATCGCCCAAACGGCCGAGTCGCTCGGCTACGACTCCATCTGGACCGCGGAAGCCTACGGATCTGATGCCGCGACGGTCCTGGCGTGGCTCGCAGCAGGCACGAGCCGGATCAAGCTCGGTTCGGGCATCTTCCAGATCCCTGCCCGAAGCGCCGCCATGACCGCGATGACCGCCGCGACCATCGACAACCTTTCGGGCGGCCGGATGATGCTCGGGCTCGGCACGTCCGGACCGCAAGTCTCAGAAGGTTTCCACGGCGTGCGTTTCGGCAAGCAGCTGCAGCGCACTCGTGAGTACGTCGCGGTCGTCCGCCTGGCCCTCGCCCGCCAGAAGATCGAGTTCCACGGCGAGACGCTCGAGCTCCCACTGCCTGATGGCCCCGGCAAGGTTCTCAAGCTGACGATCCGGCCGGTGCAGGAGAAGATCCCGATCTTCCTGGCCGTACTCGGCCCGAAGAACGTCGCGCTCGCCGGTGAGATCGCCGATGGCTGGCTGCCGGTCTTCTTCTCTCCCGAGCACACCAGAACGCTGCGCGGGCCGCTGGAGGAAGGAGCGGCGCGCGTGGGCCGTTCGCTGGACGGCTTCCGCGTCTGTCCCTCGGTCAACGTGATGATCAGCGACGACCTGGAGAGCGCGCGCAACGCGATGCGGCCCATCCTGGCCCTGTACGTCGGCGGGATGGGCTCGCGCGAGCAGAACTTCTACAACCGCCTCGTGTCCTCGTACGGGTTCGAAGACGAGGCGCGGAAGGTGCAAGAGCTGTACCTGGCCGGGCAGAAGACGGAGGCGATGCTCGCGCTCCCGGACGAGCTGATCGACCTGGTCTCCATCGTCGGACCGCCCGCCCGCGCAAAAGATAGGATTCGCGCTTTCCGCGACGCCGGCGTCGACACGCTGATCGTGTGGCCGGTGATGCCTGACCAGGAGGTGCGCAAGGAACAGCTCCGTGTGATCGCGGAGCTGGCTAGTGAGTAGCAACCAGCCGCCGCCGCTCGTCGACTACAACGTCTTCGAGTCCGACGCGCCCCTAGGCGAATCGCTGGAGCGCGAGGGCGGGTCGTGGGCGCATGACCTGCTGCACGAGCTCGGTGAGCTCGCGGGCACGCAGCGAGCGATCGACTGGGGCTTTCAGGCCAACGCTCACCCGCCTCAGCTCCGCACCCACAATCGCTTTGGCGATCGCATCGACGAGGTCGAGTTTCACCCCGCCTGGCACGAGCTCATGAAGGTCGCCATCGGCCACGGCCTGCACGCGCTGCCGTGGCGCGAGCCGCGCCCGGGCGCGCACGCGGCGCGTGCGGCGGCGTTCCACGTCTGGTCGCAGGTCGAGGGCGGCCACGGCTGCCCCGTCTCGATGACCTACGCTGCTGTGCCCGCCCTGCGCAGATCGCCGCACCTGGCCGCGCAGTGGGAGCCGCTCATGACCACCCTCGATTACGACCCGGGCCTCAGACCTGCGTCTACGAAGAAGGGCGTGCTGTTCGGAATGGCGATGACGGAGCGACAGGGCGGGTCCGACGTGCGCGCCAACACCACGCGCGCCGAGCCGACCGGCACGAACGGCGAGCACATCCTCACCGGGCACAAGTGGTTCTGTTCCGCACCGATGTGCGATGCGTTCCTCGTCCTGGCCCAGGCGCCCGGCGGTCTTTCCTGTTTTCTCCTGCCGCGCGTCCTCCCAGACGGAACCCGCAACGCCTTCCACATCGAGCGGCTCAAGGACAAGCTGGGCAATCGGTCCAATGCCTCGTCCGAGATCGCCCTCGACGGCGCATGGGCCGTGCTCGTAGGAGAAGAGGGCAGAGGGGTCAGGACCATCATCGAGATGGTCAACCACACCCGCCTCGACTGCGTGATCGGCTCGGCGTCCCTGATGCGGCAGGCGGTCGCGCAGGCGACACATCACGCTGCGCATCGCAGCGCGTTCGGCAAGCTGCTCAGCGAGCAGCCGCTGATGACCAACGTGCTCGCCGACCTGGCGGTCGAATCAGAAGCCACGACCATCCTGATGATGCGTCTGGCCGGTGCGTTCGACCGCGCGGCCGACCCGGCAGAGGCGCACTTCAAGCGGATCGGCCTCGCGGTCGCCAAGTTCTGGACGTGCAAGCGCGCGATCGGAGTCGTCGCCGAGGCGCTGGAGTGCCACGGCGGCAACGGTTACGTGGAGGAGTCGATCCTGCCGCGGCTGTATCGCGAGGTGCCGCTGAACTCGATCTGGGAGGGCTCCGGCAATGTCAACGCGCTCGACGTCCTGCGAGCCATGCAGCGCGAGCCCGAGACGCTGACCGCATATCTCGACGAGGTCGAGCTGGCACGCGGTCAAGATGCGCGCCTGGACGGCGCCCTCGAGGAGCTCAAGTCCGAGCTGGCCGACACCGGCGAGCATGAGACGAGGGCTCGCAGGATCGTCGCGCGAATGGCGGTTGCGCTCCAGGCATCTCTGCTGGTGCGGTACGGTGAAAGCACGGTGACAGAGCTGTTTGTGACCTCGCGACTCGGTGGCGACGTGGGACATATGTTCGGCACGCTGACCGGATCGAACTTGAAATCGGTGGTCGAACGGCACCGGCCGGGTTCTGATTAGGTGATTCAAGAGACCGATCAGATCACGCGCGCCTGGCAAGAGTCGCCTGCCGCGCAAGTCCCGCCAGGCGAAGTAATACTGGTTACCGACTTTGACGGCACCCTGGCCGAGATCGTTCCGGATCCGGCCGGCGCGCACGCGCGTACCGACGCCCTCGAGGCTCTGCAGGAGCTGGTGACGCTGCTTGCTGACGTCATCGTGCTCAGCAGCCGGACGCCCGCTCAGCTCGAGAACCTGGTGCCGATCTCGGGTGCGCGGCTGATCGGGGACAGCGGTCTCGCCATCCCGCGCAAGGCGCAGAGAGAGGCGCTCGATCGCTTTAACGCCCAAACCAGCAAGCTCCTCGAGCGGATCCCCGGGGCGTGGCTGGAGGTCAAGCCCGCAAGCACGGCGATCCACTTTCGCAACACCGAATTCAACGGGGAGCAGATGCTCGCGATGCTGCGCACCTGTCTCGACGGGGAGAGGCTGGAGGCGGCTCTAGGCCGAAAGGTCGTCGAGGTGCACGCACCGAAATCTGGGAAAGGCAGCGCGCTAGCCGCGTTGCTGCCGAGCATGGACCCGGGCGGCGTCGTGTGCTTTGGCGACGACGAGAACGATCGCTCCATGTTCGAGACCGTAAGCAGCCTCGACATCCCGCACATGTCCGTCGGCGTCTGGTCGCCCGAAGCGCCGAAGGACCTGTTCGATCGATGTGACCTGGTCGTCCAGGGGCCCGAGGGCGCGACCGCCGTGCTGAACGAGATCGTGGAGTGGGCTAGAGCGTCGAGCTGAGCACCGGGCCTGGCGCGAGGTCACGCAGGTCCTGGACCTGGTTGCTGATCCAGCGCGCGATGTCGTTCGTCCGCACCACGTTTCGCGCCCCTTCATGCATCCGCTTCCGCTCTTCCTCGGCCATGGTCAGGCCGGCATACATTGCCGAGGCCGTCGCCTCGACGTCGAACGGGTTGATGGACAGCACGTGACCTCTCAACTCTTCGTGTGCGCCCGCGTTCTCTGAAAGGACGATCACTCCGTTGGTCTGGTTGAGCAGCGCACCTTCCTTCGCGACCAGGTTCAGCCCGTCGTAGACGGGATTCACCAGCAGCAGGTCGAAGTTCTTCATCGCCGCGATCGCCTTGCGCTCGCTCTCGGCGATCTCCAGCCGTATGGGCTGCCATTCCGGGTTGCCCAGGTCGCTGTTGATGCGCGCCGCCGTCTGCCTGATCTGGCGCATGTACCGGACGTAGGCGGCCACGTCCTGGCGCGACGGCTGGAGGAACGCCCAGAACTGAACCTTCCCGCGCAGCTCGGCGTGATAGCGCAGCAGCTTCTCATATGCGATGAATCCGCGGACGATGTTCTTCGACGGGTCCGTGCGGTCGATGCGGACGATCAGCCGGGGCGGCCGCCAGCTCGCGATCTCGTCCTCCTGCCGCTTGACGCCGCGTGACGATGCCAGCCGCATGGTCGTCCCGACGTCGATCGAGATCGGGTAGTGACGCGCGTAGACCACCCGCCCGTCGAACACGACCGCGCGCTCTCGCTCGTCGACCTGCAGGCCCATGTTCTCCTCGCACGTCAGCAGGAAGTTGCGCACGTCCAGGCTCGACTGAAACCCAACGACGTCGCAGCCGAGGACGCCCTGGAGGATCGGATCCCGCATGTGCTGTGGCAGCACCTTCCAGTACTGCGGGGTCGGCCACGGTACGTGGATGAAGTGCTGGATTAGCGCGTTGGGCACGGCCTCCCGCACCAGGCGCGGGACGAGGTAGAGCTGGTAGTCGTGAACAAGGACCAGCGGTGGATTTGGTGCCTTCTGCGCGAGCTCGATGACCTTCTCCGCCATCTGCAAGTTCACCTGCACGTAGCCTTCTGCCCACGCCTGGTGGATGCGGTCGTCGACGACCGGCTCATTGCCGAGGTCCCAGAGGTAGTGCTGGATGAACCACAGCACCGGGTTCGAGATCACGGCGTAGTGGCGCTCGTATTGCTCCCCGGTGGGGGTCGCGTAGTAGAGGCGTCCGGTCGCGCTGGCGAGCGGAACCTTCAGGCCCTGGCCGGCGACCTCGGCCAGCTTGCGCTCGGCGTCGGTGCGCGCGCAGGCGACCCAGTCGGCGCTCGTCGCCTCGGCCAGCGCCAGCAGGCCCGTGACCACGCCTCCCGCGCCGCGACGAAAGGTTCCGTCGTCGCGAGGGTCGTGCGGCCCACGGTTGCTGACGAGAATCGCCGACCGGCCGGGCAACGTCCGCCCGACGTAGGCGCGGAGGCTACCGTCCGTCGGTCGGAGTCCTCACCAGCAGGGACCTGTCGATCGGCACCTCACGTACGCGTACGCCGAAGGCACGCGACACGGCGTTGGCCACCGCCGCGGTGCCCGGGATCGCGGGCGGCTCGCCCACGCCCTTAGCCCCCAGCGGCCCGACCGGCGAGGGCACCTCGACCAGCTTCACGTCGATGTTCGGGATCTGGTCCGCTGCGGGCACCTCGTAGTCGAGGAACGACGCGGTCCGCAGCTGGCCGTCGCCGTCGTGCACGAGCTGCTCCCCCAGCGCGCGACCGATCGACTGCGTCGCCCCGCCGTGGATCTGGCCCGCGATCTCAGGCGGGTTGATGGCATGGCCGACGTCCTGGATTGCCGCGTAGCCCGTCACGTGATACGAGCCGGTCTCCTTCTCGGCCCGCACTCGCGCGAGGTGCACGGTGAAGGTCGGGGACGCAGCCTGCACGGCCGAGCGGCCGATCGCCTCGACCGGCTTGTGGCGGCCCATGAACTCGCGTCCGAGGGCGACGAGCCGGGTTATCTCGACCGAGCGGCCGGGCGCGCCCTTGACGGTCACCCGTCCGTCGGTGATGTCGAGGTCTTCGGGCGCAGCCTCGAGCTCCTCGGTCGCTATCTCCAGGAGCTGGCGGCGGGCCTCGCGCGCAGCCTCGTAAACAGCGCCGCCCACGCTGTACGTGACCTGGCTTCCGGTCGACATCGAGCTGTACGGCGCGTTGGAGGTGTCGGCCGTCGAGACCCGGACCTTGTCCGCGGAGATGCCGAACGCTTCGGCCGCGATCAGCGCGAGCCCGGTCGCGGTGCCGCTGATGTCGGGCGAGCCCACGGTCACGGACACCGTTCCGTCCGGCTCCACGCGGCATCCCGCCGCCGAGGGCGTCCGTGCCCCGCCCCACGAACCAAGAGCCACGCCGACGGCCTCGTCGTCGCCCAGCGGCGCGGTGTAGACCGGGTGACGCTTCGCCTCTTCGAGGACCTCGACGGAGGCGATGCGTGGCCACTTGCCGCCGTATGCGTCGGGATCGCCCTCGCGGGACACGCTGCGGAGCCGAAGCTCGATGGGGTCCATTTCCAGCCTCGCAGCCACCTCGTCCATCGCGGACTCGAGGGCGAAGTAAGCCTGTGTCGCACCGGGCGCGCGGTAGGCGTCCGTGGGCGTCTTGTTTGTGGTGACCTCGAGCCCGCGGACGTCATACGAAGGGATTCGATACGTGGCGGCGAGAAAGGCCGCGGTAAGGCCGGCGTGCCAGCCGGCGGTGGCGCCGTTGTCGAAAAGAAACTGGGCACGCAGCGCCAGCAAAGTGCCATCGCGGCCGGCTCCGAGCTCGAGCGTGAACTCAGCCGCAGGCGCGGGATGGCCGACGACGAATTCGTGCGACCTCGAAAGCGAAAGACGGACGGGACGCCTCACGCGAAGGGCGATCAGCGACAGCAGAGGCTCGACGAGCTCGACCTTTCCGCCGAAGCCTCCGCCGACCGGCATCGGGATGACGCGCACCTCGTGTGAAGCCAGGTCGAGCAGCTCGGCGATGTCGTCGCGAAGGGCGAAGGGTCCCTGGGTCGGCGACCAGACCGTCAACCCGCCACCGGGCTCGGGGCGGACGACGGCGATGTGCGGCTCCATGAAGGAGTGATGCGCGGAGGCGAAGCGGTACGTCTCCCTGACCACAACATCGGCGCGAGCGAGGTCCGCATCGACGTCGCCGCGCTTGAGGTGCGCGACGCCCGTGACGTTGCGCGGCCTGGCCTCGGGTGCGGCATCGGCCGCCGCAGACGCGCCGTGTATCGAGGCGTCATCTTCGTCCGCGCTCTCCTGCTGGTCGAGCACGATGGGCGATTGATCGGTCATGGCCGACGTCGCCGCGACAACCGGATCGGCCTCTTCGTAGTCGACCTCGACGAGTGCGGCCGCGTCGGCGGCGATGGCTTCTGTCTCGGCTACCACCGCGACGACCGGCTGGCCCGTGTAGAAGACGCGGTCGGTCGCGAGCGGCAGGTCCGGTCCCGCGCGCTCGAGCTCCGGCAGGTCGCGGCCCGTGATGACGTCGACGACGCCGGGCAGGGACCGCGCCGCGGCAGTCTCGACGCCGCGGATGCGCGCGCTTGCGAAGTGGGCGACGACCAGGTGGACGTGCAGCAGGCCGGGAAGCTCGATGTCCGCCGTGAAGCGCGTCGCCCCCGTTACCTTCTCGCCGCCTTCCTGCCGGCGCCGACCCGTGGCGGTTAGGCTCATCACCCGATGATCCTACGCACCAGCGCGCACCGCATGTTTGCTGCGCTCGCGGCACTGGTGTTCGTGGCCTGTTCGAACGGGTCTGGCGGCGTGGCCGCTCCGACGAGCCTCGCCACCGACCAGACCCTTCGTTTTCCGATTCAGGGCGACGTGACAACGCTCGACCCCGCGATGATCCAAAGCGACCCCGAGGCGCAGCTCGCCCACAACATTTTCGACGGCCTGCTGCGATTCGACGGCAACCTCAACGTCGTGCCCGACATCGCGGAGAGCATGCCGACCATCACCGCCGACGGTCTGACTTACACGTTCAAGCTCCGCCAGGACGTGACTTTCTCGAACGGCGACAAGGTGACCTCTAAGGACGTGCTCTATTCGTGGAACCGGGCGGCCGCCATGCAGGGTCCGTTCGCGACCACCCTTTCCGTCATCGCCGGCTACGACCACGTCGCGACCAACCAGGCATCCGGCGCCGCGCTGGAGGCACTCCTCGAGAAGGACGACCCGGCCGTGACCATGAGCGGACTGAGCGGCCCCACCGATTCGACCGTGGTCGTCAGGCTGACGAACCCTGCCGGTTGGTTCGAGTCCGCCATCGCCCAGCCTTCAGTCGCCGCGATGATCGTTGACCAGAAGGTGGTCAAGGGCGACTTCGAGCATTGGTGGAGCAAGCCGGACAGCCTCGTCGGAACCGGCGCGTTCAAGATGTCGGCCCGGGTAGCCAACCAGTCGCTCGACTTCACCGCCGTGCAGGACTGGTGGGGGAGACCGAAGCCGACGCTGACCAGGGTCCATGTCGAGGTGGTCAGCGATCCGCAGGCCGCGCTGACGAAATATCAGCAGGGGTCGTTCGACCTTTTTGGCTACGGTGCATACAGCCTGCCGGTGGCCGAGGCAATCCGCGTCCAGGGCCGGCCGGCTGACAAGAGCCAGCTTCTGCTGCAGGTGACTAACAAGACCTACTTCGTCACCTTCAACGTGGTCGCGGACGCCGTCCGGCCGGCAGGCGGCCCGTTCACGCTCGACCAGGGCAAGGCGTCGCACGACCTCAGGCTGGCGTTCACGGTGTCCGTGGACCGCGCGAAGCTCGCCAAGGACGTTTGCTCCGACGTCACCTGCGTCGCCGCGACCGGCGGCGTGATCCCGCGGGGACTTCAGGGTTACCTGGGCGACAACTCGGACCCTCTCGCGAAGTTCGATCCCGTGAAGGCGCGGAGCCTCTTGCAGGCCGCGGACCCGTCAGGCGCCAAGACCAGGGGTCTCGTCTACGCCTACGACCCTGAGAATCCTTTCAACCAGCCGGTCGCCAAGTTTCTGCAGTCGCAGTGGCAGGCGAACCTCGGCGTCGACGTCACGCTGCAGACGATCCCGCACACGCGGTTCATCACCGAGCGGCTGAAGGGCTTCTACGTGCTTGCTCGCGACGGATGGGCGGCCGACTACAACCATCCGCAGGACTGGTTCGACAACCTTTGGGGCAAGGTCGCCGGGTGCCCGGACACAAGCTGCTCGAGCGGATACCAGACGGTGCGCTACGACCAGGTGCTGGCCAAGGCCGACAGCGAACCGCTGACGACGGCGATTCTCGACTACAAGGCGTTGAGCGTGCAGCTCATCGACGACGTCGCGTACCTACCGCTCTTCTATACGGTGCACGCGTTCCTGTTCAAGCCGTACGTGCTGGGCGCCGGCTCGAACAACATGTTCGACTACTACTGGGACCAGATCCAGCTCTCGTCGCATTAGAAGCGGAGCTCAGACGTCCTGGGAGAAGTGGCATGCGGCGAAGTGCGTCCGGACCTTCTCCTCCAGCGGAGGATCGTCCTCGGCGCAGGGAGTGGGTACGCGAGCAATCGGGCAGCGGGTGTGGAACCTGCACCCCGACGGAGGGTTGATGGGGGAGGGGATCTCGCCCGAGAGGTCGACCAGGCGCCGGCCGCGCTGCACCTTGGGATCGGGCACCGGAATCGCGGAGAGCAGCGCCTTGGTGTATGGATGCTTGGGGCTGCTGTACACATCCGTGCTGTCCGCGATCTCGACGAGCTTGCCCAGGTACATGACCATCACGCGGTCGCTGATGTGCCTGACGACCGAAAGGTCGTGGGCGATGAACAGGTAGGTGAGGTTGAACTCGCGCTGCAGGTCTTCCAGCAAGTTCACGATCTGCGCCTGGATCGACACGTCGAGGGCGGAGATCGCCTCGTCGCAGACGATGAGCTTGGGGTTCAGGGCCAGGGCCCGCGCGATCCCGATGCGCTGGCGCTGGCCGCCGGAGAACTCGTGCGGGTAGCGATTGTTGAAGTTGGGGTTCAGACCCACGACGCGCAGGAGCTCCTGCACGCGCCTTTGAGCCTTGCGACCGCGCGTGACCCCGAAGTTCGCGAGCGGCTCGGCGATGATGTCGCCGATCGTCATCCTCGGGTCGAGTGACGCGTATGGATCCTGGAAGATGATCTGCATCTGGCGCCGCTGCTGACGCAGCCTCTCGCCGCGCAGCTTCGTCAGCTCGACGTCCCCAAGGAAGATCTTTCCGGACGTCACCGGGATCAGCTGCATCACGAGACGGCCGAGTGTCGACTTGCCGCAGCCCGACTCCCCAACCAGCCCGAGAGTCTCACCCTGCCTGATCTCGAAGCTCACGCCGTCGACAGCCTTGACGGTCTGACCGATGCCAGCGGGGAAGTGCTTGACGACGTTCTCGACCCGCACCAGAGCGGGTGCGCTGGCTCCCATCGGCTGTGGGATTTCGCGGACCGCTTCCGCCATCAGTCCACTATCTTGCCCGGCTGCAGGCCGGACGCTGCGCCGGGCCGGATGTCGAGCAGCTGGTCGGCGCCCATCTCCTTGCGCGCACGATCCATCGTCACCCAGCAGGATGCGAGCTGGTTCGGCTTGACCTCCTTCAGCTCCGGCTGGTCGACCAGGCACTTCTCGATCCGGAACGGGCAGCGCGGATGGAAGCGGCAGCCGGCCGGCGGCCGCAAGAGGTCGGGCGCGATTCCCTCGATCGAGCGAAGCCGCTCGTGGCGAAGGGCGTCGACGCGAGGAATCGACCGCAGGAGCGACCACGTGTAGGGGTGCTGCGGATTCTCGAAGATCTGGTCGACGGGGCCCTGTTCGACGATCTCCCCGGCATACATGACCAGGACGCGGGTGCAGAGGCCGGCGACCACACCCATGTTGTGGGTGATCATGATGATCGCCGTTCCCAGCTCCTGGTTCAGGTCGGCCAGCAGCTCGAGAATCTGCGCCTGCACCGTGACGTCGAGTGCGGTGGTCGGCTCGTCGGCGATCAACATCGAGGGCGCGTTGGCGAGGCCCATCGCGATCATCGCGCGCTGGCGCATGCCGCCGCTCAGCTGGTGGGGAAAGTCCTTGATCCGAGACTCGGCGGCGGGAATGCGGACTCGCTTCAGAAGCTCGACCGCGCGGTTGTACGCCTGCTGCTTGTTCGCCTTCTTGTGGGCGAGCATTGCTTCGGCGATCTGGAATCCGGTCCGGAGGACCGGATTGAGTGAGCTCTGCGGGTCCTGAAAGATCATCGCGATGTCGCGGCCTCGGATCTCGCGGATCTCCTCGTCGCTGATCTGCAGCAGGTCCTGGTTTCGAAACAGGACCTGGCCGCCGACGACCTTACCCGGGTCCGGCACCAGTCGGAGGAGGGAGTAGGCGGTCATCGATTTTCCGCTCCCCGACTCGCCCACGATGCCGAGGCTCTCGCCCGGGTAGAGGTCGAAGCTCACCCCGTCCACGGCCTTGACGATGCCGTCGTGGGTTCTGAACTGGGTCTTGAGGTCCTTTACTTGCAGGATCGGTGACGCCAACCGACTACCGTCGCTGCCTCGGGTCGAGCGCGTCGCGCAGCCCGTCGCCAAGGAAGTTGAACGCCATCAGGGTCAGCGACAGGGCGATCGACGGCGCGATGACCATGAACGGCGAGATTCGCATCGTCACGATGCCTTCTGCCGCCATCGAGCCCCACGTCGGAGTCGGAGGCGGAACGCCCAGACCCAGGAAGCTCAGGAACGCTTCGAACAGGATGGCCGCCGGGATGCCGAACGTCGCCTGGACGATGATCGGGCCGAGAGCGTTGGGCAGGATGTGTCCGAACAGGATCTTCATCGGCTTGGCGCCGCTGGCTCGGGCGGCCTCGATGAACTCGCGCTCGCGCAAGCTGAGTGTCTGGCCGCGCACAAGGCGCGCCATGTCCATCCATCGCGTGACCGCGATGGCGATGATGATGTTGGTCAGGTTCGGACCGAGCAGGAAGACGAGCGTCAAGGCGACCAGCAGGTCGGGGATTCCGTAGAAGAGGTTGATGATGAACGTGACGACCTGGTCGAACAAGCCTCTGAAGTAGCCGGCAGCGAGTCCGATCGGCACCCCGATCAGCAACACCACGACCTGCGTTCCGATTCCCACCAGGAGCGAGATCTGCGCTCCGACCATGAGCCGGCTCAAGGTGTCGCGTCCGAGCGAGTCGACCCCCAGCAAGTGCTCGACGCTCGGCCCGTGATAGGGGATGCCGACGCCGACCTCGAAGTACCGATACGGCGTCTTGACAAGAGCGACCAGCGCAACGATCACGAGGAAGGTCAGGTAGACGGTCGCCACCAGGGCCAGACGGTTGCGGCGCAGCCGGCGCCAGGCGTCGCTCCACAGGCTTGCCTGCTCTGGCACGATGGGGCGGGTTATGACTGCAGCTGCGGTGGCGGCCATCAGTACCTGATCCTCGGGTCGATCACGACGTACAGCAGGTCCACGCCGAGGTTGGCGAGACCCACGAGCGCCGCGTATCCGGTGAAGACTCCGATCACGATGTTGTAGTCCCGGTTCAGGATGCTGGTCGCGAACTCCTTACCCAGACCCGGGATGCCGAAGATGTTCTCGATCACTACCCCTCCGGTGATGATGCCGATCACCAGCGGACCGAGGATCGTGATGACCGGGATCAGCGCGTTGCGGAGCGCGTGGCGGACGGTGATGACCCACTCCCTCAAACCCTTGGCGCGGGCCGTGCGTATGTAATCCTGCCGGATCACCTCGAGCATGCTGGCTCGAGTCAGGCGGGCCACGATGCTCGCGTAGGGGAAGCCGAGCGCGAACGCGGGCAGCCAGATCGCCCCGATGCTGCCGTACCGGCCGGGCCAGCCGATCTGAAAGTAGAACGTCCCCTCCGTGAAGTTGTCCAGCCACACGCCGAACGCCAGGATCAGGAAGGTCGCGATCACGAAGTTCGGCATGCTGTAGCCGATCACGGAGGTCGTGCTGAGGGTGTAGTCCAGCCAGGTGTTCTGGCGGATCGCCGCGACCACGCCGAACAACATCCCGACTCCGACGGTGAAGATCAAAGCTACGATTCCGATCTCGGCGCTGACCGACATCTCGCGCAGGACGATCGGGGTGATCGGCACCCCTCGATTCACGAGCGACTCGCCGAGATCGCCGTGGAGCAAGGCGCCCAGGAAGCTCACGTACTGGACCCAGAGCGGTCGATCCAGCCCGTAGTGATGCAGCGTCAGCTCGTACTGAGTGCCGTGCAGGTGCTCACTGAAGAGGGCGTCGCCGGGCAGCCGGTGAACTCCGAGAAAGACCAACGAGGAAACTCCGAGGACGGCGAGCAGGATCAAGACCAGGCGCTGCCCGATGTAGATCAGCGTTCCCCGGGTGAACAACTCCCTTTAGCTCCCCTGTTGATTCTCGCTCATACGAGAAGAGGGCGCCCGCGCGCTGCGAGCGCCCCCTTGCTACGTCGGTCTAGTGCTGCAGGATCTGGATCTCGTTCCAGTAGTGGTCGAAGAAGGCGTTGGAGCCGGCTCCCTTCACGTACGGCTTGATCAGGAAGGCGCCGACCGAGTAGTAGAGCGGGATGTAGACGACGTCGTCGATCAGCATCTGATTCAGCTTCGCGTAGTCGGCCTTGGCCTGGTCGAGCGGCTCAGCGTCCGCCTTGTCGAGCAGGTCGTTGTATTCCTTCTTGTTGTAGCCGCTGGTGCATCCGGAGTCCGGGCACCCGACGACGTGGCCCCACAGGTTGTCGAACCAGTCCTGGGGGTGGTTGTAGTCGGCCTGCCAGCCGTCGCGGGACAGCACATAGCTGCCCTTGAGGCGAGCCTTGATGAACGGAGAGTGAGCGACCGGCAGCAGGTCCACGTGGACCCCGAGGTTTTCCTGCCACTGAGCCTGCAAGAACTGCGCGTTGCCGGCGTTCAGCGGGTTCTCAGGGTCGTAGGCGTACGAGAGACCCTTTGTCTTGGCGCCCGTCGGGTCGGCGCTCTGCAAAAGCTGCTTGGCCTTGGCGGGATCGAAAGCGGACAGCGGGTCGGTGGTATCCATATGGCCGATGAGAGTCGGCGGGATCAAGCCACCAGTCGCCTGGGTGCACACCACGCCCTGGCAAACCGTGTCGACCAGCTTCTTCTTGTCGACCGCGAGTGCGAAGGCCATACGCAGGTCGTGCGCGGCCTGGCCGCCGTCAAGTGTGAACGGACCTTTGGCCGGGCGCTTTGCATCGGCCACCAAGTTGAAGCTCACCCAGTAAGTGCGAACCTTCGGGATCAGGGAAAGCTGGCCCGATTCGTTGGCCGTCCCTTTGATGCGAAGGATGTCCGCCACGGGCAGGTTGCTGTAGCCGCCGTACCCATAGGCGTCGAAGCCGCCCTGCTCGTACTTGGTGATTGCGGTGGAAGCGTTGTTGATCGAGATGTCGATGTGAACCTTCTTGAGGGTCGGCTTGGGTGAGCCCCACCAGTTGTCGACGGCAGCGAAGTCGACCACCTGCTTGGGGACGTAGTTGGTCATCTTGAACGGACCGGTGCCGACTGCGGTAGCCGGCTTGGACCACCAGTTGTCGAAGTCCTGCTTGACCGCGTTCTGGTCGACGATCCATCCGGTCGATCCGGAAAGCGAGATCGCGGTGAGGAACCAGCCGGCAGGGTTCGACATCTTGACGACTACGGTGTTGTCATCCGGGGCAGTCAGGCCCTCCATCCAGACCGAGGGGTCCTTCTTCTCCAGCAGCGCCTCGAGAGCTGCGCCGCTTGCCTTGTTGCCCGAGACCTTGTCGTAGCCCTTGATGGCTGCCATGTTCGTGGCGTACGAGCCCTGCATGGCCGCCGCGCGGTTCCACGAGTAGAGGACGTCCTTGGAGGTGAACTTGTCACCGTTGTGGAACGTGACGTCCTTGCGCAGGTTGAACGTGTAGGTCAGGCCGTTGTCGGTCGCTTGCGGTACGGCGGTCGCCAGGTCCGCAATGATGTTCAGGTTGTCGTCGAACTTGACGAGGCCGTCGAACATGTTCTGCTGGATTTCCTGGTCCGTCTCGGCGTCCGCGACCGCCGGGTCGAGGGTGCCGAAGTCTCCGAGGATCGGGAAGTTCAGAGTCTGGTCGGCTGCCAGGTTCGAGCTCTGATTTCCCCCTCCTCCACACGCGCCGAGGACGAGGCTCGAGACCGCGCCCACGGCAAGGCCCTTGAGGATCCGTAACGAGAGTGGAGCCATAGCTTCCCCCTGTGAAGCGAGTAACGCTCCCCCCGCCTTCTTCCCGGTCCTTCTTCGCGGCGACCGGGGCGAGAGCGCGCCGACGGGGGGTGGCGACCGTCGCCGCCACTTACTCCAGGCTAAATTGTGGCTTGGCGAGCGCCCGTTGTCCACTCGGGGGGCTGGTCCGGGTTTCCGTCAGCTTCTCTTAATGCTTGAGAATTCGAAGCCCGGTCCAGTAGTTGTCGTACAGAGCGTTGCCCCCCGCGCCCTTGACGTACGGGTGCACGAGGTACTGCTGCACCCCGTAGAGCAGCCCCGCGAATATCGTCCGGTCGACGAGCAGGTAGCCGGCGGCCTTGTAATCAGCGACCGCGGAGGCAGGCGGCGCCGCATCCGCCCCGGCGACGAGCTTGTCCAGGCTCGGGTTCGAGTAGCACGACCCTGAGGAGCTGGCGCCGGTGACGAAGAGGTAGTCGAACCAGTCCTGCGGATGGTCGTAGTCGGCGGCCCAGCTCTGCCGGAACATGGGATAGGCGCACCCCCCGTTGCGCTGGTCGAAGAACATCTTCCTTTCTTTCTCGACGCACGCGACCGTCACGCTGAGATTCGACTTCCACTGCGCCACGAGGTTCTCGCACACGGCCTTGTTGAACGGGTTCGTGTCGTAGGTGTAGGTGAGGCCTTTGACCTTCGCGCCGCTCGGATCCCAAGCCGTGTATTCCGCCTTCGCGGCGCTGGCGTCGAACTTCACGTTGTGGTCGGCGCCATCCCCCAGGTAGCCGACGAGACCGCTGCTGATCGCTCCGCCTGTGGCCTCGATGCACGTGGTCTGCTCGTTGCACACCGCCGCCACCAGCGCCTTGCGGTCGATCGCGGTGCTGAACGCATGCCGGCCGGGACGTCCGTCATCGATGCCGGCGAAACTACCGGTGCGAAGATTGAAGCCGATCCAGAAAGTGGTTCCGGTCGGCACGAGCGTCAGCTGGTTCTTGAGCTTGGCGTCGGTCGTGTAGCGCGTGGCGGAGGCGGGCGGAAGGCCCTGCCGGCCGTAGCCGACCAGGCCGAAGACACCCGCTTCGAACTGCGTGACCTGAGCCGCGGCGTCGACCACGACCTCGATGTGCACGTGCGTGAGCGCGCCCGTCTTGCCTCCGTACCAGCCCGGCACGGGCTCGAAGTCCATCGTCTGGCCGGGCGTGCGCGACGTCATGCGAAACGGTCCGCTGCCGATCAATGTGTCCGCCTTTGTGGCCCACGCATCCTCACCCGCTGACGCGACCACCTTCCGGTCGACCAACCAGAACGGCCACAGGCCGACGAGGGTGAGGAAGTACCCCGCGCGTTTGGTGAGGGTGACGTTGAGCGTGTAGTCGTCACCTTTGGTGAGCCCGCTCATCTGCGCGGTCTTGCCGGCGGCGACGTCCTGGTAGCCGGCGATCAGCGCGAAGAGCCCGGCGTAGTCGCCCTGCTTGGCAGCGGCCCTGTTCCAGCTGTAGATGAAGTCGGCCGCCGTGATCGGGTCCCCGTTGGAGAAACGGCCGTTGGGCCGGATGTGAAAGGCGTAGGCGAGGCCGTCGGTCGAAACCGTAGGCTGGCCGGTGGCCAGGTCTGGCACCTCGTGGAGCTGGGCGTCAAACCTGAACAGGCCGGAGAACACGTTGCGCAGGATGTCCACGTCGGCCGCGCTCGAGATCAGCGCTGGGTCGAAGTCCGCGACGTCCTGGGCGATGGGGAAGCTCAGCGTCTGGTCGGCTGCCAGCGGTTCGGGCGAAGGCTCTGGATTGCCCGTCGGGTTGCAGGCCACGACGGCCACGGAGACCAGGATCAGGAGCGCACTCGTCCGCACCCGGGGAAGGCTAAACAGTTTGCGTAATCGCGAGAATGGTTCTCCTGCCGGCGTAGCTCAGCTTGGAAGAGCAGCGGTCTTTTAAACCGAGGGTCCGGGGTTCGAGTCCCCGCGCCGGCACCAAATCGAATTCGGAGTTGGCTCGGCGTGGTCGACGACGTCGACCGCGTATTGCCAATGCATAGCCAAGCCACAGAACACTCGAGGAGGTCTAGGGAGACGTGAGGAGGCGAAAAGCGGTTTCCGCGCCCGAGATTGAACTGAATGAGCAGCGGTTTTTCGGACCGCTGCTGTCCTGCTGACCTGAGAGCCGTGTGCCGACAAAATGGTCGTGCAGCGCGCCCGGGGCGCTGCCTCTTCCGTAGGTGGTCGCGACGAGTATCCATGCTAGCGCAGGTTGCGTTGATCATTTAGGTCGGGCACGGCATAGCAACCTAACTAGGTTGAGTTGTAGAATTGAGTTTCCCTAACATGAGCAACCTAGCTAGAACCACCTCGGCTGTTGCGCGAGGACGACCGAGCCGGGAAGCGGTGCATGCCCGACTCGCCTTCATGGTCGAGGAACTCAAGACCCGCCTAGGCGGGCTGCCCTCACCGGACGAGGCAGAGGGCATCTGGACCGATATCTGGTACCACGAGGCCCACAGCTCAACCGCCTTGGAGGGCAACACCTTGGTCCTCCGAGAAGTTGAGGCGCTCCTCCGCGAAGGCAAGGCGGTCGGCAGCAAGGAACTCAAGGACTACCTGGAGGTCAGCGGCTACGCTGCCGCAGCTCAATGGGTGTACAGCCAAGCACTGGGTTCTGGCCCATGGACCAGCGGCAAGTTGCTCACCCTCACGGAAGTCCGCCATGTTCACCGGCTGGCAATGACGCCTGTCTGGGAGGTCGCTCCGCATCCAGACGCCTCCAAAGATGAAAGTCCGGGCAACTGGCGCCGGCATGACATCCAGGCCTTCAAGCATGGGATGAAACCACCAAGCCACACCGAGGTACACGCGCTGATTCGCGACTGGGTGGATAGCGTCGACAGCTTGCCTCGCAAGTCGTCGCGCGTCGCGGAGGCACTCGCAGCGCGGCATGCCGCGTTCGAACACGTCCACCCCTTCATCGACGGCAACGGCCGCGTCGGCCGGTTGCTCATGAACCTCCTGCTGGTTCGGCTTGGTTATCCGCCCGCGATCATTCAGAAGCGACTTCGAGATCGCTACCTCGATGCCCTGAATCGCGCTGACCGAGGCGATCCAGGACCCTTAGGCGAAATCCTCGCAAGGGCAATCCTTGACAACCTCAGTCGCTTCGTCTTGCCTGCGGTGGCAGGGCCTGCGAAGCTCGTACCACTGGAAGCGTTGGCCACGAAAGATCTGTCGGTCGTGGCACTCCGTAACGCCGCACAACGCTCCCGCCTCAAGGCAGTTCGAGCCGAGGATGGTACTTGGCGAAGCAGTCGGCAATGGGTGGACGAATACCGGCGCGATCGGTACGCGGCGTTGCGCCTTCCGCGCAAACCACGGACGTTGAAGGCTCATAACGCCAGGCGTTGATGCAGCAACTGGCTACCGAGATCAGAGTCGAATCGAGGAGCGAAATCCTCCCGACTTAACTACCGCCAGCGCGGCCGGTTCGCGTTATGTCAGGAGTGGTGGGCTGGAGGTTCCGTAACGCGAACCACGGCCTGACAGTGGTTGGGCAGGCGATAGCCCTCTAACGACTGCGGTGTCCTGGTCTCGAGACTTCGCGTTGCTGGCGGCTGTCACTCGTCACCGGCCTGCGGCATCGGCCGCTATGGGCTCCCATCGTCGGCCTGAACTACTCGCGGGGGACGATCTGCTGCACCGACCACGTGTTGCCGTCAGGGTCGCTGAAGTAAATGAACCATCCCCACGGCTGCTTGTCGACTGCGCTTGTCTCGACCCCCCGGCCGGCAAGCTCCTGTCGGACTGCCTCGACGTCACTGACCACAACCTGCAGCCCCTTCTGAGAGCCAGGCGCCATCTCGGTAATCCCGGTTCCGATCACGATCGAGCATGCAGATCCAGGTGGAGTGAGCTGCACGAAACGTAGCTGGTCCGTGACCTGATGATCGTGGTCGGCGTGGAAGCCGACCTGGTCGACATAGAAAGCCTTGGCTCGGTCTACGTCGGCGACAGGAACAGGGACGAGTTCGAGCCTCATGTCCACACATCCCAGTCTAAGTCGCGCCTCGACGGCGACCCGGTCGAGTTCGGCCACTCGGAGGTCGGAATTTCTTGGATGAAGATGCGGCAACAGATCGCCATCTGAACTGCAGCTAACGGCGTCGCCGTCTCCAACCCATGAGCAACAGCCCGATGTCGTATCGAAGGGACGACATCCCGCTCGCTTGTAGACGGCCCTTCAATCGTGTAGCCAGGAGGCACACTTCCCTCATGTCAAGCACAGACCGATTAACGGCGCAAGCGAATGGCGGCGTTATTGATTGCCCGGTTTGACGGCGATATCAACGAGTTGACGCAGGCGTACGACCGAGCACACGCGCTGATCATGAGCAGCGGAGGTGCAACATCGTTCGGCGAGTTGCGGCACCACTGCGCAGTCGGGAACGGTGCCCTCTTCATAGTCGGGGTCTGGCAATCCGCGGAGCACATCCGAAGCCGCTGGTCGAGCGTTGAGTTCGAAGAGGCGCTGGTTTCGGTTGGATTCCCGGCGCCAAAGAGCGCCAATACCACGATTCTGGATCTGCATGCGGTGGAACCGCCGCTCTAAATCGCCCCCTGAGACCATTGGTGCTCGTGGGCTGCGGTGGACTCGGAACTCTAACTCCGCGTAAGGCAGTCGCCCGACGGAGCGAGCTGGGGAGAGGCCTCTCATTTCGCGTTCCCCCGCGCCCGGCGATCGCTCAAGGCCTTTGGATGTATGGCCAATTTGCATTGCCAAGCCGGGGCTGCCACAGGAGCCACGAGAGGCGCGAGGCGGAGAATCGAATACGGTGGGAGCCCTGAGGATGTCGGGACGGACTTTCATGCCGAGGGTCGCAGGTTCGAATCCTGTCGCCGGCACCACCCGGCCCCGCACACCGGCATCACCCGGCTCTGACCGGTGGGCCTGGAAAGCCGCCGGCCGGCCGAGGCGGCTCGCCAGGGCCCGTAGCGACTCCCCGCCGCCAGACAGGCGTTAGAACCACAGCGCGGTAGAGATCACCCGCCCTCGCAGGGAATTCCCTTCAGCCGCGTCAATACAGCCAAGTGAAGACTTCGTTGCGGAGAGGTGTCGGTCGGAGTCCGTTGGCGCTTGCGCTGACGGCGCTCCTGGCCGTGTGGTTCGGCGGCCCGGTGCGGGCCGCTGACACGCTCGACCAGTTCGCCCCGAAAGCCGGCATCGTCATCGGCAACTCCAGCGCCCTTCTCGGCGCGAGGATGGCCCAGACGTTCACACCCACGCTGACCGGCCAGCTGGACAAGGTCAGCCTCTTCGCGGGCTCCTATATCGGCTACATCCAGCCGGCCTTCTCGATTCAGATCTGGGCCGTCGATCCGAACGCGCCGGCTCTTGCCAACGTCGGCCCAACGCCCACCGTGCGTCCGGAGCTGGGAGCAGCCGGCTCGCTCACCTGGCAGACGTTTGACTTGAGTCCGACGGTGCCGGTTACCGCCGGGCACCAGTACGCGATCGTCGTCTCCAGCAGCGCGAACACATTCCGTTGGGGCTTCCTCAATCCCGGCGACCTTGACGGCGGCAATCTATGGATGTGCTGCGTGGGGACCGCGTGGACGCCCACCGCCAGTGAAGATTTCGGTTTCAAGACGTACGTCGCCGGCGGCACTCCGCCTCCGCCCCCGCCGCCGACCAACCACCCCCCGAGCATCTTCCCGACAAGCGGCCAGGCCAACGCGTCCGAAGGCACTGCTCCGATGATGACCGGTTCGGTGATCGACCCGGATCCAGGCGACACCGTCAGCCTAAAGCCCAACTGGGGCACCGTCGCAACCACCAATCCGGGAAACTGGCTCTGGACTGGGACCGCCGCTGATGAGGACGTCCCCCAGCCGCAGGTCACGATCACCGCGACTGACAGCCACGGGGCCACGGCAACTGCCACCTTCACAGTCAAGATCGACGCGCTGGCCCCCACGCCAGTCATCTCGACCGGCCCCACGCTCCAGGCGCTCAGCACCAAGCTCCTGGAGGGCACCCCGATCTCCCTGAGCGGCACCGCCTGGAGCCCGGACGCAAGCGACCGGACGCACGGGTTCACCTTCAAGTGGACCGCAACCCGCGACGGCTCCACCTTTGCGTCCGGCCCGGGCGCCACCTTCACCTTCACCCCCGACGACGACGGCGTCTACACGGTCGTGTTGGAAGCGACCGACGACGGCAACGCGACCGGCCAGACCTCGCTGAGCCTGGTCGTCGATAACGTCCCCCCGTCCGCGCAGATACTCAGCTTCGTCCCGTCGATCAACATCCCGAACCTCATCCTCCCCAACGAACTGATCACCTTCACGGGCACCTACAGGGACCCCGGAACGGCGGACACGATCACAGCCACCTGGGATTTCGGCGACCAGACTCCGACCGCGACGGGCCTGACGGCCACCCACTGGTACTCCAAACCCGGATCGTATCCCGTCACCCTGACCGTGAGCGACGGCGACCCTAACGGCACCGGAACCGCGACCGTCATGGTCCCTGTCCAGACGCCAGCGCAGGCGCTCGGCCCGATCGCCGATTACGTGAGAGGCCTGAAGACGCTGAACGACGGCCAGAAGAACAGCTTGATCGCCAAGCTAAACGCGGCGTCCGACGCCCTCGACCGAGGCAACACCAACGCCGCAAGCAACCAGCTCGAGGCCTTTTTGAACGAGCTGCAGGCAGACATGAAGACAGGAAAGGTCACCCCAGGTGACGCCTCCAACCTTCGGCTCGCGGCCAACGCCGTGCTGGGGGCGCTCGGCACCTACAACCGATTCCTGGATTGGTGGTCGCTGGGGCTCTAGACTCCCCGGTGCATGGCCACGGCCGGCGCCACCTTGCCCTCAGCCGACCTCCTTCCTGTCAGTCGCCGGGCCAACATCCCATACCGGCTGGTCCGGCTGATCGGGGTGCCGCTGCTGCGCCTGTGCTTTAGGTTCGACGTGCAGGGGAGGGAGAACATCCCTCGATCCGGCAACTACGTTGTCATCGCCAACCACCTCAACTGGCTGGACGAGTTCACGCTCCTCTACCTCTTTCCGGTTGAGCCGCGGCTCCATTTCCTCGCCGATCCGACGCTCCTGGTGACTCGCAAGTTTCAGTGGTGGCTCGTACGCACGACCGGCGGCTACGTGCCGGTGGTGCGCGAGCGACACGGCGACAGGACACTTTTTCGCCATGTCGACCGGGCCCTCGGGCTCGGCGGCGCGGTGGCCATCTTTCCGGAGGGGAACTACGGCCCGAAGGAGGGCGACCTGCTTCCCTTCCACAAGGGCTTCGCGCACTTCGCGATCAAGGCACAGGTGCCGGTCGTGCCGGTGGCGCTGTCCGGGACCAAAGACCTCTGGTTTCGCAAAACGATCAAGGTCGTGATCGGGAAGCCGCTACCGAGCGTAGGAGCCGATCCCGCCGCGCTCACCGATCTAGCCTTTCAACAGATGAGGCAGATGCTTCCGGCGTACGTCGAGCCAGCGGGTCGCAAGCTGCTGAGGAAACAGCTGACGCACCTGTTCTGAAGATGGCGCTCTCCCGCGTGCTCTCCCCGGTCCTGATCGGCCGTGACTCGGAGCTGTCGGAGCTCGAGGACGCCCTACTCTCTGCGCTGCGCGGCGATGGCGGAGTTGTCATCGTCGGCGGCGAGGCGGGGATGGGCAAGACGCGGCTCGTCAATGCGCTCGCCACGCGAGGGCGCCGCCTGGGCTGCGCTGTCTTTTCCGGCGGCTGCAGCGAGGCCGAGCTGTCGCTGCCATACCTCCCGTTTCTCGAGGCGATCGGCAACTATCTCGCCACCACCGACCTTGCCTCCCTCCGCGACCGGTTGGGCTCGGCGGCGGAGGAGCTGGCCCAGCTGTTCCCGCAGATGGGCCGGCCGAGCGTGATCAGTGGGGACCCCACTCAGGCCAAGCTCCGCCTCTTCGAGTCCATGCTGCTTCTCCTTCGCGACGCTGCCCGGAGTCGCGCCCTCCTGCTCATCCTGGAGGACCTGCAGTGGGCGGACACGACGACACGGGAGCTGCTCGACTATGCGACCCGGCGCCTGCGCTCGACCAACGTGCTCATCGTCGCGACCTATCGAACAGATGAGATGCACCGCAAGCACGCGCTGCTCCCGACCATCCAGGGCTGGCGCCGCAACGGCCAGGTGGAGCTGATCGACCTGGGCTCGCTGACCGGGGCGCAGATCGCCGACATGGTCTGCGCCATCTTCGAAGAGGAGACGGTCTCCGACGAGTTCCGCGACTTCCTTCGCGAACGCAGCGAAGGCAACCCGTTCGTGCTCGAGGAGATGCTGCGCGACGCGCTTGACCATGGAGACATCTACCGCACGGACTCGGGATGGGACCGCAAGACGCTCGCTGAGA
Organism: Verrucomicrobiia bacterium; assembly: GCA_035637495.1. Taxonomy (GTDB): domain Bacteria; phylum Chloroflexota; class Dormibacteria; order Dormibacterales; family Dormibacteraceae; genus 40CM-4-65-16. The sequence goes on from DASPXA010000009.1 coordinate 42,426, forward strand.
TCCGGATTCCGCAGACCGTGCGCGACACGATCTTGCGGCGCCTCGAGCGACTGAGCCACGACGACGTTGCAGTCCTTTCGGCAGCATCCGTCATGGGCCGCGCATTCGACCTCCGGTCTCTGGCCGAGGTGGCGATGGTGGACGACTCGGTCGCTCTGGCGGCGCTTGAGGCGAGCGTGACGGCGCAGCTCATCGAGACGGCGGATCCAGTTTCCGGCCGGTATCGATTCCGCCATGCCCTGACGCGAGAAGCCGTCTACGAAGACCTCGTCGTGCCTCGGCGCCAGCAGCTGCATTCGAGGATCGCCGACGTCCTCGCGTCTCGAGCGGACAGCGCGCCGGTGGACCTCGCCCACCACCTTTTGATGGCCGGTCGTCACGACGAGGCGGTGAAGATGTGCATCGCGGCCGCCGACGACGCGGTCCGGACACGCGCCTATCGCGACGCCGCCGAGCTCCTGGAGCGCGCGGCGCCTCACATCAAAGACTCGGTCGAGCGCGGCCGCGTTCTGTGCCGCGCCGCCGACTGCTACTGGAACAACGCCGAACCGGCGATGGCGAAGCGTTTGCTCGATGAGGGCATCAGCGACCTGGAAACCGCGGGCTTACGCGTGGAGGCGGCGCAGCATCGCATTCTCCTGGGGCGCTGCTACTGGGAGCTGATGCGTTCGGACCTGGCGCGCCGCGAGTTCGACGCCGCTCGCCACGTCCTCGAGGCCGAAGGACCGAGCGAGGCGCTTGCCATCGCCTACATTCGCCTTGCGGGCATGGCGCAGTTCAATGAGGAGTCTGCGGCGGGGCTCGAATTTGCGTCGAAGGCGGCCGACGTTGCCAGGCAAGCAGGCGCCGATCTCGCTCTGGCATGGTCCTGGAACTTCATGGCGGGATGCGAGATGGGACTGGGGCATGTCGAGGCGGGCTTCGCCCACGTGGAAGACAGCTACAACGCAGCCGTTGCCGGCGAGTACCGATTCCAGATTGGCAATGCGATTTACAACGCAACATGGGAAGCGGTTCACCTTGCCCGCGGAGACAAGTTGGAGGTGTGGTCAGAGCGCATAGGTCGCGCCGGCTATCCGGAAAACGACTCCTGGCCCATGTACCTGAAAGCGCTGGTCGCCCTGGCTCGTGGACGCGTCAACGAGGCAATCGTGCTCGCGCGCTCCGCCGTCGAGAGCGCGCGCGATGCGGGACACGAGAAGAACCACTGGCGCGCTGCGGTGGTCCTGGCGCACGCGCTCGCCGAGAACATGCGCCTCGACGAATCGTCGGCCATCATGCCTCCGCGCTCAAGTCGCGTCGACGCGCAGGACGCCGTCTATGACGGAGCCGCGCGGATGCGGCTTCGTCTTGCGGCCGGGGACCTGACCGGTGCGGCGGCGGAGGCGGCCGCCATCCCAGCTCATGCGTGTAACCTCGCATCGCCGGCCGATGCCGTCGCAGAGTCGGTCCAAGACCCCGGCTGGCTGCGCTCCTTCATCGCTTCGGTGCCGGCGAAAGGCGAGGTCCTGGCGTCGCCTAGATGGGCGGCGGCGCAGGGAAGACTGGCCCTGCTGGAGGGCCGGGTCGAGGATGCGGTGCGCGACCTTGGTCAGGCTGTTTCGGCTTTCGAGCGAGCGGGCTTTCGGCTGGACGTCTGGCATGTTGGTCGGGCGTTGGCCGAAGCGGAGCACGCCGCCGGCGACGTCGACGCCGCGCGACGCAGGTTGACCGCCATCGCCACCGACGCCGCCACTGCCGGTGCGCTCCTTGCGGTGCGGCTGGCTCGAGACTCCGCCACGCGGCATGGCATTGAAATCCAGGGAGCTCCTGAACACGATGGGGTCGAGCCCACCTCGACGCGCGTGGCTACCGGCGAGCGCATGGTGTCGGTGCTGTTCGCTGATGTACGCGGCTATACCGAGCTTGCCAGTCAGATCGCCCCTGACGAGCTTGCCGACCGAATCGCCAGCCTCCAACGCTGGGCTAAGCAGGAGGTCGAACGCCGCCACGGGATCGTCGACAAGTTCGCAGGCGATGCAATCATGGCGACCTTCAACATCGCTGGTCAGAGCGTCGACCATGCGGCCCAGGCGCTCCGGGCGGCCGTCGCGATCATCGACAAGGCCGCGCTGGCCGGCCTCCCCGTCGGCGCCGGGATTGCAGTGGGTCCCGCTGTGGTTGGCAACCTTGCGGAGTCGGCAAATGTCAGCGTGCTGGGCGAGGTGACGAACCTGGCCTCCCGGCTGCAGGGCCAGGCTGGGGCCGGCCAGGTGATGCTGAGCGCAGAGGTTTATCGCCGGGTCAAGGAATGGCTCGACGCGCAACGAATTCCGGCCGAACCGCAGGAGCTGGCACTCAAAGGCTTCGCCGCACCGGTGGCCGCTTATCGGGTGACGACGGGAGTGATCGCGGCCGCGGCGGTGTAAGGTTTCGGTACCGGGGCGTACGGCAACGGAAAGTTGCCGACCTTGTGGTAAGGTGGCCCCTTCCAGAAATCCTGACCGGCGTCTCCTCAACGTTTCGCTCCCGGCTCGGGCCTGACACCGCCCCAGGGGTAGGGCGAGTCCAAGGGAAGGAGCGAAACGGGGTTTGCTGCCGCTATTCAGAGCGGTGCTGGTGTGGGTCGTGATCCTCGTCGCCGTGATCCTGCCGCGCATGGATCCGCCCGCGCCGCAGTCCGTCGCGGTCGCGGTGACGCAGCTCAGCTCGTTCGATCGCAGCTCGGCGGTCCAGCAGGCCCGGACGCAACGGGTGCAGGCGGCGCAGATGGCGCAGGTCCAGTCGTGGTCGCAGGAGCTGAAGCAGGGCCTCGCCGAGTACCAGGCCAAGCAGGCGGCCGAGGCGGCTGCACAAGCCCAGGCCGCGGCCATTGCCGCCCGCAGCAACCATCCGCCTCCGCCGCCCGACATCGCCAAGTACATCACCGACGCGTTCAACCCACTTGGTCCGGCCGCGGTGCAGTGGGCGATCAACGTCGCGTGGTGCGAGTCGCGTTACCACCCCAACTCGGTCAACTCGGACAGCGGCGCGTCGGGGCTGTTCCAGTTCCTGCCGAGCACGTGGTCAGGGACGCCCTACGCGAGCTACTCGCCGTTTGACCCGCAGATCAACGCGTTGGCGGCCGCCTGGCTGTACTCGCACTACGGGCCTGGCCGCTGGGTGTGCCAGGGGTAGACGTTATGAGGGAAAACCCGGATGGTTTTCCCTCATCGGCCGGTCGCTTCGCGACGGGCCTGCTCCCATTCCGGTATAGGGTTGGGACTGCTTAAATGCCTTCCACGATCGGGGCCTGGGAGACGTGAAGGCATAGTTGCGGCCGGGGTGAACCCGGCCGCCAGAGCGACGCTGGGTATGAGGGGAAAACCCGGATGGTTTTCCCTCATCGCGCGTGCGGCTTCGCCGCAGGCGACCCGGCCCTCATCCCGCGACGCGCAGTAATTGGTCGATCGCAGGGCCGGCGCTCCCATTCCGGTATACGGTTGGGACTTCTTAAAGCCCTTCCACGATCGGCGCCTGGGAGGCGCTTAGGCATAGTCGCGGCCGGGGTGAACCCGGCCGCCGGAGCCACGTCGGTAAGGTCGAACCCTGCGTTAGTCGGTCACGATCGTGATCGCCAGCTCGTAGATCGGCTGCGGGTCCTTCGCGCCTTTGAGCAGCATCGGCTCGTAGGCCGCGACGTGGAACCCGTTGGGCACCCGCGACCTCGTCGTCTCTGACATCAGAACCCTTGCCGGCCTCACCTTCGAGAGGTACGCGCTGTTGTTCACCGGCACGCCGATCAGCGTGAACTCCATCCGTTCGCCGGAGCCCACGTGCCCCGCAACCACCTCGCCCGTGTCGAGACCCATGCCCACCGCGATCACCGGCTTGCCGGCCGCCAGCTGCTCGCGATTGAACCGATCGATCTCGCGCACCATGGCCAGCGCGGCGTTGAGGGCGCGCTCGGCGTGGTCGTGCATCGGGTTCGGGGCTCCGAAGACCACGAGCATGCCGTCGCCCTGGAACTTGTCGATGTTGCCTCCGTGGTCGAGGACGACCCTGATCATGCGCTGGAAGTAGTCGTTCAGAAAGCGCACCAGCTCTTCCGCGTCCATGGTCTGCGAGAGGGTCGAGAACCCGGCGATGTCAGAGTTGAGCATCGTCACCTCGCGACGTTCGCCCGTGAGGAACCTGAGCGCGCGGCCGGAACGGGTGAGCACGTAGTCGGTGACCTGCTTGTTGACGTGCGCCTCGAAGACCTGGCGCAGGAACTCCGACCGCTCGTACTGGCGGGCGTTGTCGATTGCGATCGCGGCCAGGTCGGCGATCGCCTGCAGAAGGTCCTTGTCTTGCTCCTCGAAGATCGACGCGCGGAACGGGTTGTCGACGTAGACAGCGCCGATGACCTTGCCCTTCGTCACGAGCGGCACGGCGATGATCGAGCGCAGGTTCTGGAGGATGACCGACTGCTTGCTCTTGAACCTGTCGTCCAGGCTGGCGTCGGTCGTCACCACCGCTTCTCCAGTCGCGACAACGTGCTCGATCACGGTGCGCGAGCCCAGGAACTGTCGCGCCTTCTCCGGGTCTGCCTCGCCGCTGGACATCTGCACGGAAACGGAGCCGTCGTCAGGGTCGACCAGGACGATGAACCCCCGCGATGCCTTCATCAGGGTGATCACGCGGTCCATCACCTTCTCGAGGACAACGTCGAGATCGAGGGTCGAGCTCAGGTCGCGCGCCAGCTCGTAGAGGAGGCGGTCCCGCATGCCAAAGTCGACCTCTCGGGTCAAAGCCACGAGGAGTCTAACGGCGGGATAGGCCTTTTCCAGCCACCGCTAAACTCGTTTTCCCGTGGTTTCGGAGACTCCCCAAGCCCAGATCGACGCCTTGCTTGCGCGCCTCAATCCGCCGCAGCAGGAAGCCGTCACACACGGCGACGGACCCCTCCTCATATTCGCCGGCGCGGGCAGCGGCAAGACCCGCGTCCTGACCGCCAGGATCGCCTACCTGATCGCCTCCCGGAGGGTCTGGCCGGACCGGCTCCTGGCCGTGACGTTCACCAACAAGGCGGCGCGGGAGATGCGCGGCCGGGTGGAGACGCTGGTCGGCGACAGGGCGGAGAAGATGTGGGTGGGCACCTTCCACGCCACCGCGGTGAGGATCCTGCGACGCGAGGCGCCACGCATGGGCATCACGTCGAGCTTTGTCATCTTCGACGAGGACGACACCAGGGCGGCCCTGAAGCGGGTGCTCGACGAGCTCCGCCTCGACCCCAAGCGATACCCGATCGGCGCCCTCAGCCAGGGCATCTCGCAGGCCAAGAGCGAGCTGAAGCGGCCGGAGGACATCCCGAACCGCTCCTATGCGGACGAAATCCTCCGCCGGGTCTACGACTCCTACGAGGAGGTGCTGAGGCGCTCAGGCGGCCTCGACTTCGACGACCTGATCATGAAGCTCGTCGAGCTGTTCACCAGCGACGCGGAAGCGCTGGAGAAGTGGCGCGACCGCTTCCGCCACGTGCTGGTGGACGAATACCAGGACACCAACCGCGCCCAGTACGTGCTGGTCAATCTGCTGGCCTCAGAGCACCGCAACGTCGCCGTCGTCGGTGACGACGATCAGTCGATCTACCGCTTCCGCGGCGCCGACATCCGCAACATCCTGGACTTCCGCAAGGACTACCCCGACGCCCATGTCGTCCACCTCGAGCAGAACTACCGCTCCAGCCAGGCCATCCTTGACGCAGCCTACAGCGTCATCCGCAGCAACCCCGAACGCGCAGAAAAGAAGCTGTGGACAGACCGCGCTGGAGGGGAGAAGGTCGTCGCCACCCAGGCCTACAACGAGGTCGAGGAGGCGGAGTTTGTAGCCGACGAGATCGCGCGCCTGCGCAAGACCGAGAACCGCGGCTACTCGGACTTCGCGGTCCTCTACCGCACGAACGCTCAGTCGCGCGCCTTCGAGGACGTGCTGGCGCGACGCAAGATCCCCTACCGCCTCGTCGGTGGGATTCGGTTCTGGGAGAGGCGCGAGGTCAAAGACCTCGTCGCCTACTTGCGGTTCTGCTTCAATCCCCAGGACGCGCTGAGCTTCGCGCGCATCGTCTCGGTACCGTCGCGAAAGATCGGCAACGTCACGATCGAGGCCATCAACTCCTACGCTCGCGAAGGCCAATCCGACATCCTGGCGATCCTGACCGACCCGGCGCGGGTGCCCGGAGTGCCGAAGACGGCGGTAGGTCCGCTGCATGGCTTTCGCGCCCAGATCGAGTCGGTGCGCTCGACGATGGGGGTGCTGAGGCCGAGCGAGCTGGTCGACCAGGTGGTCGAGGTCATGGGCCTGCGGGCCCACTACCTTGACGGGACGCCGCAGGGGGAGGCGCGCCTCGAGAACATCAACGAGTTGCGCGGCCTTGCCGAGAGCTTCGACGACCGCGACCCCGTGCAGGGACTCGAGGATTTCCTGGCCGAGGTCGCGCTCGTCTCCGACGTCGACGCCTACGACGAAAACGGAGAAGGTGCGACCCTCATCACCCTCCACATGGTCAAGGGTCTCGAGTTTCCTGTCGTGTTTATGGTCGGGATGGAAGAAGGCTTGCTGCCGCACCAGCGCGCGCTCGACGAGCGCGAGGAGAACCCTTCGCTGGTCGGCGCAACCACGGAGATGGCGGAGGAGCGCCGGCTCGCGTACGTCGGGATGACGCGCGCGAAGGACCGTCTCTACCTGAGCTGCGCGTTCCGCCGGCACCTCTACGGCCGCTCCCAGCCGGCCTTCCCCAGCCGCTTTCTCACCGACATCCCGCAGTCGCTGCTGGCCGCACCGCGAGGCAGCGCTCCGGTCGCTCCCCCGCGCCAGGGCTATAAGGAGCGGTATCTCGAGCGCCAGGTGCAGGCGGCGCCGGCTTCGCCGCCGGTGCAGCGATTCGCCAGCGGCGACCGGGTCACACATCCGGCATTCGGCCAGGGGACCGTCGTGAAGAGCACCCTCACCCGAACCGATGAGGAGCTGCTGATCAAGTTCGACAAGGTCGGCCTGAAGATCCTCAGCGGCATGCTCGCGCCGCTGACGAAGTGACGAAGCGCAAAAAGCCGGCGATCGATCCGGCGGTCCGGGTCGAGGAGCTCAGGGAGATGATCCGCCGCCACGAGCACGCGTACTACGTGCTCGACCAGCCCGAGGCGTCGGACGCCGAGTACGACGCGCTCTTCCTGGAACTGCGCCGCATCGAAGACGAGCGGCCCGACCTCGTGAGCGCCGACTCGCCGACGCAGCGTGTGAGCGGCGAGGCTTCAGACCAGTTCGCCAAGGTCAGGCATCGCTCGGCGATGCTCAGCCTGCAGAACGCATTCGACGAGGCCGAGATCCGTTCCTTCGACAAGCGTGTGCGGGCCGCTGTCGGGGACAAGGTTGTTTACTGCGCCGAGCTGAAGATCGACGGGCTCGCGATCAGCCTCACGTACTCGAAGGGACGGCTGCGGCGCGCGGCCACGCGCGGCGACGGGACCGTGGGCGAGGATGTCACGGCCAACGTGCGCACGATCCGCAGCGTGCCCCTTGCGGTGACTCCAGCCAAGGGCCTGCCCGAGCTCTTCGAGGTGCGGGGCGAGGTCTACTTCCCGATCGCGGGCTTCGAGAAGCTGAACCGGGAGATGGAGGCGGCGGGCAAGCCTCGCTTCGTCAACCCTCGCAACACCGCAGCCGGAAGCGTGCGCCAGATCGACCCCAACGTCACCGCGAGCCGCGACCTGCAGACGTTCATGTACACGCTCGATCCCGCCGGCCCGAACAAGTCGCAGTGGAACGTGCTCAACACGCTCGAGCAGATGGGGTTCCGCGTGAACAAGAACCGGCGCCGGCTCGACTCGATAGACCAGGTCGTCGAGTACCACGCGGAGTGGCAGCGCCGGCGGCACGAGCTTGAGTACGAGATCGACGGCATGGTGGTCAAGGTCGACTCGTTCCCGCAACAGCTCGAGCTCGGCTTTGTGGCGCGCTCTCCGCGCTGGGCCATCGCCTTCAAGTACGCGCCAGAGCAGGCCGAGACCGAGGTCGAGGAGATCGCGTGCTACGTCGGGCGGACCGGCGTGCTCACACCGGTGGCGCACGTGAAGCCGGTGGTCGTGGGCGGGGTCACGATCCGCAACGTGACCATGCACAACGAGGCGCAGGTCAACGAGAAGGGCGTGTACGTGGGGGCTCGGGTGGTGATCCACCGCGCCGGAGACGTCATCCCCGAGATCGTCAGCGTCAAGGATCCCAGGCCGGGCTGGAAGATGCCCGCGCAGTGCCCCGTGTGCGGGGGCGAGGTGGTACGCGAGGAGCCCTACGTCGCCCACCGCTGCATAAACCCCTTCTGCGGTGCTCAAAGACTGGAGAGATTGCGCCACTTCGCAGCCGTGATGGACATCGAAGGGCTCGGTTACGCGACCCTGACCCAGGTGATCGACCGAGGGGTGGTCAAGGATCCAAGCGACCTCTTCCGGCTGACGAAGGACCAGGTCAAGGAGCTCGAGGGCTTCGCCGAGAAATCGGCGCAGAACCTGGTCGACCGGATTGCCGCAAGCTCGAAACCCGAGCTGGGGCGCTTTCTCTACGCCCTCGGCATTCCTCAGGTGGGGGAGGCCACGGCCCAGCTGCTGGCGGGCGACTTCGGCAGCATCGACCGTGTGCGCGATGCGAACGAGGAAGACCTTCGCCGCGTGGAGGGTGTGGGTCCGAGCATGGCCCACGAGGTCCACGCGTACTTCCACAGTCCTGGCGCCGAGCTGGTCGCGAGACTGCTCGCCGCGGGCGTGAAGCCGCAGGAGGCGGAGGCCATCGGCGAGGGACCTTTCACCGGCAAGACCTTCGTCTTCACCGGGACCCTCGAGACGATTAGCCGGCCAGACGCCGAGGCGCTGGTCCGAAAGCTCGGCGGCAAGGCCGTGGGCAGCGTCAGCTCGAAGACCGACTACGTGGTCGCGGGGCCTGGCGCCGGCTCCAAGCTCGAGAAGGCGCAGAAGCTGAAGCTGAACATCCTCGACGAGGAGCAGTTCAAAGCGCTGCTTCCCAGATGAGGGCGCCGAGGTGGGTCTGGTGGACGCTGCTCGCGGGCGCCATCGTCCTTTTCGTGTGGGGCTGGTTCGTGCTCGGCTTTCTTGGCGAGCCGTCGGCGGTGGGCGGGGTCTGGGCCGCGCTGGTCTTGATCGGCGGCGGCTCGATCGTCGCCGGGTTGCTTGGAGTCGTGGCGTCACTGGCTCTTGTCAGCCGTCGGCAGTGGGGCTGGCGCCTCGCGCTCGCGGCCTCGGTGCTGATGACGCTGACCGTGGTGGGCGCCATCGCGGGCGTGCCGGCGCTGGTCGGGGTAATCGCAGGCCGCCGACTAAGCTAAGCCGGTGCCCCTTTCGAAGGACGAAGTCCGTCATGTCGCCACGCTCGCGCGCCTCGGCCTCGAGCCGGGCGACGAGGAGTTCTACGCCGACCAGCTGAGCGGAATCCTCGGGCACATCGACCGCCTGCAGGAGCTCGACACCGAGGATATCCCACCGACCGCGCAGGTGGTGGAGATCGAGAGCCGCCTTCGAGACGACAAGCCGCGTGCGTGCCTGACGCAGGAGGAGGCGCTGGCCAACGCCCCGGCAAAGGTCGACGGCTTCTTCCGCGTTCCCGCCATTCAAGAAGAGGCTTAGGCGAAGCAGCGTGACCGGCAGCGACCTGACCGAGCTCACGATCAAGGAGGCGATCCGCCTGCTGCGACTCGGCTCGATCTCCTCCGCGGACCTGGTCACAGCGCACGTCGAGCGCATAGAGCGCCTCGACCCGCACGTGAAGGCGTACCTGCGCTTCACGCCGGAGGTCTGGGAGAAGCAGGCAGAGGAGGCGGATCGCAGGATCAGGCAGGGCGACGCGCGGCCCCTGGCCGGCATCCCGATGGCGGTGAAGGATGTGTTGTGCGTGCGGGGCGTCGAGACGACGGCCGGTTCCCAGATCCTGCGCGGTTTCAAGCCGCCGTACACGGCAACCGCCGTAGCGCGCATCTTCGAAGCAGGCGCGGTCATGCTCGGGGTGACCAACTGCGACGAGTTCGCGATGGGCAGCTCGACCGAAAACTCCGGCTACTTTCCGACCCGCAATCCGTGGGACCTTGGCCGCGTCCCAGGCGGCAGCTCGGGCGGCAGTGCGGCCGCGGTCGCCGCGGGCGAGGCGGTTTTCGCACTCGGCACCGACACGGGCGGATCGATCCGGCAGCCGGCTGCGCTCTGCGGAGTCGTCGGGATGAAGCCGACCTACGGCCGGGTCAGCCGGTACGGGCTGATCGCCTTCGCGTCCAGCCTCGACCAGATCGGTCCGCTCGCGCGCAGCGTGGACGACGCCGCGGTGGTGCTCTCCCTGATGGCGGGTTTCGACCCTCTCGACGCGACGTCATCCACACGCTCAGGGATGGAGGTGCTCAACAACTCCGCCGGCGGAGTCAAGGGAATGCGGCTCGGCGTGCCGCGCGAGTACTACGACGTGCAGGGTATCGAGCCGGGCGTGAAGGCCGCGATCGACGCGGCGCTGTTCATCCTTCGCAACGCGGGAGCTGAGATCGTGGACGTCTCGCTGCCGCACACCGATTACGGACTCGCGGCGTACTACATCATCGCGCCGGCCGAATGCTCCTCGAACCTCGCGCGGTTCGACGGCGTGAAGTACGGCCTGTCCGAGGTCGACGCGCCAAACATCACGGAGCAGTACCTGCAGACTCGGCGCAAAGGATTCGGCACCGAGGTTCGCCGCCGAGTGATGCTCGGCACCTACGCGCTGTCGAGCGGTTACTACGATGCCTACTACCTCAAGGCGCAGAAGGTCCGCACGTTGATCAAGCGCGACTTCGACGAGGCGTTCAAAAGATGCGACGCGATCGTGAGCGCCACTTCTCCGACGGTCGCGTTTCCGGTCGGGGCGAAGACGCAGGACCCGCTCTCGATGTACCTCTGCGACGTGCTGACTCTTGGCGGCAACCTCGCGGGCCTGCCAGGGATAAGCGTTCCGTGTGGAACAGCCGACGGCCTTCCCGTCGGTCTTCAGGTCCTCGGTCCGCAGTGGGGCGAGAACGTGGTCTTGCGCGTCGCCCGCACGTACGAGGAAGCAAGCGGGATGCGCGCCGAGGTCGCCTCGGTTGTCTGACTCCTGGGAAGTCGTCATCGGTATGGAGGTGCACGTCCAGCCCGGCACGCGCTCGAAGATGTTCTGCGGCTGCTCGATAGCTGAGTTGAACGCACCGCCGAACACACATGTCTGCGAGATCTGCCTCGGCATGCCCGGGGTCCTGCCCGTACCCAACAGGGCCGCGGTCGGGGCCTGCCTCAAGACCGCTCTCGCCCTCGACTGCGAGATCCCTCGCCACACCAAGTTCGACCGCAAGAACTACATGTATCCGGACCTTCCGAAGGGATACCAGATCAGCCAGTACGACCTGCCGATGAGCGTCAACGGCCACCTCGATGTCGGCGCGCGCAGAGTGCGGATTCGGCGCGTGCATCTCGAGGAGGACACGGGCAAGCTGATCCACGCCGGAGACAGGCTCCACAAAGCCTGGGAGTCGTACGTCGACCTCAACCGCGCCGGGGTGCCGCTGATGGAGATCGTCAGCGAGCCCGACCTTCGCTCGGCCGACGAGGCGCGCGATTACGCGATGGAGCTGCGGGCGGTGCTGCGGACCATCGGGGCTTCGGAAGCCGACATGGAGAAGGGCCAGATGCGCGTCGAGCCGAACATATCCATCCGGCGAGCGGGATCGCCCGACCTGGGGGTCAAGACCGAGCTCAAGAACATCAACTCGTTCCGGGCGCTGCACCGCGCGATCACCTTCGAGGTGGAGCGCCAGTCACGACTTCTGGAGTCGGGCGGCGAGGTCGTGCAGGAGACGCGAGGCTGGTCCGAAGCCGAGCAGAGGACGTTCTCGCAGCGCAGCAAGGAGTTTGCCGAGGACTATCGCTACTTCCCTGAACCGGACATTCCCCCGCTCGAGCTCGACCGGGTGTGGATCGAAGATCTTCGGGGCGCGTTACCCGAGCTGCCGGCGGTCCGTCGCGGACGCCTGGCGGCCGCCCACGCGCTGAGCGCGACCGACGCCGCGCTCATCACATCCGATCGTGACCTCGCCGACCTGTTCGAGGGGGCGGTCGCCGCTGGCGCGCCGGCCAAGCAGACGGCCAACTGGATCGTCGGCGAGGTCGCACCGAGCGGCAAGCTGCCGTCCGCGAAAAACCTCGCCGAGCTGGTCGGCCTGGTGGTCGATGGACGCATCACGCGGGACCAGGGACGCGAGGTACTCGCGGAGTCGGTCGAAACCGGGCGCACGCCGGCAGAGATCGTCGCGGAGCACGCGTACTCGCAGATGAGCGACGCTTCCGAGATGCGTGTGCTCGCAGAGGCTGTGATCGATTCGAATCCGAAGGCGGTGGCCGACTATCGCGCGGGCAGGAAACAGGCGATGCAGGCGCTCATGGCTGATCTCCGCAAGCGTGCCCCGCAAGCGAACCCGAAGCTTGCGAACGACCTACTGGTGAAGCTTCTCGAAAAGTCGATCTGACAGATAGGCACGGGAGGCGTAGGCTGGCGGTGGGGTAGTCGGCAATGGGGGCGTAGGCCCCCAACGGGCACGCGGTGCTCGGTCAATCCCGCTTCCCCAAACCTCTTGGCGCTCGGCTTGATCAGCCGGGCGTCAGGCTTTCTACCCGGGGCCTTTCCACGGCCGCAGGCGCGGCCACCAGCCGGGCACCGCACGGCGGTATGCATCGTACTCGGCGCCGAATCGCTCGGTCAGGTCAGGCTCCTCGTAGAACCGGACGAACGCGAACATGATGACTCCGACGACCAGCGCGTAAACGATCAAGCTGAGCTGGCCGAGGAGGAGCGATTGGCCGACGATCGCCGCCACGACGGCCAGGTACATCGGTTGCGAACGTACCGGTACAGGCCGCCGACGACCAGTTGCTGCGGCGGCGCCACGGGAGCCGGCGTTCCGACGCCCTCAGTCACAAACCGTGCGAACGCGCTCAGGAGAAGGGCGCCGGCGGCAAGCGTGAGGAGACTGCCCACCACGCGCACCGGAACCCACAGAGGGAGCGGCGTCTCGATCCGCCAGCCGGTCAACCACCACGGCACCAGTCCGGCGACCGCGAGCGGGGCGAGCGCGAAGAAAAGGGCGCTCCCGACGGCCGCACAGCGGCGGCTCAGCTCGCGGGCCGGCGGGAAAGCCAGGTGCTGAAGAGGAACAGAAGAAGCCCCGCGAGATAAGCCACCATCGCGAGCCAGACGAGGAGCCCGGACACGCCCTCCGGAGCCACCGACGTGACCACGATGGCGAGGATCGATGCGCCGACACCGACTGCTGCCCATCCCTGGAGGTGCGCGACGGTCGGGGTGACCCGCACCAGCGGCCATGTCAGCCGCCTCTGCCACCAGCCGGGAAAGCTGCCGCGCAGGATCAGATAGAGCCCGCCCCCGATCAAAAGGACGCCAGAAACGTAGGCCGCGGCCTGGACCAGATACCCCACGAGTCGGGATTGTAGCCTTGGCGGGTGGCCCTGCCGCCCGACCTCCACGTGCACACGGAATGGTCGTACGACGGCCGCCGCGGCTCGATGGAGCGGAGCTGCGAGCGCGCGCTCGAGCTGGGCCTGCCCGCCATCGCGTTCACCGATCACGCCGACTTCGTCAAGGTCCACGAGGACCAGTACTGCGTCGACATCGCGGGCTACCTCGACTGCGTCGAACGGTGCCGCGCGAGGTTCAGTGGCCTGCGGATCATCAGCGGGGTGGAGCTAGGCGAGCCTCACTGGTTTCCGGACGAGACCGCGGCAATTCTCTCCGCCGGGCCGCTCGACAACGTTCTGGGCTCGGTCCACTGCGTGAAGATCGCCGGCGATGTCGTCGATGCCAGCCAGTTCAAGGACCGAGAGGGTGTCGACATCGGCGCCGCGACCCGCGACTACTTCCACGAGGTGCTCGCGATGCTCGAAGGCGGCCAGCCGTTCGAGATCCTCGCCCATCTCGACTATCCGAAGCGGTACTGGCCGGACTATCGAGACGGCGATTACGAGGAGGAGATCCGCGCCATCCTGCGGGCTGCCGCGCAAACAGGGCGCGTGCTCGAGGTGAACACGACGCGCGGCGACAGGCTTTGCCCAGACCTGACAGTCGTTCGCTGGTGGCGCGAGGTCGGGGGCCGGGCCATCCAGTACGGAAGTGACGCGCACAGCCCGGACAAGATCGCCGAGGGCTTTCACCAGGCTATGCAGATGGTCGAGTCGGCCGGCTTCAAGCCGGCGCGCGACCCGGTTTCCCTATGGCGCCGCTGATCCTCAAGCCCACGTCCCCCGCGCACGGCGGGGCCGCGGTGGCAAGAGACGACGGCAAGGTGTGGCTGGTCAACTACGCCTTGCCTGGCGAGGTGGTCGAGGCGGAGCCGCGCGGGCGCCAGGGTGGCGTTGCGGTCGCCGCTGCAACACGTGTTCTCGAAGCCTCGCCGCATCGCGTCGCCGCGCGATGTCCTTACTTTGGCGATTGCGGCGGATGCCAGCTGCAGCACGCCGCCTACGCCCACCAGCTGCAGCTGAAGCGTCAGGTGGTCGACGAGGCGTGGTCGAGGGCCGGGTTGCGCGTGCCGCCGGACGCTGCGGTGCTGGGGATGCACGATCCATGGCGCTACCGGATTCGCGGCGAGTTCGAGGCCGTGGCCTCGGGAAAGGGTTGGCGATTCGGATTCCACCGGCTGCGATCGCACGCCGTGCTGCCGGTCGACAGCTGCGTCATCCACGACGAGCGCATCGAGCGAGCGCTGCCGGCGTTCGCTCAGGCCGCGAACGAGCTCGAGCTGAAGGCCCTGCAGAACCTGCTGCTCACCGTCGAGCCGACCGGCCGGGGCATGCTGTGGCGGCTGCGCTTCAAGGGCCGCGAACCGGCCTGGCCGCATGAACGGTTTGCGCATCGCGTGGCGGAACTGCTGCCGGACATAGCGCTGCTCGATGACGCAATGTCGATCGAGTTCTGGGACCTGACCTTTCGCGTTCGGAGCGACACCTTCGTCCAGACGAACTACCGCCAGATGCTCGTGCTGTACCGCACCGCGCTCGACATGCTCGATTCGAAGCCAGGTGAGCACGTGCTGGATCTCTACGCCGGCATTGGGACCATCTCGGTAGCGGTTGCTGGCAGCGGCGCTCGCGTGACCGCGATCGAAGAGAACCCGCATGCGGTGCAGCTGGGCCGCCTCAACGCGAGGATCAACTCCGCGCGGGTCGAGTACCTACCCGGAAAGGTCGAAACGGTGCTGCGAGGCGTACGTCTCGGACAGCACGACGCAGTGATTCTCGATCCTCCCCGCGCCGGGTGCGAGCCGGCGGCGCTGGCGGAGATCATCAGGCTTGGTCCGGGGCGACTTGTCTACTTGAGCTGCGAGCCCTCGACCCACGCCCGCGACCTTGTCTCGCTGGTCCGAGGTGGCTACCGGATCAGGCGCGCGGCAATCGTCGACATGTTCCCGCAGACCTACCACATCGAGTCGGTCGCGCTGCTGGAGCGGTTCTAGCTCTGGTCCAGCCGGCGCGCGAACTTGACGACTACGAGGCGGAGCCGGCCTGGGCCAAGCGACCTTACGACCATTGTCAGAATGGGCCTCAGCAGCTGCATGTCGGGCCAAACGGAACGTAGGCGGGGACGGTTACGCCCGATTTCAACTCCGGCAGGATAAACGAAAGGACCGGATCAGGTACGGCCGTGTACGAACTCGGCCAGCCGGCCGACTCCCTCGCTCAGGTCGGCGTCCGAGCTGGCGAGGCTGATCCGGACCGCTTGCGCGGCCACGTGGCCGAACGCGGTGCCTGGAGCGACGCTGACGCCGCGCTCGCGAAGCAGGGCAAAGGCGAAGTCGCGCGCGGGCAGGCCTTTCGGCGAGATGTCGGCCATGATGTAGAAGGCGCCGGTCGGCTCGGCGATGAAGAGCTCCGCCTCCTTCAGGAGATCCACGACAAGGTCGCGGCGTCGGCGGTACGCGCTCACCATGTCCGTCACGCAATCCTGGGGGCCGACGAGCGCCGCCTCGGCCGCAACCTGGGTGACAGTCGATACGCAAGAGGAATTCGATTCGAGCACCTTCGTCGCGGTGTCGACAAGCTCGGCCGACCCCGTCAGATAACCGAGCCGCCAGCCGGTCATGGAATACGACTTCGAGAACGTGAAGACCGTGGCAATTCGCGGTTCGTCCGGTGCGAGACTCGCCGGGCTCGTCCACGTGCCGTCGAGGACGATCTGGTCATAGCATTCATCGCTCAGCAACCACAGGTTGTGCCGCTGCGCCAGATCGATCAGGGCGGTCACGGCTTCTACCGGATACACCGCGCCGGTCGGGTTGTTGGGGCTGTTGACGACAAGGACTTTCGTCTGGGGTGAGATGAGGTTCCCGAGCGCGTCGAGGTCGGCCTGGAATCCGATCTCCGGCGGGCAGGGGTAGAAGACGGCGCGTGCGCCGAGCCAGGGCAGCATCATCCGGTAGTTGGGCCAACCGGGATCCGGCAGCAGGACCTCGTCGCCCTGTTCCAGCACCGCGGCGAGCATCACGGCGATCGCGCCCACGCCTCCTGGAGCGCACGCGATCGATTCGGGTGAGGACTTGATCCCGTTCACCCTGGCGAGCTTGTCGACGAGCTTCTCTCGCAGCGAGAGCAAGCCTTGCGTATGCGTGTAGAACGTCTTGTTCTCGTCGATGGCGCGCTTTCCCGCGTCCTTTATGTGTTGCGGGGTAGGGAAGTTGGGCTGCCCGACGTCGAGGCGGATCGCGCCTGGCGTGTGGATCGCCTCGTTCGAGATTTCGCGGATTCCGGAATGCAGCATCTCGGCCGGTCCATGGGCGAGGGAAGGGAGAGCGATGCGCGCCACTGCAGTCCTTAGACTATCCGAGGGGTCCGCCACACCCAGTCCAAACGATGCCGCACGCCCCTGAAACCTTCGTCCACCTCCACAATCACACCGAGTATTCGCTGCTCGATGGCGCCAGCCGGATCCCAGCGATGGTCGCCCGCGCCGCCGAGCTCGAGATGCCCGCGATCGGTCTCACCGACCACGGCGTCATGTACGGCGCGATTCACTTCTACAAGGCGTGCAAAGACGCAGGGATCAAGCCGATCATCGGCTGCGAGGTCTACGTTGCGCCCCGCTCGCGCCTCCTTCGTGAGGGACGCGTCGACCGCGACCCCAACCACCTCACCCTCCTCGCCGCCGACCACGAGGGCTACGTCAACCTCATGCGGCTCTGCACGGTCGGCCAGATGGAGGGGATGTACTACCGGCCGCGCATCGACAAGGAGATCCTGGCCGAGCACTCGAAAGGCCTGATCGCGCTTTCGGGCTGCCTGCAGGGCGAGCCGGCCAGCCGCATCGTAGACGGGGACGTCGAGGGCGCGCGTGAGGCGGTCGCCGTGTATCGCGACATCTTCGGCAAGGACCGATTCCTGCTCGAGGTCCAGCGCCACGGAATCGACAAGCAGGTCGAGGTGAACAACGTCCTGGCGCGGTTCGGGAAGGAGTTCGGCCTGCGCCTGTGCGCGACCAACGACCTGCACTACGTCCACCGTCACGACTCGGAGGCGCACGACGTGCTGCTCTGCCTGCAGACCGGTGCTCGCTTCAACGACCCGAACCGCTGGCGTTTCTCGACCCAGGAGAACTACCTCAAGACCCCGGCCGAGATGATCGAGGCGTTCGCCGACATGCCGGAAGCGCTCGCCGCGACCATCGAGGTTGCCGACCAGGTCGACCTGAAGCTCTCGCTGGGCGCGACGCTTCTCCCTCCGTTTGACGTGCCCGACGGGCTGGCGCCCGACCAGTACCTGAGGCAGCTCGTCAAGAAAGGATTGGAATGGCGGTTCGGCGAGCCCGCGGCCGAGGTCAACGAGCGAGCCGAGCAGGAGCTAGGCGTGATCGGCCAGACGGGCTACGCGTCCTACTTCCTGATCGTGTGGGACTTCTACAACTTCGCGCGCCGGAACGGCATCGTCGTCGGGCCCGGACGGGGTAGCGCGGCGGGAAGCCTCGTCTCCTACTGCCTTGGCATCACCAACCTCGACCCGCTGCAGCACGGCCTGATCTTCGAGCGCTTCCTGAATATCGACCGCGTCTCGATGCCCGACATCGATTGCGACTTCTCGGTCGAGGGCCGCGAGCGAGTGATCCGCTACGTGTCCGAGAAGTACGGCGCCGACCGCGTTGCCCAGATCATCACGTTCACGACGATGGCCTCGAAGGCGGCCATCCGTGACGTCGGCCGGGTGCTCGAGGTGCCTCTTAGAGACACCGACCGCCTCGCCAAGCTCGTCCCTGTCTGGCAGGGGCGGTCGAAGTCCCTCGAGGACGCGATCAAAGAGGTCCCCGAATTCCGCGAGGCGTACGAGTCAAGCGACGAGGCCAAGCGCCTGGTCGACGTGGCGAAGACGCTCGAGGGAGTTTCGCGGAACGTCAGCACACACGCGGCGGGTGTCGTGATCGCACCCGAGCCGCTCGTCCGCTACACGCCGCTCCAGTACGGACCCGGTCGGGAGTCGGTGATCACGCAGTACGACATGAAGGCGGTCGGAGACATCGGCTTGCTGAAGATCGACTTCCTGGGCCTGCAGAACCTCGACATCATCGCGACCTGCCTGCGACTGGTCAAAGAACACACCGGCGTCGAGATCGACATCGAGAAGGTCCCGTTCGACGACGCCAAGACGTACGAGCTCATCTCGGCGGGCGACACCCACGGGGTGTTCCAGCTCGAAGGTGCCGGCATGCGGCGGATGCTCATGGATATGCGCCCTTCGCGATTCGAGGACATCATCGTGGCGATCGCGCTGTTCCGGCCGGGGCCGATGCAGGACATCCCCGCCTACGTCGCGCGGAAGCACGGTCGCGAACCGATCGAGTACCTGCACGAATGGCTGCAGCCGATCCTGGAACCGACTTACGGCGTGTTCACCTACCAGGAGCAGGTCATGGAGGCCGCCCGCGTGCTCGCCGGCTTCAAGCTCTCCGAGGCCGACATCCTTCGCTCCGCGATGGGCAAGAAAGACCGGGTCAAGATGGCGCAGCAGCGACAGAAGTTCGTCCGGGGCGCGATCGAGAAGGGGATCGCCGATGCCGCGGCGGAGCAGCTTTTCGACCGCATCGCGGCATTCGCGTCGTACGGCTTCAACAAGAGTCATTCGGCGGCTTACGCGGTGATCAGCTACCAGACCGCGTATCTCAAAGCCAACTTCCCCCTCGAATACATGACCGCCCTTCTCATCAACATGGAGGGCAACGCCGAGCGTGTGGCCACGGCGATCGTGGACTGCAGGCTGCGCAGCATCGATGTGCTGGCGCCGAACATCAACCAGTCGAGCGTCGACTTCTCGATGCAGGGGGGGAGCGCCGAGGCAAGGGCTTTGCCCGGCCGGCGCGGCGGGGGTGAGTCCCCCCCGCCACCAGACGGCCGGATCCTGTTCGGCCTGGCGGCGATCAAGAATGTCGGCCGTCACGCGGTCGAAAGCGTTGTGGCGCTCCGCGATGCGGACGGAGCATTCAAGTCGCTGGAAGACCTGTGCGAGCGGACCTCAGCGATCCAGGACGTCAACCGGCGCGTGCTGGAGGCGCTCGTGCAATCGGGTGCATGCGACTCGCTGGGCGAGCGCGCGCGGCTGATCGCGGCGTTGGATCATGCGGTGAGCCGCGCCGAGAGAGCGAGGCGAGACCGCGAGTCGGGGCAGACCTCGCTGCTCGACATGGTTGGCTCGCCGGACGTCGAGCCGGACGACTACGGGCTGACCATCGACGTGGCGCCGATGGCAGGCGAGGAAAAGCTGCGGCTCGAGAAAGAGCTGCTGGGCCTGTACCTCAGCGATCACCCGCTGCGAAGAATTTCGACCGAGCTGGCCAGGCTCTCCGACACCCAGGCGGTCGAGGTGACGAGCGCACTGCAGGACACGGAGGTGCGGGTCGCCGGCCTGGTGCGCGAGGTGCGGCGCGTGGTGACGCGGAAAGGCCAGATCATGGCTTACGCCACGTTGGAAGACCTCACGGGCGCGGTCGACGTGGTGCTGTTCCCGCGAGTGTTCGAACAGACCAGGTTGCTGTTCGAACCCGACAAGGTGGTCGTGGTCCAGGGCAAGGTGGACGCGCGAGCGGGCAGCACGCGCGCGAGCGGAGCCGCCGCGTCGCCCGTCGAGCCCGAGATCGAGGCCGAGGTCGAGACTGCGTCGGTCGTAGCCGACATGGCCTGGCTGTGGGACGACCCCGACTGTGTCCCGGTGGCGAGGCGGCAGCTGGTCCACGTGCGGATACCGAGCGGTGACGCGGGGCTCGCCGCGCAGCTCGAAGCGGTGCTGGCGCGGCATCCCGGGACCGACGAGGTTGTGCTGCACGTGGTTGTCGGCAGCCGAGAGGTGGTCGTGAATGCCGATCGTTATCATGTGCTCGCCGGTCCGGCCCTTGCGGCCGAGATCGATGAGCTCGTCGGTCAGGCCGCGACCAGGCTCGAGACGGTGCGGCCAAAAGCGCAGTCCAATGGCAATGGACGGAGTAACGGTGAACGGGGAAGAAGAGGCTAGCGGTCGTTACATCGTGGTCAAGGCGCTCGAGGACGGCGTCGTGATCATGGGCCTGACCAGAGGCAAAGACACGCGCTCGCACCACTCGGAGCGGCTGGATGCGGGCGAGGTGTTGGTCGCGCAGTTCACGGAGCTGACCGCGGCGATCAAGATCCGCGGCAAGGCTGAGATCATGACCGACGTGGGGAAGGTCGCCTCGGGGCTCTAGCCCTCCACCGGCAGCCCCGCTGCCTTCCAGGCCTCGAAACCGCCGATCACGTCCGTCGCGTTGACCAGCCCGAGGTCCTGGAGCGACGCCGCGGCGAGACTCGACGAGTAGCCCTCGGCGCAGACGAGGATGACCCGGACCAGGTGGTCTTTTGCATCGGGAATTCTCGATGGTGAGGTGGGGTCGAGCCGCCACTCGAGCACGGTGCGGTCGATGACCAGCGCGCCGGGGATTGCCCCATCACGGTCCCGCTGCAGCCCGGTGCGGGTATCAACGAGCAAGGCGCCGCTCGCCTGCTCTGCCGCAGCCTGCTCAGGTGTCACGCGTTTCAGCCGGCGCCTCGCCAGCTCCAACACCTCTGTGATCGCGGCGGTCAAGTTGGGTGCAAGTATGTAGCAGATAGAATCGGTTGGTCGGCCCCGCCCACGTAGCTCAGGCGGTAGAGCATTTCCTTGGTAAGGAAAAGGTCCCCGGTTCGAATCCGGGCGTGGGCTCCATCCGGTCCTCCAGGGTCGATTCCGTATTCGCGGGAAGGCCTCTGGAAGCGATTGGCAGCCGCTTGGAGTGAGGGTCGGAACCGCGACTCGCCCTCCACAATGGTGGCTGCCAATGCTGAACCGAATGGTTGTAATGGAGACGCCGCTCAGGCAAGAAGAGTGCCTGGCGCGCCTGGAGTCGAGCGTTAAACCAACTCCCGGCTACGCAACATGGTGGGCATGGGCTCGCGACAAAGCCTTATGGGGTTCGGTTTCAGCTGAGGATTTTCGAGTGCAGCTTGGAAGAGCGCGACAGCTGACGTCAGCGAAGGGACGGTTTTCGGGAGCGCCCAACGGGACTCGGATCCTGATGGCCGTGGGCTTCAAGGTGGGTCGTCGTCTACGGCATCTTTTCGGCAGTGGCCCTTGTCGCGATTGGTGTCGTGATCGCCAAGGCGTTTGGCGAAAGCTCCTTTGCTCTAGTTGTCTTGGTCGTCGCAGTGTTTGGACTGGGATCAAATTTCGCAGCGGGATTACTGCAGCACCGCGATCTAATTCGTGCGATTGGGCGCATCCTTGATGGGCGGCAGGTTACGTGATGAGAATCGGGTGCCTGATAGGGCCACCAATTAGTTATCTGGGTCCACGGACGCTGGCCGCCTTTCTGTCGGTATTGGCACTCGCGATCGTGCTCTATCTAACCGGCGTGATGATGTCCGAGACCACTTTAAAGGGAGTCGGTGTCGCTCGGCTTCATAGGTGTAGTAGGTGGAGTCGCAGTCCCGCTGCGTTGGCTGATCTACGGTGAGATCGGATGACGCCCGTAGTTCGCGGGGCATGTTGCCTGCATCGCCCCAAACGGGGTCTTGGCGGATGAAGAGGTAATGCGCGACTGGATTGCGGTGGCTTTGTTCATGCTCGGTTTGGTGGTCCTCTCTGCGGGTGTTAATCCGCTCTCGCCAGTTGTGCAACAGGTGCGCACGCAGCGAGCGACTGGACAAGGAAGTTGGCTGTGGCCCATTTCAATCGCGGGCGTCGGACTTGCACACATGGGCACAGCGGCGCTCGTTCGGTAGCGGCCGCGGTACGGCATTGCTGGAGATGTACATCGTGTTAAGAGACTTGCGCCCCTTTCGCGTTTGTGAGATGAATTCGAGTCAAGTTCGGTACGCCATCGGGTTCGGTTTGCGACTAGGCCCTTTACCTGCGGGAGGCGACAGGAGCCCGGTCGCGATAAGGTGCAGCTGTGGGCATCTTTCTGGGCTGGATCATTCAGAAGCGGTGGATGACGATCACGGCATTCGTGCTGACCGTCGTCGGAGTGCTCACCCTTCCGCGACTACCCTCGCCGCTCAGTTTCACAGCCCTCGTCCCACCCGTACTGCTCGCAATGGCGACCATCTATGAAGGCGGTTCACTCCCCGGGCTAGGGATCAATCGGCAACTTCGATTGGCTTTGACGCTGTGGATCGGATTTGGCGTCCTGGTTTTGTTGGTCGGAATTGTGTTTGCGGGTTCGAACTCTTCGCTCTCGATAGCAGCGATCGCAATCGCCACAGTGCTGATGTCTGCAGGCGTAATCACCATTGCGGTCATACACCGCCGCCACGTGCGCCAAGCTCAGACCGCTACGACGCCTGAGCGAAGCGACAGCGACACGACGCGCCTGAGGTAAAGGGTCTCTGCCGAAATCGCCGACAAGGGTTAAGATCCGGTCGAATTCGCCAGGGACTGCAGATCCTTGGTAAGGAAAAGGTCCCCGGTTCGAATCCGGGCGTGGGCTCCATACCGATGCTCGCGCGCCCGGGCGACGCTAAAGCTGGCTCGGCTAGCATCCTGCTCGAATGGGAAGACCCGAGGAGCCGCCGTCCGACTATCCGCCGCCAGGGATGGAGGTCCGTCTCCTCGAGCGCCACGTACGGCTGGCGAGACGGCGCATCCTCGAGATCGGTAGCGGTGACGGGCGGCTCACACGCCAGTTCGCACCTGCTGCGTCGAGCGTCGTCGCCATCGAACCTGACGCATCCACGGTGGCGATCGCGCGGCAGCTCGCGGCCGACGAGGGGATCAACAATGTCGAGTTTCGCGTCGGCTCTGCCGAGCACGTCCACCTTCGCGGCGAACCCTTCGAGGTGTTGCTGTTCAGCTGGTCGCTGTGATGAGTCGCCCTCAAGGGCATGGTTCATGCCCTCAGGCGAGCGAGGCAGCATATGGTGCCTGGCGGGATGTTGGTTCTGATCCAGCCCCATCAACACAAGCGGCCGTTCATCGCCATCAAGGCAGGACGGAAGCGCCAACCGGTCGCAGCGCTCATCAATCCCGTTTTCCAACCGCTCATCAACGGCGCCATCGCTTCGATCCGGGCCGTGTTGGACGAGCGGTTGTTTGAATCGGTCGCAAAGAGCGATCACAGCTTCAAGGTCCGGCTCGCCAACGCCGCGGAGCTGGAACGCTATCTGCATCTCGGCCAGCGCCCTCCTCGCTTTCCTCGGGGTGGCAGGAAGCGTTTTCAGGCGCTGTGGAAGGCGCGAGCCGCAGGCGCACAGATCGAGGCGACAGAGTTCATGACGATCATTTCGTTGCGCGCCATCCGCAAGTGACTTTTTCCGAGTTCTCGGGCTACCTCGACCGGATGGAGTCGACGACCAGCAGAAACGAGCTGGTGAAGACCTTGGCCGAGATCTATCAGATGAGCTCGCCGGACGAGATCCAGCCGATCACGTACCTCATTCAGGGACGGCTGGTTCCGTTTTTCGAGCCCGTCGAGATCGGTCTGGGCGAAAGGCTGGTCATCGCGTCCATCGCGCAGGCCTTTGCCAGGCCGGCTGAAGAGGTCACCAAGCTCTTCGACGAGGTCGGCGACCTCGGTTTGGTGGCGGCCAGATTGTCGGGCCGCAAGTCAGGGACACCAATTTCGGTGGAAGAGGTGCACGCGCGCCTGACGGAGGTCGCTGCAGCAGCTGGAGCCGGGTCCGTCGAGAAGAAGCGGTCTTTGTTCGCCGACCTCTTGAAACGCGTCGACCCCACGGCCGCCAAGCACCTGGTGCGAATGACGCTCGGCCGCCTGCGGCTGGGCATCGGCGACCCGACCGTGCTCGACGCCCTCTCGTTCGCCAAGAAGGGCGACCGGTCCCTCAGACCGATCCTCGAGGCCGCCTACAACCGAACGTCCGACCTTGGATTGATCGCCAGGACCTTCTGGTCCGGTGGCGAGCCGGGGGTCAGCGCGCTGAAGGTCGCCGTCGGCCGGCCGATTCGCAGCCAGCTCGCGGAACGTCTGCCCAATCCTGAGGCGGTGATCAAGCGCCTCGGCATGGTCGCGGTCCAACCCAAGTACGACGGGATCCGCGTGCAGATCCATAAGAAGGGCAAGGACGTCCGAATCTTCTCGCGCAACCTCGAGGACTTCACGCTGATGTTCGCCGAGCTCGCGCGAGCGGCGCGGGAGCTCAAAGACCGATCGGTCATCCTGGATGGCGAGGCGATCGCGTACAGCAAGGCGTCAGAGGAGTTCCTACCGTTTCAGCTGACGGCCAGCCGTCGGCGGCAGCACGGAATCGAGCAGGCGGCCAGGGAGCTGCCGCTATCCGCGTTCATCTTCGACATCCTCTACCGCGACGGCCGCGACCTCACCGAGCTCCCTTACCAAAAGCGGCTCGAGCTCGTCGACGAGGTGATTCGCGGCTCGTCGGTTCTGCTGCCCGCGCCGATCATCAAGACCGACTCCGTCGAGGTGCTCACCACGACGCTGCTCGACTACATCAGCCAGGGGCTGGAAGGGGTCGTCGTCAAGAGGCCGGACTCGCCCTACCAGGCCGGTGCGCGCAACTTCAACTGGGTCAAGCTGAAGCGCCATACCAGCGGTCAGCTCAGCGACACCGTGGACCTGGTCTTGCTCGGCTACTACTTCGGAAAGGGCAAACGCGCCGAGTTTGGCGTCGGAGCCTTGCTGGCCGGCGTGTACGACCAGAAAAGCGATCGATTCGTGACCATCACCCGCCTGGGCACCGGGCTGTCGGATGCCGAATGGCGAGAGATCCACAAGCGCGGCGACAAGCTCCAGGTCGACACGAAACCTCCGCGCGTTGACTCCGTCCTGGTGCCGGATGTGTGGCTCGAGCCGGAGGTGGTGGTGGAAGTGCTTGCCGATGAGATCACTCGCAGCCCTAGGCACACTGCAGGCCGCCTCCGCGATGAGAATGGCTATGCGCTGCGCTTCCCTCGCATCGTCTCCTTCCGCGGCGCCGACAAGAGGCCTGAGGACGCGACGACGGTCAAGGAGATCGTCGAGATGTTCAAACAGCAGGGCAAGAAGGCGGTCCGCGCCTGACCCCCGCCTTATCCAGACCGACCGGGGCGCTATTCGATCCCGAGCAGGCGACGTGCGTTGCCCGTGTAGATCGCGGTTCGGTCCGCCTCCGGGAGCCGGCAGGAATCGATCGATGCGATGGTGGCGGCAACCCCGTCCGGCGGACCGAGAGGCATATCAGTGCCGAACAGGACGTTTGCCGGCGTGAAGAAGTCCAGCGCGCAGCGGACTGCGTGGGAAGCTCCGAACAACGCGGTGTCGGCGTAGAAGCGCCCAAAGTAATCGAGCGGCGGTTTGGGCAGCGCATCCTTGACCTGCCGGTATCCGGGGCCCATGCCGAGTCGACCCGAGAGGTGGGGGATCATCCCTCCGCCGTGGTGGGCGATCAGCTTCAGACCCGGATGGCGCTCCATCACTCCTGAATAGACGAGCCTGGCCAGGGCGGCCGCTGTCTCATACGGCCAGCCCAACGACCACCAGAGGCCGTAGTTGGACTCGCTCTCGCCCGGATAGTCGGACCATGTTGCGTCACGGGTCGGATGCAGCCAGACCGTGCAGCCGAGCTCCTCGATTCGGGTCCAGATGGGTTCGAACCGGGCGTCGTCGAGTGCGACGCCGAGAACGTTGGTGAACACCTGAACGCCCAGGGCGCCCAGCTTTGCCACGGCCCGATCCATCTCTGCCACGGAGGCGTCGATGTCGTTGAGAGGCAGAGCCGCGGCGAACCCGACGAAGCGGTCTCGATGCTTCGAGACGAGATCTGCCATCTCGTCATTGGCCAACTTTGCGAATTCAGCGGCGACATTCGGGTCGCCGACCTCCTCGAGCGGCGGTACGGCGAGCACGAGAACTTGCGCGTAGTCGTCAATCAGGTCCAGTCGCCGCCAACGGGTGTCGAGGTCGGTCAGGGCCGGGTCGAACCGGAAGACGCCCTCCCGGTAGTAGCTCAGCTTCGGGCCCGAAAGCGTCCTCTCGAGTTGGGGTTCGAGCCGGTCGAGATACGTCCTGGGCAGGATGTGAGCGAACACATCGATCTTGCGCGCCATTAGGACAACCAACTCTTCCATGACCGGTGTAGCCTGTGCAGGCTTTGCGCGCCCCCATCGGCATGGAATGGCCAGAGCCCGGCAACGGGACCCCCGAGCCGGCTGAACCGCCGGATGCGGGAGCGCTCAAGTCCTGGCTGATGCGCGGGACCCCCGCTTCGTCGGTCGATCCACGCCGCCGGACAGGCCGGAACGGCCAGGCGAGGCGCCTGCTCGCGGTCGACGCGGTCTGGGTGGCCAGCGCCCAAGGTGCGTGGCGAGGTCTGGTATCGGCGCTCCAACGACACACGGTCCACGACGCCCTGGCGCAGCTCCGTATGGAGGATCGCCATATCCTCACCCTTGCCTTTCTGCAGGGCCACACCAACGAAGAGATCGGTCAGATGCTGCAGGTCTCGGTCAGAACCGTCGGCCGGCGAATCGCGGGCGCGCTCGAGCGCCTCGAGGAGGAGGTGCGCAAGGCGGGGATATGGGTGGTTTCCCTGGCGCTGGCGATCTTCCTCCCGCTCATCCGCCAGGAGCGGTGGCCTCAGGTCGTGACCGTAGCGGCGGCGGGCGCCGCCACCGCAGTCTCGATCGGCCTGGTGGCGTTGAGCCCTGACATCTTGATGCCGGGAGGCGCGTCCTCGCCCCCGGCCACGCAGAGCGCGGTCAGCGTGAACCCACCGCTGCTCGGATCGCAGGTGCCGTCGGCGCCGGCCACGACCATAGTGACTGCCGACCAGCCGGACAAGGTCCATGCCGGCGGCCCTTCCGAAGCCCAGTCCGACAACCCCAACGCTACGAACAGCACCAACGGTTGCCATGGCAACCAGACCGGGGCGCCGCCGCCGGTCCCGGTCGGGCCTCGGCCGGGACATGCCACCGGGCCCCCGGTCGACCCGCAGCGCGGAGGCTGCAAGACGACCTAGCCGGCGCAGTAGGCGTACAGCACGTCGCACACGGCCGATCCGCGCTCCAGCCGTTCCTCGTCGGTAGCTCCCGTGTCCCGGATGCCGTCGAAGATCGCGGCCACACCCGCCGACTCGGGTGGGGCCCCGTCTTCGTAAGGCAGGTCCGCGCCGCGAATGATCGCGGCCATCCGGCGTAGGGCAAGGTCGCGAAGCTCGTGCTTCGCGAGGAGGCTCTCGAAGGTACAGCGTCCGTCGCGGTGACCGAGCTCGGCGCCGCGGATGTCAAACGGGATGCCGGCCAGCTTTCTCACGTCTCGGGTTCGGGACACGAATTCGAACGTGGCCGGCGGCACGAATCTTCGGATCGCCCAGGCGGTGGCGATTCTGTCGACGTGGATCGCTTTCCGAGTGATGAAGTGCATGCGGTTCCGATCGTAGGCGCAGCCACGTCAAGTTGCAACATAGGTTGCATGTAATGTATGTTGTAGGAATGACGGGGCCAAAATGGCTCGTCCTCACCTGGCGGCTGCCGGCCGCATCAAGCACCGCCCGCGTCGCGACGTGGCGGAACCTGCAGCGCCTGGGTGCGATCAGCCTCACACCGGGAGCCGTGATTGTGCCGTTCAGCGAGGACCTGCTCGAGCAGCTGGAGTGGATCGCCGAGGATATCGTCCAGCGCGACGGCGACGCGTACGTCCTGCCCGTGACCGAGCTGCCGGAAGGCGATGAAGAGGAAATCCGGCGCCGCATGGAGACGGACCGGAGCGCGGAATACGAGCAACTCAAAGCGAGCGCGGCCACTCTCTCTCGCCGTGTGCCTTCGGAAGGCGTCCGGTACGAGCGCGAGCTGGCGGCTCTGGAACGAGGCCTGGCTCGCGCCACCGCCCGTGACTACTTTGCGTCGACCGCGCGCGGACGGGCCGAGCGCGCGATCCGGTTGGCGCGCAAGCGCAAGGAGAGATGAAACATGCGATTCGTGACCCGGAAGAACGCCGCCGTCGATCGCATCGCTTGCCCGTGGCTGATCCGCCGATTCATCGACCCGGACGCCGAATTCATCTACGTGGACCCAGGAGATGTGTCACGCATCGCCCGCGAGCAGGATGCCGAGCCGTTCGACGTGGAGGGCGCCGAGCTGGGGCACGTCGACGGGCGATGCTCGTTCGAGTCGATCATCCTCAAATTCGGCCTGCAGGACCGCGCGCTCGACCGCTTGGCTCAAATCGTCCACGGGGCGGACGTCCTGGCTGACGCCGAGAAGACGCCTGAAGCTGCCGGCCTCAAGGCGATCGCGATGGGATTCCGCAAGCTTTACGGCGACCGCGACCTGGAGAAGCTGGCGGCTCAGACCCCGATGTACGACGCGCTCTACGCGTGGTGCCAGGACCAGCTCGAGTCCCATCACGCGTGAGTTTCTCCAGGCGGCGCCGCGTCGCCCTAGGCGTCACGGTCGTGCTCGCCGCGGTCCTGACGCTTCTTCTTGTCTACGTGTTTCCGGTTTTGCCGTTCGTGCCGCGTTCGACCGCGGATCTGAAGTACGGCGTGATCGACGTGGCCGGTGATCCGCTCGTATGCACCGGTTGGGGAGTGCCAAACGGGGCTTTCACTCCTGAGCGGGACTACCCGCGGATCGTGGCCGATGCACCGACCTATGCGTCGATTCTCAGGCATAAGCACATGCCACCGGTCGCGCTGACGGCAGATCAGATCGTCATCGTTTACCGCGAATGGCTGAAACTCGAAGCGGTACGTCTTAGCTGGAACGGTTCCGGCTACGACTTCGAGATGACCCCCGACCGCATCGGCGGCCATCCCGAGGCGCTCCGCAACAACTTGCAAGGAAACGTTGATCTCTTCGGTCATGTCACCCATGTCCGCGAGAGCGCCGATATGAGTGCGTGTCCCATCTGCCTGGCGGCGAATTCGCCAATCGCAACACCCACGGGACCAGTCCCGGTATCGAAGATCAAGGTTGGCATGCGCGTGTGGTCGGTGTCGGCGGATGGCGTGGGGGTGGAGGCGACTGTCCTGGAGACCAGAACGAGGCTCGATGCGCCGGGAAGCCGGCTTGTGCGCATGGTGCTCGCCGATGGCCGCGAAATCACGGCGTCGCCCTTACACAGGATCGGTGACGGACGACCCGTTGGATGGTTGAAGATCGGCGACGAGGTCAACGGAGTGAGGATCGCGACCCTGGAGCTTGTGGCGGATCCGTCTGGGCGTACCTACGACCTGCTGCCGTCGGGCACGACGGGAGAGTACTGGGTCGACGGAATCCTCGTCGAGAGCACCCTCTTCGCGAGGCGCCCCAGCCGTTAAGGAGTCCCTTCCACCTTTCGTTTCAGCCCGTTCAGCACGGCGGTGAACGTCTTCAGGATCTGACCGCTCATCATCGGTCCGACCAGAGGGGCGAGAAGCCCACGCGGCTCGAAGCCCTGCGTGATCCGGCTGCCGCTTGCATTCGGCGTGATCGTCGCGCGGATCGCCATCTTCGTTCCCGGCAGCGCGGTGCTCTCGAGCTCGAACGAACGACCCTCCTCGTAATGGGTCACGACGACGTCGTGCCTGCCGCCTGACTTCGTGTTGATCATCCCGGTCGCGCCGAGCTTAAGGAGGCCGTTGATTCTCGAGTCGTTCATGTCGGGATTCCATTCGGGCCAGTGGTTGACGTCGGACCAGACCCGCCAGACCGTGGCCGGCGCGGCCGTGGTTTCGAGTGAGGCTTCCCTGAACGCCATGGTCGATCCTCCGTCCAAGCGCCGATAAGTTTGGCCAAACCTTACTGTGGCAGGTTCGACGGGGCAAAAAACGAATTGGGGCGTTCTAGCTTCGTGCCCCTTCATGCGGCTTTTTTCTTCGGCGCTTTGAGCGCGGCCACCACGGTCGGCGCGTTCGTACCGGGAGTCGTTCGCGCTCGGATGTGGCTCGGCCTGCCGTTCGGCGCCGCGCTCGTTGCGCTGATGGCGTGGAACGCCGGGCTCATCAGCCAGACCCCCGATTTCGAGATCGCGTTGGGGGCCACCGCCGTCGCCGCGACGGCGCTGATGCGATTGGGCTTCCGTCGCTGGAGCTGGATGGGGGCGCAGCTGTTCGCCGCGGCCGTGCTGGCCTCGATCGCGTACCTGCTCTACGCGGCGTCGATCACGTATGCGGTCGGGCGAGACCCTGTCTACCTGGTCGCGTCGAGCTTCCTGCTGGTCCTCGAGCTCACGGCGCTTGCCCTCTCGCTTTCCTATCTCTTCGAAATCGTCGACACCCTGAGCCGCACGTCGGACCGCCCGCATCCCGTCGACCCCGGATACCTGCCGAAGGTGGCGATCCAGGTTCCCGCCTACAACGAGCCGCTGGAGGTCGTCGGCGAGACCCTCGAGGCGCTTGCGGAGCTCGACTATCCCAACCTGATCGTGCAGGTCGTCGACAACAACACCCCCGATCCCGAGAACTGGAAGGCGCTCGAGGCGCGGTGCACGAAGCTGGGGTCCCGGTTCCAGTTCATGCACCTCGAGAACTGGCCCGGATTCAAGGCGGGGGCGCTGAACGAGGCAACCCGGCGCCTGCCCGCCGACGTGGAGATCATCGGCGTCGTGGACTCCGACTACGTGGTCAAGCCGGACTGGCTTCGCTCCACGACCGGCCACTTCGCCGACCCGAAGGTCGCCTTCGTCCAGACGCCGCAGAACTATCGCGACTGGGCCGACGACCAGTATCTGCGGGGTCTCTACTACAGCTACCAGTACTTCTTCGAGATCACGATGCCGTCTCGTGCGCATCGCAACGCAATCATCTTCGCCGGCACGATGGGCCTCATCCGGCGCAGCGCGCTGGAGGAGATCGGCGGATGGAATCCGAACGTGGTGACCGAGGACGCCGAAGCCAGCCTGCGCATGCTCGCTATGGGCCACGTCGGCGTCTACGTGCCGCGCGCGTACGGCCACGGATTGATGCCGCTGAGCTTCGACGGTCTCAAGAAGCAGCGCTTTCGCTGGGCGCTCGGCGGCGTGCAGATCCTGAGGCTGCACTGGCGCCGGCTGCTTCAACCGGGTCATGGCGAGCGGCTCACGTTCGCTCAGCGAGTTCACTACCTGCTTGGCAACGTGCAGTGGTTCGGCGACGTCCTGATGTTCTGCTTCACCCTCCTGCTGCTTCTCACCGCGCTTTCGACCGCGATGCACCACGAGCTGCCCATCCGACGGATGACCGGCCTCGCGCTGGCTCTTCCCATCGCGTTCCTCGCCACCGGACTGCTCCGCGCGGTGTGGGCGATGAAGCTCAAGACCCGCTGCACGTGGCGAGACGCGATCGCCGGGCTTCAGGTGTGGTTTGCCCTGAGCTGGGTCGTCGCGGTGGCGTGCCTGCGAGGCCTGGTGCGATTCCACACCACCTTCCTGCGCACGCCGAAGTTCAAGGACGGCGAAGCATCGGTGATCAAGGCCTTTCGAGCCGCGCAGATGGAGACGCTCCTGGCCGCGACCGGGCTCGCCGCGGCCATCGTGATGCTGGTGCGGGCGCCATCGCTGCCCACCATCGCGCTGGCGGTGCTTCTTCTCTTCCAGGCTGCCATCTACGCCAACGCGCCGTGGGCGGGGGCGTCGGCCGAGGGCATCCACCTGACGCCGCTGCGCCGTGCGTACCGCGGATCCGCCCAGAGCACCGGCGCGCGGCCGGGCTCTCGCGAGAACACCCTGGCCATCCCGGTGGCGGCCGGGCTGGTCGCGCTGGCGCTCATGCTCGTGCTGTCGCTCGCCACGCCGCCGCCTCCGCCCGAACCGACCACGCCCGCGCCCGCCGAGCAGGTGCAGCCGACGCCGTCGGCCTCACCGTCACCGTCTGCATCCCCATCGGGCTCGCCGTCGGCGAAATCGTCGCCATCACCGTCTCCGTCGCCCTCCCCGACGCGGTGAGGTGACGGAGGCACGTATCCTCAGCAAACACCAAGGAACCGTCGAGTCGACTCACAGCTTGCCGGGGCAATCTGGTGCACTAGACAGCGGTCCAGAGAGTCACCGGAGGTACCAATCGATGTCAGAGCGGAATCCACAAGAGCAGGGAAAGGAAAGCGTCCCTGACCAGACATTGCTTCCTCCGCCGGACAACGAGGGCGCGCCGCCGCCACCGGCCTGGGCTCCCCCGCCTGCCGCCTATGCTCCCGGTCCCGCTCCCGCCGACTCGCTCTGGTACCGGGTGGCGGCTTTCATCGTGCTCATCGCGGTGGTCGCGGCCGCGGCCGGCGCGGGGATCGGGTGGAGCCTCGCTCGCGCGGTCAACGGCCACCAGGTCGCGCAGTCGAGTGCTCAGCCCGAGACGCCGATCCAGCAGGTCACGCCGAACACGGGCGGATCCAACAGCAACAACAGCACGGCCGCGATCGCGGCCAGAGTGAGCCCGGCCATCGTCGACATCAACACGACCGTCGGTTCGAGCCAAGCCGCCGGAACCGGCATGATCATCAGCTCCACCGGCGAGATCCTGACCAACAACCACGTTGTCAGCGGCTCGAGCAGCATCACGGTCACCGTTCAAGGACGCTCGCGCACCTATCCCGCGCACGTCGTCGGCGTCAACATCTCGCAGGACGTCGCCGTCATCCAGATCGACGCCAACGTGTCAGGACTTCCGAGGGTCACATTCGCCAACTCGTCTTCGGTCAAGGTCGGAGACTCGGTCGTCGCGATCGGCAATGCGCTCGGCCGCGGTGGCGCGCCGCATGCAGAACCCGGACAGGTGACCGCGCTCGACCAGACCATCACCGCCAGTGAGGGCGGCAGTAACTCCGAGACCCTGAGTGGCATGATCGAGAGCGACGCCCTCATCTACGAGGGGGACTCGGGTGGTGCGCTCGTCAACACCGCCGGCCAGGTCGTTGGCATGATCACCGCCGGACAGGCGCAGGGCTTCCGGTCTTCGGCTTCCGACGTCGGCTACGCGATCGCCGCCAACACCGCTGTCAGCCAGGCCAACAGGATCCGGGCTGACGAGAAGGGATCCGACCTGACCTACGGTCAGTGGGGATTCCTTGGTGTGGTGATCCGCGACACCGGTTCCGGCGCGATGGTGACGAGCGTTCAGTCCAACTCGCCGGCAGCGCGCGCGGGCATCGCCCCTGGGTCGATCATCACCAAGGTCGGGGGCACCACCGTCACCTCGTCCGACTCGCTCGGCAACGCGATCAGGTCGCACCAGCCCGGCGAGCGGGTCTCCGTGACGTGGTCCGACTCGAACGGGAGTCACACCGCGACCGTGACGCTGGCGGGAGTCAACCCCTGACCCCGCTGCCATGAATCCGAACGGCGTGGTGCTCTGAGAGAGGTGAGCACCGCGCCGCAGGTTCGAGCAGGTCTTAACAGCGCAGGCCGTTTGGTTCGACCTGTATCCTTGACGGGTTGTGCGAATAGTCGTCAAGGATCCTGAGGAGTTCGAGCAGGCGCTGCGCGAGTTCCGCCGCAAGGTGCAGGAGCAGGGGCTCGTGCGCGAGATGAGAAGGCGTTCGCACTACGTGCCGCCGGCGGAGGCTCGGAAGATCAAGAGCCTGCGCGCCCGGCGGCGCCGAACCCGCTGACGTCCGTATACTTTCCGGGTTCGGTGACTATGGCGGAGGGGAGACACCCGTTCCCATTCCGAACACGGTAGTTAAGCCCTCCAGCGCCGATGGTACTGCCGGGGCAACCCGGCGGGAGAGTAGGTCGTTGCCGAGCGTTTTAAGTCCCGTTCCCGAGAGGGGCGGGACTTAAATATTTCCTAGCCCAGCGCCGGCTCCGGCTCGACGATGCTCTCGGCCCGCAGCCGGGGCAGCAGCACGTAGCAGCGGATCGCCAGCAGGACCAGCAGTCCGACCAGCGCCGCGAGCACGTCCAGCACGACCTGCCCCACCCGGGCGTGGAACATGAAGATGAGGGCCGCCTCCGCGACCACTCCCAGCACCAGGATCGGCACGAACGCGCGGTCGTGGACGGCCATGAAGAACTGGACGAGCAGGTTGTCGAGCGCGAGCGCGAGCCCGATCAAACCGACCGGAAACACGAGCGGGATCGCGTCGTGGAAGCTCGGTCCGAAGAGCACTCCAACCACGAGTCCCGGGACTGCCGCGAAAACGAGCAGGGCGCACGCTCCGAGTGCGGTGAGGATGCCCGCCGAAGAAAGCAGGATGCGGCCTGGGTTCTGCTCCTTCGCCACGGCCTCCACCACCCGAGGGAACAGCACCTGGCTCACGCTCAAGGTCAGGAAGTAGAGGATCGTCCCGATTTTGTTGAGGCCGCCGTAGATGCCCGCGTCGTGATCGCTCAGATAATGCTTGGCGAGGATGACGTCCTGGTTGTAGAGGACGAGGATCCCGATGATGCCGGCGGTCGCGGTCAGCGAGAAGCCGGCCATCACTCGCAGGTGCACTCGCCGGCTCGCGCCGCGAAAGTGATCCCGCAGCGAGAAGAGACCCAGCACGAAAACAAACGCAAGGCCGACGAAGACCGCCGCCATCGCGCCGGAGACGGCGTAGCCGGCTCGCAGCATCGCGAACACGACGACGGTGCGGACCACGAGCTCCAGCGACAGGTTCAACGAGAGCGCAGTGAAACGCTGCAGGCCCTGCAGGATTCCACGAGGGATCGCGACCTGCCAGATCAGCGCGATCGAAAAACCGAGGATGAGGATCGGAATCGTCGAGCCGACGTGCGCGTAAATGGCGATGGGGCGCGCAAAAAGCGCCGTGAGGAGGATGAAGAGCAAGCACGGGATGGCGATCAGACGGACCGTCCGCGCCAGCAGCGAGCGGACCCCTGGGTCTACGCGCGCGTTCAGCATCGCCGTGTAACGCGCGAGGACGACGATCAGGATGAGCGCCGGCCCGGTGCCCACCGCGTAGACCGCGATGAGGAACGCCACCTGGCCGTAGATCGCCGGCCCGAGGACTCGGCCGGCGATCGCGTGGTAGACAAAGCCTCCGATCCCGGCGACAAGGCCGCCGAAGAAAAGAACCAGGTTCTGGCGCACCAGCTGGTTGCGCAGTAGCTGGGCCAGGCGCTTGCCGACACCCAGTCGCTGCACTTCCCGGGCATTGTAGTGGGGCGCTCCACGGGATAATTCCAAAGCCATGCCGGAAGCCGCCAGGCCGATCGTCTCGGCGCTGATCGTCAGCCGCAACTCGAAAGACGAGCTTCTGCGGTGCCTGAAGTCGTTCTTCGCGAGCGCCGACATACCGGTCGAGGCGGTGGTCGTGGACAACGATTCGTCGGACGGATCTCCGGCCGCCGTGACCGACGAGTTCCCCCAGGCGACTGTCCTGGTCCAGGCGAAGAACCTCGGCTACGGACGCGCAGCGAACATCGGCCTGGAGCGCTGCCAGGGTCGCTTTGTCCTGCTGCTCAGCCCTGACGTGACGCTCGACCAGCAGTGCGTCGGAAGGCTGGCCGACTTCCTGCTCACCCGTCCAGACGCGGGCGCGGTTGGGCCGCGCCTGACGCTGCCGAACGGGCAGCTCGATCCCGACGCCAGGCGAGCCTTTCCGATTCCGAGCACGCTCTTCTATCAGACCGTCGGTCTGAGCAGGCTCTTTCCGAGGAGCCCTCGCTTCGGCCGGCACAACATGGGCCACGTAGCGGAAACCGACGTCCACGAGATGGATGCCGGAACTGCAGCGTGCTTGATGCTGCGGATGTCAGCGCTCGATCGGGTGGGCTTCTTCGACCCCCGTTATTTCATGTTTGGCGAAGACCTGGACCTGTGCTATCGCCTCAAGCTCGGCGGCTGGAAGATCTTTTACCTGCCGACAGCGAGCGCCACGCACCGGGTCAAGCCCGCCACGCCTGATCGCCGGCGCGAGGTTTCTTACGAACGGCACCGCGCGATGTGGATGTACCACTTCAAGCACCACTCCGAGGACGTGTCCGCGTTCGGCAACGGCCTGGTGTGGGCGCAGATCTGGGGTCGCTACGTCGCGGAGCGAGTGCGGGACATCATGCAGGGGAACAAGCGCGCCACCACTTAGATGTATCACCAGATCACCCGGAACAAGCGCAACAGCCTCATCGTGATCGTCGCGTTCCTCGCGGTGTGGATCATCGTCGGCCTGATCATCGGGTGGCTCTCCTCTGGGGAGGGTGGCGCCGTCGCCGGCGCGATCGTGCTTGGCCTCCTCGCGGTCGGCGCGGCGCTGTACGCCTACTACTTCGGCTCGGCCACGGTGCTCTCCGCAGTTGGCGCGCGGGAGGCCGATCCGAGGCAGTACCAGCAGCTCTACAACATCGTGCAGGCTCTGGCGATCGGTGACGGGCTGCCGCTGCCGAAGGTCTATGTCATCGACGACCCAAGCCCGAACGCGTTCGCGACTGGACGCGATCCGAACCATGCGGCCGTCACCGTGACCACAGGCCTGATTCAGATGATGAATCGCGAAGAGCTCGAGGCCGTGCTGGCGCACGAGGTGAGTCACATCAAGAACTTCGACGTCAGGCTGCTGCTGATCGTCGTGACCATGGTCGGTATGGCTGCGCTGATCTCGAGCGCGTTCTGGAACAGCGTCGGCCGCATGCGGCTGCGCGGCCAGGGGGCGTTGGTCGTTTTTGCGATTGGCATTCTCTTCACGCTGATCGCGTTCATCGTGGGACCCCTGATGCAGTTCGCGCTCTCCCGGCAGCGCGAGTCGCTTGCCGATGTGAGCGGTGTCGAGCTGACGCGCAACCCGGGCGCTTTGATCTCGGCCCTGCAGAAGATCTCGACCAACGACAAACCGCCCGAGCGGTTCAATCACGCGGTCGCGGCGATGATGATCGACAACCCCGACGAGCACCACGGCAGCTTCTTCAGCCGCCTCTTCGACACCCATCCGCCGATCTCGGAGCGAATCGCCGCTCTGCAGAGGATCGCCAGCGTCCAGCAGACCTAGGCTGATCCAGGCGGGGGCCGTGTCGCCTCTGCTCGCCAGGGCCCTTCACGTCCGGCGCACCGAGCTCCGGCGCACGCTGCGCGTGGCTTTCTTCGCGACGGTCGTCGGCTGGGCGATGTACACGGCGTTCAGCGGTGCGCAGTCGATCTTTCTGAACAAGGCCGGCCCGAACGCCTATCCCGTCTTTTTCGTCGTGCTCGCGCTGGCGGTGTGGCCCATGGACGCGCTGCAGGGCGCGCTTACGCGCAGGTTCGGACTCGGACGCGCATTTCGCATCAACCTCGGCGCCAACGCCGTGGCGGCCATCGGTGTCTTTGCCGCCTACCTGATCCACGAGGACGCGACGGTCGCCTTTGTCGCATACGTCATCTACTCGGTCGCCTTCGAGCTCGTGATGCTCCACTTCTGGAGCTTCGTCACCCAGCACTTCAACGTGCTCGAGGGCAAGCGGGTCTTTCCAGTCATCGCTGCCGGCTCGAGCGTCGGCTACATCCTCTCCGGCGCCACGACGACGCTGGTCGCGATCTTCGCCACCGAGCCGTTGATCCTGCTCTGGGCGATCGGTTCGATCGCGGCCGCCTACATGACGATCGGCCTGGAGCGCACCCTCTACCGGCCCGCGTTGATCGACGATGCCGACCAGCTCCTCGTCAGTCACGAGGTCGAGCGCGAGCGCCACGGCCTCGTCGCGATCCTGCAGCGCGCGCTCGAGCACATGACCGGCAGCCGCCTCGTCCTCGCCGTCGTCGTGCTGGCGCTGTTTCTGCAGGTCGCGAGCCGGATCGGCGATTACGTGGTGGCCGTCGTGTTCGTGCACGCCACCCACGACAACCTCCAGGACCTGACCATCCTCATCGGCAACGCCTGGCTCTTGAGCTACGTCGTGCAGCTCGCCGTGAGCCTTTTCATCGCGCCGTGGGTTCTCGACAGGCTGGGAGTCAAGAACGCGATCCTTGCTCTCCCGATCTTCACCCTGATCGGTTTCATGGCGGTCACCATCAACCCGGTCCTTCCGACGGCGCTGTTCCTGTTCATCGTTCGCAACGGGCTCCAGACCGGCCTCGACGACCCGGCGCAAAACGTGCTCAGCGGTGCGCTGCCGCCGCAGGTGGTGCCGAAGCTGCAATTCCTCCTCAACAACGCCGTTCTGCCTGGGGGCGCGCTGATCAGCGGTGTGGCGCTGCTGCTCCTGCGGCCCGCCATCGGGTCGAGCGTCCAGGTCCTGGCAATGCTCGGAATCCTGGTCGGAATCGCCTTTCTCGCAGCGGCCTCGTGGCTGCGCAGCCACTACCTCGAGGCGATCTACACACGCCTCCGCACGCATGCACTGAGCCTCGCCGATTACCAGCAGGCCATCGGCCGCGTGACGCCGAAGGACGTCGCCGAGCTGCAAAGCTTCATCCGCGGCGCCAACCACAAGACCAGGGAGTTCTCCGCTGCGGCGCTGGCCAGTCTTTCACCGGATGCGTTCGCGGCGATGCTGCCAGAGCTGCTCAGGTCGCCCGACGCCGCGGTTCGACGCCTCGCCCTCGAGATGGCGCCCGCCGACCGCCTGTCGGTGCAGGAGCTCGAAGTGGCGGGCGCCGATCAGGACGGCTGGGTGCGGGCGGCCGCCGCCGTGGCCGGCCTCACCCGGGGCGAGCGCTGGGATGGCGCCCGCGCGGTGATCCAGGAGCTGCACGACTCGACCCACGCATCCGACCGGGCCGCCGCGGTGTGGGCAAGTGGATTTGTCGGCGACGACGGGGCAGTCTCGGCCGGCATGCGTGACGTCGACCCAAAGGTGCGAATCGAGGCGATCCGCGGCTTCGCCCGGATGAAGGGACGGGTCGCCGGCGTCGCCGAACCCTTCATAGCGTGCCTGCGCGACCGCAAGGTCGATGTGCGGCGGGAGGCTCTCCGGCAGGCGGTTCGCTGGGCCCCGCCCCCCGACCAACTCCAGTCCTTCAGCCAGGCCCTGACCGAGAGCCTTTCCAGCGGCGACCATGACGTGCGCTCGCTCGCTGCGGAGGCGATGGCGGTCCAGGCGCCGGATTCGCTGGCACTCACGCTGCCCCTCCTTTCCGCGGGCGACCAGACCTCAGTCGCGGTGGTCGACGCGCTCATTCGCAGCGGGCGGCCAGAGCTTTATCAAAAGGTCCGCGAGCACCTCGTGGAACAGCTGGCGCACGCCGCCGAGGCGGCACGGCTGTCCGCGCGCGTGAGCGCCGCGATGAAGCAGGAGGGCGTCCCGGACACAGCGGGGTACACGCTCCTCCGCATCGGGCTCGACGACTACGTCCATGGCGCGAGGGAGTCGGGCTTGACCGCGATGCGAGCACTGCACGGAAAACGAGGCTTCGGCGCGGTCGAGCGTGGGCTTGCTTCGGTCCTTGCGCAAGCAAGGGTGGAGGCGCTGGAAACGTTGTTAAACTTCGGCCCGAGCTGGCTCGCCGGCCCCCTGGGCCGCCTGCTCGAACCCGAAGCGTTCGACCCGCTGCTCGTGCGGCCGCTGACCGAGGCGGATCTCGACGCGCTCGCGAGGCATCCTGACAGGTGGGTGCGCGAGACCGCGGCAGCGGCGTCACATGGACTGGACGAACAGATGAAAGAGCTGATCGCGCTGAAGCAGGTGCCGCTCTTCAACACCCTCACCCTCGAGCAGCTCGCAAGCGTCGACCGGATGATGGTGACCAGGCATTACGCGAAGGGCGAGTCGCTTTTCCGCAAGGGCGACGTCGGTGGCGAGCTTTACGTGATCGTCGAGGGCGAGGTCCGCGTCCATCTCGACCATGAGGGTCGTGAGGTCACGCTGGCAAGGCATCGCGCCGGCGCGGTGATCGGGGAGATGTCAGTGTTCGACGACCAGCCGAGGTCGGCGAGCGCCCAGGCGATCACGGAGACCGCCATCCGCGTCTTGAGGCGGGACCGGCTGCAGGCGATCGTCCACGAGCATCCGGAGGTGCTGCTCGAGTTCATCAAGAACCTGAGCCGGCGCTTGCGGGCGATGGACGAGAGGCTGGAGTCGCTGCCGGAAGAGACTTCAGCTACTCGGTAGGCTCCGTCTCCGCGCGGACCTCGATCTTCTTGCGCGCCTCCTCCAGGCGCTGGACGCAGATCCGAAAATATCGCTGGGCGTCTTCCGCCGCCTTGACAGCTTCGTCGAGGGTCAGCTTGTCCGACTCCATCCGCTTGAGCGTCTCCTCCAGCCGGTCCATCGCCTGCTCGTAGGTCAGCTCCTCGTCAGTCACGCCTCGACCTCCTCGACCCGCGCGGCAAGCTTCCCGGAGCCGAGCTGGATCGAGATGCCCTCGTCCACCCTCGCCTCGGTCGCCGATCGCAGGATTGCGCCCGTCGCCGCATCGCGCGTGATGCTGTAGCCGCGGGAAAGCACGGAATCAGGATTCAACGCCACGAGGCGCCGGCGCTGGCTCTCGAGCCGGCGCGCCTGGTCGGCGAAGCGATTCGCGAGCAGGCGCTGGATGCGTTCGCGGCCGCCGGTCGCAGTGAGGCTGGCCTGGCCGACGCTCAGCCGCAGCTTGAGGGCGGCGTGCATGCGGCGCCGCAGCTCTCGCACGGCCTGCTCGCGTCGCGCCAGCTGTCCCAGCGGGCTGAGCCTTGCGATGTCGGCCTGCGCTCGGTTCAGCCGGTCGGCTTCGCGGCTGAACCGGCGGTTGATCTCCCGCTCCAGCCGCCGCTTGCGTTCGTGCAGTGCGGCCAGCAGGTCTGTCTTCTTTGGCACCACGCGAGCTCCTGCCTCGGTTGGGGTGCGGCACTCCGCGTCACCGACGAGGTCGGCAACCGTGCGGTCGGAAGTGTGCCCGAGCGCCGTGACCACCGGCAGCCGCGAATCGAGGATCGCCCGCGCCACCAGCTCGGTGTTGAACGCGTACATCTCCTCGAAACTGCCTCCACCCCGCGCGAGCACGACGACGTCGGCGCGCCTTTCCTGGTTGCACCGCCGCAGGGCCCGAGCGACGCTCATCGGGGCGCCGGCGCCCTGGACCTGGACGGGATAGACCACGATGCCCATGTTCGGGTAGCGGTCCCAGATCGTCTCCTGGAGGTCGTGAATCACAGCCCCCGTCGGAGACGTGAGGATGGCCACCGACCGGGGCAGAAACGGAAGCTTGCGTTTGCGCTCGGGGGCAAATGCGCCCTGGCTCTCGAGGCGCCGTTTGAGCTCTTCGAGACGAGCCCGCAGCTTGCCGACGTCGTCGAACTCGACCAAGTCGACGATGAAGCGGAGGGATCCGTACTGGGTCCAGTAGTCGACCCGGCCCCGGAAGATGAATACCTGGCCGTCCTCGGGCAGGGTCGTGACGCGGCGGGCATCGTCCGCGTAGATGAAGGCGTTGATCAGGCTCTGGCTGTCGCGGATGACGAAGCTGTAATGGCCTTTGGACCCCTGCTTCATGCCGCTCACCTCGCCCTTCAGGAGAAGCGCGGTCAGCGGGCGAAGCTCGCGCCGGATCTCATTGGCAAGCTCGGTGACCGTATAGGGCTTCGCCTCTCCACCTGTCGAGAGGCCGGCGGCAAAGCCGCCGGGTGGCGGTGTGGGCATCAGCCTCCGATTTGCGACATCGACTTGGCCGGCTTGATGAAGCCGGGCTTGTTGATCAGGTGTCCTTCCTCTTTGCGCCAGATCGCGGTCTCGATGACGCTGCCCAGGTGGTCATCGGAGACGCCCGACCGCATCAGGTCGCGCAGCGGCGTCTCCATCAGCGAGAAGAGGCACGTTCTGAGGCCGCCCTCCGCGGTCAGGCGGACCCGGTTGCACGTGGTGCAGAACGCCTGGCTGACAGACGAGATGAACCCGACCCCGCCAGGCGCCCCGTCGACGAACTTGAAGCGGGTCGCCGGACCGGGTCGCGTGTCGACCATCGGCTCGAGCGAGAACATGTCCTCGATCTGCTCCTGGATTCGGCGACTCGGCACGACCTGCTCGTTGGTCCAGATGTTGTCGCCGTCGAGGGGCATGAACTCTATGAAGCGCACCTCGTAGCCTTCGCTGTGGGCCAGCCGGGCGAAATCCACGACCTCGTCGTCGTTGTGGCCCTTCATCACGACCATGTTCAGCTTGATCGGCCACAGGCCGGCTTCACGGGCCGCGCTGATGCCGTCCATGACGCGCTCGAACGCGTCGCTTCGCGCCATCTCCTGGAACCGGTCCAGGTGCAGCGTGTCGAGCGAGATGTTGATCCGCTTCAGACCGGCATCTTTGAGGGCTTGCGCCTTCTGGCGCAGCAGCACGCCGTTCGTGGTCATCGTGATGTCCAGGGTCGGGTCGATGGCGTTGATCATCCCGACGAGCTCTTCGAGCTTCACGCGCACCAGCGGCTCTCCGCCCGTGAGACGGATCGTGCGCACGCCGTAGCGTTCGACGAAGATTCGCGCCAGCCGCACGATCTCCTCGAACCGCAGGATGTCCTCCCGCTTGAGCCATTTCAGCCCCTCCGCGGGCATGCAGTAGATGCAGCGGAAGTTGCAGCGGTCGGTGACCGAAATCCGCAGGTCGTCCGCCACGCGGCCGTATGAGTCGACCAATCTCCGGTTCGGCATTTAGCTGATGATAGGCGCGATGGGGTACGAGCACATCCTGGTCGATATCGACCCTCCGATCGCGACCGTGACGCTCAACCGGCCGAAGGTTTTGAACGCCCTGAGCCCAGACCTCATCCGCGAGCTGACGACCGCGCTGGCCGACCTGGACGCGGACGAGAGTGCGGGTGCAGTCGTGCTGACGGGCGGTCCCAGGGTCTTCGCCGCCGGGGCCGACATCGGCGACATGGCGAACCAGGGCCCTGTCGACCAGCTGCGTCGCGACCAGACGGGCCGTTGGGCACCGCTCGCGGGCTTCAGGAAACCGCTGATCGCCGCGGTCAACGGCTACGCGCTCGGTGGTGGCTGCGAGGTGGCGCTGATGTGCGACCTGATCGTCGCGGGGGAGACGGCGAGGTTCGGGCAACCCGAGATCAACCTGGGCATCATCCCGGGCGCGGGTGGGACTCAGCGCTGGCCGCGCACCGTCGGTAAATACCTTGCGATGGAAGTCATGCTCACGGGCGCGGCCCTGACGGCGCAGAGGGCTTACGAGCTCGGAATGGTCAACAAGGTGGTGCCTGCCGAGATGACCATCGGCGTTGCGCAGCGCCTCGCCCGCGAGCTGGCCGCCAAGCCTCCGCTGGCAGTCCGCATGGCGAAGGAGGCGGTGCTCAAGGCTTTCGAGACGCCGCTTGCGGAGGGCCTCGCGTCGGAGCGCAAGAGCTTCTATTTCCTGTTTGCGACTGAGGACCAGAAGGAAGGGATGCACGCGTTCCTGGAAAAGCGAAAGGGCGTGTTCAAAGGAAAGTAAGTGATGGCGACTGAAGTCGAACAACATGTGGTGGTCGAATCGGAGGGCGGGATTGGCTGGATACGTCTCAACCGGCCCGAGAAGATGAACGCGATCGGCGCCCTGACGCGTCAGCAGCTGGGCGAAGCGATCAAGCAGGCCGAGCGCGATGACGCGGTGCGCGTCGTCGTCCTCACCGGATCGGGCCGCGCCTTCTGCTCGGGCGCCGATGTCACCGAGATGGTGCAAGGCGGTGGAATGCGCACCCCAGAGGACGTGGGCAAGGTGCTGCGCAACGAGTACATGCCGATGCTCATGCGCCTCCGCACCATGCCCAAACCAGTGATCGCCGCCATGAATGGTCCGGCGGTTGGAATTGGCGCGAGCTACGCGCTGGCGTGCGACATCCGGATCGCCGCGCCTGAGGCGTACCTGATGGAGGCGTTCGTCAACATCGGCCTCGCGCCGGATGGCGGCGTGAGCTGGCTGCTTCCTCGCCTGGCCGGGACCGGAGTCGCGTACGAGATGTTCTTCACGGGCAAGCCGCTGCCGGCAGAGGCCGCGCACCGGTTGGGAGTGATCAACCGCGTCGTCCCGGCGGAACGGCTCGAGGAGGAGGTCCGCGACCTCGCCAACCAGCTCGCCGCGCAGCCCCGCCAGGCGATGGCGGGCGCGAAGCGAGCGGTCAACCACGCGCTCGGCTCGAGCTACGAGGAGGCGATGGAGTTCGAGTCGTACCTCCAGGAGGCGCAGGCCGCGAGCAGCGAGTTTGCCGAAGGCGTGCGGAGCTTCCTGGCCAGGCGCGCCTCGCGAAAATAATGCCCGAGGCGGTAATCGTCGCCACGGCGCGCACGCCGATGGGCCGCTACGGCGGACAGCTCAAGGACGTGCGTCCGGACGACCTCGCCGCGATCGTTCTGAAGGAAGCGTGCGATCGCGCGCATGTCAAGCCGGCGGAGGTCGAGGACGTGATCCTCGGCTGCGCCAACCAGGCGGGCGAGGACAACCGCAACGTTGCGCGCA
The DNA here is from genome assembly GCA_035637495.1 of Verrucomicrobiia bacterium. Taxonomy (GTDB): domain Bacteria; phylum Chloroflexota; class Dormibacteria; order Dormibacterales; family Dormibacteraceae; genus 40CM-4-65-16. The sequence continues at coordinate 87,114 of DASPXA010000009.1, forward strand.
TGGCCCTGCTGCTCGCCGGATTTCCCGTTGAGGTCCCTGGCCAGACAGTGAACCGTCTCTGCGGTTCGGGCATGCAGGCGCTAATTGCCGCCGCGCGAGAGATCCAGGCCGGTGCGGCCGACATCATGGTCGCGGGAGGCGTCGAGAGCATGACGCGATCGCCGTGGGTGATGGCCAAGCCGGACGCAGCCTATCCGCGCGGCCCACAGACCGTCTATGACACCGCGCTCGGCTGGCGCCTCGTGAACCCGAAGATGGCCGCGATGTACGGGACTCTGCAGATGGGGGAGACCGCGGAGCGCGTTGCCCAGAAATACGAGGTGTCGCGCGAGGACCAGGACGCCTTCGCCCTGCGCAGCCATCAGCGCGCCGTGGCGGCGCAGCGGTCGGGGCGATTGGCCGAGGAGATCGTCCCGGTCCTCGTCCCCCAGCGAAAGGGAGATGCGATCAGCCTCACCGACGATGAGGGACCACGATCGGACACCTCTCTCGAGGCGCTCGCCAGGCTGAAGCCGGCATTCGCCGACAACGGGTCCGTCACGGCCGGCAACGCCTCACCGCTCAACGACGGGGCGACCGCGCTGGTATTGATGTCCGCCGCGAAGGCAAACGAGCGGGGCCTGCAACCCCTCGCGCGGCTCGTCGCGGCCGCGCCGGCCGGCGTGCACCCCGATTACATGGGCATCGGACCTATACCGTCCTCGCTCAAAGCCCTCGAGAAGGCCGGCCTGCAGCCTTCCGACGTGGGGGTCGTCGAGCTCAACGAAGCCTTCGCGTCGCAGTCCCTTGCGTGCATGCGGTTGCTCGGCCTGGACGAGGAGAAGGTCAACGTCAACGGCGGCGCGATCGCCCTCGGCCACCCTCTTGGAAGCAGCGGAGCGCGGCTCGTAAGCACGCTGGTCCGCGAGATGAACCACCGCGACGCCGAGTACGGCCTCGCCACGATGTGCATCGGCGTCGGGCAGGGCATCGCGTCGATCTGGCAGCGGATTTGAGTGCTCTGAGCGAACGCGATCCCGCCGCCGTGCGGTCGATGTTCGACCGCATCGCGCATCGCTACGACACGGTAAACACGGTGCTGTCGATGGGCACCGACGCCGGGTGGCGGCGGCGGGCGGCACGAGAGACACGCCTTCGGCCACGCGGGACGGCGCTGGACGTCGCGTGCGGTTCGGGCAAGCTGACAGCGCAGCTTGCGCGGATCTCGCAAGGCGGCCGCGTCGTCGGGCTCGACTTCAGCCCGCAGATGCTGGAGGTCGCGCGAAACGACCACCCTGGGATCGAGTTCCTGGAGGGTGATGCGCTGCAGCTCCCCTTCGACGACTCGAGCTTCGACGCCAGCACGATTGCCTTTGGCCTGCGCAACCTCGCCGACCCGATCCAGGGCTTGCGGGAGATGCGACGCGTGACGAAGGGCCGCGCGGTCGTGCTCGAGTTCGTGCGGCCGCCGAAGGGAGTCGCGGGCGCCGCCTACAGGCTTTACCTCAGGACGTTGCTGCCGGCGATCGGCGGCGTGATCTCAGGAGATCGAGCTGCCTATCGGTACCTCAGCGACACGGTCGATTCGTATCGGACGCCGGAAGAGCTCGCCGAAATGGCCAGGCAGGCGGGATGGTCGGACGTCAGGTTCGTGAGCCTTGCGATGGGCACGGTTGGAATCGTGGTGGGCTCACGCGAGGCCTGAGGATCGGCTGGTTTCGGTACCGGCAGCTGCAGCGGCAGAGGGCGAGCCGCACTGGCACCGCGCACTGATCGATCAGGAAACTCGGTCGACGGCTGAGCGGGCCAGGCTCACCAGGGTGGTGCGCAGGCCGTCGAGCTCGAAGGCGTCCAGCTCGCGCACCGCGGCATCGATGAGACTTCGGGCTTCATTCCGGACGCGGGGCAGCGCATCGCTCGAGGCCACCAGCTCTGCGACCCGGCCGACCTCGTCCTCACCAAGAGTGCCCGCGAGGAGGCGTCGCACCTCCGGTCCGACCTCCCGGTCCTCGGCGGCGTAGATCAACGGGAGCGAGAGGACTCGCTGCCGGATGTCGAGACCGACCGGCTTTCCGGAGCTCGGGCTGAGGTCCACCATGTCGTCGGCCATCTGAAACGCGACGCCGAGCAGGTCACCAAAACGGCGCAGAGCATCAACGACCTCCGGCGAAGCCCCTGAAAGCAGCGCGCCTGACGCGCAGGCGGCAGCGAAGAGAGACGCGGTCTTGCCGCGGACGACACCCATGTATGAATCCCGGTCGCCGGGATACGAACCGCGCATCGCCACGTCGTCGATCTGCGAGGCGCATACCGCCTCGAGGGCTTCCGCGACAGCCGAGGTGACGCCCGGATTGCCCATCTCCGCGATGAGCCGCGTCGCTTTGGCGAAGTAGTAGTCACCGACCGCGACCGCGCGCTCGGGGCCCTCGGCGGCCGCAACGGTCGGCCGGCCGCGACGATGCGTGCTCTCGTCGACGTAGTCGTCGTGGATGAGGGTCGCGTTGTGCAGCAGCTCAACCGCCGCCGCGAGCTCCGCCGCCCGCAGCGGATCCCGTTGCGGCCCGATCCCCGCGGTCAGCTGCACCAGCCTCGGTCGGAGCCGCTTGCCCCCCGCCTCGATCAGCCGCCGCATCGGAGTCGCGACGGCCTCCGGGTCGACCATCAGCTGGCGCCTGAGCTCGATCTCGACCAGCGACTCGAGAGGCTCACCCTCGGTGCCCCGAGCGAAATGGCCGTCCAGCTGAAGGGCGAGCTGTCGCTCGCGTGGTCCGTCGAGCTCCACCGCGAACACCGATTGCCAGCGCCCGAGGACGAGCTCACCCTCTTCGACCAGCAGCGTCGCAAAAGCGCTCAACAAAAGCTGGCGGCAGTGGGCGTGGCCGTTGACCGGCTCGTCGAGTCGAATCTCGAAGCGCCGCGTGAAATCGTCGTGCTCGTATCCCGCCCCGGCGGGCGCGAGGCGTTCCAGCAAGCCCTGAAAATCGCGGAGCAGAAGGGGCTCGTTCTCGTTGACGGCAAGACCGACCGTCGTGTGCAGCGACTGCAGGTGAACGCGCCCGTATCGCAGGCCGGCACGCCGGACCTCGTCGCGGATCCGGTCGGTGATGTCGACGAACTCGGTGGCGCGGGTCGTCGCGAACTCGACGCGGTTGGCGCTCACCTTCCGGCCCCGAGCGCTTGCTCGAGCAGCGATCGCACGGGCGTTGACTCCTGCTGGGATGCCGCCGCGGACGAGGTTGTCTCGATGGCGCGCGCGAAAGCGACCTGGACCGCCAGCGGCGCGTGGTCGGCCAGCAGGCGCGAGCCGCGGGCGAGGCACAGGTCGCCGATCAGCAGCGTGGCCGGCGCCGCCGCACGCCCGCCGAGCCCTTGGAGCCGCACACCCTGTTCGATCAGTGCCGCCGCCAGCGCCAGCTTCGGCTGCACCTCCGGCTCGAAGTCGTGGACGGCAGCGGCGTATGCGCGGTAGGCGTCGGAAAGCCCGTTGGACCACAGACCCTCGAGGCGGTTGAGCTCTCGGTCGAGGGCCAGGACGCTCACGGGACCGGCTCGATCATGCTGCCCGCGAGCTGGCGGAACGCGGACAGCGCCCGCACGCACGACTCGTCGTCGCGCGTGACGACGTAGTAGAGCCCGAAGCCGAGCACCGTGTTCAAAACCAGCGGAACGAGAACGTCCCGGGGAACCGTCAGGCGGACGCGGCCGTCGGCCTCCAGCCGGTCAAGCTGCTCCTGGATCACCTCGCGGTAGCGGGTGAACAGCTCGGGCAGGTAGGCGCGAAGACGCTCGGTCCGTGGCGCCTGGACCAGCAGGTCGAACGCGGCCAGCTGGACGTCACCGAGGCGACGGAGCGAATCCCAGAGTGATTCGACGCCGATCTCGAGCACCACCAGCGGGTCGGTCAGCTGGTTGAGCGTCTGCCGGAGCTCCTCGACCGACTTGGCGGTCAGGTAGCGCCACGCCTCGACCAGCAGCTCGGACTTGGTCGGGAACCAGTACTGGAGGTTTCCGATGGCCACCCCGGCCTTGGAGGCGATGGAGCGGACGCTCGTGCCGGAATAGCCGTTTTCGAGGAGGGAGTCGGCGGCCGCGTGGATGATCTGGTCTCGGGTGCTCTCGGTCGCGGTCGCCCCGGTCATACGTATGTACTAGTGTACGCAGGGCCAGAGTTCAAGTGGGTGCGCGCCAACGGAGCGAGGCTTGCCTTCAAACTTATCTGGACTTTTTCATGCGTTCGATCGCGGAAGTTTTCCCCAACCGTATTTGCGGCGTGCTGCGCACCGAGAACGCCGACGCAGGCTTCCAGGCCTGCCTGGCCGCCATGGAGTCGGGCGTCCAGACGATCGAGATCACCAAGACGGTCCCCTCATGCTTCGAGCTGATCAAGGGCCTGATCGCCACCACCGGCGGGCGCTACCCGGTCGGGGTCGGGACGGTCTGGGACCCGGGCGCGGTGATCGAGGCCAAGGCCGCCGGCGCGTCGTTTGTGGTGACTCCGGTGCTGCTTCCCGAGGTCGCCGATGCGTGCCGGCAGGAAGACATTCTTTGCGTGCTTGGGGCGCTCACCCCGACCGAGATCTACCAGGCGCGGCTCGCCGGCGCCGCGCTGGTGAAGGTGTTTCCCGTGGCTCCGGTCGGTGGGCCGCGCTACATCGAGGCGCTCAATGGGCCCCTCGGCGGCGTGCCGTTCTGGGTGTCAGGCGGCGTCCAGATCGAGGACGTCCCCGACTACCTTCGACTGGGTGTCAAAGCTGTAGGGCTTGCCGGTTCGCTGTTCCCGGCGGAAGCGCTGGCCCGGATGGACATGGACCGGATCAGGCAGAACGCGGAACGGGCGGCGCAGGCAGCCGCCGCCGTGGCGGCCGTTTAGAACGTCGGGCTCAACACCCCACGTGGTAGTTGCACATCGTCGCCGTGATGTTCGAGTAGAGGTTCAAAAGCTGAGCGCCAGTCGCGATCAGTGCAATCAGCACTATCAGCGCAACCAGGGCGAGGATGAGCGCGTACTCGACCATTCCCTGGCCCTTCTGTATGTAGGGATAATGAATCAACCGATTATCGACCTGCAAGCTTAACCGTCGAGCCCGGCCAACTGGTCGCTGATCTTCGTCAGGGCTTGCTCGACGACGACCCGGACCATCCGCTTCCGCCAGAAATGGTTCAGGTCGGCGTTGTCGAGCGGCCTGGCGGGTTTGGAGGCGATCTCGGCCGCCTCCCGCACTACCTCCGGCTGGAGCCGCTTGCCCTTCAGGAAGGCCTCGGCGGCAGCAGCCTCGAGCGGGTGCGACGCGACCGCCGTCAGCACGACGCGGGCACCGGCGAGCACGTCGCCGTCGAGCTCGACCGCGACTGCGGCGCCCGCGATCGGAAAGTCGATCGAGCCGCGGCGGCGCAGCTTGACGTAAGCGCTGCGGGCGTTGCTGGCGGCATGCAGGCGCAGAGCTGTCACCACCTCGGCAGGCTGTTTTGCCATGTAGTCGATGCCGTCGTCGCGGTACAGAGCAGCGACCGGCAGCTCCCTTTCACCCTCAGGGCCCGCGAGCATCACCACGCCGTCCAGGGCGATGGCCATCGGCGCAGTGTCCGACGACGAAACGGCCCAGCAGCGCGGGCTGCTCGGCGCGACCAGACAGATATCGCCGTCCTTCTTCAGGCAGAAACCGGCCGCCTTTCGCCACTCGTACGTCATGTCGTAGTAGTTGCAGCGGGTATCGACGCAAAGGTTTCCGCCGATCGTTCCCGCGTTGCGCAGCGGCGGCGACGAGACCAGGCCGGCAGCCTCGGCGTAGCCGGTGAATCGCGCGATGAGGTGTGAGTCGCGCGAGACGGCGGCCAGGGTTGCGCGCGCGCCGATCGTGCACTCGCCTGATCCGTTGTCAATCTCGCGTGGAAGGAAGTCGAGACCGATCAGCGTGTCGACCTCGAACTGCCTGCGCTTCAGCTTGGGGAAGAGGTCGGTTCCGCCGGCGACGAACATCGCCCGAGGACCGAGCTCTGCCGCCATGCGCGCCGCCTCGCGCGCGGTTTTCGGGCGGAGGTAGCTAAATCGAGGCAGTCGCAGCATTAGCAGACCTCGGCGGCGGCTCGACCTTGATGGTCGGCGGATACGGAATGGTCGGGAAGAGTGGCGGCCCGTACCGCGCTTCCTCTCCTTTCTCTTTGCGGCGCAATGCCTCGATGACCTTCTCCGGGGTGACCGGGATCTCGTCGATCCACACGCCCAGCGCGTCGTAAACGGCGGAGCAGAGCGCGGGCGGGACCGGCAGCAGCGGGCCCTGGCCGGCCTCTTTCGCGCCGTACGGTCCCTCGGGGTCGTTGGTCTCGACGATGAACGTCTCGATCTCAGGTACGTCGAGAAACGTCGGCGACTTGTACTCGAGCATCGACGGCCACTTGTGCAGGCCCTTGCGAAACGTCTGCTCCTCCATCAGAGCCTCGCCCAGGCCCATGTACACGCTGCCTTCGACCTGCCCTTCGACCAGCAGCGGGTTGATCGCACGGCCGACGTCGTGCGCGATCCAGACCTTGTTCACGTTGATGAGCCCGGTCCGCGCATCGGCGTCGAGGTCGACCACGCACGCCGAGTAGCTGTAGGCCGGGCTCGGCCCGACCCCCGAGCCCTTGTACGGTCCGGCGATCTTCGGCGGCGTGTAGCTCCCGGCGCTCGTCAGGGTCCCGAAACGCTCCTCGGCCAGGACGCAGGCATCCTCGAACGCGACCTCGCCGAACTTGTGGCCGCTGGCCTCCACCGCCTCGACCAGCATCGCGCGCATCTTTCGCGCCGCCTCGAGCGCGGCATTGCCGGCCATGAAGGTGACGCGGGACGAATAGGAGCCCAGGTCGATCGGCGTCGTGTCGGTGTCGGCGGTGACCAGTCGAACGTCGGAAGGCTGCAGGCCCAGCTCCTCGGCGACGATGGTCGCCAGCACCGAGTCAGAGCCCTGGCCGATGTCCATCGCCCCGCAGTACACAGTCACGCCACCACGGTCGACCTTCATCTGCACCTCGGAGTGCGGCATGTCGTTCCAGTAGATCGCGGTGCCGGCGCCGGACAGGTAGCTCGAGATCGCAAAACCCATGCCGTGGCCGGCGCGGCGCTCCCGCCCGTGGAATCGAGATGCCTTGATGACTCGCTCCGTGCATTCCTCGAGGCCGCATGAGGTGACACGGAGCCAGTTCACCGTGCGCGTGAACGGTTGCACGAAGTTGCGTCGCTTCATGTCCACCGGGTCGAGGTCGAGGTCGCGCGCGATCTTCTCCATGTGCAGCTCGATGGCGAAACGCGGCTGGGGTGTCCCGTGGCCGCGCTTGGGGCCGCACGGCGGCTTGTTCGTGAAGACCCGGCAGCCCTCGAATCGGTAGGCGGGGATGTCGTAGGTCACGGTCTGCAGTGCGCCCGTATAGAAAGTGGACGCGACCCCGTACGAGCCGTATGCCCCGCCGTCGAGCGCGCTGCGAAAGTGCATCGCAGTGATCCGGCCGTCGCCCGTGACCCCGGTGCGAACCCACATGAGCACCGGGTGCCGGCCGCGGTGCGCGTAGAAGACCTCTTCGCGGGTGAGGGTGCACTTGACCGGCCGGCCTGTCAGCATCGCGAGCTTGCAGACGATGATCTCGTGCGCGAACGGGTCGGTCTTGCCGCCGAACCCGCCGCCGTGCGCCGCACCGATGACGCGGATGCGGTGCATCGGCAGCTCGAGCACCTTGGCCAGAGCGCGGTGCACGTAGTGGACGACCTGCGTCGACGACCAGAGCGTGACCTTCCCATCGACGTAGGTGGCGATCGCACTGTGCTGCTCCATGGGCAGGTGCGTGTTGCCCTGGAAGAAGAAGACGTCTTCGCGGACGTGGTCAGCGCGCGCGAATCCACCGTCGACGTCGCCGAACTCGAGGGCGACGAACTTGTGGATGTTGTTGGGGCCGCCGTAATCCTGGATGCGCTCGTCCTTGGCCGGTGCGAGAGCGGCGTCGATGGACATCACCGGCTCGAGCACCTCGTACTCGACTGCGATCGCATCGCACGCTGCGGCGGCGACCTCTTCCTCGGTCGCGGCAACCGCGGCGATCGGGTCGCCCACGTAGCGCACCTTCTCGTGCTCCAGGGCGCGCTCGTCTTGCGTAACGGGCAGGATGCCGAACTTGATCGGCAGGTCGGCGCCGGTGATCACGGCCAGTACGCCCGGCATCCGCCGCGCGGCCGACGTGTCGATGGAGAGGATGCGGGCGTGCGGGTGAGGGCTGCGAAGGATCTTGCAGTGGAGCGTGCGAGGCAGCGCGATGTCGTCTGCGTAGAGCGCGCGGCCCGTGACCTTGGCCGCCGAGTCGACCTTGGGAAGGGGCTTGCCGACGACCTTCATCGCATCCGGTCCGCGGCCAGCTCGATCGCCTCGATGATCTTGGTGTAGCCGGTACAGCGGCACAGGTTGCCGGCCAGCGCCTCGCGGATCTCGCCACGCGTCGGTCGGGGATTGCCCTCGAGCAGGGACTTCGCGGACAGGAGGATACCTGGCGTGCAGTAGCCGCATTGCGCCGCGCCCAGCTCGCCGAACGCCACCTGCAGCGGATGGAGCTCCGACCCTTGCGCGATGCCTTCGACGGTGGTGATGGCCTCTCCTTCCAGCTGCACCGGGAGCAGCAGGCAGCTGAGCTCCGGTTTGCCGCCGACGAGCACCGTGCAGGTGCCGCATTCGCCGAGCTCGCATCCGTGCTTGGTGCCGGTGAGCTGCAAGTCCTCGCGCAAGACCTCCAGCAGCGTCTTGTGCACCGGCACCAGGAGCTGTTTCTGTTCGCCGTTGACCTCCAGTGTCAGCACGATGCGCTCGACCTCGCGCAGCATTTCGTTCTTCACGTCGAATCGAGCATATTCCTGAGTGTCACCGCGCATGCCCAGAGGTCGGGTGCCACGGCGTGCGCTCGGCTGTAAGTCGGAGGCGGGTCGTCGGGGTGGACCAGGATCGTCCACATGCCGAGCGCCAGCCCAGGTTGGATGTCGTTCTCCTCACGATTGCCGATCACGACGCAGCGGTTCGCCGGCACTGAAGCCGATCGCATGGCCATCTCGAAGACCGCGGGATGCGGCTTCAGGTGGCCCGCGTCGACGGACGTGATGACGCCGTCGATGTACTCGGCCATGCCGAGCTTTCGGAAGTCGTCCCAGTAGCTGTCAGCGTCGCGCCAGTAGGTGTTGCTCGCGATCAGCGAACGGAGGCCCAGGGCGCGGATGGCTTGCAGCAGCTCGAGGGCGCCGGGCAGCGGTTGGAAACGGTCGTGGACCGGGATCGCCATGGCGCGGCGGATGCGGGAGATGGTCTTCGGATCCGCGGGGAGACCCTGCCGGCTGAGGCAGCCCGCGATGAGCTCGTCGGCGCCGAGCGTCATCACGGCCTCTGTCGACACGGTCCGGGCTTCGTCGCCGGGCTTGCTGCTCCGCAGCAGGTCGTCGGCGAGGGATTCGACGACCTTCGGGTCGTGACCCGCCATCGCCGCGTTGATCCGCTGCCGGCGTCCCTCGCTGTCGCCAAGCCGGATCGGCCACGAGTTCGGCCACAGCGTGCCTCCGACGTCGATCAGGGCGACTTCCAGGGCTCTTGGCAAGCGGGCTCTATTTTCTCCATGAAATCGGAGCCTGCGGCGCGATTTCGCAGGGACGCCTTTTTTCTATGATCGCCTGTGTGCTGCGATTTCTGACCTCTGGCGAATCCCATGGGCCTCAGCTGACAGTGGTGATCGAGGGCCTTCCGGCGGGTCTTGAGATCTCCGAGGAAGACCTGCGCCGCGACCTCGCCCGCCGCCAGGGCGGGCATGGCCGAGGCGGGCGGCAGAAGATCGAGACCGATGTTGCCCGCATCGTCAGCGGCGTCCGTGGCGGTTTTACCATCGGCAGCCCGGTGACGCTCGTGCTCGAGAACAAGGACCACGTCAACTGGACCGCCCAGATGACCGCCGCCAAGGAAGGCTTCGAGCCAAAGCCCGTCACCCGTCTCCGGCCGGGCCACGCCGACCTCGCCGGCGCCCTGAAGTACGGGCACACCGACATCCGCAACGTGCTCGAGCGATCGTCCGCGCGTGAGACGGCGACGCGCGTGGCGGCGGGAGGTGTTGCGCGCAAGCTGCTCGGCCACTTTGGCGTCGAGGTGCTGAGCTTCACGCAATCCATCGGCGCGGTCGACATCGGGTTCGACGGAATCGACATCGATGTCGTCGACATGGACGACGTCGAGGCATCGCCGGTCCGCTGTCCCGACCCCGAAGCATCGAAGCGGATGGTCGCCGAGATCGACGAGGTGGCGGAGCTGGGCGACACGCTCGGCGGGACATTTCGAGTCATCGTTCGCGGCCTGCCGCCCGGACTGGGGAGCTACGTGCACTGGGACCGCAAGCTCGACGGCAGGCTCGCGCAGGCCGTCATGTCGATCAACGCGATCAAGGGCGTCGAGTTCGGCGCCGGTTTTGAGGGCGCGGCTCGACGCGGGAGCGAGTTCCACGACCAGATCGACTACCAGGAGGGGCGGTTCCGCCACCTGACCAACCGCGCGGGCGGCATCACCGGGGGCGTCACGAACGGCGAGCCGATCGACCTTCGCGTCGCGATCAAGCCGATCTCCACGATGAAGAAACCCATGCCGTCGATCGACCTCAGGACGAAGGAGAAGACCGAAGCGCACTACGAGCGGAGCGACGTCTGCGTCGTCCCGGCGGCGGGAGTGATCGGGGAGGCGGTGGTGGCGCTGACGATCGCGGACGCGTTTCTCGAGAAGTTCGGTGGCGACTCGATGCCGGAGCTCGAGCGCAACCACCGCTCGTACATGGAAACGATCGCCCAGTAACCCTTGACGAAGGTAATGTCGATGGCGCAAGCCATCGAGCGATTCGTCCCCGACGGTGCCACGGTCGCCATGGGGGTCGCCCTCGAGCCGCTGATCCCGTTTGCAGCCGGGCACGAGATGGCCCGCCGGCAGCGGCGAGACCTGGAGCTGGTCGGGCCCATCTCCGATTCGCTCTTCGACCAGCTGATCGGCGCCGGCTGTGTCCGCCGCGTGACGGCCGCGTGGGTTGGCAACGTGTCAGAAGGCCTCGGCCACTGCTACCGCCGGGCATGCGAGAACGCGGTTCCGCGCCCGCTCGAGGTGCGCGATCACTCGAACTTCTCCATCTCGCTCGCGCTGTGGGCCGCGACCTGGAACGTGCCAAGCCTGCCGACGCGGACCCTTCTCGGCAGCGACATCCTTCGCACGAACCCAGACCTGATCGCACGGGACGGTCTGGTGCACGTGGGCGCGGTGCGCCCCGACGTGACGATCGTCCACGTCCAGCGCGCGGACGAGAATGGACGCGCCCACGCCTGGGGCCCGTTGGGCGTCAGCGAGGAGGCGGGCCTGGCCGCCGAGCGCGTGATAGTGAGCTGCGAAGAGCTGGTGGATGCGAGCGTGACCCTGAGCGATCCGAACCGGATCCTGTTTCCCGAGACGAAGGTCGTCGCGGTCGTGCACGAGCCTGGTGGCGCGCATCCGTCGCCGGTGCAGGGTTTCTTCAAGCGTGATCACGCGTTTCATCGCGAGTACGCGGCCGAATCGCGTTCTCGCGAAGGATTCGAGGCCTGGCTGCGCAGGTGGGTGCTGGACGTCCCGGACCGCGCGACGTACATGAGCCGCATCGACACGGAGTCGATCCGCATCAAGCGCCACCGGCCGTCCGTACCGGCAGATTTCGGTGACGAGTGACGCTGCCGGCGGGCTGAGCGTCGCTGCCCTGCGGCGGCCTGGGCGGCCGACCGGCGCACTGACGTGCGCCTATCCGGCGTCAGCTCCTGCGCTGCTCGCTCACACGTTGACGAATGCGCTCGCTGCGCTGCTCGTCGCTTCCTTGGCTTCGACCACCCATGCCACCGGATGACTAGCGCCGCCAGCCCCGCCAGCAGCTATTCACCGCAAGAGCTGATGGTCGCGGTCGCGTCGCGCGAGATCCGCGATGGCGACCTGGTCTTCGTCGGGATGCGCCTGCCGATCCTCGCTTACGCCGTCGCGCGCAACGCCCATGCGCCCAATGCCCGCGGTCTTTTCGAGGTCGGGCTCATGCGCGACCAACCGGCGGCGGCATTCCTCGGCACGATGGGCGATCCCCCCAACGTCGTGGGCGCGTTATGGGCGACCCGGATGTCGAACGCCATGGCGCTGATGGCGCAGGGTCACGTGGACCTCGGATTCATCGGCGGCGCCGAGGTGGATCGCTTCGGCAACCTCAACACCTCGTATGTCGGAGACCCAGCCCGACCGAAGGTCAAGCTTCCGGGGAGCGGGGGAGGCGCCGACATCGCGATCCTCAGCAGGCGCTGGGTCACCATGGTGAGCCACGAACGCCGCCGGCTGGTCGAGAGGGTTTCGTTCATCACGTCGCCTGGGCATGGCGACGGAACACCCGGCTGGCGCAGGCGCACCGGCCTGCTCGGCGGAGGCCCGGTTGCGATCATCACCACGCTTGGAGTCATGCGTTTTCCGGAGGATGGCGGCGAGGCGTACCTCGCGTCTGTGCATCCAGGTCACAGCGTCGAAGGCGTACGCAACCAGACGGGATGGGATCTGAAGGTCGCCGGCGATGTAAGCGAAACGTCAGCGCCGACCGACGCGGAGCTGGCCGCGATCCGCCATTTCGACCCTCAAGGATTCTGGACTCGCGACTAGTTACACAAACCTGACCGGATCGCAACGGGGAGTTGACACGCGCGGCCGATCCTCGACCTCACCAACTCTTGTTGAGGTGAGAACGAAATGACCCCGTTTGCAGCATTCGCCGTCAAGACGATCGGCGCCGCAGGAGTCGCCGTCCTTCTCGGCGCCGGCGCCGTGAGCGCGCTGGCCGCGTCGCCGACTCCAAAGCCGACCCCCGCCGCCACGGGTGCGCAGCAGCCGTCCACTGACCGGCACGCGGATCGTCGTGCCATCCGTCGCGCGGTCCTCGAGGCTGAGGCTGACGTGCTCGGCATCAATCCGGAACAGCTCATCAAGGACCTGAAAGCCGGCCATAAGGTTGCGGACCTCGCGAAAGACAAGGGCATGACCAAGGAGCAGTTCGAGACCCGGCTGTCGGCAAACCTGAAGCCGCGGCTGGAAGCGCTCGTCGACAAGAAGGTCATCACCCAGGCGCAGGCCGACAAAGTGCTGGACAGGATCGCCAAGGGCTACATCCCGTTCTGGGACGGAAGCCACCACCGCAAGAAGTGATCACCGTCTCCCCCGGAAGGGCCTGGCACGCGCCAGGCCCTTTCTTTCATGGGCGGGCCCTGCGGGCGGCCGTGCTGATCTGCTTCCATCTTCTCCGCTCCTCGATCTGGAGGCGGGCGCTCGAGCGGACCTCGATGGACCGAAGCTCGCGCAGCAGCTTGCGGTAGCTCTGCAAGCGCCCCGGGTCGAGAGTTCCAGCCGCCAACGCACCCTTGATCGCACAGCCCGGCTCCGTGTCGTGAGCGCAGTCGCTGAACCTGCATCGAAGCGCAAGCGCTTCGACGTCCTGGAAGAGGTACTCGACGCCGTCTTCGCCCTGCCAGAGCTGGGCCTCGCGCAAGCCGGGAGTGTCGATGATCATTCCGCCACCTGGGAGCTGAACGAGCTGGCGGTGACTCGTCACGTGCCGGCCCTCACCTGACCGCTCGTCGATCTCGCGCGTGCGCATCAGATCGCTGCCGAGGATGGTGTTGATCAGGGTCGACTTGCCCACGCCTGACGGCCCGAGCAGCACGCCGGTCCGAGCCGGTCTCAGCTCGCGTTCGATTGCCCCGATGCCTTCGCCGGTGACGCTGCTGGTGACGACGACGGGCGTGCCTGCCGACACCGACTCGAGGTCGGCGCGCATCGCATCGATCGAATCGGCAACGTCGGCTTTCGTCAGCAGCACCACCGGAACGGCGCCGCTCTGCCACGCGATCGTCAGGTAGCGCTCGATCCTTCGCACGTTGACGTCTGTAGCCGCCACCACGACGAAGGCGACGTCGACGTTGGCCGCCAGGATCTGCTGCCGGTTCTCGTTGCCGGCGGCGCGGCGCGAGAACAGGGTGCGACGCTCGACTATGCCGCGAATCTCACCGCCGTCGAGCACGATCCAGTCGCCGACCGCAGGGTCGACGTGTCGAGACATCGCCCGCTGCACACCCGCTCCGTCATGGACCAGGTAGCTCGCGCCGTAGTCGGCGATCACGCGCGCGGCCACGGCGCCGGGCGGGGCGATCTCGATGAACCTTTCCGCGAAACGTGAATCCCAGCCCAGCGACGGGAGCTGGAAAGTAGAACGAAACAACTCTGACTCCTCCGGAATTGCGGGTGGGCGATGCCGGTCCGCCCGTGCCGGAGGAGACCCTTGCTAGAGCGAAGCTCCGGAGGCGGCCGACGGCCGGGACATCGTGCTTACTCGTTCAGCCATGACACGCCACCTCCTTGTCGAAATTTCGACCCAGATCTTACTCCCCTTTGAAGTCGGGCTTTCTCTTCTCGCCGAACGCGTTGATGCCCTCGTTCGCGTCATCGGTAACGAAAACGCGGCTGATCGCCTCGCGCTCGATCGCGAGGCCCAGGTCCAGGGGTGCGTTGTAGCCCTGCGTGACCGCGAGCTTGGCGTGACCGATGGCGACGCTCGGTCCTGACGCCAGCCTGGCCGCATACTCGATCGCTCCCGCACGACAGGCCCCGGCGTCCGGAAACAACCGGTCGACGAGCCCCGACTCTTTCGCCTGAGCGGGGCCCATCGTGGTCGCGCTTACGATCATGTCGAGACCCCTGGACAGGCCGACCAGGCGCGGCAGTCGCTGGGTGCCGCCGCTGCCGGGGAACAGGCCGAGGTTGAGCTCCGGCAGGCCGATCTGGTACGAGCCCTCGGAGGCAAAGCGCAGGTCGCACGCGAGCGCGAGCTCGAAACCGCCACCCAGACAGTGACCCGCGATCGCCGCGACGAAGACGAGTGGCGTGTTCTCCATCTTCCGGAATGCCTCGTGGGCCATGATCGCGGTCATCAGCCTCGATCGAGGCGTCCCCGCGGCGAAAGCGCTCACATCCGCACCCGCGGAGAAGAACTTTTCCGATGCGCTGGTGACCACGCACGCGCGAATCTCCGGGTCGTTACGCGCGTCGTCAACCGCGCCGGCAAATGAGCGGAGAAACGCGTAGTCGTAGCTGTTGGCGGGTGGCCGGTCGAGGACCAGAATGCCGACTCCGCCTTCCTTCTCCAACCTTACCGGCATCGCGCGCCCCTCCAAAAGCCTGTGCGAACGAACCCGATAACCTTATCGAAGTAGATGCAACGAACCGAACGGGGGTGCCGCGAATGGCGACGATGATCATCGAGGGAGACCGGACCAAGGCCGCGTCCGGCAAGACGTACGAAGTCCGCAATCCGGCGACCGGCGATGTCGTCGACGAGGTCCCGGCCGGCGGGCCGGCCGATGTCGACAAGGCCGCGCAGGCGGCGGCCAAGGCGTTCACCACGTGGTCAAGGCTTCCCGCCAACAAGCGCGCCGAGGTCCTGCACAAGGCTTCGCAGCACATGCTCCAGAAGGTCGAGCAGATCGCTCCGATCCTGACCAGGGAGCAGGGCAAGACGATCCTCGAATCGCGCATCGAGGCACAACGCTTCGGCGAGAACATCGCGTGGTTCGCGGACCTTGCCGACAAGATCCACGGCGAGCACGTCCGGCTGCCGGACCTGACGACCTACGGACTGGTCGTCCGCAAGCCGATCGGGGTCTGTGGCGCGATCGTGCCGTGGAACTTTCCGCTCACGCTGGCCGCCAACAAGGTGGCGCCCGCCATCGCGGCGGGAAACACAGTGGTCTTGAAGCCGGCGAGCACGACTCCGCTGGCGACGCTCGCCTGCATCGAGGCGCTGATCGAGGGGGGCCTGCCTGAAGGCGTCGTCAATGTCGTGCTCGGCCAGGCGACTGGTGAGGCGATCGTTTCGCACCCGCTCATCCGCAAGATCGCGCTGACCGGTTCCACGCCGACCGGCAAGAAGGTGATGGCCAGCGCGGCCGAGGGCTTGAAGAAGGTCACGCTCGAGCTGGGCGGAAGCGACCCCTGCATCGTGCTCGACGACGCGGACCTCGAGGGCGCGGCGCGCGCCATCTCGGTCGGGCGGTTCTTCAACTGCGGGCAGGCATGCCTCGCGGTGAAGCGCCTGTACGTCCAGGAAGGGGCTTACGACGCGCTGCTGGAGAAGCTGGTCGCCCGGGCTTCGAAGCTGAAGCCAGGCAACGGCATGGACAAGGACAGCCGCATGGGTCCGATGCACACCGAGACACAGCGCGCCGAGGTCGAGGCGCAGGTCAAAGATGCGGTCGACCGCGGCGCCAAGGTCGCCCACGGCGCCGGCCGTCCCCAGGGCGGGGATTACGACAAGGGGTGGTTCATCGAGCCGACGATCCTCGAGGACGTCCCCGACGGAGCTCGCATGTGGACGGAGGAGGTGTTCGGCCCCGCTTTGCCCGTGCGCCGAATCAAGGATCTCGATGAGGGCCTCCGGCTCGCGAACGACTCTCAGTTCGGCCTCGGGTCGTCGATCTGGACCACGAGCATGGCGGCGGCGTACCGCGCCGTCCAGGAGATCGAGGCGGGCTACACGTGGGTCAACGCGCTGCAGATCGCGCACGACGAGCTGCCCTTTGGCGGCACCAAGCAGTCAGGCTTCGGCAAGGAGCACGGCGTCGAGGCGTTCCTGCAGTACACCGAGGAGAAGTCGGTCGTCTACGGCGGAATTTGAGGTAACCGCGGCCAGTACTCAGTTGCCGTGAGGTCTGGCGTCGGAATCGTCGGCGTGCTCGTCGCGCTGGTAGGCGTCGTCTGGGTCGGCCAGGGCCTCGGCTACATCAAGGGAAGCTTCATGACCGGGGACCTGAAGTGGTTCTGGATCGGGCTCGCCATGATCGTTGCGGGATCTGTCCTCGGGGTAGGCGCCTGGCTGAGAAGCCGGCGCGGTCAGTCGAGGGTCTGAAGAGACCGCCATTTAGTCCATAGGGGCTGGCGCGGGTTCGTGCAGACCAGGATCGGCGCGCCGTAGTCGGTGTTGTGGATGCGGGCCGAGTTGGTCACCGTTCCCACCTGCCGGCAGTCGGTGAACAGGTGGTTCCCTTCGTCCAGCGTGAAGTTGATCATCACGACTGCTGTCGGATTCATGCGCGGAGGCGCCCAGTACCAGTAGCTGAGGTGGGGGCTGATCGCCTGGGGCAATCCCAGCGCAGGTCCATAGAAGTCGATCGCCGCAGCCTCCTGGTAGTAGTGCGCGACGATCATCGTGGTCGGGCGCTGGTCCGCAGGGACGGACTCATACGCTTGCGCCGTCTGCTGCGCCAGCTCTGGCCAGCCGACCTCGTCGTCGAAGACGCCGCTCGGCGTGGGCGCGACGGGCAGCAGCGAAGGGACGAACAGCAGGACCACCAGGATCGAGGCTGTCGCGAAGACCCCGGTCCATACACGCGACCGCAGCTTCGAATCGAGCCAGATCGCTCCCGCCGCGTAGGCGAGTGGATAGATCGGCGCGGCGTAGTAGGACTTGCCTCCGGCGACAAAGAAGACCAGCTCGACCGCGATGACGACGTAAACGACCGGGCTCAACCGTTGATCTCGGCGCAGCGCGATCAGTCCCGCGACGGCTGGGATGACGAACAGCGGGTTGAAGAAGACCAGGAGCTGCTGCCACCAGTAAGCGAATGGACCGTCGGTGTGCCCGCGGTGGGAGAAGACGTACTCGAAGCTGATCCCGTCGTGCGTCGCCTGCCACGCCAGGTTGGGGACGAACACGAGCGCGGTGATCGCGGCGCCGATCCACGGCCAGGGCGAAAGCAGCATCGACCTGCGATTCGAAACCAGTAGGCCGATGTAGATCGCCACCGGCAAGGCGGCGACCGTGAGCTTGGTTTCAAAGCCGATCCCGACAATGAGTCCGAGCACCAACCACAGTCGCCGCTCTCCGGTGCGGAGCAGGCGGGCGAAGGCCAGGAGTGCGGCGGCCCAAACGAGCTGGTCGAAGGTGGCCGTGTGGAACAGGCCGTTGGCGCCGAGGAAGACGGGGGAGAGGAGCAGCGCGAGAGCCGCCCACGCTTGAGCCCGAGTACCTCCGCCGAGCTCGCGGGCGATGAGGGCGGTGAGGACCAGGACGGCGACCCCGCCTAGAGCGGCGGCCAGGCGAAGCGCCACCAGTGAGCCTGGCGCCAGGGCCTGGTCCGCCCCCGCGATCAGTGGGACGAGCGGTGGGAAGTCGACGTAGCCGAAGTCGAGGTGGCGGGATGCGGCGAGAAAGTAGAGCTCGTCGCCGTGCCAGCCGTACCGGTTGGCGAAGGCCATCGTGACGGCCAGCTTGAGCGCCGCGAACAGCCCCACCCATCTCCACGGGATGGGGTGGCGCACGACGACAGGTTACGAGCTACTCACGCCTCGACCCAACCCTCTCCCCTCCCGTGCCCTCCCCGACAGCGTGGAGAGGGCCGGAGAACAAGAAGTCAGGCGGTTCGTCCGTTGAGTCTGTCCCAGTGGGCCTGGCACTCGACGCAGCGCGTCGCCGCCGGCTGGTACTTCAGCCGGGCTTCCGGGATGCGGCGGCCGCAGCCTTCGCAGATCCCGTAAGCGCCTTCGCCCAGGCGCTCCAGAGCGCGCTCCACCTGCTCGCGGTTCTGGTCGAGAAGGTGGACGAGCAGGTCGGTGGTCTCCCGGTCCGACAGCGCCTGGGCCAGGTCGGTGTCCTCCGGAATCCCCGTGATCACCCCGCCCGTGACGTCGTTGAGCGGCCGGTGCAGGCCCGCCTCCTCGCCGCACTGGGCGGCCAGGATCTCAAGACGCCTCCTGTCTGCCTCCAGCCGTTCCTTGGGAGCGCTTGCTTTCTTTTTCTCGACAGCCATTCGAAAAACCCCCCTCCAAACTCAATACCGGCTCCGGCGTCGTTTGGATTCCGAGAGCAGAACGCCTGCATCGGTATGCGTACCCGCTCCCGCACAATTAGGCGCCGAATGCCGTCCCCGCTGCCAATCCCCGCCAAAACGCTGGCCACGTTCGCCGTGGTCGTTGCGATAGCCGGCTGCCAGCCGAGCTCCCCGCATCCGGTGCCGAGCGTACCTCAGATCGGCGGCAACCTCAAGTGCGCCCAGGGCGAACACGGCTACGAGGACTTGCAGGCCGGCTGGAGCTTCTGCTATCCAGCGGGATGGAAATACATCCAGCGCGCCCAGGCGAGCCAGAATCCGCCCGGTTTCGATCTCGCGCTGGACATTGTCAACGACCCCTGTGGAAGGACCGGATGCACTCCGGGGGAAGGCGATTTCGCCTTCATGATCATCTCGACCTATGAGCGAGGTTCAGCCCGGGACCTGGCGAGCTGGATAGCTACGAACCTCACGCCCTCGTCTGGAGCGACCGACCCGCGCCGTACCGGGCTGACGGCGATCTCCTGGGGTAACGCGCAGGAAGCCGGCCGCCTGCCGGACGGACGGAGGATCGCCCTGACGCCTCACCACGTTGTGATCCTGGACCTGCATGCCGGTCTTCTCGACCTGGAGAAGGAGATGGGCTCCAGGCTCAACACCTGGAAATTTACGTTCTGACCTAGCTCGGTCTCCGGAACAAGGTCTGCATCTTGATCGCGAGGCCCATGTCGCCCTTGATCTTCAGCTTGCCCTGCATGAACGCAGCCGTCGCGTCCATCTGACCGGACATGATCTTCACCCAGTCGTGCGCGTCCGCCAGCAGCGTCAGGTTGGCGGGCTCGGCAGGATCCCCCTTGCCAGACTCGGCTTTTCCTTCGTGGATCTTCACCCACCACTTGCCACCCGCGTCGCCGCTGAGGTCGAACGCGATCGTGGCTTTGGTGGTGGCCGCCTTCTCGGGGATCAGGTAGTCGGGCATCGCCTCGACGATCTTGTCGGGGGTCATCTGGACGTCAGACATCGGCTCCTCCCTCGCAATCGCAAATTCGATCTGAAACCCATCTTAGCCCGGTCAACGACAATGCCGGAGTGGCGCTTGACGTAGCCCTTACCGAGGTCGCGGCGGGCGTTTTCGAGCTGCGTCTCCCCATCCCGTTCGAAGACGGCCTGGTCAACGTGTTCGTCTTCACCGACGGCAAAGAGGCGGACCTGCTCGACTGCGGCATGAACTCCGACGAATCGCTCGAGGCGATCCACCGGGCCCTCGAACATCTCGGTGTGAAGCGCCTGCGTCGCCTGATGGTGACGCACATCCATCCCGACCATTACGGCGCGGCGGGAAGCCTCGCAGGCGGTGACGGCCTCGCCGACCTGTACATCCACCGCCTCGAAGTCCCGCTCGTCCATCCGCGGTATGTCGAGCTCGAGCACCTGGTCGAGGAGGTGCGGCACTACCTGCTCGTCAACGGCGTGCCGGCCGACGAGGCCGAGGTGCTCAGCAACTCGCAGCGAGCGTTGAGCCAGGTCGTGAAGACCGCAGACCCCTCGGTGCAGCTCGACGGTGCCGAGACCGTTCAGATGGGGACTCGCCACCTTCGCGTCGAGTGGACGCCCGGCCACTCGCCGGGGCACATCTGCCTTTATGAAGCGGCGGACGGGCTGCTCTTCGCGGGCGACCACATCCTGCCCGAGCTCTCGCCCAACATCGGCCTGCATCCGCAGAGCACGCCGGATCCCCTGCACGAGTACCTCGAGGGCTTGAGGCGGATGGCCTCGCGCGAACCGAATCTCGTCCTGCCCGCGCACGGGCGTCCCTTCTCGCAGATCGCGCAGCGCGTCGATGCGCTCGTGTCACATCACCAGCGGCGTCTCGACCAGATCGTCGAGATCCTTGGCCGCCATGAAAAGTCGGGATGGCAGGTGGCGCTCGACCTGTGGGGTCCACGGGACAACCTCTACGAGAAGCGCCTGGCCCTGCAGGAGGGCCTGGCCCACCTGCAAGCCCTTGCGGTCGAAGGTCAGGTCGGCAAGACGGTTACGCCCGAGTCTGTGCTGTGGCGGCGAGCTTAGCCCCCGCGATGTCAGGTGCTTCGCACTGAGCTGGCGGGAACCGCCAACTTGATTCCGAGCGGCAGGAGGTCCGCGGGGTAGCAGCCGACGCCCACCACGCCCGGCCCTGCGTGCGCACCGACGACCGGACCGAGCGGCTGGATCATCAGCGTTTCCGCGACGGGCTCGAGCTCGCGTGCGACGCGCTCCGCGTCAGCTTCGGCGTCGCCATGACCGACGATCACACACAGGCCCTTGCCGCGATCGACCTCGCGCGTCAGCTCGACGATGCGGTTGAGGGCGCGGTCGAACGTGCGCACGCGTTCGAGCGGCGTGACCAGCCCGTCCCGAATGCACAGCACGGGTTTGACCTGCAGCACCGAGCCGAGCAGAGCGCTTGCGCGACCGATGCGACCTCCACGTCGCAAGAACTCGAGAGTCGCGACCGAGAAGTAGGTCTGCACGAGCTCGCGCATGCCCGTGACCTTTTCCGTCACCGCCTCGGCGGATGCGCCCCGGGCCGCCATCTCCGTGGCCGCGAGCGTCACCAACCCCAACGACATCGAGACGAGCTGCGAATCGATTACGTGAACCCGCTTTGGATCGGTCATCTGTGCGCCCTGGACGGCGGACGCGTAGGTGCCGCTGAGCTTCTCGGAGATGTGAATCGACACCACGTCGGCGTGGTCTGCAAGCAGCTGCGCATACGTCTCTGCGAAACGGCCTGCCGACGGCTGCGAGGTGGTCGGATGCGTGGTTGCGTTAGGAAGCTTGCGATAAAACTCGGACGGCCTGATGTCGACGCCGTCGAGCAGCGAGCGGCCTTCGAAGTTCAGGGTCAGCGGCACGATGGTGATGCCGCGAGCCTTGACGAGCTGCGCGGGAAGGTCCGCCGTCGAATCGGTGACGATCGCGACTTCGCTTACGGTCATTGCGGAAGTTCGTCTGGCAGTGGATCGGTCTCGCGGCGGTGACCTCTGCGCCGGAACAAGCGCTCCTCCAGCGGTTTGAGCGCGAACAGAACGACGACCACGACCACAGTCACGAATACAGCCACGCCGTAGTAGCCGAACCCGACAGCCATCCCCAGCGATGCTGCAACCCAGATCGATGCCGCGGTGGTCAGGCCGCGGACCAGCTCCCCCTGACGCAGGATGCTTCCAGCGCCGAGGAAACCTACACCCGTGACGATCTGGGCCGCGATGCGCGTTGGGTCCACGGTCTTGCCGAACTCCGGGATAAGGCCGAGGCCGGTGAACATGCACGACCCGGCGCTGATGAGCGCCATGGTGCGCAGGCCCGCCGGATGGCCTCGAAACTCACGCTCGGCCCCGATCAGGAGTCCGAGCGCGAGAGCGATCATCACGCGAATGGCGAGATCGACCTCGCCTGAGATCAGCGTGTGTGTCAGCCTCGGCCGGGACGCCCTCCGGGCCTGTCCTGCTTGCCGGGTTCGTCCTTGGCGCCCGGCTCGTCGGGTAGCTCCGGGAGGTCCAGGCTGTTCACGAAGTCGCGAAAGACGGCGAGGCGCTCCTCGTCGACGATCGTCTCCCCCTTGTCTTTGTCGCCGTCGATCTCGTCCGCCTCGGGGATTATCCCGGCGCTCTCCATCACCTCGTTGGCGACGAAGATCGGGCACTCGACGCGGACCGCTAGCGCGATCGCATCGGACGGCCGAGCATCGAAGTCGAGGTCGCGACCGTCTTGCTTGACGTAAAGACGCGCGTAGAAAACCTGGTCGGCCAGGCGCGTGACCACGATGCGCTTGATGCTGATGCCTAGGTCGCCGAACGCCGTCGCCATCAGGTCGTGGGTCAGAGGGCGGCCGAGCGTATTGCCGGAGATCTTCGTCGCGATCGCCTGCGCCTCGAACGATCCGATCCAGATCGGAAGGTATCGATCGGCTTCCTTTTCCTTGAGGATCACCAGGTGTTGGGCGGTCGGCATGTGGATGCGAATGCTGTCCACAGACACCTCGATGAGGTTCTTCATCCGCTGGTCCATTCTACCCTTCGGTCCTCCGCATCCTTTCTATTTGAACGCGCGGGCCCCCTTCGGGTGACGTTCCGGGCGTACGTAAACTTCGAACGTGGCGAAGGGAAGGCGCGGGCGTCTCATCCTGATCGACGCCCACAGCCTCATCTACCGGGCTTTTTTCGCCCTGCCGCCAATGAGCACCTCCGACGGCAGGGTGACGAACGCCGTCTACGGCTTCACCTCGATGCTGGCGATCGTCCTGGCGTCCCGCCCGGAGTACGCCATCGCCGCCTTCGATCTCGGCAAACCCACATTCCGCTCCCAGGAATACGAGGAGTACAAGGCTGGCCGGCGTGCGATGCCGGACGACCTGAGGCCCCAGATCGAGATGGTGCGGGAGGTGCTCGAGTCGTTCTCGATCCCGATCTACGGGGTCGAGGGCTTCGAGGCGGACGACGTGATCGGCACCCTGGCGCGGATCGCGGAGGAGCGCGGCCACTCCGTCACGATCGTGTCCGGTGACCTCGACTGCCTGCAGCTCGTCACCGAATCAGTCGACGCGCTCGTGCCCCGCCGCGGCATCACCGACACGTTCGTCTACGGTCCGGACCAGGTCCGTCAGCGGTACGGATTCGAGCCTCCGCAGCTCGTCGACTTCAAGGCGCTGCGCGGTGATACGTCGGACAACATCCCCGGCGTGCCGGGCGTGGGCGACAAGACCGCGGCCAAGCTCGTCCAGGACTACGTCAGCGTCGAAGCGCTGCTCGACCATCTAGGTGAGCTACCGGAGGGCCGGCTGAAGACGTCCTTGACTGCCAACGCCGACAAGGTGCGCCTGGGGAAACGCATGGTCACGATCGTCAAGGAGGTGCCGGTCGAGCTCGAGCTGGAGAGGGCGCGTTGGACGCGATACGACTACGACCGGGCTCGCCGCGTCTTCGACCACCTCGAGTTCCGCCAGCTGCTGAGCCGCTTTCCGCCGCCGGACCAGGTCCCCATCCAGCCGAGCCTTGCGTTCGCGCCTCCGCCGGAGGCTGCGGGCCTTCGCATCGTCGAAGATCCGACCGAAGCCGCGAGCCTGCTCGAAGGAGACGGCGACGTCGGCGTGTTCTCGTTTACGGAAGGCGCCGGCCGCGGAGGCCGGATCTGCGGGCTTGGCGTCTCGACCGCCGGCCATACCTTTTATGTGGCGCGGCCTGATGCGATGGACGCTGTCGCCAGCACGCTGTCTGGCAGGCCGATCTCGGGTCACGACGCAAAAGAGACTGAGCTGGCGCTGCGATCGCTCGGGGGCGGGAGGCGAGAGTGGGCGTTCAGCACATTCCTCGCCGCGTATCTCCTCGGTGCCGGCTCGCGCGATCCTCGGCTCGAAGATCTCGCGCGCGAGTTCCTGGGCATGGAGCTCGTCAGCACGGAGCAGCTGCTCGGCACCGGTCGCGCCGCACGTAAGCCGTCCGCTGTTGTGGAGGACGAGGCGGCCGAGTTTGCGGCGCGACGCGCCGAGGCGATCCTCAACCTGAGACCCCGACTCGAAGCCGAGATGCGAAACCTCGGGGTCGACTATCTCTTCCACGAGATCGAGCTGCCGCTCGCGGGCGTGCTCGCCGACATGGAGACGGAAGGCGTCGCCATCGACGTGCCCTACCTCAAGCAGATGCAGGACGAGATGGGTGAGCAGCTCGCGGCCATCGAGTCCGAGGTCGAGCAGGTCGCCGGCCAGAAGTTCAATCTCAACGCACCGCAACAGCTCGCGAAGGTTCTTTTCGAGGACCTGCGCCTTCCGGTCGGCCGGCGGACCAAGACCGGGTACTCGACCGACGCGGACACGCTGGAGTCGCTGCGCGAGAAGCACCCGATCATCGGCCTCATCCTCGAGCACCGCCAGCTCTCGAAGCTCAAATCGACCTACGTCGACGCGTTGCCCCAGCTGGTCGACCCCATGAGCGGGCGCGTGCACACGTCCTTCGGCCAGGCCAGCACGGCCACCGGACGGCTCTCGTCGTCGAACCCGAACCTGATGAACATCCCGATCCGGACCGAGCTCGGCCAGCGGATCCGGCGGGCCTTCAAGGCCGGCCGGCCCGACCACATCATGGTGTCCGCCGACTACTCGCAGATCGAGCTGCGAATTGCCGCACACCTCAGCGGCGACCCCAGGCTGCTCGCCGCGTTCGGCGCGGGACAGGACATTCACACCGCGACCGCGGCCGCGGTCTTCAAGGTCGCGTTCGACGCCGTGACGCCCGACCAGCGCCGGCTTGCCAAGGTGGCGAACTTCGGCTCCATATACGGGCAGGGCGAGTACGGGTTGTCGCAGCAGCTCGGCATCACAGGTGATGTGGCGCGCGAGTTCCTCGGTCAGTACTGGACGACCTACTCCCGCCTGCGTGAATACCTCGACGAGGTGCGCCGAAAGGCACGCGAGGAGGGTTTCGTGGTCAGCGCGACCGGGCGGCGCCGCGCGATTCCCGACCTTCGCTCTCCGAACTACCAGCTGCGCAGCGCCGCTGAGCGGATGGCGATCAACTTTCCGATGCAGTCGCTCGCCGCCGACATCATCAAGATCGCGATGGTGCGGCTGAGTCGCGAGATCGAGGCCGACCAGATCGAAGGCCGCATGCTGCTGCAGGTCCACGACGAGCTGCTCTTCGAGGTGCCGCGCGCGGAGCTCGACGAGTTCGCGGAAAAGGTGCCGCGAGTGATGACCGGCGCTTACGAGCTGGAGACAGGGATCGAGGTCGAGATGAAGTTCGGTCCGAACTGGGCCGACATGAAAAAGCTGGCCGTCGTCCGCGCCTGATGCCGGAGCTGCCTGAGGTCGAGACCATCGTCGCGGACCTGCGCCCGCACCTCGTCGGACGCACGATCGAGCGGTGCGAGCTCAGCTTTCCCACGATCGTGCGGCATCCAGAGCCCCAGGAGTTCGTCGATGCGCTGCGAGGAATGCGCATCGAGTCGGTGCGTCGTCGCGGCAAGTACATCCGCATCGGGCTTGGCGACGGACTCGAGCTGGTCGTCCACCTGGGCATGACCGGTCAGCTCCGCCTCGTCGATGCGGCCGCTCCCCTCGAGAAGCACACCCACGCCGTCTTCGTCCTGGACGACGGCCGGCAGCTGCGCTACCGCGACCCGCGCCGCTTCGGGAGGCTGCTGCTCGGCACCGAGCAGGCGTTGCTCACAGCGAAGAAGATGCCGCGCCTCGGTCCCGAACCCATCGACCCGGACTTTGCGGCCGAAGAGCTGTACCAGAGGCTCAAGCGAAGGCGCGCACCGCTCAAAGCCGTCCTCCTTGACCAGGGTGCTGTCGCCGGCGTGGGCAACATCTACGCGGACGAATCGCTCTACCGCGCCCGCCTGCGACCCGATCGGATCGCTGGAGCTGTGAGCAGGAAATCCGCGCGGCGCCTGCACGACTCGCTGCGCGAGTCCCTGCAGATCGCGATCGCCAACCGGGGCAGCTCGGTGGACACGTATCGAGACGCTTGGGGCGACGTCGGCGGGCAGCAGGAGAAGCTTCTCGTGTACGGCCGCGCCGGCGAGCCTTGCTTCACGTGCGGCCGCCCCTTGAGCTCGATACGCATCGCCGGCCGCACCACCGTGTTCTGCCGCCGTTGTCAGCGTTAGAGGCCCTCCGGTGCTAGAGGCCCGGGCGGAGGCCATCGACGGATCTTCGGCGTCGATGCGGCCCACTGCCCCCATGCCTGCGGCACGGGGGCCCCGGCAGGTAGGCGCTTCTCGCTCACGCATCGACGGATGCGCTCGCTGCGATGCTCGGCCGCGCCTAGCATCTGAGCCACCTCGCCACCGAATCTCTCGCCGAGGTCTCCTCCCGTGCCTCTAACTCCGCGCCTGTTTGCGATCTCTGTCCTGGGTGTTGCGTTCATCGGCCTGACCATCGCCATCACCGCCGGCGTTTTCGCCTCTCTCGACATGCAGGTCGCAGTGGCGATGCACGATGCGTGGCAGCCGTCCCTTCATGTGCTGTTTCAGCTGATCGCAGAGCTCGGCGGCGTCGAGGTCACGACGATCCTGATGCTCGGCCTCTCGGTCTATCTCTGGCGCAGCGGCTTCGGCTCTGACGCCCTCGTCTTCCTGGTGTTCATCGCCGCGGCAGCGTTCGAGATCTTCTACAAGTTCAACCTGCACCACCTGCGCCCGCCGCACTCGCTTGCAGAGGCAGATGGGCCGAGCATCAGCCAGATCCTTTCCGGCTCGAGCGCGCAGAACAGCTTCCCGAGCGGTCACATGCTGCGCACCGTGATCGCGTACGGACTCATCGCGTTCGTCATCCATCGCCTTTCGCCATCGCGCCGCGCGCGCAACCTCGCGGTGATCGCCGCGATCGCGGTGATCGTGCTGATGGCTTTCGATCGCCTTTACCTCGACGTGCACTGGGAGTCGGACGTGATCGGCGGCCTCATCCTTGGATCGATTGGCCTGCTGGCGGGAACCGTGTGGCTCGACCGCCCCAGGAACGCACAGAATTAACGCGATGGGGGAGAAGCCGGTTCTGATCATGGTGACCACCGGCGCTCGCGACGATGCGGAGCGAATTGGCGAAGGTCTGGTCGTCGAGCATCTGGCCGCCTGCTGCTCGGTGGTGCCCACGGTGCGCTCCTTCTACTACGAGGGCGGCCTGCTGCAGCGCGAGCATGAGGCGCTGCTGCTCGTCAAGACGCTGGAATCCCGAGCCGCCGCCGTTCAGGACTACGTCCGGCAGCACCACAACTACGAGCTTCCCGAGATCATCCAGGTGGCCATCGAAGGCGGATCGTCCGCTTATCTGAACTGGCTGGAGAAGCAAGTAGCCGAACCGGGTCGCTGACCGTTAACTGAACACTTAGACTGCGGGAAAAGGAGGGCGGGGTGGCCACTGCCGTCACAGATCCCATCGAGCCAGGTGGCTCCAAGCGCCGTCGCCGCCACGCGCGCCGCGAAGCTCGCGTCGCGGCCGAGGCGACGAGCGTGGGCAATGGTGCCGCTACCGTGCTCGATGGGGCCGAGCCGGCGACGGTGATCGTCCTCGACCACACCGCGCCGGCCGCTCAACCACCGCCAGGTCCTCCCGACGTCGACGAGTTCAAGGACCTGCTCGGCCAGGCCGTGGGCCTGCGGCTCGACTCGGTCTCTCGCGAATTCGGTGGACGGAACGAAACCCACGTGGCCGCCTTGCGCGAGGTCACTCTGGACGTAGGACCCTGTGAGTTCGTCGCCATTGTCGGGCCGTCGGGTTGCGGCAAGAGCACGCTCCTCTCGCTGATGGGTGGGCTCGACCGCCCGACGTCAGGTCACGTCTATGGCGCCGGGCTGCCGCTCGGCGAGCTGCCCGATCGCGACCTGTCGGACTACCGGCTCCAGCGCGTGAGCACCATCTTCCAGACCTTCAACCTCATCCCGTCGATGACCGTCGAGGACAACGTCGCGCTTCCGCTCACGCTCGCGGGCGTCGAGCTCGAGGAACGGCGCAAGCGCGCGCGCCACCTGCTGGCGCTGGTTGGCCTCGAAGACCGCGCCCGCACCCGCGCCGGCCGGCTGTCTGGCGGCGAGCAGCAGAAGGTCGCCGTTGCGCGCGCCCTGGCGAACCGACCCGGGTTGCTCCTGGCCGACGAGCCGACGGGCAGCCTCGACTCCACCGCCGGCGAGGGGGTGCTCGAGCTGCTCTACGACCTGAACCGCAGAGGCGCCACGGTGGTGCTCGTCACTCACGACCCCGAGGTGGCGCGGCACGCGAAGCGCGTCGTCCGCATGATCGACGGCCGCGCGATCGAGCTCGACGCAGGCAGGCCGACAGTGCGCAGCCAGGAGCCGGTCGACGTGCCCGCCCGGATGCACTGGAAGGACACGCTCAAGGTCGGTCTGGGCAGCGCGGGCAGGCGGCCGCTCCGAACCACCCTCACCACGACCGGGGTGGCGATTGGTATCGCCGCTCTCAGCTTGATCGTGGCCCTGGCCGGCGGCCTGCAGGAGGCGCTCGGCGCGCCGGCTCTCGTGACGAGCCAGGTCCACCAGGTCGCCGTCTATCCCGTCGCGAATGCGCAGACTCCGGGTTTCGATTCCGCAACCCTGGCTACCCTCGCCCGGCTGCCCCACGTCCGCGCATCCTGGGGGCAGCTTGGGATGACCGGAAGCTTCACCGGCAACCGCCAGTCGCTGGGCGCGTCCGCCCCGGCGGTCGCCCCCACCGGCGCGCTCGTATCCCTTCCTCCGATTGGCGCGTCGAGCGCGCGACCCACGCTCACGGCGGGACGCATGCCGAGCTCGGATGCGGCGTCTGAGGCGCTCCTCACCGACAGCGAGGCCGTGGCGCTGGGCTACAGGTCACCGCCCGGCGCGGTGGGAACGCAATTGAAGTTCAGCGCCACCTCGGGCGACATCGTTCCCGGCGGTGGTCGCAACAAGGTGTCCAAGCCTGCTGAGCTGGCCTTGCTCGTCGTCGGGATCGTGTCCAGCAACTACATGCCGTCGGGCGCGCCTGGAGCGCTGGCGCCTAACGGTCTGATGCGGGATTACTGGTCCAGGCTGGCCCAGGCGAACGCATGGAAGGGCGGCGAGTTTTCGAGCATCACGCTCCTCGCGGATTCGGGCCTTTCGGTCGAGGGTCTGCGGCAGCGCGTGGATGCGCTCGGATTCCAGACCCAGACGTTCGGCGACCAGTTCCGGAGCTTCGAGGACCTCCTCGGCAAGCTGCGAGTGGCGCTGCTGGGCCTGGCCCTCGTCGCTCTGCTCCTGGCGTGTCTGGGCATCGCCAACACGATGTACACGGCGGTGCTCGAGAGGACGAAAGAGATCGGGGTGCTGAAGGCATTGGGTGCGCGGTCGCGTGACGTGATGCTGCTCTTCATCGCCGAGGCCGCCGGGATCGGTCTCGCCGGCGGTCTCGTGGGCGCGATCGTCTCCGTGGGTCTGGCGAGGCTTGGCAACGCCGCGGTCGACAAGCTCACGCAGGCGGTCACGCAGACAACGTTCGACGTTTTCCGGACCGACGTGCCGGTCCTCCTCGTGGCGGTGATCCTCGCCGTCATCCTGAGCACGATCAGCGGTCTGCTGCCCGCGCTGCGCGCTGCGGGCCAGGATCCTTCGCGCGCCCTGCGCTACGAATAGTTGAGAGCCTCGACCTATCCGCTCATCGACGCCGACGAGGCGGCCGGCCTCGTGCTTGACCGCACCCGGGTGCTTCCCGCCGAACGCGTCACCCTGGCCGAGTCGGTCGGACGCGTCCTCGCCGAGGATGTGATCGCCGAGGGCCCGCTGCCCGCGTTTCGTTCCAGCGCGGTCGACGGTTACGCGGTCCGGGCCTCGGACGCCGGCAAGACGCTGCGCGTGCTCGGAGAGTCGGCCGCCGGGCGGCCGTTCGCCGGCGAGATCGGGCCGGGCGGCGCGGCGAGAGTCCTCACCGGTGGCGTGGTGCCCGACGGAGCCGACTCCGTCGTCATGGTCGAAGACGTGCAGGTGGCCGGCGACCGGGTCACGGTGCCGGCGTCTCTGACGCAGGGCTCGAATTACCACAAGGTCGGCGCCGACGTTCAGGCGGGGGACAGGATCCTGGCGGCGGGCACTCAGCTCGGGGCGGCCGAGATCGGCATCGCCGCCGCCACCGGGCACGCGCTAGTGCCCGTCCACCGGCGGCCACGGGTCGCGCTCATGTCGACCGGGGACGAGCTGGTCGAGGTGGGGAAGACCCTGGGGCGGGGCCAGATCCACGACTCCAATCGCTGGGCGCTCCTCGCGGCGCTGCGGGAGGCCGGCACCGAGGTCGAGGTGCTGGGCATCGCGCCCGACGAGGCGGGCGCCCTGCGGACGTTTGTCACCAGGGCGCTGGTGAGAGCCGACGTCCTCGTCACCTCGGGCGGCGTGTCGGTTGGAACTCACGACCTCGTCAAGCCGCTCCTCGAGTCGCTGGGCACGGTGCACATCGGGCGCGTGAAGTTGAAGCCCGGCAAGCCGTTCACCTACGCGGCCCTGGACGAAGGGAAAGTGGTGTTCGGCCTCCCCGGTTTTCCAGTCTCATCGCTGGTGACCTTCGAGGTGTTCGTGCGGCCGGCGCTGCGGAAGATGCAGGGCTTCGCGCACCTGCAGCGGCCGAGGCTTCCGGTCAGGCTGGGCTATGACGCGAAGCCGACCCTGGATCGCACCGAGTACCAACGCGTCACGCTGCGCCGTGAGGGAAGGGAGCTGGTCGCCGAGACGACGGGATCTCAGTCCTCGTCGCGGTTGATGTCGCTCGCAGGGGCCCATGCCCTGGTCAAAGTTCCGGCCGGAGACAAGGGCCTCAGGGCCGGATCGATCGTCGACGCGATGATCCTCAGCCTGCCGTAATCGGCGGCCAGTGCCCTAAAACCGTGCTCCGAACGTTTGTGCGCCTTAGAATTATTCGTCGCCCATGCCCACCAGCTTTCGTGTCGACGCACCCTTCAAGCCGGCCGGGGATCAGCCGCAAGCGATCGCCCAGCTGGTCGAGGGGGTCAGGTCCGGCCTGACCCAGCAAGTCCTGCTGGGCGTGACAGGGAGCGGCAAGACCAACGTCATGGCGTGGGCGGTGGAGCAGCTCCAGCGCCCGGTCCTGGTGCTGAGCCCCAACAAAACCCTGGCGGCTCAGCTCTGCGCCGAGTTCCGGCGCCTGCTGCCGAGCAACGCGGTCGAATACTTCGTCAGCTACTACGACTACTACCAGCCCGAGGCCTACATCGCGCGTACCGACACCTACATCGAAAAGGACTCGAGCCGCAACGACGACATCGACCGGATGCGGCACTCCGCCACGCAGTCACTGCTCACGCGCCGCGACGTGCTGGTCGTCGCAAGCGTCAGCTGCATCTACGGCATCGGATCGGTCGAGGACTACATGGGCGAGTCGCTGCATGTCGAGAAAGGCCAGTCGATCCGCCGCGAGGTCTTCCTGCGCAAGCTCACGGAGATGCTGTACGAGCGGAACGACTACGATCTCGCGCGGCTCCGTTTTCGGGTGCGCGGCGACGTCGTCGACCTCGTGCCCGCGAACGAGGAGAAGGTCTACCGCGTCGAGTTCTTCGGCGACGAGGTAGAGCGAATCCAGGAGCTCGACGCAACGACGGGCGAGATCCTGGGTGCCAGGAGCGAGTTCACGGTTTTTCCGGCCTCGCACTACGTGACGCCGGCAGACAAGCTGCGCCTGGCGATGTCGGACATCGAGGTCGAGCTCGAGGAGCGGTGCAAGTGGTTCGAGGACCACGGGCGGCTGCTCGAGGCCCAGCGGCTGCGCCAGCGCACGAACTTCGACCTCGAGATGCTGCGTGAGACCGGCACCTGCGCCGGGATCGAGAACTACTCGCTGCACCTGACCCGCCGCAAGCCGGGCGAAGCGCCCTACACGCTGATGGACTTCCTTCCGGACGACGCGGTGATCTTCGTCGACGAGTCACACGTCGCGGTGCCGCAGATCGGCGGCATGCTCGGTGGCGACCGCTCGCGCAAGGCCGCGCTGGTCGAGTTCGGGTTCCGGTTGCCGAGCGCCTTCGACAATCGCCCGCTGAGCTTCGACGAGTGGGAGGAGCGTGCGCACAACGTGATCTACGCCTCGGCCACTCCGGGTCCATACGAGATGCGGCGTTCGCAGCGAACCGCCGAGATGCTGGTCAGGCCGACGGGCCTGGTCGATCCGACCGTCGAGGTGCGACCGACCGAGGGCCAGATAGACGACCTGCTGGCGGAGGTCAAGAAGCGCACCGAGATGGGACAGCGCTCGCTCGTGACCACGCTGACCAAACGCTTCGCCGAGGATCTCGCCGACTACCTGCGCGAGTACGGGGTGAAGGTCCACTACCTGCACTCGGAGCTCGATGCCATGCAGCGCATCGAGGTGCTGACCGCGCTGCGCACGGGTGAGGTCGACGTCGTGGTCGGCATCAACCTGCTGCGCGAGGGCCTCGACCTGCCCGAGGTGGCGTTCATCGGCATCCTCGACGCGGACAAGGAAGGCTACCTGCGCGCCTACCGATCGTTCATCCAGATCATCGGCCGGGCCGCGCGCAACGTCGAGGGCCATGTCGTGATGTACGCCGACTCGATCACGGATTCCATGCGGCAGGCGCTGGACGAGACCGAGCGCAGGCGCACCAGGCAGATCGCTTACAACGCGGAGCACGGGATCACGCCCGAGACCGTGAAGAAGGCGATCTACGCGCTCGAGATCAACCAGAACGACATCCAGGCCGACGCGATCGAGATCATGGCCGGGGCAGGCGTGCCTCGCGAGGACCTGCTCGCGATCGTCCGCGACCTGGAGAAGGAGATGCGGCGACTTTCGAAGGAGCTGCAGTTCGAGGATGCGGCGCGTGTGCGCGACCGGATCATCCTCCTGCGCAAGCGCCTGTCGGGTGAGCTCGACGCCAAGGAGGACGACGCCGAGGTCGCGATGGCGATCGCGGCGGCGCCCAAGCAGAAGACGACGGTTCGCAACTGGAGACGCACCCGACGCGGACCCTAAGCCTGCTCCGTGACCGACTTGATGAGCGTGAGGATGCGTTTGCGGGAGCCGCGAAGCACGGGAAGGTTCGCGAGGCCGAGCAGCCGGACGATGAGCTCGGTCGTCTCGTCTATCACCTCGAGCGTCCGCAGCCTGCCGGGCGATCGGTCGAAGATCCAGAAGTAGAGGATCGCCATCTGGTAAAGCCACAGCGTCAGGGGGAGGAGCGCGGCGACGTCCGGCGGAATGCGCGCGTCGGAGCCATGCACCACCTCGGCGTAAAGAGCGACGACCTCTTCGCGAAGCGGCTTCGCCGCGCCGCCGAACGGGTTCAGCGGGCTCGACGGGTTGGCGACGGTGCTGAAGATCGAGCCCGCGACGGCGTGGAAGGGCTCGCACGTGACCACCACGGCGCGGATCGTTCCCCGCAGTCGAACGGCCAGGTCTTGCTCGCGCGCGAGCAGTGGCGCGATGGCGGCGGCGTGGAGCTCGTGCGTGTGGCGGTAGAACTCGAGCACCAGGTGCTCCTTGGACGGGAAGTAGTGATAGGAGCTGCCCAGCGAGACGCCTGCGCGGCCGGCGATCGCGCGCATGGTGGTCGCCTCGTAGCCGCGTTCCTGAAAGAGGTCGAGGGCGGCGCTGAGGATGGCCGCCCTCGAAGTCTCACCACGCCGGGTCTTGGGGAGGGCGATCGCCAACGGCTAGGCTCCCGGCGCGGGTTGCTGGTAAGGGTTGTAGTTGATCGGCGGCATGGGCTTGTCGCGGCGCCGGATCGCGCGCAGGATCATCAGGTTGTTGAAGTGCATGAAGCCGAGGACGAGGAGGACGGCGCCGATGCGAGTCACGGTCTGCTTGAGCATGTCGGCGAGGTTGTCGGGCGTCCCGCCGGTGTTGATCAGGATCGCCGCGGCTCCGAAGTTGACGAGGTAGAAGCCCACGACGAGGAGGCGGTTGACCGAGTCGGCCAGGCCGTCCTCCTTGAACACCGAGACCAGGAATGGGCGGCCGTTGCGGTAGAGCGTGTGTCCGACCCAGACGGTCAACAGCACGCTCGACACGATGTAGACGGCGTAGTCCAGGAGGCGAAGGATCTCCATCTCTGTCATGGCTGTCACCCCAGTTTCAAATTCCCCACCAAGTCGGAGGCTTTGCCGAGATTTGGCAGGGACTCCTACGAATCAATTTGAACATGTTCAAGTTACAGCCTAGATGAGCGCCTCTCGAATGTCAAGAGAATTAGAACGTGTTCAAAACTGGGACCGCGCCCGGGCGCTGCTGGCGGTCGAGCCGGCCGGCTGGATGGAGACCCTCGGCGCCAGGATCGCGGAAGCCGAACCAGGGCGGGTGGTTGTGGAGCTGATCGCCGGGCCCCGGCACCGGCACGGCGGCGGCGTCGTCCAGGGTGGTGTGATCACCCAGATCGCGGATGCGGCGATGGGCATGTCCCTGGCGACGCTCCAGGAAGATGGCACCTGGAACACGACCGTCGAGCTGAAGATCAACTTCATCCGGCCCGCGATCGAGGGTCGGCTCCGGGCGGTCGGACGCGTCATCGAGATGCGCCAGACGCTCCTCTTCAGCGAGGCCGACGTCTTCGACGAGCAGGACCGCCTGGTGGCTCGCGCGTCCTCTACCTGTATGCCGGTGCCGGAGGGCCAGGGCCGTGAGTAAGCCGGTAGTGTCGAGGGCGTGGTCCTGGCTTGGGATCTCGGACGTCGCGTCCGAGGACGGGGTCGCGCTCGTTGAGATGACGCCGACCGCAGACATGGCCAACAGCGCGGGTTTCGTGCACGGTGGGATGATCAGCGCCCTGGCCGACTCGGCGATGGGTCGCGCCTTGCGTAACATCAGGCCCGGGGTCGTTCGCTCCATGAGCTTCGACCTCAAGCTCAGCTTCATCTCCGCCGCGAAGGTGGGCGAGACCCTGCACGCGACGGCTCGCGTGGTGCACGCGGGCCGGAGGACGGCGGTAACGGAGTGCAGGGTCGAGGGGCCGGGCCAGAAGCTTGTGGCCACCGCCAGCGGAACGTTTGCGATCACGAGAGAAAAGGAATAGCTACAGGTTCGAATGCCGACTGATCAGATCACGATCCGCGGGGCGCGCGAGCACAACCTGAAGAACGTCACCCTCTCCATCCCACGGGACAGGCTCGTCGTCTTCACCGGCCTGTCCGGGTCCGGGAAGTCCTCGCTCGCCTTCGACACGATCTACGCCGAGGGCCAGCGGCGGTACGTCGAATCGCTCTCCGCCTACGCAAGGCAGTTCCTCGGCCAGATGGAGAAGCCCGACGTGGACATCATCGAAGGGCTCTCGCCGGCGATCTCGATCGACCAGAAGGGGACATCGAAGAACCCGCGCTCGACCGTGGGGACGGTGACCGAGGTGTGGGACTACCTCCGACTGCTGTATGCGCGCGTCGGGCATCCGCACTGCCCGGTATGCGGACGCGAGGTGCGCCGGCAGACGGTCGAGCAGATGGCGGACCACGTCGAGAAGCTGCCAAAGGGCGCCCGGATCATGGTCCTCGGCCCCGTGGTCAAGGGACGCAAGGGCGAGTACCGATCGCTGATCGACGATGTCAGGAAGTCCGGCTTCGTACGGGTGCGGGTGGACGGAATCCTCTACGAGATCGGCGAGTCGATCCCGATGGACAAGAACAAGAAGCACGACATCCAGGTCGTGGTCGACCGGATTGTCGTCGGGCCGGAACAGCGGACGCGGCTCGTCGATTCGATCGAGACCGCGGCGAGGTTGGGTGGCGGCTCGGTGATCATCGCCCCACAGGGGGGTCCGGCGGAAGAAGGGCTTCGCCCGACCGCCGGAAAGGGGGGAGTCCCCCCTCGGTCAATCGCTGGTGAAGAGATTCAGATGTCGCAGGACTACGCGTGTCCCTACGACGGGACCAGCGTGCCCGAACCGGAGCCGCGGAACTTCTCCTTCAACAACCCTCACGGCGCGTGCCCGGTGTGCACGGGCATCGGGTCTCAGCTGGTGGTGGACGGTGACCTCATCGTGCCCGATCCGTCGCAGTCCCTGCGAGAAGGTGCGATCGCGGCGTGGAGCCGATCGCAATTCTTCTACCCGGAGCTGCTCGAATCGGTCAGCAAGTACTTCGGCATCGAGATGGACAAGCCCTGGTCGAAGCTGCCGAAACAGCAGCGCGACCTTCTGCTGAACGGAACCGGCGAGAAGAAGATCCGGTTCGGATACAAGAACCAGTACGGCCACTCGCGCTGGTACGAGGCGCCGTTCGAGGGCGTGATCGCGAACCTGCAGCGCCGGTACGAGGAGACCCAGTCCGAGTACCTGAAAGCGGAGCTCGAGCGATACATGTCAGACAAACCGTGCCCGGCGTGCAACGGGATGCGCTTGAAGCCGGAATCGCTCGCGGTGACGGTGGCCGACCGCAACATCGCGCAGGTCGCGCGGCTGTCGGTCAGCGCATCCATCGCGTTCGTCGACAGTCTCGAGCTGACCGAGCGCGAGCACCTGATCGCGCGCGGAATCCTCAAAGAGATCCGTGAGCGCCTTCAGTTCATGATCGACGTCGGGCTCGACTACCTGACGATCGAGCGACCCGCGAACACTCTCAGCGGCGGCGAATCGCAGCGGATCCGGCTTGCGACGCAGATCGGATCGAAGCTGATGGGCGTCCTCTACATCCTGGACGAGCCGTCGATCGGACTGCACCAGCGCGACAACCGCCGGCTCATCAACACGCTTTTGAGCCTGCGTGACCTCGGCAACACGCTGATCGTCGTCGAGCACGACGAGGAGACCATCCGGTCGGCCGACTACATGGTCGACATCGGTCCGGCGGCGGGCGAGCACGGCGGCGAGATCGTAGCCGCCGGCACGGTCGAGCAGGTGCTGCGCGACCCGCACTCGATCACAGCTGCCTACCTGCGCGGTGACCGCATGATCCCGGTCCCGCGGCAGAGGCGAAAGGGCAACGGCAAGAAGCTCGTCGTGCGCGGCGCCCGGGCAAACAACCTCAAGGACATCGACGTGGCGATCCCGCTCGGCTGCTTTGTCTCGGTGTCCGGCGTGAGCGGCTCAGGCAAGTCGTCGCTGATCACCGACATCATCAGCCGCAAGGTGGCGCAACACTTCTACCGCGCCAAGGAGAGGCCGGGACCGCATCGCGCGGTCGAGGGGCTGGAGCATCTCGACAAGGCGATCGACATCGACCAGTCGCCGATCGGCCGGACGCCGCGCAGCAACCCGGCGACCTACACGGGGATGTTCACGCACATCCGCGACCTTTTCGCGAGCATGCCCGAGGCCAAGATGCGCGGGTACAAGCCTGGGCGGTTCAGCTTCAACGTCAAGGGCGGCCGGTGTGAGGCGTGCCAGGGCGACGGCATCATCCAGATCGAGATGCAGTTCCTGCCCGACGTCTACGTCCC
The DNA here is from genome assembly GCA_035637495.1 of Verrucomicrobiia bacterium. GTDB lineage: Bacteria > Chloroflexota > Dormibacteria > Dormibacterales > Dormibacteraceae > 40CM-4-65-16. The sequence goes on from DASPXA010000009.1 coordinate 124,859, forward strand.
GTGCGAGGTCTGTCATGGGACGCGGTACTCGCGAGAGGTGCAGGAGGTGAAGTTCCGCGGCCACTCGATCTCCGATGTGCTCGAGATGACGGTCGACGAAGCGCTCGAGGTCTTCGAGAACGTGCCTGCGATCAAGACCAAGCTGCGGACGCTGCACGACGTGGGGCTCGGATACATCCGGCTCGGGCAGCCCGCGACGCAGCTGTCGGGAGGCGAGGCCCAGAGGGTGAAACTGTCCTCGGAACTTTCGCGGCGGGACACGGGACGGACCCTGTACCTGCTCGACGAGCCGACGACCGGCTTGCACTACGCCGACGTGGAGAGGTTGCTCGCTGTGCTGCACAGGCTGGTCGACCACGGGAACACGGTCGTCGTGATCGAGCACAACCTCGACGTCTTGAAGACCGCGGACTGGCTGATCGACCTGGGACCGGAGGGCGGGGACAAGGGCGGGTACGTCATCGCCGAGGGCACGCCAGAGCAGCTGATCGCCAGGCGCGAGTCGGCCACAGGCCAGTTCCTGCGCGCGCCGCTGGCAAGGGCGCGCAGGCCCGCGGCGTCGGCGAACGGAGCGGGGCGCTCCAGGCGCTCACGTGTCGCCGTCGGCGGCTAGCCCACAGCTCGAGACCGACCAACCCTCCGGCTATCGCGCGCTGCTGGGCGTCCGCGGGTTTTCGCGCCTGGTCGTAAGCCTGCTGCTCGGCCGGGTCGCGGGGCAGATGCTGACCGTCGGCTTTGTCCTTTTTGTCCTCTCGCGATACCACTCACCTCAGCTCGCCGGCACGGCTACGTTCCTGCTGCTGTTTCCGGGACTGCTCGTCTCGCCGATCGCCGGGGCTCTGCTCGATCGCTATGGCCGCACCCGGCTCATCACCCTTGACTACCTCGTGTCGGCGATCTCGATACTGCTTATCGCCGCACTCTCCGCCGTGCACTCGCTGGCTCCTCCGCTTCTCCTCGGCATCTGTGGCGTGTCGTCCCTGACCCTCCCTCTCAGCGCAGCGGGCGTACGTTCGATGTTCCCGACCGTCGTGCCTGGATATCTCTGGGAGCGCGCCAACGCGCTCGACAACAGCAGCCACGTGCTGGCTTCGGTGATCGGGGCGCCGCTGGCGGGATTGCTCGTCGGCTTGGCCGGCGCAGAATGGGCGCTCGCGGCCGCGGCCTCATTGTTCGCGTGCGCGGCGATCGCGATGCTGAGCGTCACGGACCCCTCCGTCCGGCGCCGAGAGGGTGGCATCTTCGGCGAGGCCTGGTCGGGACTGACCTATGTCGTCCGCAATCGAACCCTCACGGGCCTCGCCCTGACTTTCTTCGCCACCGGAATCGGCTGGGGATGCCTGGCGATCGCCGTGCCCGTGCTCGTCCTCGGACGCCTTCACGGGGGCCCGGCCACGGTCGGCTACCTCTGGGGTGCGGTGGGAGTGGCGGGGTTCATCGCCACGCTTCTTGCAGGCCGGCTCGAGACGCGCGGTCGAGAGAGACAGCTCATGGTGATCTCGATCGTCGCGATGGCGGTCGCGATGTCCTTGTTGCCGGTTGCGGGGTCGGTCCTCGTCGTCGCAGCGGCGCTGGTCGCCGTGGCCATTGTCGAGACGCCGTTCGACATCGCATTCCTGACGTTGCGCCAGCGCAGAACCGATCCTTCGCGGTTCGGCCGCGTCTTCGCGGTCTCGATGTCGTTGAACGTCGCCGGCACGCCTGTCGGCGCGGCGCTGGCGGGCCCTCTGATCGCGTGGTCGCTCACAGGCGCCCTGTGGGCGGCGGTCGCGGTGACGCTGGTCGGCGCCCTGGTTCCAATGCTCGTGATCCCGGCGGAAGCTGAGAGCTAAGGTGTTGCGGTGATCCGGCTGGTCACGGGCGGCACCGGGTTCATCGGACGGCACCTCCTGCCACTGCTTGCGCGGCGCGAAGGCACGACGTACGTCCTGGTCCGTCCCGCGTCCCATCAGCGACTGGACGCATTCATCGATTCGATCGGCGCGCGCGAACGCCTGGTCCCGATGCGGGGCGACATCACGGCGCCGGCGTTGGGCCTCAGCGCGGAAGACCAGGGCCGGATCGAGGGCGCCGACATCTACCACCTTGCCGCCGTGTACGACCTCGAAGCCTCGGAGGAGGCCAACCAGCGCGCCAACGTAGACGGAACACGGCACGTCGTCGAGCTCGCCCAGCGCGCCGGCGCTTGCCTGCACCACATGAGCTCGATCGCGGTCGCGGGCGCTCGGTGGAAGGGCAAGTTCACCGAGGAGATGTTTGCCGAGGGCCAGGTCCTCGACCATCCCTACTACCGGACCAAGTACGACGGAGAGAAGCTGGTCCGGGACTCGGCGGCGAGGTTTCGGATCTACCGCCCCGGGCTCGTAATCGGGTCGTCGGAGACCGGGGAGGCCGACCGCATCGACGGTCCCTATTACGCGTTCAAGCTCATCCAGCGGGTCCGCCACGCGATCCCGGAATGGGTCCCGCTGATCGGCCTGGAGGGCGGTGAGCTGAACGTCGTGCCTGTCGATTTCGTGGCCCGCGCGCTCGACGCGATCGGCCATCGCGAAGGCCTGGACGGCAAGACCTTTCACCTGACCGACCCGAACGTGCAGCGGCTGGGCGACGTCACCAACGAATTCTGTCGGGCCGCCCACGCGCCGCAGTTCACGCTTCGCGTCGACAGCCGCGCGGCCGCCATGCTGCCAAAAGAGGCGACCGCGATGATGCAGCACTGGAAGGTCGCCCAGACCCTCAAGCGCAGGCTGCTCGAGGGCATCCGCATCCCCGAGGAGGCGCTGCGATTTGCCGCGAGCCGCGCCCGATTCACGTGCGACGAGGCGCAGTCCGCGCTCGCAGGCAGCGGCGTCTGGTGTCCACCGCTGCACACGTATGCGTGGAAGGTCTGGGACTACTGGGAGCGCTACATGGACCCCGAAGTGCTCACCGAAAAGAACCTGCGCCAGGCGCTGGAGGGAAGGGTCGTCGTCGTCACGGGCGCGTCGAGCGGCATCGGCCGAGCCACGGCGCGGCTGCTGGCGCAGAACGGCGCGCGGGTGATGCTCGTGGCGCGCACGAGGGAGAAGCTGGAGGCCCTCCAGCAGGAGATCGAAGCCGGCGGTGGCAGGGCCGTCGTCTACCCCGCCGACCTCTCCGACCTCGACGCCTGTGACGCGGTGATCAATCAGGTCCTGAAGGACCAAGGGCAGGTCGACATCCTGATCAACAACGCGGGCCGCTCCATCCGCCGATCGATCGAAGCCTCATACGACCGGTTCCACGACTTCCAGCGCACGATGCAGCTGAATTACTTCGGTGCGGTCAAGCTTCTGCTGGCGGTGCTGCCCGGGATGCGCAAGCGCCGGCGCGGCCACATCATCAACATCTCGAGCATCGGGGTGCAGGCGTTCCCGCCGAGGTTCGGCGCCTACGTGGCGTCGAAGTCCGCGCTCGCGGCGCTCAGTCGCTGCATCGCGCCGGAGGTCGTCGACGACGGAGTCGCGATCACCAACATCCACATGCCGCTGGTCCGGACGCCGATGATCGCCCCGACCGGCATGTACAAGAACTTCCCGAGCAGCTCACCGGAGGAGGCGGCCGAGATGGTCGCTTCGGCGATCCTGACCAGGCAGCCGGAGATCTCGACGCGGTTGGGCAAGGTCGGCGAGAGCGTCAACACAGTCGCGCCGGGCCTGCTCCAGTTCGTGATGACCGGCGCCTATCACATCTTTCCGGACACCGCGCCCAAGGATGGTCAGCCGGCGGAGCGACCGGCCGAGGACGAGATCTCAGTCGAGGCGGCGACGATGGCCTATTTGATGAAGGGAATTCATTTTTAGTTAGCGCTCAACGGCGCATCGCGATGTTGCCGGAGGAGGTTCGACTTTGCGCGCCGGATTCGCGCCACTAACCCCTCTCCGGAGAAGAAGCATCTTTCGGACTGGTCACTCACTTGCGACGCGTGGGCACTTCTGGAATCGCGTGTCGCGTCCGGAATGAATCCGGCCGCCAGGGCATTGGGAGATAGCCGGACGCGACGCGAACCGTGCCCGGTTTCCCTACGGAGCTAGCCGGAAGGGACGGGCGTCGGCGATGCGCCGCTGTGCACCGTGATGCCCCAGACCGTGACGCCCACCACTGAGATTGCCGTCAGCAGCAGCACCAGGAAGATGAATCCGAGGGCCAGGTGGACGAAGCCGATGATGATGCCGAGGTTGGCCATCCAGATGCCTTGCTCGCCGCTCCGCCTGATCTGACCGCGGGCCATGAAGCCAGTCACGATCGCGATGATCGAAAGGGCCGCGCCGCCAATGATCGGAATGACGTTGGCGAGGAACGAAAGCACGCTGACCACTAGGCTGACGATGGCCAGCGAGTTCGTCGGGGCCCGCGAGCCGGAGTAGTCGCCCGGCTGCAACCGAGAGCCAGGCGGCGGCAGCTCGCTCACGGGCTCGACTATACGGCTTCCTAAAATCGCCATTGAGTCAGATGGCGGTCTCCCTCGAGGACACGATCAAGCGACGGCTGCGCGCCGTGCCCGACAGCCCTGGTGTCTACATGTTCCGGGACAAGAAGACGCAGGTGATCTACGTCGGCAAGGCGCTGCGCCTGCGCGACCGGCTGCGCTCGTACTTCACGCCTGGGTACGCGGACACCGGGCACATCGCGGAGATGATGCAGAGGGCGACCGACTTCGAGTTCGTGACCACGGCCAACGAGGTCGAGGCACTCGTGCTCGAGAACAACCTCATCAAGAACTACCGGCCACGCTTCAACATCCGGCTCAAGGACGACAAGAACTACCTCTACCTGAAGCTGCCGGTCACCGAGGAGTTTCCCCGCGTCCATTACTCACGGCGCGTGCTGAACGACGGCGCGCTCTATTTCGGTCCGTACACGTCCGCGCAGTCGCTCCGCTCGACCGTGAAGTCGATCCGGCAATTGCTGCCGTTCCGGACGTGCTCGGACGAGATCTTCAAGCAGGGAAAGGTTTGCCTCGACTTCCACATCAAGCGGTGTCCGGGTCCGTGCGAGCGCCGCATCAGCTCGGAGGACTACAAGGCGCGGATCAACGAGGTCGCGCTGTTCATGGAGGGACGTTCCGACCTACTGGTCCGCGAGCTCGAGGACAGGATGGAGTCCGCGGCGGACCGCCTCGATTTCGAGAACGCAGCTCGATATCGGGACCAGCTGCACTCGATCGAGCGGATCGCAGATCGCCAGAAGGTCCTGACGCGGGGTCGCGATGATCAGGACATCCTCGCGTACGCGCGGCGCGGCAACGACGTGTTCGTGGAGGTCGCGTACGTCCGCCAGGGAAAGATGGTCGGTCACGACGGGCACGCACTGGACGGCGCCCGGGACGCGACCGAGGCCGAGCTCCTGCGCGGCTTCATGCTGCAGTACTACTCCAGCGCTACACACGTGCCGCGCACGGTGATCCTGCCGGGCGAGGTGGAGGAGCCCGAGCTCATCACCGGTTGGCTCACCGAGAAGCGCGGACGGCCGGTCACGCTCGTCGTTCCCCGGCGCGGGCGGCTGCGGGGGCTGGTCACGCAGCTCGCGGAGACCGCGAGCCAGGAGCTGGAGCAGCTTCGCATCCAGGCCGATTACGACCGCAGCCGCACCGAACCGATGCTGGCGGCGCTGGCCGAGGTCCTCGACCTCGAGAGCACGCCGAAGCGGATCGAGTGCTACGACATCTCGAACATCCAGGGCGACTCCGCGGTCGGGTCGATGGTCGTCTTCGAGGACGGCCGCCCGCGCAACGACCACTACCGCCACTTCCGGATCAAGTACGTGCCCGGTCCGAACGACTTCGCCATGCTGCAGGAGGTGTTGCGCCGGCGGCTCGAGCGTCTCGAGTCGGCACAGAGGCGGGAAGAGGCCGACGTCGTCGGTGACCGCTCGTTCACCAGCCGGCCAGACCTGATCCTGATCGACGGCGGCAAGGGTCAGCTGAGCGCTGCGCTCGAGGTCCTGGAAGCCGCGGGCTACGCGGACATCCCGACGTTCGCGCTGGCGAAAGAGCGCGAAGAGATCTTCGCGCCCGGACGCGCAGAGCCCATCGTCCAGGAGAAAAACTCACCGGGCATGTTCCTGGTCCAGCGCATACGCGACGAGGCGCACCGATTTGCGATCACCCATCACCGCAAGGTGCGAGCACGCAGGGCGCTGACCTCGCCGCTCGACTCGGTCGAAGGGATCGGACCCGCGCGCAAACGCGCGCTCCTGCGACACTTCGGCTCCGTGCAGGCGATCCGCGAGGCGCCCGTCGACGAGATCGTCAAGCTGGGCATCCCGGAACGGCTGGCCGCGCGATTGAAGGAAACCCTATGACTCTTGTCATCATCGGCGCGTCCACTCGTGGACGCCTCGAGGACGCGGTCGCCGCCTTCGAGGCGGCCGGCTTCACCCGCATCCAGGAGCTTCATGAGAAGCGCGATGGCGACGTCGTCCTCGGCGTGGGTGACGGCGGCGCCGAGCTCCTCCGCGATGCGGACAGGCGCGGCATCAAGTACGTCCTGGTACACGACGGCGAGGACGACCGCCACGCCGGCGGCACCTACGAGCGGGCGCACCACCGCATCGAATCCGCGCAGCGCGAGGAGCTGGCGAGTCATCTGCGCGGCCGCCGGCGGCCGCTCGTCACGTGCCTCGCATTCGGCTACAAGAACGGGACCCCCGCCGAGGCGGCCCTTCTGATCGACGCCCGATTCCTCGACAACCCGTACTGGGTCCCCGAGCTCCGGGACCTCTCGGGCCTCGATTCCGCGGTCGCTGATTTCGTGATGAAGCAGCCGGCCGCGGGCCGCCTGCTCGACGACATCGAGGGGATGGTCGGCGAGCTGATTCCCCTCTATCGAGAGAAGGGACGGATGCACGTCGTGGTGGCGTTCGGCTGCACCGGAGGGCAGCACCGTTCGGTCGTGCTCGCGGCCGAGCTCGCCCGACGCCTTGGCGAGACAGACGGCATCGACGTCGACTTCGTGACCCGCGACATCGAGTGACCAGGGCTCTCGTGCTCGGCGGCGCGGGCTTCATCGGCGCCGCCGCGTGCAAGGAGCTGATGCGGCGCGGCGTGGAGACCATCGCGGCAGGACGCAAAGAGCGGCCGTACGGCACATTCACCAGTTACGTCGCCTTCGACCGCGCCGACGAGGCGCAGCTGGAGCGCGCCCTCGAGCAGACGCAGCCCGACGTGCTCCTCGACCTCGCCTGCTACCTACCGCACGAGGTCGAAGCGGTGGCGAGACGTTTCAAGGGCGAGCGCTACATCTTCGTCTCGACCGGCGTCTATCCCGACCTAAATGGCAAGCGAGCGCTGGAAGAGGACTTCGTGCCGCTCAGCGGCGACCCTCCCGATTTGCTCGACTACCGCGAGGGTAAGCGGTGGTGCGAGACGGTGCTCTCGCGGCACCCGGATCTTCGGTGGACCGTGATCCGGCCTCCCGCAGTATTTGGGCCTGCCGACCACACGTTGAGGATCGCCGCGTACATCCAGCGTGTGGCCGATGGTGGCCCGGTGCTCGTCCCGGCTGAGACATTCGAATGGCCTGCGGGCATCGCGTGGGTCAAGGACATCGGCTTCGCATGCGCGCTGGCGTGTGACCCGCGCAAGGACACGACCCACAGGGCCTACAACGCATCTTTCGACGGGAAGAGCCTGCGCGACCTGCTCGAAGGCATCGCGGGAGCGCTAGGAATTCCCGCGCGGCTGCATCCGCTTCCGTTTGCCGAGATCCCCGAGGGAGCCAGGCCGTACGGCCCGGATCCGAGCCGCTCGGCCGGATACGTCATCGATCGCGCGCGCAAAGAACTCGGCTTCGAGCCTTCGGCTCTCGAGGACGCGCTGGCGGAGACGCTCGCCTGGTATCGAGTCGCCAAACCGTCACACCCGGGCTATGCAAACCGCGAGAAGGAGCTCGCGCTTGCGGGATCCGCATGAGGTCCTTGCCGAACGCCTGAGGTGGCAGGCTGCCGCCTGCGCCGCCCTGGGATCACCTTTCTACGCGGCATTACTCGCGTCGGCGGCGACGGACCTGGAGCAACACGGCCCGGTGTGGGACGTGCTGCGTGGATTCGAGCAGGAGTCAGAATCGGCCGCGCTGGCTCTGCGGCTCATGGGGTCGGTCCACAGGCTCGTCCTCGACGACACGCTGCCCGAGCTGGCGCGTCACTATCCATCGACCGGCGGCGATGGTGACGAGCGGGCAGCGTGGTCGGTATTTCGCCGGGCGCTTGCCGACCACCACGATGCGATTCAAGCGCTCGTCGAGCGAGGGTGCCAGACCAATGAGGTCGGACGCAGCGCGGCGTTGCTTGGAGGCTTCCTCGAGGTGGCCCATCGTGCGGGACTGCCGTTGCGGATCCTCGAGGTCGGCGCCAGCGCAGGCTTGAACCTGGCGTGGGACCGCTATCGCTACGAGTCGTCAGAGGGAGGCTGGGGTGATGACTCCTCTCCCGTCCGGTTCACGCATTCGTTCGAGGTGCCTCCACAGCTGAACCGGTCCGCCGAAGTTGTGGAACGGCGGGGATGCGATTTGAATCCGATCGATCCGACCTCTGAAGGCGGGGCGCTGACCCTACGCTCCTTTGTCTGGGCCGACCAGCTGGCGCGCCTCACGCTGCTCGACGGCGCGATCGAGGTCGCCCGCGCCCACCCGATCGAGGTCGAAAAGGCCAACGCAGCCAGCTTTCTGGAGCGCGAGCTCGCGCATCCGCGGCGTGGCGCGGCGACGGTCGTCTTTCACTCAGTGTTCTGGCAGTACGTCAGTCAAGCCGACCGGCGCCGCATCGAAGCCGCCATCGCGCGCGCCGGCGTGTTCCACCTCCGCATGGAGCCCGCCTACCCGGTTTTCGAGATCCGTCTGAACGAAGAGCTGCTGGGGACGAGCATGGCCCACGGGACCGGTGTGCGCTGGAACGTAGACTCGTCCACACGATGACGCGGCGCTTGGCGCCTTACGGGGTCGCCCTCGGCGGGGCGGTCGCCGTCACGACAGCCATCGGCGTCATCGGCCTGGTCGGTGGATTGGGCGCCGTGCCGGGCCTGTCGGCGCTCTACCTGCTGCTCGTGCTCTGGCTCGGCGCGCGCTGGGGAAGAGGACCAGCTGTTGCGGGCAGCATCGCCGCGTTCTCGCTCTACGACTTCTTCTTTGTGCCGCCAGTCGGCACGTTTGCCGTCCGCGGGCCGGCCGAGCTGCTCGAGCTCGTGGTCCTGCTCGCGGTGGCGCTGGTCACCAGCCAGCTGGCGGCGTCGCAGCGGCGCGCCCAGGCGGCCGCCGAGTCGCTGGCCGCGGATTCGCGAGCGTTGTATTCACTCGCGACCGCGATGCTGCGTTCGCAAGAGGTGACTGACGGCCTCGCGATGGTCAGCGCGCGCGCCCAGGAGCTGGTCGGGGTCGACCGGTTCGGAGTCGTGGCCGTCGATGCCGGCGGGCTCGAGACCCTCGCGGGTCCGGTCCTCGGCGCCGACGATCGCAAGCAGGCTCAATGGTCGTTCGAGAACGGCCGGCCGGTCGGGATGACGATCAAGGACGGGATGGTCGTGCTGATGAAGACGCACGGCGGCGCCGGCGCGGGCACCGCTTACATGCCGCTCTCCGGTGGCGTCGCGATCGTAGGTATGGATGCGGAGGCCGCTGGTCTCGACACGCTGCGCATGCTGGCCGGCTTGATCGGCCTCGCCGACCTGCTCCTCGACCGCCGGCGGGCGGTGGTGGAAAGAGAACGGGCCCGCGGGTTCGAGGCGTCGGACCGGTTGAAGGCTGCGATCCTCTCCTCGCTTTCGCACGAGCTGAAGAGCCCGATCGCCGCGCTTCGCGCGGGGCTGACGGCGTTGACGGCGCCGCGAGCCGGCCTCGGGCCGGAACAGCGCGAACTGCTGACGGACATGGACCGGCAGGCGTCGCGACTCGACCGGATGGTGGGCGACATGCTCGACCTTTCGCGACTCGAGGCCGGCATGGCCCTTGACCGCGAGGCGCACAGCTTTGCCGACCTCGTCGCCGGCGCCCTCCAGCAGGTGCGCGGCCAGACGCGGGAGCGCGAGATTGGCGTTCGCATTCCTGAAAACCTTCCTGCGATCGAGGTCGACGAGCTGCAGGCCGGCCGGCTGCTGACCAACCTGATCGAGAACGCCGTGGAGTGGACGCCGCCGCACGGGGCGATCGAGATCGGTGCCGCGGTCCGCGACGGCGGCCTCGAGGCGTGGGTCGAGAACGACGGACCAGAGATCGCTCCGGCCGACCTCGATCGTGTCTTCGACACATTCTGGACGCGCCGGTCGAACGGCACGGGGCTCGGGCTCGCGATCTCGAGGCGCGTGGTCGAAGCGCATGGCGGGATCATCCGTGCCGAGAACCGTCGCCGCGGGCCTCGCTTCACCTTCACGCTGCCGCTGGCACCCGTCCCCTCGCGCAAATGAGCGGGCGCGTTCTTGTTGTCGACGATGAGGTGGAGATGCAGCGTGCCCTCCGCGCCGGTCTCGGCTACCACGACTTCGACGTCCGCGCGGTCGGCAGCGGGGAAGAGGCCGTCCGCGAGGCCGCTGCGTGGCGGCCAGACGTGATCCTGCTCGACCTCGGGCTCCCGAAGAAGGACGGGTTCGCGGTGCTGCGCGAGCTCCGGCCGGTGACGCGCGCCGCGGTGATCGTCGTCAGCGTCATGCCGGGCGAGAAAGACAAGGTGCGCGCACTGGACGCCGGCGCCGATGACTACGTCGTCAAGCCTTTCGGCACCGAGGAGCTCGTGGCGAGGATCCGCGCGGTCCTGCGGCGCCAGGCTGCGGTACCGGCAGGTGAGCCCGTGATCCGGACGGGCGATCTCGAGATCGACCTGGCCACCCGACGCGTGACGGTGAACGGGCGCGCGGTGCACCTCACGCCGACCGAGTACGAGCTGCTGCGTTACCTCGGCCTGCACGCCGGCAAACCGGTGAGCCACACCACATTGCTGCGCCAGGTGTGGGGCGATTACGCCGTCGGCGACAACTACAACACGCGCTATGTGGTGGCACAGATTCGCAAGAAGCTCGCCGACGACCCGGCGAACCCGCGCTACATCGTCAACGAGCCAGGGGTCGGGTACCGGCTCCAGGCCTGACCCTACTGCTCGGCGTGGCTTCGGTTGAGCACATACGCCGCGAGGAATGCCACCACTACGAGTCCGGGCGACCAGCCGAGGCCTGGGCCGAACGGGTCGTAGCGAGACAGGTCGACGAAAACCGCAAGTCCGCTGACCGCCGCGAACACGAGCACGATGAGCACGCCTCGGATCGCGCCGTGGCGGGCGAAGAAGAGCTCGAGCTCGAGCTGCCAGCCCGGCCGGTGGCGCTCGTGGACGTGCGTGGCACGCGCGGCATGCGCAGCGATCCGCTCCCGGCGGCCCATGCGATATCGCGCGCTCCGCGGCAGGCTTTCGAAAGGTACGCGCTCCACCTCGCGCTCCCGCGGCGGCGGGATCTCGAGCGGCTCCCAGAGCGGCTCGTGCCGGTAGCGCATGTACAGCACGTAGGTGAGTGCGCCGAGGCCGAGCCAGCCCAGGAAGATCATCGTCGAGTTCGAGATGTTCTGGAAGACGAGCTGCGTGAACACAGTGCCGATGAACAGCGCGCCCACAAGAGAAAGGACGGGGATGCTGTCGCGCCCGAACTTGATGTTCAACGGCATCCGATAGGGACGGTGCAGCGCCGGCTCGATGAAACGCAGCCGCATCACGGACAGGTGTGCCGAACAGAACGCGAACGTCGCCGCCAGCGAGTAGACGGCGCTCATGAGGTCGATCTCCGCGCTGCCCGCTATGACACCAGGGAGGACGAGCACGGCCGCGGCCAGGCCGAAGACGATGATGGAGACATACGGCGTCTTGAATTTGGGGTGGAGCTTGGCGAGACGGTGCGGTAGGAGGTCGACGCCCGCCATCGAGTAGCTGAGGCGCGAGATGCCGATGAGACCCGCGTTCGTCGCGATGAGCAGGATCGTGAACGCCAGGATGCCGACCCAGACCTGCGCCCACAACCGCAGCGGCTCCGTGAATCCAGTCACGATCCCCGCCACCGGGTCCGCCTTCCATGAGGTGGCGAGCTGTGTCGTGTAGGCGTGCGTGCCCGGATCTTGCGTGACCGGGAAAACGCTGACCCCGATCGTGGGCAGAAAAGCGGACACGAACAGCACGGCGACGATGACCCACCACGTCGCAAGCGGCACGTTGCGACCAGGGTCCTTGGCCTCCTCAGAAAGGTTGGAGATCGTTTCTATGCCTGTGTAGGTGACCATCGCGATCGAGATGCTGGCCAGGAAGTTGCCCCACGTCGGTGCGATGCCCAGGTGGATGTTGTGGATGACTGTGTTGATGTTCAGGAGCAGGATGAGCCCGAGGATCACGAGCACGAACTGCGTGATCAGGTCGGTGAACGCGAGCACCAGGTTCAGGACGCTCGACTCCTGGATGCCGATCACGTTGACCAGGATCAGGACTCCGATCAGCACGACTGTCGCGATCACGTGCACTCCCTGGTCGGTCTTCAGCGGAGCCAGCAGTGGGATGTACTTGCCTAGAAAACCCAGGTAGCTGATCGCGAAGTACGACGAGATCGAGACCGTCGCGGTGTAGTTGAGCAGCTGGACCCAGCCCACGACGAAGCCGATCGGGGCGTTGAAGGCACGCCTGGCGAAGCTCGAGCTGCCGCCCGCGTGCGGGAGCGCGGCGGTGCCCTCGGCGTAGTTCAAGGCGGTCGTCACGAAGATGAAACCGGCGAGGATCAGGGCGACAGGCGTCAGGCCGAGCGCGAAGGCCGCGGTGACGCCCAGGGCGTAGTAGATGCTCGAGCCGACGTTGCCGTAGCACGCGGCGAAGAGCGCGGAGGCGCCCAGCGTGCGGGGGAGCTTGGCCGGCCGGCGCACCACCACCCGAAGGTCTCCCGGCCTGCGACCGCGCCGGGCGACAGACTCCGAGTTCATCGAATCGCAGCGTAATTCATTGCGATCGAAACCCATACGAGATCCATACGGCCCAGACCTTTCTCCCCACGGAGACCAAACGCGGGGGTTCCTAGGTTTGAAGCATGCGCAACGCGATGCTGCAGCCGCCCCACGCGAGGACCGCGGGCGAGCACAGGCAGGTCCTGCGCGCTGCGGTCCGGCAGCTCGAGCGCGCCGGCCTCTATCTGGCGGCGGTTTCCTGCATGGCGCTCGACGACGCGCCCGCAGAGCGAGCCGTCAACAGTCTTCGCAGCAGCCTGGAGGATCTCCGGCGCCACCTGGTCGACCTGCGTTCCGAACGCTGATGCACACGCCGGCGGCGGCAAGACGCCGCGTCAAGTTTCACGGTGCGAGCCTCGGACCGCTGCTGTGCTGGTCAATCGTCTTTGCGGACATCGGCACGTCCATCTATTACGTGCCCGGCATCCTGTCGGCGAGCGGCTACAACACGCGCGCCGCGATCTTCGTCGTGATGACCCTCTTCGTCTTCATCCTCCTTGCGCTGAAGTACGCGGAGGTCACGTGGCGCAACCCTGAGGGCGGAGGCGTCGTCACCATCGCCTCGCGCGCGCTGCACCCATTCGCGGGCCTGGTGGGCGGCCTGTTCATCATCGTCGACTACTACCTGACCGCAGCCATCAGCGCCTTCTCCGGGATCGCGTACCTTGCGGTCGTGCTACCTGCGGCTGCCTGGGGCAACGCAATACCCGGCACCCTTGTCGCGCTGGCGATCCTGGCCGCGCTCAACGTCTACGGCATCCGCGAGAGCGCGATCGTGAGCTTCGTCGCCGCCACCGCCGCGGCCACGGCCCAGGTGGTGGTCGTCATCGTCGTCGCCCTGCACCTCGGTCCAGCGGGCGTCGCCGAAAGCATCAAGGCGGTCGGCGACGGACCGCCGCTAACGCCGCTGGTCGTGATCACGGGATTTGGCGCGGCCTTCCTCGCCTTCTCCGGGTTGGAGAGCGTGGCCCAGATCGCGCCCGCGATGCGCTCGCCGCGGCGAACGACGGCCTACCGGACGATGGTCATCGTCATCCTCACGATGACGGTCACGAGCCCGCTCCTGACGCTGTGGCAGACCACCCTGGTGCCCGACCCGAACAGCCCGGCCAACATCAACCAGCTGCTGTCCCTGCTGGCGGGACGCTACTCTGGGGAGGCACTCGCTGCTTTCGTCGCGGTGACGGGGGCGGTGCTGCTGATCTTTGCGAGCAACACCGCGATCATCGGCGGGTACCACGTCTTCCTCGCCCTGACCCGCATGGGATTCTTGCCGCGAGCCGTCGAACGGCGGAACGCCTGGCGAAACACACCGCACATCGCCATCCTCAGCGCAGTCGGACCGCCGGTGCTGCTCGTCTACATCGCCGGCCAGAGTCCCATCGCCGCCGTGTTCCTTGGCGACCTGTACGCGTTTGGGCTGCTGGGGTCGTTCATCCTGACGAACATCTCACTCGACGTCATCCGGCGGCGCGAGCTCGGCGTCGATGGCTCGCTCGTTCGGCGGATTGTCTTCGCCGTGGGGCTGCTCACCACAGCGCTGACCGTCATCGGCTGGAGCGTGAATCTCGTTGCCAAGCCTTACGCGACGGCGTTCGGCGGGGCGCTCACGCTTGTCGGCCTCGCCGTAGGGCTCTGGACCTACAACCGCGGTCGGGCGCGGCGGCCGGCGGTCTTCCCTGTTCCGTATCGCCCGCAGCTCGCCGTGGAGTCGATCGCTCTTCAGTTCAGTCGCAACCCGGCTGACGTGCTGGTCATCCTGCCGCGTGACCAGAACGCCGCCCAGGCTGTCATCGAAGAAGGGATAAGCAAGGCGGCCGGCAAGCGCGTCGTCTTCCTGTACCGCGGCCAGGCGCCTCCGGGGCCGGCCGACCTCTGGGAGGTCAGCGACCCATACTTGAAGGATTACGTCGCCCAGGACGCTTTCACGCGCGCGGAGATACGCACGCGCGCCCACGTCCCGCACCGCCGCTACGTCTATGTGCCGGGCAGCCTGCCTCCCGACGCGATCGGGCGCGTATGGGCCGAGGTCCGTCCGCACGAGACGGTCGTGATGCAGGGTGAGCAGCACGTCCTGCCGCCGGTGGCGCTCGACCGGGTCCGGCATCGCGTCCACGCCGGCGTGCCGGTGCTGCACCTGGTCACGAGCCACGTGCGGCAGACGGGAGTCGCGCCCGCGGCCGCCGTCTAGATGATGAGGTCTTTCAGCGCGCGGGGGTAATCGGTCATCACCCGCCTCCCGTCCTCGGTGATCACGACCGTGTCGGAATGCCGGAACCCTCCGAGGTCCTTGACGTACACGCCCGGCTCGACGGTGAAGACCATGCCCGGTTCGAGCACCGCGTCGTCGCCGCGGTCCAGGAACGGCGCCTCGTGCCCCTCGAGCCCGATCGAGTGGCCGACGTGGTGGCGGAGGTTGGCGTCCACCCCGAGCTCTTCGGCGAGTCGGACAGTCGCCAGCTCGACCTCGCCCGCGGGGACGCCAGGCGCCATGACCTCGATCGCACGCGCCTGCAGGGCGAGCATGGCGTCGAAGGCGCGCACCTGCTCCGATGTCGGCTCGCCCACGATCATCGTCCGCTCGAGCTCGCTCCGGTATCCGTCGATCTGGGCGCCCGCGCCGCTGACCAGGACGTCGCCGGGCTGGATTCCATGGCCCTTGACGAATCCATGGGGCATGGCGGTGGAGCGCCCCGCGACGAACATCGCGATGAGACCGGTGTCGTCACCGCCGCGCGGCCGCCAGCCCGGCATCTCCCGGACCATCTCGAACAACGTCTCGGTGGCCGGCGGCGTGTAGCACTCCATCTCGGTCTTGCCGGTGGTGATCGCGGCCTGCATGCGGCGATGGCCGCGCACCGCCCAGTCACAGCTGAGCTGGATGCAGTCGAGCTCGGTTTTCGACTTCACGCGGCGCAGGGACTCGATGATCATCTCGGCGTCGACCGGCTCTGACCCCGTCACGTCGAACAAGCGCGGACCCCGGTAGCCCCAGTAGGGGACGTAGCCGTCATGGTCGGCGCCCGTGCGATGAGGGCGCGCGTTCATCTCGGACAGGACCTCCCCGACGGTCTCCATCGGGTGCTGCGCGCCCGGATACTCGAAGTAGATCCGCACCTGGTCCAGCTGCGTCGCGGACTCGGCGTGCTCCTTCTCGACCGCGGGCACGACCAGTGAAGCCTGACCACTCGAGCCGATCACCAGCGCGATGGGCCGCTCGGTCGGGATGTGATGGAATCCGCTCAGGTACGCGACCCTGGCCGGGTAGAAGACGCAGACCGCATCGAGACCGGCGGCCGCCATCCCCGCGGCCACGCACTCGCGGCGCATCGCGTACTCGGCCATCGAGACCGCGGGCAAGGCGGTGGTCGGAGCTGGAGTCGAGCTTGCCCGTGATGTCCTCTTAGTAGGCGGCAAGCTTGCGCATCGCCTCCGCGATCTTGGCCGGGCTTGGCATGAAGAACTCCTCTTGGGGAGTGTTGAAGGGCATTGCCGGGACGTCGGGCGCCGCGACCCTCATGACCGGTCCGTCGAGGTTCTCAAAGGCGTGCTCGGAGATGATCGCCGACACCTCAGCTCCAAATCCGCCGGTGAGGTTGTCCTCGTGCACGACCATCGCCTTGCCTGTCTTGCGGACCGACTCGAGGATGCTCTCGCGGTCGAGCGGCGCGAGCGTGCGAAGGTCGACCACTTCGACACTGACCCCTTCGCCTTCGAGCAGCTGCGCCGCCTCGAGACAGTAGTGGGTCATCAGTCCCCACGCAAAGCAGCTGAGGTTGGTGCCCTCGCGCCTCACCACGGCCGGCCCGATGGGCACGAGGTGGTCGCCGTCCGGCACCTCCTCGGTGACGAGGCGGTAGACCCTCTTGTGCTCGAGGAAAAGGACGGGGTCGGGGTCTCGGACCGCCGACTTCAGGAGGCCGTGCGCATCGGCCGGCGTGCTGGGCACGACGACCTTCACGCCGGGCACGTGTGCGTAGAACGCTTCGATCGACTGCGAGTGGTAGAGACCGCCGTGGACTCCGCCGCCAAACGGCGCGCGAATGACGATCGGCACCGACCAGTCCCCGTTCGAGCGGTAACGCGTGCGCGCCGCCTCGCTGACGATCTGGTCGAAAGCGGGGTGGATGAAGTCCGCGAACTGGATCTCGGCGATCGGTATGAGCCCGTTTAGCGCCGCGCCGATCGCCACTCCGACGATCGCCGACTCGGCGAGCGGAGTGTCCAGGACGCGCGACTCGCCGAAGCGTGCGTAGAGGCCGTCGGTGGCACCGAAAACGCCGCCTTTCTTGCCCACGTCCTCACCGAGGACGAGTACCCGGTCGTCGCGCTCCATCTCCTCTGTGATGGCCGCGCGCACCGCCTCGATCATGCGCATCTCCGGCATCACCTGAATTGTGGCGCGTTAGACTCGGTGGAAAGGGGCGAGGGCGACAAACCTTCCTGGAGGTATACGCAATTTCGTTCTCGGCCGAGGTCAAGAACGAGATGGCGGGGCTCCTGCCGGCCAGGCCCTGCTGTCAGCTGAGCGAGCTGCTCGGCGTCTACTACGGTTCACGCGGCCGCCTGATCGGCAGCACGCGAGGACGGTCCGCGTACTTCTCCCTGCTGCGCAACGCCGTTGCCCGCAAGGTCGTGCGGCTGGGGCGCGCTGTCGCGCGAATGGAAGCCAAGTACCAGACAGTCAAGACGCGCAAGCGCATGTCCTTCTTCATCGAGCTGTCACTGCCGCCCGACCTTGTGCACTCGTTCACGCAGCCGCCGATCCAGTTGGTGCCGGAGGCGGCGTGTGATCGCAAGGCGATGCTCCGCGGCCTGTTCCTCGGTTGTGGATCGGTCAACGCGCCTAACACTCGATACCATCTCGAGTTCGTCGCGCCAACCCCGTCGTGGGCAACCGCGATCGTCAGGCTGATCGAAAGCTCAGGCGTCAAAGCAGGGAAGACCGAACGCTCCGGACAGCCGGTCGTCTATGTGAAGGACGGCGACGGCATCGTGCGACTCCTGTCGCTGATGGGCGCCAACCGCGCGGTGATTGAATTCGAGAACGTACGCGTTGTGCGCGAGGTCAGTGGGGAGGTCAACCGCCGGCTGAACTTCGAGACCGCAAACATCGGCAAGACGATCGGCTCAGGCCTGCGTCAAGCCGCGGCGATCGAGCAGTTGCAGGCGCAGGGGAAGCTGGAGAGCCTGCCGCCGGCGCTGCGCGAGATGGCGCGTTGGCGCAGCGAGAATCCGGACCTGAACCTCGGCGAGCTCGCCGGCCAGATGAAGCTGTCCAAGTCGGCGGTCAACCACCGCCTACGTCGGCTGCAGCAACTCGCGGTCGCAACCGGCGATCAACGGGCTTCAAAGCGCTCCGCATAACATTTAGCTCGACCTGGACCTGACCACATAAGCAGGAGCACGCCCGCATGGGACTCAAGGTAGGCATCAACGGCTTCGGACGCATCGGCCGCAACATCTATCGCGCGTCCTGGGCGCTCAAGCCTGACTTCGAGATCGTGGCGGTCAACGACATCGGTGACGCCCCGACATTCGCGCACCTTCTTAAGCACGACACCGCGCTGGGCACGTTCGAGCCTGCGGTCAAGGCCGAGGGAGATTTCATCCACGTCGACGGCCATCGGGTGAAGTTCCTCACCCACCGCGACCCCGCCGAGCTTCCGTGGCGCGACCTCGGGGTCGATCTCGTCATCGAATCGACGGGCCTCTTCACCGACGCCACCAAGGCTCGCGTCCACATCGACAAAGGCGGTGCGAGGAAGGTGATCATCTCCGCACCCGCGACCCACCAGGACTTCACGGTGGTGATGGGCGTCAACCACAAGGGCTATGACGCGTCGAAGCACAATGTCGTGTCGAACGCCAGCTGCACAACCAACTGCTTCGTGCCGCTCGCCAAGGTGCTGCACGACTCGTTCGGGATCGAGCGCGGCATGATGACGACGATCCACGCCTACACCGCCGATCAGCGGCTGCAGGACCTGCCGCACAAAGATCTGCGGCGTGCGCGGGCCGCTGCCGACAACATCATCCCGACCTCGACCGGCGCGAACCGTGCAGTCGCCGAGGTGCTCCCGGAGCTCTCGGGAAAGTTCGCGGGAATCTCGTTTCGCGTGCCGATCCTCGACGTGTCCGTGGTCGACCTGACCGTCCAGCTGAGCAAGAGCACGACGGCCGAGGACATCAACGCCGCGTTCGAAGAGGCGGCGAGCGGCGAGCTTCGCGGCATCCTTGCGGTCAGCCACGAGGAGCTCGTGTCGTCCGATTTCAAGAACGATCCGCACTCGTCGATCGTCGACGCGCCCTCGACCGCGGTGCTGGGCGGTGACTGGGCCAAGGTGGTGAGCTGGTACGACAACGAGTGGGGCTTCAGCTGCCGGATGGTCGACCTGATCACCTACATGGCGGAGCGGCTCTGAAAGCGTCGATCACATCGGTCGACGTCGCCGGCAAACGCGTCCTCGTCCGGGAGGATCTCAATGTTCCGATGGCGAATGGAGCCATCACCGACGACGCACGTGTTCGCGCGGCGGCGCCGACGTTGCTGCACCTCGCGCAGCGAGGGGCGAAGGTGATCGTGATGTCGCACCTCGGCCGCCCGAAGGACCGCGAGCCTGACCTGTCCCTGAAGCCCGTGGCCGGTCAGCTGGCCCGCCGGGTGGGATTGAACGTGGAGTTCGCCCCCGACTGTGTCGGCGACGTCGCTCGCACGGCCGTGGACGGGTTGCAGGCCGGCCAGGTTCTGCTGCTCGAGAACGTCCGGTACCACAAAGAGGACGAGGCGAACGACTCGGGGTTTGCGCGTGACCTCGCGTCATTGGGCGACCTTTTCGTCAACGACGCGTTCGCGGCTTCGCATCGCGCGCATGCTTCCGTCGTGGGCGTCGCGGCGTATCTGCCGGCCTTTGCCGGCGAGCTGATGGAAGCGGAGCTGACAGCGCTGCACCTGGCCCTCGACAACCCGCGCCGACCGCTGGTCGCGGTGGTGGGAGGGGCCAAGGTCTCGACCAAAGTGGGCGTGCTGCGCCACCTGCTCGAGAAGGTCGATTCGCTTCTGATCGGCGGAGCGATGGCGAATACGTTCTTCAAGGCCCGGGGATGGCCGACCGGCACGGGGCTCGTGGAGGACACTGCGCTGAACGAGGCCACGGCGGTCGAGAGGGAGGCGGGGGACAACCTCGTCCTGCCGGTCGACTTGGTCTGCGCACGGAAGATGGAGGCCGGCGAGGCGCTCCGCATCTTCGACGCCGAGAAAGTCGAGCCAGGATGGATGGCGCTGGACATCGGGCTCCGGTCGGTTGCCCTGTTCGCCGAGAAGGTGCGCGGGGCTGGAACCGTGATCTGGAACGGACCGGTCGGCGTGGCGGAGATCAAAGACTTCAGCGACGGCACCAGGGCGGTCGGCGAGGCGATTGCGAGCTCGGGCGCGTACTCGCTGGTCGGTGGCGGAGACACCGTTGCCGCGATCGACTCCCTTGGGCTGAGCGGGCGCTTCTCACATGTCTCGACGGGAGGTGGCGCCACGCTCGAATACCTGGAAGGCAAGGAGTTGCCGGGCATCGCGATTCTCAAGGAAGCATGAGCTCACGGCCGCCAGGGATGCCGCTCGTGGCGGCCAACTGGAAGATGAATCCGACCAACATCGACGATGCGCTTGACCTCGTCCGCGGCGTCATGTCGGTCGCCCGCGGCCACGCGGACCGTGTCGAGGTCGCGATCTTCCCACCTTTTCCGTGGCTGACCGCGGTGTCGGAGGTCCTGGTCGAGTCCGGCGTCAAGCTCGGCGCGCAGGACTGCTTCTGGGAGATGAAGGGCGCGTACACGGGCGAGGTCTCACCCGCGATGCTGAAAGACCTATGCCAGTGGGTCATCGTCGGCCATTCCGAGCGGCGCCTGTACCTCGCCGAGACCGACGAGATGGTGGCGAAGAAGACTGCGGCAGCGCTCTCGACCCAGCTGAGCGTGATCATGTGCGTCGGCGAGCTGGCCGACCACTACGACGCCGGGACGTCGAACGAGGTGGTGACGTACCAGGTGAAAGCAGGCCTGGCCGATTGCTCCGCGGACGATTCAGCGCGGCTGGTCATCGCGTACGAACCGGTCTGGGCCATCGGCACCGGCAAGAACGCCGACCCGGAGCACGCCTACAAGACGATGCGGCTCATCCGTCGCATCGTTGGAGAGATGATCGGCGCCGGCGCCGCACGCAAGGTGCGGGTGCTCTATGGAGGAAGCGTTAACTCGGGCAACGTGCAGGAGTACGTCGAGCTGCCGCTGTGCGACGGAGTGCTGGTCGGTGGGGCGAGCCTCGACTCGTCGGAGTTCGCGCACATCGTCAAGGTGACGGCGGAGGTCTATGACAACCGGTAAGAATCCGGGCACGCTGATCCTCCTTCGCCATGGCGAGAGCACGTGGAACCTCGAGAACCTGTTCACGGGCTGGACTGACGTCCCGCTGAGCGACCGTGGGGTGAAGGAGGCCATCGACGCCGGGCGCCTGATGCGTGACGCGTCGCTCCGGCCGAGCGTCGTGCACGAATCGCTCTTGCTTCGCGCGATCCAGACCACGCAGCTCGCCCTCGCGGAGATGGAAATTTCGTGGGTGCCGCTGAAGCGCACCTGGCGGCTCAACGAGCGCCACTACGGCGCGCTCCAGGGACTGAACAAGCAGCAGACCGCGGACAGGTACGGGGAGGAGAAGGTCAAGCTATGGCGGCGCAGCTACGACGTTCGACCGCCGTCTCTGGACCCGGACGACGAGCGGCATCCCTCGCACGACGCGCGCTACGCGAGGCTCCCGCCCGAGCTGTTGCCGGGCGCCGAGTGCCTCAAGGACGTGGTCGAGCGGATGCTTCCTTACTGGTACGACGCGGTCGTGCCCGACCTCCTCGTCCATCCGTGTGTGCTTGTTTCGGCGCACGGCAACAGCCTGCGCGCCCTGGTCAAGCACCTGGACGGGCTGGGCGACCAGGAGGTGGTCGACCTCAACATCCCTACGGGCGTGCCGAGGGTTTATGAGCTGGACGCCGACCTGCGTCCGACGGGATGGCGCTACCTTGGAGATCCGGCCGACGTCGAGCGCCGCGCGGCGGCGGTCAGGGCCCAGGCATCAAGTTCGAAATCAGGCGGGAATTAGACTTGGTTTCCATAGAGACAGGACAAATTCAGAAGGGGGGTTCCTGAAAAATGCCATTTGAGCTTCCACCACTGCCTTACGCGTTCGACGCCCTCGAGCCGCATATCGACGCCGCGACGATGCAGATCCACCACGACAAGCACCACGCGACTTACGTGGCGAACGCGAACAAGGCGCTCGAAGCTCACCCCGAGCTCGGCAGGAAGACGGTCGAGGACCTGCTCTGGGGGATCAACAACGTCCCCGAGGACGTCCGCACGGTCATCCGCAACAACGCGGGCGGCCACGCCAATCACTCGATCTTCTGGACGATCATGGGCCCGGGCGGCGGCGGCAATCCGAGCGGACGCATCGCCGACGCGTTGAAGAGCACGTTCGGCGGCTATGACCAGTTCAAGGAACAGCTCTCCAAGGCCGCGGTCGGACAGTTCGGGAGCGGATGGGCATGGCTGGTGGCGGACCGGCAGGGCAAGCTTTCCGTGCGGGGTTATCCGAACCAGGACAGCCCGTTCATGGACGAGCTGACGCCCCTCTTCGGGATCGACGTGTGGGAGCACGCCTACTACTTGAAATATCAGAACCGGCGCGCGGACTATGTCACCGCGTGGTTCAACACCTTGAACTGGGATGCCGTCAACGCGCGCTTCTCGTCGATCTGGGCCTAGATCGCGTTAAGACTCCCTAGGTAGAATCTCGGTTTCTATGGACCTCGGCAAGCTCCAGAACGGGCTGGTCGTCGCGGAGGCCGTGCTGGCCTTGCTCCTGATGGCCGGAATTCTTATCCAGACCCCGAAGGCGTCTGGACTCGGCGGCACGATCGGCGGCGGCGGCGACGGCCTCGGCGGCGGATATCGGACCCGGCGCGGCCTCGAGCGCCAGATCTACTGGACGACGTGGGTCATCGTGGCCGCATTCCTGGTCTGCTCGGTCGCCAACGTCTGGGTGGTAACGCATCTCTCGTAGCCTCGCGGCCGCCGCCTTCGCGGCGGTGCTGGCAATCGCCGGATGCCAGCCGGTCGCGACGGTGCCTAAGCCCGCAAAGGGCGGCACGGCAATCGAGGCGCTGGTCGGCCAGCCGACGGTGCTCAACCCCCTGTTCGAGACCAACGAGAGCACGCGCGACGTCGACAGCGTGATCTACCAGGGCCTGACCTCGGTCGACGCCCAGCAGAACGTCATCGGCGTCCTCGCGGCGGGCTGGAGCGTGTCCTCGGACCACCTGAGCTACACGTTCGATGTGCGGCAGGGCGTGAAGTGGGCGGACGGTGAGCCCTTCAGCGCCGACGACGTCCTGTTCACGTTTCATGTACTGCAGGACATCGAGTACCAGCAGCCGGGCGCTGACGGATGGCGGCAGGTCGGCGTGGCCGCCGGAGGGCGGGGCCAGGTGGTGTTCACCCTGCGCGCCCCCGAAGCGTCCTTCCCGCTGACGCTCAGGGTCGGCATCATCCCGAAGCACATCTACCAGGGCATGGCGCCGGCGCAGATCATGGCCAGCCCGTACAGCGGTGTGCGAGCGTTCGGCACCGGACCCTTCAAGGTGGGCTCGATCAATCAGCTGGCCATCACGCTCGACCGCAATCCTTACGCGGCGCCTCAGCCCTACCTGGATCACCTCGTCGTGCGGACTTACCCTGCATCGGACCCGCAGCTCGCGATCCGCGCGGTCCTTTCGGGCGCGGCCGACCTGGTCGGCGGGATCCAGCCGCAGGAGGTGGAGACCCTGCTGGGCCGCACCGACCTGACCGTGCACGAGACGAGGCTGTTCACCAACTCGTTCGTGGCCTTCAACTCGGATGGAGACGGCAAGACTTTCTTCGGCGACCCCAAGGTGCGGCTCGCGCTGGTGCAGGCGATCGACCGGCAGAAGCTGATCACGGACGTGCTTGCGGGTCGCGCCGACCCCGACCCCAACCCGATCCCCACCGCAAACTGGGCCTATTCGGCGGCGGCTGGCAACCTGCATCCCTATGACGCCATCGCGGCCGCGAAGAGCCTTGACGCCGCAGGTTGGGTGGCCGACTCGACGTCGAAGGTCAGAGTGAAGAAAGGCACGCTGTTCAAGGTCACCCTGGTCGCGGCCGACTCGTATCCGAACCAGCAGGTGGCGGAGGCGGTCGCGCGGCAGCTGGGCGGGGTCGGCATCCAGGTCGATGTGAAAGCGGTGCCCGCGTCGAAGCTGCTGCAGGACTACCTGCTGACGCGCAAGTACCAGATGGCGCTGATCTCGGTCGACGTGGGGTCGGACCCGGACCAGTACTGGCTGTGGCATTCGGGCCTGAATGTCGGTTCGCTGAACTTCGCGTACGGGCGCGGCTGGGGCCTGATCGACAAGGACCTGGAGGACGGGCGCGCGGCGGTCGATCCGCCCTCTCGCCTCGCGGCGTACATCGACTTCCAGATGGTCATGGCCGATGTCGCGCCGGCGATATTCCTTTATGCGGGCCGGTACCAGTACGCGGTGTCGCAGAGGGTGCACGGCGTGCACGTCAACAAGGCGATCGAGCCCTACGATCGATTCCAGTACGTGACCGACTGGTACGTGAACACGACCGGGTAGGCGATGGACCTCGGACTCGGCGGCCGCCGGGCGTTGGTCACCGCCGCGAGCAAGGGACTGGGGCGCGCCTGCGCTGCGGCCCTCATCGGCGAGGGAGCGTCTGTGTACATCGCTTCGCGGGACGCGGCCTCCATCGAAGAGGCCGGGCGCGCGATGGGGGCGGCCGGTTGGTCTTCGTGTGACGTATCACGGCCGGGGGAGCCTGAGCGACTTGTGGAGGCGGCTGTTGAACGCCTCGGCGGACTGGACATCCTCGTCGCCAACGCGGGGGGGCCGAAGCCTGGAATCGTGGAGACGCTGCCGATCGAGAGCTGGGTAGGGGCGTTCAACCTCGTGCTGATGAGCGTGGTCCGGCTCGTCAAGGCGGCGCTGCCGGAGGTGAAGAACTCCGACCAGGGTCGCATCGTGGTGATCACGTCGATCTCGGTGCGGCAGCCGATACCCAATCTCGTCCTCTCGAGCTCGCTGCGCGCCGCGGTGACGGGGTTGGCGAAATCGCTGTCGGCGGAGGTGGCGGCGGATCGGATCACGGTCAACTGCATCGCGCCCGATGCGATCCGGACCGATGCGTTGCGCCGGCTCGGGGACGTGGGGGCGATGGAGGAGCGGGCGCCGATGAAGAGGCTCGGGGAGGCGGAGGAGGTGGGGGCGGCGTGTGCGTTCCTCTGCTCGAGGCAGGCGGGGTACATAACCGGGCAGACCTTGGGCATCGATGGAGGGGCCTTGCTCGGGGTTCACTAGGGGGTGGGTAGGGAAGAGGACTGGGAAAGGGTGTGGAGGGGATGGTTTGGTGGCGAAGAAGTAAGCTCGGTTGCATACGATGTTCTTGTTAATTGGTTGACAGTCCGTACCTTTGTTCGTATAATCAGGGCATGTCAGAGCTCGATCGCCTCGAGGCCGCAATTGGTGACTTCGAGCGCGACGCTGAGCTCGATTTCGTAGACGCCAGGCGGCTTGCCGCCGCCGTGGATCGGCTCCAGGGCAAGCTCTGCCGGGTGGTCGCCGCGGCCAAGCGGCGGGGCGACCACCTGCTTGCCGGCCAGACCCCTTGCGCCTGGGTCGCCGCGACCTGCCGGCTCTCCACCACCTCCGCCTCCGACCGCCTCTGCGTGGGCGAGCAGCTGGAGGCGATGCCCCAGGTCGCCCAGGCGCTGAGCTCGGGTCAGATCGGCTATCAGGCGGCATCGGTCATCTGTCACTTCCGCCACAAGCTGCGCCCGGACCTGCGTCAGCACTGCGACTGGGCTTGGTGGGTCGGGCAGGCCAGGGAGAGCTCGCTCAAAGACCTGAGCTGGGTCGCCGACAACACCCGCTACGTGGTCGATCCGGAGGGCTTCGAGCACGGGATCGAGGAAGACTGGGAGCAGCGCTGCCTCAAGCTCAGCCAGTCAGGCGGCATGTTCCATATCTCGGGCGTGCTCGACCGGGAGGGCGGAGCGGCGCTGTCGGCGGCGATCCAGAGCCTGTCCGAGCCCTTGGGCCAGGAGGACACCCGCTTGCCCAAGCAGCGGCGCGCCGACGCCCTGGTCGAGATCGTCCACCACGCGATGGACCAGGGCACACTGCCCAGGCGCAACGGGGTGCGGCCGCATATCAGCGTCCGGACCACGCTCGCGGGCCTGAAGGGCGAGCTGGGGGCAGAAGCTTCGGAGCTGGAGAACGGAACCCTGATCTCGAGCAAGACGGTGCAGCGCCTGGCCTGCGACGGCAGCCTGCACCGGGTGCTCAAGGCGGACTCGATGGTGGTCGACGTCGGCCGGGCCAGGCGGACCGCCCAGCCGGCGCAATGGAGGGGCCTGAAAGCCCGGCACAAGACCTGCGCCGGGCCCGGCTGCGACCGACCGATCAACTGGACCTACGCCCACCATGTCGACTTCTGGGAGGAGGGTGGGCAGACCAACCTGCGCAAGATGCTGCCCCTGTGCTTCTACCACCATCGGCTGGTGCACGAAGGCGGCTGGCAGGTGGTGATGGCAGCCGAGCGCGTCGAGTTCATACCGCCCGACCGCCCGGTGATGATCAGGCGGCGCTGGGGCGAGAGCCGCTGGGCGGCCTAGACCCGCTCCAACGCGAGCCGAGCACCGAAACCGAGAAGAACCACACCAGTCAGGCGCTGCATCCACTGTCTCACTCGCGTGCCTGTGATTACCTCTCGCAGCCGTGTCACGAAAAAACCGTAGAGATTCATCCACGTCCACCCGATCACCGCAAACATCACACCGAGCTCGAGCAGTCGAGGAAGCACTGCCTGGCCGGGGAGGACCCACTGCGGAAGAAACGTGACGAAGAAGACGCCGAGCTTCGGGTTGCTGATCGCCGACACAAAGCCCTGCCGGAAAACGGCTTGTGCCGGCGCAGCGGGAGGCGTGCCCTCGAGAAGGTCGGGCGGCCGTTGGCGCGATTCGATCAGCGTCCGCACCCCCAGGTACGCCAGGTAGCACGCGCCCACGATCTTCAATGCGAAAAGCACCTCGGCCGAGGTGCGCAGAAGAGCCGACAGCCCGACCGCGGTCGCGACCACCCAGACCACCAGCGCAAGCGCGATTCCGCTGGTGGTGAGGAGGACGCCACGCCTTCCGTGCGCCAGTGCGTTCCGCGTCACCACCGCCATGTCCGGACCGGGCGTCACCGCGAGGAGCAGCGAAACTCCAGCGAAGGCGATCAGCGACGCGTCGATCATGCGAGGTCCGGGAGCTCGAACGAGATCTCGTAGACGCCGCCTGCCAGCTTGGCCTGGTGAATCCATCCCATCTTGCGCAGGAGTCCGAGCATCTCTCGATTCTCCGGCAGCACGATCAGCGAGAACGTCTTGATGCCGTGCGCCCTCGCCACCCTGGCGAGCTCCGCCAGCAGCACGCTGCCCAGGCCGCGGCGCTGCAGCTCGTCGATGACGGCGACCGCGACCTCGGCGACGTCCGTGCCGCGGGCGCGGTCGTAGCGCGCGACGCCGACTATCCGCTCCTTGGCGCTCGGCCTGTGTGTGGTCGCCACGATCGCGAACCGGTCGTTGTAGTCGACCACGGCGAGCCGGTGCGCCAGCGCGTCCGACATCCGTTTGATCGGGGAGAAGAACCTGAAATAAACGGTCCGCTCGGACATCGCGGCCACCGCCTCGTGGAGGAGCGCCTCGTCCTCGGGCACGATCGGACGGAGCTGGACCTTCGTCCCGTCCCGCAGCTCGACGATTCGCGCCTCAAAAGCGGTCGCAGCCACCATCCCAAACGGTAACCTCCGCGCGTGGCCGGCACTACCCACCGGTGGCGGAACCTGGGGACGGCGGCCGGAGCCGCCACCGCAGGATTGTTCGCGATCTTCGACCTCTACCAGTGGGTGGTCGCCTACGCCTCCGATCGCTTTCACAACGACTTCACCTTCTACCTGGTCGCGGCCCGGATCGGTCTCGCGCACGGCTGGCCTTCCATCTACGACCTCAACCTCCAGCAGGCGGAGCTCGACGCCCTCGGATCGAAGATCACCATCGCCGAGCTCGCGCGCTACATCAGCCCACCGCCCGTCGCGTGGCTGGCGGTGCCGTTCAGCGCGCTGCCCTACGACTTCGCCTACTGGCTCTGGAGCGCCCTTCTGGTCGCGGCTCTGGTGACTGCGTGGTATTTCGCGGCGCCGGGTGCAGGTCCCGCCCGTCTCATCTTGCTGGCGGCAGCCGTCGGCTGGCTGCCCGTGATTTATGGGCTACAGCTCGCCCAGCCGGGGATCTTCGTCGCCCTCGGCGTGGCGGGCTCGTACGCGCTGCTGCGCGGGAACCGGCCGGTCCTGGCAGGCATCGCCCTGGGTGCCCTGGTGCTCAAACCCCAGCTCGCCTTCCTCGCACCGCTGGCCCTTCTCGCCGCCCGCCACGACCGCGCGTTTCTCGGCAGCGTGCTCAGCCTCGGCATCCTTGCGGCGGGGTCAGCGGTCGCACTCGGGCCGCATGGGCTGAGCGCGTACCAGTCGCGCCTCGGCTTTGCCGCAAGCGTACCCGTGAACAGGGAGATGACCCTCGCCTACCTGATCGGCGACGTGAACGCGACACGCGCGACCCAGGTCCTGATCGGGTTGTGGTCGTTGTTCCTTGCCTATCGCTTGCGCCGGCGCGGCCCCGAGTGGCCGTACGTCTGCGCGCTGGTCGGCGGCATGCTCACCACTCCCTACGTGCATCTCGACGACCTGATGATGCTGGGCCTCGCGGCGTGGCTTTGGCTGCGCGCCGGCTCGCCAGGTTGGACCTGGGCCTACGTGCTTGCGGTCGTGGTCGCGGTCGAGGGCACGCCCATCTGGGGGCCCGTGCCCGTCATCGCCGGCGAGCTCGGAGCGCTCGTGCTGCTATCTGCCTACGCGCTCATGCGCGACCCCGCGCCGGCTGCTGCCCCGCTACTGGAACGAGCCCGTCTCCATCAGCCGACCATGCCTCGGTGAACTGGCTGTTGTAGAGCCGGTAGTAGAAACCTTCCCGGCGCAGTAGCTCGACATGGTTGCCCTGCTCCACGATCTTGCCGCCGTCCATCACGACGATCGTGTCGGCGTTGCGGATGGTCGACAGCCGGTGTGCGATCACAAAGCTCGTGCGTCCGCGTCTCAGCTGCGCCATCGCCTTCTGGATCAGGACCTCTGTCCGCGTGTCGACGTTGCTGGTCGCCTCGTCGAGAATCAAGATCGCCGGGTCCGCGAGAAACGCCCGCGCGATCGTGAGCAGCTGGCGCTGGCCCGAGGAAAGGTCAGACGCGTCGTCGTCGAGGACCGTGTCGTAGCCCTTGGGCAGCGTGCGCACGAACGCGTCGACGTGCGCCGCTTGCGCCGCGGCGACGATTTCCTCCTCCGGTGCGCCCACCTTGCCGTAGGCAATGTTGTCGCGGATCGTGCCGGCGAAAAGCCACGTGTCCTGGAGCACCATGCCGAACGCCTTTCGCACCTCGCGCCGGGGGATCTCGTGGGTGTCAACAAGGTCGACGCAGATGCGGCCGGAGTCGATGTCGTAAAAGCGCATCAGCAGGTTGACGATCGTGGTCTTGCCCGCGCCGGTCGGGCCGACGATCGCGATCGACTGGCCGGGCCGGACCTGGAGGCTGAAGTCGGCGATCAGCGGCTTGTCAGGCTCGTATCGGAAGTTGACGTGCTCGAGCGCCACCTCGCCCCGGACGTCGTCGAGCCTCGCGCCAGAGTCGACGTCCGCTCTCTCCTCTTCAGCGTCCAGCAGCTCGAAGACTCTCTCTGCGGACGCCAGGCCTGACTGGAGAAGGTTCAACTGGCCTGCGATCTGCATGATCGGCATCGTGAACTGGCGCGAGTACTGGATGAATGCCTGCACGTCGCCGAGGGTCAGCGTCCCCGTCGCCACCCGGTAGCCACCGATCACAGCGATCGCGACGTAGTTCAGGTTGGCCAGGAACTGGATCGCAGGCATGATGATGCCGGACAGGAACTGGGCTCGGAAGCTCGCCTCGTAGAGCTTGCGGTTGTGGCCGTCGAAGATCTCGAGCGCCTTTGCGCGGTGGCCGAAGACCTGGACCAGCGAGTGGCCGGTGTGCATCTCCTCGACGTGGCCGTTGAGGCTCCCGGTCCACTTCCACTGGGCGGCGAACTGCCGCTGGGAGCGGCGCGCGATGAGCAACGTCACCACCACCGAGAGGGGGACCGTGACCAGCGCGATCAGGGCGAGCAGCCAGCTGATCCAGATCATGATCGCCAGCACGCCGACCACGGTCAGCACGGAGGTCACGATCTGGCTCAAGCCCTGCTGCAGGGTCGTGCTGATGTTGTCGACGTCGTTCGTGACGCGACTGAGAAGGTCGCCGTGCGGGTGGCTGTCGAAGTATTTCAGCGGCAGCCTGGCCAGCTTGGCCTCGACGTCGCGCCGCATCGCGTAAACGACTCGCTGCGCCACGCCGGCCATGAGATAGCTCTGCGCCCACAACAACACCGACGCGAACACGTAGACGGTGACGGCGAGGAGCAGCGTCTCGCCGAGCGCTGTGAAGTCGATGCCCACCCCTGGCGTGACGTTCATGCCGGAGAGCATCTGCGCGATCTGGCCCTGGCCGTGCGCCAGGAGGAGCGCGATCGCCTGCTCCTTGGTCAGGCCTGGTGGAAAAGACTTGCCGACGACGCCGTCGAAGATGATGTTCGTCGCGTTGCCGAGGATCTTCGGCCCGATCACCGAAAGGGCCACGCTCCCAATGGCGAGGATCGCGACCACCAGGATCAACGACAGCTCGGGCCGGAGGCGGCCGAGCAGCTGACGAAGCGTCTTGCCGGCGTCCTGGATCTTGGCCGGCGGCGGCCCGCCCATGCCCATCCAGCCGCCGGGCTGGCGGCGCTGACCGGCCTGCCCGCCCTGAACGCCCGGGCCTCCTGGACGGTTGATCAAGCGACCGCCTCGCCCAGCTGCGAGTCGACGATCTCGCGATAGGGCTCGCTCGAGACCATGAGCTCCTCGTGAGTGCCGACGCCTTCGACCCGGCCTTCGTCCAGGACGACGATCCGGTCCGCGTGCATGATCGTGCTCACGCGCTGAGCGACGATGAGGACGGTCGCGTCGCGGGTATCCCCGCGCAGCGCGGCCCGCAGCCGCGCGTCGGTCCCGGCGTCGAGGGCAGAGAAGCAGTCGTCAAACAGGTAGACGGCCGGGCGCTTGACCAGAGCGCGCGCGATCGCCAGGCGCTGCCGCTGCCCGCCCGACACGTTGGTGCCGCCCTGGTCAATCGGGGCGTTCAGGCCGCCCGGCATCGCCTCGACGAAGTCCCTCGCCTGGGCCACCTCGAGCGCGTGCCACAGCTCCTCGTCGGTCGCGTCCTCCTTGCCGAACCGCAGGTTGCTCGCCACGGTGCCGCTGAAAAGGTAGGCACGCTGTGGAACCACGCCGAGCCGGCCCCACAGGTGCTCCAGCGACTGCTCGCGCACGTCCACGCCGTCGACGAAGAGGTGGCCTTCACTGATGTCGAAGAAGCGTGGGATCAGGTTCAGCAGCGTGGTCTTGCCAGAGCCGGTGCCGCCGATGATCGCGGTTGTCTGGCCGGGTTGCAGCTTGAAGTCGATGTTCTGCAAGACCGGCTTCTCGCCTCCCGGATAGCCGAAGGTCACGTTGCGAAACTCGACCTGGCCCGTCAGCGCCTGCGGCTGGACAGGCTCGGCGGGCTCCTCGATCGAGGGAATCGTGTTCACGACCTCCTCGAGGCGCCCCGCGCTTGCCTCGGCCCGCGGCACAAGGATGACAAGTGCGATGGCCATCATCAGCGCGAAGAGGATCTGGAGGGCGTACTGCATGAAGGCCGTCAGGTTGCCGATCGACAGCTGGCCGCCGTCCACCAGGTGGCCCCCGAACCAGAGGATCGCGATCGTCGTCAGGTTCATGACCAGCAGCACGGCCGGGAACGCGATGGCGAACAGGCGGTTGACGCGGAGCGCAGTCGCGGTGAGGTCGTAGTTCGCCTCCTCGAAACGGCTGCTCTCGAAGTCCTCGCGGATGAAGGCGCGGATCACGCGAACGCCGGTGATCTGCTCGCGCATCACCTGGTTGATGCGGTCGATCTTGCCCTGCACCAACCGGAACAGAGGGACCGCCTTGATGAACAGGAAGGCAAAGATTGCGGCGAGCACCGGGACGACAAAGATCAGCACCGCGGAGAGCTGCACGTCCGCACGCAGAGCCATGATCACGCCGCCGACGGCCGTGATCGGCGCGCTCACCATCATTGTGAGCGCGATCTGCATGAAAAGCTGAATCTGCTGCACGTCGTTCGTGTTGCGAGTGATCAGCGAGGCGGTGCCGATGCGGTTCATCTCTCGGGCGGAGAAGCTCTGGACCCGGCTGAAAACGACCGCCCGCAGGTCCCGGCCGAGTCCCTGCGAGGTGAGCGAAGCCCAATAAACGCCGGCGACCGCGATCACCCCGAGCACGAGGGTGATGCCGAGCATGACGGCGCCTGTGCGCCAGATGTAACCGAGGTCGCCTTTGGCGACGCCGTTGTTGATGATGTCCGCGTTCAGGTTCGGCAGGTAGAGGTTGCCGATCGCCTGGATAAGGACCAGCACCACCACGATCGTCACCTCGCGGAGGTAGGGGCGGAGATAGTTTCGGAGAAGGCGGATCAGCAAGACCGTTTGATCATATCAAATCATTGACTCAAGTCAAGCGATTTGATAGACTCGAACCACTTATGGAAGATTCGGAGCTGCGGTCGATCATGAGGGCATGGGGAAGGCAGCAGCTCGCGTTTTCCGATGAGACCATGCGGTTTTTCATGGACGTGGAGCTGACGATGCCGCAGTTTCGCGCGCTCGTGATGATTCGACGCTGGGGTCCCCAGACGGGCAGGGAGCTCGCCGGCCGCCTGCACGTGACACCAGGCACGCTGGTACCGCTTATCGACCGCCTGGAGGAGCAGGGGTACCTGCGCCGGGTGCCCGACCTGGACGACCGCCGGCTGACCTGGCTCGAGCTGACGCCCAAGGCCGACCGTCTGTTTCAGCGCCTGTGGGGCATGGGGGCGGGACGGATCGCGGCCGCGATCTCTCAGCTGGTGCCCCGGGACCGGGCTGAGCTGAGGCGCCTCCTGAACCGGGTGGCGGAGCACCTGGAAGCCGGCGGCGCGGCGACCCTGGAGAAGAAAGTCACGGCCTGAGGCGTTCAGGCCCCGTGTCGCCCGCTGCCCTCTGCGAACCGCTTCGCGCCTTCGAGCGCCTGGCCCGACCGCATGGCGGCCACGCCTTCGCGGTACTCCGCGAGCCTGGCCTCGTCGAGATCGAGCGACCACTGGTTGAGAACGCTCCACCGGTCGCCTCGCAGCGCGGCCTGCGGGAAGGTCGCGATCTCGCGTGCCAGCTTCTGCGCCTCGGCGAGCGCACCGCCGACTTCCACCACGCGCTCGACCAGCCCGATCCGCAGCGCCTCTTCCGCCTTGACCGGCCGCCCGGTCAGGATCAGGTCGAGCGCGCGTCCCTGTCCGATGAGCCGCGGCATGCGGACGGTGCCGAGGTCGATGAGGGGCACACCGAAGCGGCGATTGAAGACTCCGAGGGTGGCGTCGCGCGAGGCGACGCGAAGGTCGCACCACAGCGCGAGCTCGAGCCCGCCCGCGACCGCGTAGCCTTCGATCGCCGCGATCACAGGCTTGCGCAGCACCATGCGCGTGGGACCCATCGGTCCCGCTCCGGTCTCGCCCACCGCGTATCGCGCCCCGCCCGCGAGCGCCTTCAGGTCGAACCCGGCACAGAAGTTTCCGCCTCCCCCGGTGAGCACGGCGACCGCAAGCTCGTCTCTCGCGTCGAAATCGCGGAATGCCGCCTCGAGCGCTCTTGCGGTCTCGGGGTCGACCGCGTTGCGGACCTCGGACCGGTCGATGGTGACGGTGAGCACCGCCCCATCGACCACGCTCCGAACTTTCCTAGAGAGCGCCTCGCTCGTGGTCGTCTTCCATGAACGGGTAACGGTGGTCGGTAGGCGGCGCGTACGTCTCCTTGATCACGCGCGGGCTCACCCAGCGGATCAGGTTGAGGAAGGAGCCCGCCTTGTCGTTCGTGCCGGACGCACGCGCGCCGCCGAAGGGCTGCAGGCCCACCACCGCGCCGGTCGGCTTGTCGTTGATGTAGAAGTTGCCGGCCGCATTGACGAGCCTCTCAGAAGCCTTGCCGATCGCCTGCCGGTCGGTTGCAAAAACCGCGCCGGTGAGACCGTATGGACTCGTTCGATCGCACAGGTCGAGGGTCTCGTCGAACTTGCCGTCCGCGTACGGGTACACGGTGAGGATCGGGCCGAAGAGCTCCTCCTTCAGCAGCTTGAAGTCAGGATCAGTGGTCTCGATCACCGTCGGCCGGACGAACCAGCCGACCTTGTCGTCGCCCCTGCCTCCTGCGATGACCTTCGCCGTTTCGGCCTTCTTCGCGTATTCGATCGCGTTCATGTGAGTGGTGTAAGCCCGCTGGTCGATCACCGCGCCCACGAAGTTGCGGAAGTCGGCGACGTCGCCCTGCGGAATCGCGTCGACGAGATCGACGAGCTCCGGCTTTATCGCTTTCCACATCGACTGCGGGATGTAAGCACGCGACGCGGCCGAGCATTTCTGGCCCTGGTACTCGAACGCGCCTCTCACGAGCGCGGTCCGCAAGGCATCGGGGTCGGCAGATTCGTGGGCCATCACGAAGTCCTTGCCTCCGGTCTCCCCCACCAGTCGGGGATAGGTCCGGTAGCGGCCGATGTTCTGCCCGACCTCGCGCCACATGCCCTGGAAGACCTCGGTCGACCCGGTGAAGTGGATGCCGGCGAGCTCCCGGTGGTTCAGCACCTTCTCGGAGATCTCGGACGCGCTGCCGCTCACCATGTTGATCACGCCGGGCGGCATCCCGGCCTCGAGCAGCAGTTCCACGATGAAGTGACTCACGAGCAAGGTCTGCGTCGCCGGCTTGAACACGACCGTGTTGCCCATCAGCATTGGAGCGGTCGGCAGGTTGCCCGCGATCGAGGTGAAGTTGAACGGGCTGACCGCAAAGATGAATCCCTCGAGCGGCCTGTACTCGAGCCGGTTCCACGCCGTGCCGTCGTTGTAGGGCTGGTTGCGGAGAAGCTGGTCGCCGAAGTACGCGTTGTAGCGCCAGAAGTCGATCGTCTCGCAAGCGGCGTCGATCTCCGCCTGGTGCGCGGTCTTGGACTGGCCGAGCATGGTCGCGGCGTTGATCGTGTCGCGCCAGGGTCCGGCGAGCAGAGCTGCGGCGCGCAGCAGCACGGCAGCGCGCTCGTGGTACGAGGTCGCGGCCCACGTCTTGCGCGCGGCGAGCGCGGCGCTGATCGCGTCATCGATGTCCCTGGCGCCGCCGACCGCATACTCCGCGATCGCGAGCTCGTGGCGGTGTGGACAGCGGATGTCGGCCCGTGAGGCGCCCCACCGGCGCTCGCCGCCGATCTGCATCGGGACCTCGGTCCGGGCGTCCGTGAGCTCGGCCAGGCGTGACTTCAGGCTCCTGCGGTGATGGTCGCCCGGGGCGTAAGGGCGTACCGGCTCGTTGGTCGGTTGGGGGACCTGGAAATGTCCGTCGGCGGTCATATGGCCTCCTCCGCTTGTATCCGTCTGGCGCCAGCCTCGATGATGCCACGTAACCCTTGGCCGTATCGGAACCGGTGGCTGTCGGCTATTTAGGCGCGCCCGAAAAGCCAGAAAGACCGCTCCTTTCGGATCGGGTGCGAGGGACCGTGGTCTTGCTCGGCCGGCGTGGGTACGCGGTCGCGCCTTCCCGCCTCGCGGCGATCTGCCTCGGCGGCCCAGTCAGCGAGGCGGACGTCCGCTGGGCCGTCGCCGCGAGCCCTGACCTGGAGATTTCGCAGGACCTGGTGCTCGAGCGAGATGCCCTGGACCGGGCGCCCGACATCAGAAGCCGGGCCCTGGCCCACGAAAGCGAATCGCATCGGTATGTCGAGCTCACGATCGCCTTCGTTCGGCGCCTTGTCGCTGTGGCGCCGTTCATCCGGAGCGTTTCGATCGCGGGCTCGCTCGCGAGTGGTGGCTTTCGTCCGTCCGACGACGTGGACCTCAACCTGATCGTCGACGACGGACGCCGCCATCTTGCCTACGTGGTCGTCAACTGCCTGGGCCTTCTGCACGCCCTGCGACACCGGGCCAAGCCGGTGGACGACCTGACGCGGCGGCCGATCGCGCCGCGCCTGATGACCGTGAACCTCGTTCTCGAGCGCTCGCAGTGTCGACCCCTTCAGAGGCTCGACGAGGACATGGCGTTCGAGCTCCTCATCGCGGAACCGGTCTTCGGCCTGGACGTCTTCCGCGAGGTCGTGGACGCAAACCCGCGGCTGCTCGAGCATTTCCCTCAACTCGAGGGCCGGAACGCCTCACTCCTGATCGACGCGCCCGTGCGCTGCCTGCCGAAGGGACTGTTCCCCGCCTTCCTCGACTTTCCAGCCCGTCACCTGGGGGAAGCCGCCTGGCGATACATGCAGTGGACTCGCCGCGATCGACCAAACGCGCTTGCGAGGGTGGCTTACGTGCGCTCGACGATGCGCCCGTACACGCTCTTCGACAGATCGTGATCGGCATCGTCACCGTCGCGGTGCTGACGGTGACCAGCGTGCTCCTGTTCGCCTTTGGCTTGAATCTCCTGTATCTGACTCTGAGCGCGCTTCGCCTGAAGCCGCGACCCCCGCTGGCGGTCCTGACCACCAACGAGCCACGCGTCTGCGTTCAACTGCCCATCTACGACGAGCGGTACGTCGCGGAGCGGGTCCTCGACGCCGTCTGCGCCGTCGACTGGCCGCGCGACCGCTTCGAGGTCCAGGTTCTCGACGACTCCGACGACGAGACGGTCCAGATTCTCGCCCGGCGCGTCGCGCACTGGCAGCGGCACGGGGTCCAGGTCGCGCACGTGCGCCGCGGTTCGCGCCGCGGATTCAAGGCGGGGGCGCTCGCCTACGGCTTCGAGCAGACGGCCGCGCCGTTCATCGCGATCTTCGACGCCGACTTCGTCCCGCCGCCTGACTTTCTGCGCCGCACGATCGGCTCGTTCGCCGACGAATCCATAGCCTTCGTGCAGTCGCGCTGGGGCCATCTCGACGAGGGCTACTCGTGGTTCACTCGACTGCAGGCCCTGTTCATCGATTTCCATTTTCTGGTCGAGCAGGCCGTCCGCTCGGCTCGGGGATACTTCGTCAACTTCACCGGTTCGGCGGGAGTCTGGCGCCGGGCGGCGATCGTCGACGCGGGCGGCTGGACCGCGAACACGCTGACGGAGGACCTCGACCTCAGCTACCGCGCCCAGCTTCGCGGCTGGAAGGCCGCGTACCTGGAAGACCTCGTCGTACCCGAGGAGCTGCCAGTTTCGATCGACGCCTATCGCAGCCAGCAGTCGCGATGGGCGACGGGCAGCTTTCAGTGCGCGTTCAGGCTGCTCGGGCCGGTCTGGCGCAGCAGCAACCGGCTCATCGTGAAAGTTGAGGCCACGATCCATCTGCTGGCTTATGGAGTCGGGCCGCTGATGCTCGTGCAGCTCATCTGCTATCCGACGCTTCTGCTGAGCGTCGGCCGGAACCACATCCCCTGGCAGCTCGGCGACGCGCTACTGCTCGGACTCTGCGTCGCCGTCTCGCCGTGGCTGGGCTTCATCGTCGCGCAGACGCGTCGCGGGCGCCGCTGGTGGGCCGGCATCCCCTCGGTCTTCTGCCAGGTCATCGGGGCCGGGATGTCGATCAACGTGATCCTCGCTCTGATTCGCGCGTTCCGGCCGGGAGGAACTTTCGTCCGCACGCCAAAGCACCACATCGTGCGGCGCGGGCAGGAATGGCGGGACCAGGACTACGTGCGGGTCGGCGATCCTCGCGCCCTGCTTGAAGGCGCGTGCGGGCTGGGGACGCTGGCCATGATGCCGCTCGCGATCGCCATGGACCAGGCGCTGCTGGCCGTTTACGCCGCTCTTTTTGCGATGGGCTTTTTCACCGTCGCCGCGCTGAGCCTGGTCGACTGGCTCGAAGTCGTCACCCTGCGACGCCTCGGCAGCCGCGCACTCGCTCTCATGCGCGCGATCGCGCCTTTCACGGTCCTCGCCGGACTGGTTACGGTCCTGCTCCTGCTCGCCGCGCAGATGGCCGAGCCTTTCGAAGACGGTTACGCCCACTGGCTGATCGCGGCCAACCTGGCCTCGACCGGTCACCTGCACGACCCGCTCTTCGGCATGGAGGACAGCTGGTTGCCGGGCTACCACGTGCTCTCGGCCTCCGTCCTGCACCTCTTCGGCCTGTGGCAGCTGGGCGCGCTCAAGGCGCTGAGCGCTCTGTTCGGGGTCGCGATCGCGGCCTGCGTTTACGCGCTCGCACCAAACCTCCGCCAGGCGCGGCTGGCCGTGGCGCTGCTCGTGCTCAACCCGGTCTTCCTCTTCACCTCGGGATCCGCCGTTGTCGAGCCGATGGTCACCGCCCTCCTGATGGCCGGCGCGCTGGCTGCGGTCCGCGGCAAGATGAAGCTCGCAGCCATCCTGGCCGCGCTGGCCTGCGTCACCTCGACCAAGGCATGGATCTGGGTCGCGGCCGCTGTGCTGTTCGTGGTGGTCGAAGCCATCAGGTCGCGGCCGGCCCGATTCCGCGCTCGCTCCCTGGCCT
The DNA here is from genome assembly GCA_035637495.1 of Verrucomicrobiia bacterium. Lineage (GTDB taxonomy): Bacteria > Chloroflexota > Dormibacteria > Dormibacterales > Dormibacteraceae > 40CM-4-65-16. The sequence continues at coordinate 163,609 of DASPXA010000009.1, forward strand.
GGGCCGTCCCGGCGCTCGGCCTCCTCCTGTTCCTGCAGCTTGGCTTCGCCCCCGCGGGTCACTCGATGGCGCGCGGCACCGTCGAGGTGATGTCGGCCACGGCGCGCGGCAGCATTCCGGCCGGCGGCTTCGGCCGGCTCGTCGAGCTTGCGGCCACCTACGGCCTCGCCGGACTTCCACTCTTCGGCTTCAGCGCGATCGGCCTCGTGCTCGCGTGGCGCCATCACGCGACGGCGCTGTGGCGCTTTGTGTACGCGCCCGCCATGCTCTACCTGGTCGCTGTGTTCGCCCTCGTCGCCATGGGTGCGTACAGCGGCAGTCACCGCTACCTTTACCCGGCGCTGCCGGCGGTCGCTCTTCTTGCCGCAGCGGCGCTGGACAGATACGTCAGCGCGGTGCGGCTCGCCACCGTCGCCGCGGCAGCGCTGCTCGCGGTCGCCTTTGTGCCCGTCTTCTCCGCGTTCGCGGCCCAGGATGCGGGCCTGGCCACGGCCGGCAGGGCCACCGCGTGCACCAACGGCGTTCTCCTCACCGACTCTCCGGTCGCCGCGTACTTCAGCGGCAAAGCGCCCAGCCAGATCTCGGGCACTCAGGCGCTGCCTCCCGACCAGGCTGAGGCGCTGGCCTGGATCGACTCGCACGGAGTGACCTCGCTGGTGGTGGAAGACATCAGCTACTACCGCGCGACGGCCGTGTTCCCCGGCCTCGCCAAGGGCACCGCCTCACCGCCCTTTGCGTCATTGGGCGGGCAGGGCCGGTTCCAGGTTCCCGGCGGCAAGTCCGTGTACGCGTACGAGGTGGGCGACGCCTGCCTCGTGCAGTCGATCTACCCAGGGCTGGAGGCGGACATGCTGCCGATGCCCGCTCAGGGCAAGACCGCCGTCCTGGCGAAGGGCGTCACGCTGCGCGTCGGCGCGGCCCAGGCCACCGGCGAGGGCATGGGATTCGGCGTGCCGATCGTGCGTTACGGGGACGGCTGGGTCTACTCGCGCACCTTTAGTGACGCCGACCTCTCGACGCCGGCCGTCACCCGGTGGAAGAGGACTTTCAACCTCGACGAGATCGGCGGTGATAAGGCACACGGCTACATGTTCGGCCCGATCCCGTCGCGCGGAAAGATCGAGGTCACTTACACGATCGACGGCGGGGGAATTGCGATCGAAGTCAAACCTGTCTGGCTCGCGCCGGGCTACGACCAGGTCGGAATTCTCAACGAGCAGTCGGCAGCCTTCGACGACTTCGCCGCCGACCACCAGCCGACAGCTGTCGGTCCGGCATTCGGCAACTGGATCTCCGTGACCGGCCATTGGGCCCGCCTTCGCTCGAGCTCGCTCGGGATGGAATGGTCCGTCACCGAAATTCCGGGCGCGGCCCTGCACGGAGGCAGAGAGCTGATCAGCCCCGACTTCGACTGGGCAGGCCTTGACTACACCTTCTCGGGGGAATTCACCGGCACCACCTATCGCATCAGCGTGCAGGAGGCCAGATGATGGATCGAGCCGACGTCGTCCTCGTCTACCCGCAACGAGCTCCGGCACAGGGGCGGCACTGGATCATGCCTTCGCTCGGCCTCATGTATCTCAGCGCGTCGCTGCGCGGCGCCGGCTATTCCGTCCGCCACATCGACCACACGTTCCTCGAGCGCCGCGACGTCCTCGCCGAGATCGAGCGCCTGCGGCCGTCGGTGATCGGGATTTACTGCATGATCACGATGCAGGACGAGGCGCTCTCGCTGGCCGAGCAGGTCAGGGGCAAGGCGCTGACGGTGGTCGGCGGTCCGTACCCGTCGGGCGAGCCCGAGACGTTCGTCGACCAGTTCGACCTCGTCGCCGTCGGCGAGGGCGAGGAAACGATCGTGTCGATCATGGAGCACCTCGACGACAGGCGCTTTGAGGAGATTCCCGGCATCGTGTTCAAGCGCGACGGCGAGATCGTAAAGAGCGTCGTGCGCCACCGCAGCAAGGACATGACACACCTGCCGCTCCCATATCGCGGCGATCTGCCGAACGACGAGTACATCCGCTACTGGCGCAAGCACTGGAAGGACGCCACGACCCCGCTGATGTCGACGCGCGGCTGTCCGTTTCGGTGCGACTTCTGCCACAAGTCCGTGTTCGGCGACCTGTTCAGCGCGCGCCCGATCGAGTCGGTGGTCGCGGAGATGCGCGAGATCGCCGAGCTCGGTTACGACCACATCTGGATGTCAGACGACCTTTTCACGCTGAATTACAAGCGCACGTTCGA
>DASPXA010000010.1:0-186103 GCA_035637495.1 Verrucomicrobiia bacterium
TACGCGCGGCGGAGCATTTCACGCTCCGCAAATCGGTCTACAGGCCAAAGGGCAAGTACACCTGCGCGAACTGTCCTTTGAAAGCGCAGTGCACCACCGGCCGAGTCAATCGCCAGCTCCAACGGAGCTGGGGCGCGGAGATTTCAGAGCGGGCTCGCGTCCACGTCGCCAGCCGTCTTGGCCAGCGCCGGCTTCGCCGCCGCCAGGTCGTCAGCGAGCGCATCATGGCCGACCTCAAATCCAAGCATGGTTTCGAGCGGGCTCAGTTCCGGCGTCGACCCAGCGTCCAGATTCAAGCTCTGCTCACTGCGACCGTCATCAACCTGAAGCAATTGGTCAAGCGGCGCCCGGCGGCCCAGTCTGGCCGTGCTTCCACACCAGCCACAGCTCCGGGAACGCTCCTTGGCGACCTCTACTCAGCTCTCGCGAGGCTATTCGAGCCGGCGGGACGCCAAAATCCCCTTGCGACCTAACTCAGGCAGCCAGACCTAATCTGGATGTCTCAGTAGACCCTTTCGGCAACAGGGCCCTTTGCACCCGTCATCACTGGAAGGTGCACGAAGGCGGATGGCGGCTCATAAGGAGCGATCAAGGCCAGATCGTCACCATCGCCCCGCAGACTCTCTTCCAGCTGCCGCGAGGGCCAGACTAGTCCGCGGTCACCTCGGCGGCGTTGTTCTCCGTCTCCACAACTCGCACCTTCAGCAGGCGAGCAGGTTTGAGATGCGGCTCCAGGCGTTGAAACGCTGCCAGCGCGATGTTCTCGGCAGTCGGTATCACGCCACGCATGAAGTCGACGTCGCGATTCAGGTGCCTGTGATCCACCGCTTCGATGAACTCGCGCTTCAACACGGCGTCGACTTGCTTGAGGTTGATGACCATGCCGGTCTCCGGGTCCAGCGATCCGCCGACGGTCACCTCGATCACGTAGTTGTGCCCGTGGTCCGCGACGCAGGCGCCGAAGACCTCGCGGTTCTTCTCTTCGCTCCAATCGTCGCGACACAGGATGTGGCCGGCTGCGAAGGTGGCTCGGCGGGTGATCCGAACGTGGGCGGTCATGGGTCCATCCGCAAGTTAGCACCCGTGAGCGGTGCTGATTCCGGCGAAGCAAGCCAGACGATCATCCGTGCCACCTCCGCGGGCTTCAGCATGCGGCCTGCTACCCCGGCGATTCGGAGCATGGGGGTGTCGACGGCGCCAGGGCTTATCGCGTTGACGCGAATGCCGTGCTCCCTGCCCTCCACCGCCAGGACCTCGGTCAGGCCGGCCAGGCCGGACTTGGCGGCGACGTATGCGGACATACCAGGAAATTTCTCGGCGCCGAAGACACCGGAAAGGCTCGAGACCATGACAATCGAGCCGCCGCGGCGGCGCATCAGCTTGAAGGCTTCGCGACTGCACAGAAACGCGCCGCGCAGGCCGGAGCCGACCTGCTCGTCCCACTGCTCGCCGGTCATGCGCCTGATCGGCCGCTTGATCAGGACCTGGGCGCAGTGAATAAGAGCGTCGAGCGACTCGAGGCGCGCGAACGCGCGGGTCACCGCCTTCTCGCGCGACACGTCGGTGCCTTGGCGCCGGCTCAGAGAGGTGACCTCCCAGCCGCGACCGCGGAGCTCTTTCACGACCTCCCTGCCGATGCCGCCTGAACCGCCCGTGACGACTGCGACCTGTGTCATCCGGCCACCTTCGCCAGAGCAACCTCGTAGCGGTCGATGGCGGCGTCGAGACCCAGCCGCCGCCGGGCGCTTGCGCGCACCGCGGACCGGTCGAGCGTCAGGCAGCGCCGGACGGCCTGCGTGAGTGCGTCGATGTCGTCGGGTTCGGCGAGGAAGCCGCTGACGCCGTCCTCGATCACCTCGGGCATGGCTCCGCGCCGGTATGCGGCGATCGGGCAGCCTGCCATCTGGGCCTCCGCCGCGACCATCCCGAACGGTTCCTCCCAGCGCACGGCGCAGATCGTCACCGCGCTTTGTGCCATCACCCGGCGAAGCACGTCGCGCCGCAAGGACCCGAGCTGAGACGTGCCGCTGAGGTCGACCTCATAGGCCGGATCGTAGTGCGCGCCGGCGATCTGGACTTCGAGGCCGGCCCGACCGGCGGCGGCGATTGCATGCTCGATCCCTTTCTCGGGCGAGATCCGGCCGGCGATCAGGGCGCCGACGCCCGGTGTGGATTCCACCGAGACCTCGGTGACGCCGTTCGGCAGCACCTCCCCCACCTCGACCCCGGCGCGCAGCCACTGCCCGCGGCAGGATGCGGACACGGCCGCGAGCGAAGACGAGGGAACACGCCGCGCGGCGTCCGCGACCGCATCGACGATGGGCGGCAGGTGCAGCGTGTGGAGAACGGGCAGGCCACGCGCGTGCTCCAGGGCAGGCGCGTCGAATGCGTGCTGGCTTATCGCGTCGACGTCGAGGCCGACGATCGCGTCGAACATGATCCTCAGGGCAGCCGCGACACCCGGCGAAGGCGACGGTTGGGCGCCGCCCGGCATGACGAGCGCGGCAGCCGCGTCACGGGGCACGGGCACCGTGACCAGGTCGACGCCTTCGACCTCAGAGCCCTCTGCACAGTGCAGCGTGACCTGGTGGCCGCGCTTGGCTAGCCCTTCCGCGAGATCGCACACGAACGCCTGCGCGCCGCCCAGCTGCGCGGGACGCAGGGCCGTTACGGGCGAGGCGACGACGGCGATTCTCACCCCTCGCCCTTAGTCTTGGAAGCGCAGCAAATGGACTTCGAGCAGGCAGTCGAGTCTGCGCCGCCCGGCTGGCGGCATTTCACGGTGCAAGACATCGCCCGGCTGCCGAGAGCGGTTCGCGACCACGAGATGGCTCGCGTGCCGGTTGGAGTGGCCGGCGAGCGCGTGGTGCGCGGCCTTTTCTGGACCCTCGTTTACCACCTCGAGCCTGAGAAGTGGGACGAGCTCGCGCGGCACGAGCCGATCCACCCCGAGCTGCTCGAGGCGCTCCCGGATTCCGCGGCGGTCGGGGTCGACGTCGGCGCGGGCAGCGGCAGGCTGACGCAGCACCTGGTCTCGCGATGCGAGCGCGTGATCGCGGTCGAACCCTCGGCCGGGCTTCGCGGAATCCTCTCTCGCCGCCATCCGGATGTGAGAACGATTGCGGGATGGGCGGAATCGCTGCCGCTCGAGGACGGGTGCGCACAGCTGACGGCCGCGTGCGGTGCGTTCGGCCCCGAACCGGACGTGCTCTCCGAGTTGCGGCGGATCACCTCGCCGGGCGGAGTCATCGCGCTCATCAGCCCAGAGAGTCCTGAATGGTTTGAAGCCGAGGGCTGGAAACGGATCTCCGCGCAACCGCTGCGGGCGCCGGATCATCCGCGGTGGATCGACGAGTTCTTCGGGCCGCTCGACCCGCCCCACGAGCTCGTCATGACCCGCGTCTAAGAGCTCTTCGCCTCGCGCAGGGCGTCGGCCCTGAACAGGAGGCCGACCAGCTTGCCGTCCGATGTGGTGATCGGCGAGCTCTCCTGGTTGCGCTGCGACATGCGGTCGGCGACCTCCTTGATCGGCACGTATGACCTGTACGTGCTCGGACCGGGCCGCATAGCGTCCTCGATGCTCAGGTCGCCGTCTTTCGCGAGCTCCGCCCCGCGCAGCAGGCCTAGCACGACGCGCTCCACGTTGACGACGACGACGGTCTCCCAACCCGCCGCATGCAACCGCTCACGAACATCGCCCAGTCGCTCTGTCAGCCCGCAGACCGGCACGTCCCTGCGAGCCACGGTCCCCGCGCGTGGGCGGGTCGAGTTCTCGCCTTCGGTCGGCAGGCCGGCCGCCAGCCAGTCGAGCTTGCCCGCGGAATATTCACAGACGTCCTTGAATCCGAGGGTCTCGAGCCGCGCCGCGGCCCTAGACGAAACGTCTCAAGCCGAATCCCAGCAGTACACGATCACCGGGCGGTTCGGGTCCAGCGTCTTCACGCTCTCGCGGTCGATGCGCGCAAGCGGAAGGTTGCGGGCGCCCGGCAGGTGATCCTCGCTGTACTCGCCCGGTGCGAGCACCTCGACGAGCTGCGCTCCCTGAGCCACCATGTCCTGCAGCCGGAAGCGATCGATTGACGTTGCCATCGAGACCATGCTACGAAGCTCAGGCCGGCGTCGCGGAGGCGGCCTCCTTCTCCTCGCGCTCCGCTTCGGGACGCGCCATCCGATTCTGGATCCCGATCGCGTTGGCGAGGGCGCCTGCCAGGAGCAGCGCAGCGCTCAGGATCATCGCCAGGTGAAATGAGCTCGTCGACGCGTCGCGCGCCACCGCCACCAGGAGCGGATCGATCGGCATGTTGAGCGGGCTCACCTGGTTGCGGAAGCTCTCCGACGACGTGTCGACTCCGGGAAGGTGCGCGGCAAGCGAAGCGTAGAACGACGCGGTCAGGAAGATGAAGATCAGCGCGCCCGCCAGCTGAGGGCCGACTCGTGAGATCGCGTTGTTGATCGCCGATCCGAGGCCCGAGTGACGTACCGGCACCGACGTCATGAGTGCGGTGGTGAGGGGCGCGACCATGACCATGATTCCGATCCCGAAGACGATGCTTCCCGGCAGGAAGTCCGTGAAATACGAAGCCGGCGGCACGTATGTGTTGAGGTGGTTCGGCTCGAGCCTCCAGGGTGTGCTGGATGCGGGAACGCGCGCCCACCACAGGACGCCGATCGCCATCAGCACCGGCCCTACCGCCATGAAGATTCGCGGGCCGTACCTGGCGGCGAGACTTCCGAACCTGGGCGAGAAGAAGATCAGGAAAAGAGAGCCCGGGATGCCGGCGGCGCCGGCCGCGGCCGCGGTGTAACCGAGGGTGCCCTGCTGGAAGAGTCCGAGATAGTACCCGGAGACGTACAGCGAACCGTAGATGAGCAGCGTCGAGATGTTCGTCACCGTGAAGTTGCGCGAGCGAAACAGCTCTGGGGGGATGAGCGGATGTTTCGCCCGAATCATCCAGATGGGAAGCGCGGCCGACGCGACCACGCCCGCCGCGATCGCGACGAAGCCGATGGGATCACGCCACGCGCGCTGCTGGCCATAGATCGTGCCGAAGGCGAGCCCTCCCACCGCGACGGCCACGATCCCCGCTCCTATCCAGTCGAAGGTAGGGGTGGCGTCCTCGTCGCGGCTCTCCTGGACGTGATTCCAGGTCGCCCATGCCGCGAGCGCGACCAGCGGCACGTTGATGAAGAATGCGGCGCGCCACGAGATCGTGTCGACGAGGACGCCGCCTACCAGAGGACCGAGGATCGTCGTCGCGCCCGATGCGCCCGCCCACACTCCGAAAGCGCGCCCCTGCTCCTCGCCGGAGAAATTGGCCGTGATCAGCGCAAGTGAGCCCGGCACGAGCAGCGCCCCGGTTGCGCCCTGAAGGATGCGGAAGACCACCAGCAGCTCCATGGACGGCGCGAATCCGCAGAGCACCGACGTCATGCCGAAGCCGACCAGGCCGACGAGGAACGTCCGTTTCCGGCCGTAGAAGTCGTTGACCGCCCCGGCCAGGATGAGGAGCGCACTCAGCGTGAGCAGATAGGCGTTGTAGACGTACGACTGTCCCTCGAGCACGCCGAGAAACGTTCGCGGCAGGTCGCGCCCGATCCGCGGCAGCGCCACGTTGACGACCGTCGAGTCGAGGAACACGATCCCCGAACCCAGCACCGCCGCGACGAGGATCCAGCGCTTGGTCGTCATGTGCCTCTGTTCAGAAATCTCTCCGTCCGAGAAAATGTTTCAGGACCTCGGGTCGCGACGCCTCGTAAAGAGCGATGCGATGTCCGCTCGGCAGGACAAAGGATGAGCACGGGCCCATCGGGATCTCGAGTCGGCGCTCATTCTCCAGCCCACGCTTTTTCAGCGCGCTGACCGCCTTGCGCAGATCGTCGACCCGATAGATGTAAATCGGGCGGTCACCGTCGAGGTGATCGGTGAGCAGGACATGCGGCGGGCCGTCCGTCAGCTCGATCATCGCGACCCGCGCGCCCATTCCGTCGACCGCGAATCCCAGCTTTCCGCCGAGCACCTCCGTGAAAAAACGCGCGTCGGCGGCGACATCACTGCTTGGGGTGTAGAGATAGTCGAGGTGCTCGAACATGCCGCGAGGACAGCCTAGCCGGGCGCGCGACGGGCCGTCTGGACGACGATGACTGCAAGCAGGATCAGCACCCCACCGACCGCCTGGATCACCGAGAACGTATCGCGGAACAGGATCACAGCCAGCACCACGGTTACCACCGGCTCCCACGTGCTGATGAGCGAGGCGCGCGCCGCACCGACGCGCGGGAGGCCCGCAAGGAAGAGCGAGATCGCGATCATGGTCGGAATCAGTGCGATGGCGAACGCGACCGCCCACCCGCCGGCCGTGGCCGGAAACGCGACCTCGCGCTGGAACGCAGCAATGATGAGAAATGCGATCCCGGCGCCCGTCATGATCACCGCGCTTGCGCCGACCGCGGGCACGGAGCTCATCACCCTTTCGCCCAGCAGGATGTAACCCGTGTATATCGTCGGCGCCGCGATCGCGAAGAGGAGCGACCACGCGATCTGCAGCTGCGCTCCACCGACCAGCAGCACCACCCCGACGAAGCTGGCCACCAGCGCGAGTCCATGCCACATGGAGACGGACCTGCGCAAGAAGAGCCACCCCGCGATCACCACCAGGCTCGGGTAGATGTACGCGATCAGCACGACCAGCGACGCAGGCAGCGTGCGCAGCGCCGTGAAGTACGCAAGCGACTGTCCCGTGTAGACGATCCCGCCCAGCGCCAGCAGGATTCCGAGCTCGCTGCGCCTGAAGCGGAGCGGGTTCTGGCGCAGGATCAAAGCGAGTCCCCACATGCCGATCGCCGCCAGCACGAATCGGAACATGAGAGTCTGCGAGGTGCCAAGGCCGGCCCGGTACGCAAGCTTGCCGAGGATCGCGTTGGTGCCGAAGGCGGTGGCGGATATGAGCACCATCACCACGCCCACCCACTCGGTCCTGCGGCTGGACGCCGCGCTGACTTCTAAGGCCAGAGGAGGTGGCCGAGCACCATGCCGATGACGACCGCCATCGCGTAGGTGATGCGAGGAAATCGCCGCACCAGGGAGCGCACGTCGTTGTTCAGCGGGTCGTCCCCCGCGCGCAGGGCGAGCGATTCCTGCAGCATGAGCAGGAACGCGATCAGCGAGGCGATTGTCGCGATGATCGAGAGGATCGCCGGCGCGTTGAACGTCACTATTTCCCCTGCGGCGAGGTGCGGCCGTAGGCGGGGCCCCACAGGAAGTGACCCAGCAGGACGCCGATCACGACCGCGATGACGAACGCGTATCCGGGATACGAGTGGACCGCGGGCCGGATGTACTCGGAGATCGGCTTGTTGCCGGTGAGGAGCGCCCAGGTCTCGAAAGCGAGCAGCAGCGTGATGATGCCGAACAGAGTGGTGACGGTCCATGAGAACAGGCTCGAAAGCGCGGCCATCACCACCGCGTCACCACGACCTTCTTTCTCGTGTAGAAGTCGATGCCGTCCGTTCCGTGCACGTGCAGATCTCCGTAAAACGAGCCTTTCCAGCCACTGAAGGGAAAGAACGCGAATGGCTGGGCAACAGGCACGTTGATTCCTGTCATCCCCGCTTCGACCCGCTCGCGGAACTCGCGACCCGATCGGCCGGACTGCGTGAAGATCGTGGCCATGTTGCCCAGGGCCGAAGCGTTCGCCTGCGCGATGGCCTCGTCGAGGGTGGCCGCGCGAGAGATCGAGAGCACCGGGCCGAAGATCTCCTCCCGGCCCACGGACATGCTCGGCGTGACCCTGTCGAGGATCGTGGGGCCCAGGAAAAACCCGCGACGCGACATCTGCGGGCGGCCGTCGACGACGAGCTCCGCGCCCTCGGCCACGCCTGCCTCGACGTACGACGCGACGCGGTCGCGATGCTCGGCCCGGATCAACGGACCGACCTGCACGCCCTGCTCGTCACCCGGACCGACGACCATCCTGGAGGCCGCATCGCGCAGCGGCTCCAGCACGCCGTCCGCGGCCCTGCCCACCGCGACGGCAACCGATCCCGCGAGGCACCGCTCGCCGGCGTTGCCGAACGCCGAGTTCAGGATTGCAGGGACCGCCAGCTCCAGGTCGGCGTCCGGCATGACGACCATGTGGTTCTTTGCGCCGCCCAGCGCCTGCACGCGCTTGCCATGGGCCGCGGCTTCCGTGTAGACGTGCTGGGCCACCGTCGCCGAGCCCACGAAAGAGATCGCCGCCACGGAGGGATGGCCGAGCAACGCGTCGACCGTGGTCCCGGCGCCGTTGACTACGTTCAGGACGCCGGGCGGGAAACCCGCGTCGAGGAACAGCTCAGCAAGGCGCGCACCTCCCAACGGGGTTCGCTCAGAGGGCTTCAGGACGAAGGTGTTGCCTGCCACTACGGCGAGCGGAAACATCCAGAGAGGGATCATCACCGGGAAGTTGAACGGGGGGATGCCGGCGCAAACGCCGACCGGGTAGCGGTAGAGGTCCTGGTCGACGCCGCTGGAGACGTCGCGCAGCGTGCGGCCCTGCAGCAGGGTCGGCGCGCCGCACGCGAAATCGACCACCTCGATCCCGCGCCGGACCTCCCCGCGGGACTCCTCCAGCGTCTTCCCGTGATGGCGCGTCACGATCGCGGCGAGCTCCTCGAAGTGGTCCTCGAGCACGGCCTTGTACCGGAACATCAGCCGGACCCGCTCCATGACCGGTGTGCGGGACCACGTTCGGAAGGCTTCGACGGCGGCGCGGACCCCGTCGTCGACCTCGACCGCGTCCGACAGCGGGACGTGTTCGATGACCTCGCCTGTGGCCGGGTTGTAGACGGGCAGGGTGCCCGCATCCTCATTCGGCAGGCGCCACTCTGACCCGATAAGGTTCCGTACCAACGTTGATACCGTACTTCGCATGGCGCCGACCGCGCGCGAGCTCATCGAGCAGGCTGCGGCCCAGGGCAGCGACCTGGAAACCGTCGCCCGAGGTGTGCTGCAGAGGCTTGCCGAGCTGACCGGCCTGAGCTCGACCTACCTGGCCGAGACCCGGCTCATCACCGACGAGCAGTACATCGTCTTCTCGTGCAACAGGAGCAACCTGTTTCACATCCCCGAGGACGTCACCCTGCCCTGGTCGGAGGGTGTGTGCCGCTTCGTGGTCGAGGGCGGACCCAACTACACGAGCGAGGCGCAGAAGCAGTTCCCGAAGTCGAGTGTTGCCAGGCTGCTCGAGATCCAGACCTTCATCTCTTATCCGGTTTTCACCGCCGAGGGGCGATTCTTCGGCACGCTCTGCGGCGCGAGCAAGGAGCAGGTCGAGATCCAGCAGGAGATCCTCGACCTGATGCGCGAGTGCGCGCGGCTGATCGGCCAGCGCCTGAAGGCGGAGTCCGAGTCGGCATGAGGCTCCTGAGCTTTCGCCACGGCGGAGCCCACCGGATCGGCGTGCTGCGCTCGGACGGCGAAGTCGTGGAGCTCGCCGAGCCGACCGACATGCTTTCGTTGATCGACGCCGGCGAGGCCGGGCTCGCCCGCGCCAGAGACGCGAGCGCGTCCAGAAGCTCGAAGATGCATCGCCTCCAGGACGTCGAGGTGCTGGCGCCGCTGCCGGCGCCCCGCGGCAACGTGATCGCCATCGGCCGCAACTACCAGGCGCACGCGGAGGAGAGCGCTCGCGCCGCGGGCAAGGCCGTCGACCCGCCGACAGTCTTCACCAAGGCCGTCACGACCGTGGCCGGTCCATACGACGACGTCGTGATCGACCCCGGCGTGACCAATCAGGTCGACTGGGAGGTGGAGCTCGGCGTGGTGATGGGACGCGCCGGCCGCAACATCGCGCGCGAGAGCGCCCTCCAGCACGTCTTCGGCTACATCGCGCTCAACGACGTGAGCGCGCGGGACATCCAGTTCGGGTGGGGAGGCCAGTACTTCAAGGGCAAGAGCCTCGACGGTTTCTGCCCGACGGGCCCCTGGATCGTGACTCGCGATGAGATCGCCGACCCACAGTCGCTGCGGTTGCTGCTTCGTGTCAACGGGGTCGCCAAGCAGGACGCCAACACCAACGACATGATTTACCCGGTCGACGCGATCATCGAATGGGTTTCGCGCGGGATGACGATTCCGGCGGGGGTGATCATCGCTACCGGCACACCCGACGGGGTGGGATTTGCGCGCACGCCGCCCGAATTCCTGAAATCAGGCGACGTGATGGAAACCGAGGTGGAGCACATCGGGACGCTGCGCAATCGCATCGTCCGGGCAGCGGGCTGAAAAAGAGGAGGGCCGCCCCGAGGCGGCCCTCAGCGTGCATCGGGCTAGATCAGGGGATCGCAAGCCTTGCCACGACCTGCTGCTGGTAGTGGCCGGAGTTGCTCCCGTCGTCATAGGTGCTGACAAACGTCGAGATGCTCGCGGACGGGCTGAAGTTGTTGCCGAAGTAATCACCGATGAACGTGCCGAGGCATGCCGCACACCCGGTGTGGGGCGCGTTGAGCTGGGGATCAAACGCGTGCTGCGAGATGCGCACGTTCTGCCCGACTCGCTGCAGGTTTGCTCGGAAGAACTGGATGCTCGCGTTGACGCAGTAGTTGCTCGCGCCGTAAGGAGGAAGGCTGCCGGCATAATTGGGGTTGACCACGTCCAACGCCAGGCCGGCGGCCGCGGCCTCGGAGCTTCCTTGGGCTGGGCACGCCAGACGGCGATCGTAGAAGTTGACGCCTATCGTCCCGTTGGCCGCAGCAGCCAGCTGCGGCTGAAACTCATCGGCGGGACTGGCGTTGTCGTTGACCACCACACCGCCTGACCAGGTCACGCCGCCGTCGTACGAAGCCTTTAGGACCACGTTGCCGAATCCGGTGCCGTAGTCCTCATACGCGACGTACAGCGGGTAGCTCCCGTTGACCTTCCGCAAGCCCACGGTGAAGGTAGTCTCGATGCCGTCACGGAAGGTGGTGTTCGCAAATCTCCCCGGAGGCACGGGGATGTTGTCGGTGACTACCGACGTCACGCTCCAGGTGACGCCTCCGTCGCTCGACTTGATCATCGTGATCTTGTCGCAGCAGTAGTGCTTTGCCGGAGCAGTGTTCGTCAGCGGCGTGTAGAGCACGCCGTCGGGATCAACGTGCGGAAGGACGTAGCTCACGCCTTGGGCGTTGTTCGAGCCGTCGGGAAGGCGCAGCGGCGGGGACCAGTCGCTGTGGGTGCCGTTCGAAAATGCCTGGGCATAGGACACGAAGGTCTGCGACGTGCAGCACCCGGAGAAAACCGCCCACAGCGCATAGACACGGTTGAAGAACGGGCTGCTCGGGTTGGTGTCGATCGCGATCCACTGCTTGTCGGGCTCGAGCCCCTTCGCGTCGTATGGGGCCACAAAATCGGGATTGCCGTTGTGCGTCGAGATCCAATCACTGGCGCCGGAAGCGCCGTGCTTCCGGACCGAGACTGAGATCACCTCAGGCGGGACTGAGGGGTTGGGCTCCTTGTTCTGGTTGATCTGAAAGTTGTGAGTGCCGTCGGGGTTGTAATAGAACTGATAGGGCAGATCGAGCAAGTAGAAGTTCCCGAAGCTGTCGAAGGCACCGACCGGATCGGTGTTGTCGGTCCAGCCCTCGTATCCAGGAATGTGGCCCTGGACCGGCCAGGTCGCGCCACCGTCGAACGACTCGAAAAAGCCGAGCAGATGGTTGTACCCTTCGGCGCTGACGAACCACTTGACGGTGCCGATGATGTGGTTCGGGTTGGAGGGATCGACCCGGATGTCCGACTCCGAGTGGTCCTTGACGAGCATCGCAGTGGTCGCCGGATAGCCCGGGTTGCTTCCGGCCTGAGTCGCGTAGGGACCGAGGTTTTCGCCGGTGTTGCTCGCGCCGTTGCAAGGCGACATGCCCGTGTAGCCGTTGGTCGGTCCATTGCTGGTGAAGTACGGCGCCTCGGGCGTGAAACAGCTGGTTCTCTGGGTCGTGGCAAAGACGTTGGTCACGCCGTTGGAGGTGAAGCTCGCCGCATACGCACCGTCGGATTGGGTCGCCGACGCAACCGCCTGCGCCCCGGTCGGGACGAGGCTAAGCGCCGCCAGCGCGAGCAGTGTGAGCCAGTAGACAGGTCGCTTCATTCGATCACCCCCTGATGCATGAGCCGCGGCCTAAGCCGTGCATGGATTGCTGCTCAGAACGTTCCGGAAGTCGTTGAACCGCGTTGTCGTGGCGCCAAGCCCCCCGAATGCGAGATAGGAGAGCCTCAGAAGGGGCCCGTACTGGTCGATCTTGCCGAAATCGTTGATGCTGTGGCCGGGAATGTCGTTCCCAAAAGCCCAGGCGCACGCGGGACCATATCCGGTCGAGGCGCTGTAGAAGGGATAGAAGTCGACGGCCACGTGGTCGTCGGTAAGGGGCGGCTTGACGCAGCCTGAGCCGGTGCTCCGGTTGCAGGGGTTGAATGGGCTGACGTCGGGCGCCTCGATGCGCGGCAGATCTGTTTCAAAAGCCAACCTGCTGAAGTTTTGATTGAAGTTGGGGCCGATGTTGGGGCTGGTGAAAACGATCGGGGTTGGATGGTCGGCGCTGCCATCGGGCCATGCGTTGAGATACGACACGCCGTCGAAGCCGGAATTGGTGTCGAGGCAGCCAGAGACCCTCACGAGGCTGGAGGCCGCCGAGTCGAAGCAAAAGTTGTCGTCCTTGTCGCTTGGCTCCAGGTCCCCGGCCGCACCCTCTCTGCCGTTACAGCCGCCGCTTCCGGTCACGTGGCTGCAGTAATCGAAGTGGCCGATCTCATCCGAGAAAGCGATGTTGTACGAGTGGGCCGCCCACGGCACGCGGGTCAGCTCCGAGGACGTGCTGTACGCAGGGTGGAAGTCGTAAGGGAGGTCCTTGCAGGTCGAGCCGTTGGGCGCGTACTGCACCTGCCCGAACCCGTTGGTCGCGCTGGCGGTCATGAATCCAGACTGACCGGTGGTCACGTCCTGCAGGTCGATCCGAAGCCCATGAGCAGTGTCTTGCATCGTCACTACGATCTGGTCGCCAGAGCCCATGAAAAGGTCGGTCCCAGGGTTCGGCGTGAAAGTGCCGCCAGTCGAGTTGACGGGGCTCGGAGGAGCGTGCGGCACTCCGCTCCTGGTGATGAATGCAAAGTTGACGGGCTCGATGCTCACCTGGCTCTGGCAGAACGTATTGAGGTTGGTGCCGTGGAAGTAATCACGCTCCAGGCTGTCGATGTTGAGCGCGGCGCACCATTGCGTCGGGCTGCAGCTCACGCCCGGAGGCCACAGGGCCCACCCCGGCGGATAGAACTGCATCTCCATGAACGCAGTTCCGGGGTGAGTGCTCATCGAGTCTGCCGCTCTGGTGTCGGGGTTCTCGTGGATATTGCTGTCGCTGTCCGGCGCGCAGGTCAGACCAGGGTTTATCGGATTTGATGGATCACCGAGTGGTCGAGGCGCGGACTGCGTGTCGCACATGGCCATCCCGAACCAGAAGGCCGGATGGAGCTGGAAATTGAAGGACTGCCCCGCGGCGGGCACCCCGTCCGCGGGCACCTGCGGATCACTTGGCAGCTGGAGCCGGTACTGCATCCTGTTTCCACTGCCCGCGCGGTCCGAGTAGAAGAGCAGCGAAGGTTCGTCGTGCCCGACGTAATAGCCGAAGGCGCTGGGATCGTCGACCTCGGCACACAGGCTGCGGTTGTACTGGCACTCGATGTGGGGATGCTCGGCCTGGACTTGGATTCCCGGCAAGAGAGCAAGCACGAGCGCACCCACGCCGGCGAGTGAGAGTCGACACGTCAAGCGTCCCATCCAACACACCCCCTGCTACCTACGCGTGGCCCCATAACACCAGCGTGCATGGGACTTGCCCACGACGTACCCGACGTCTCGCTCCCGATTTTCAGCAAATCTTCACGGCAAGTCAAGGCGGGGCATCGCCCGCACACTAATCTGAGCGACGGTGTTCGAAATCGATGGGCTCTCGGGCGTCCTGGTAGCGCTCGCTTCGCCGCTGCACCGCGACGGCGGCGTCGACGAGCCTGGGGTGCGGCGACTCGTTGAACACGTCCTGGCCGGCGGCGTCCATGGTCTGCTTCCGCTTGGGTCGACCGGCGAGACCGCGGCGCTCGACGAGGGCTCGCGCCGCAGGATCCTGGCCGCTGTCGTCGAGACTTGCAACCGGCGCGTGCCGGTCATCTGCGGCGTGGCCCAGAGCAGCCTGGCCGCGGTCGAGGTTGAGGTGGAGGCGGCGGACCACCTAGGCGCCGACGCGGTCCTGGTCGCGCCGCCCTTCTACTACCCGATGGACCAGGCCGGAGTGGCTGCGTTCTACCGGCAGATCGCCGACAGGGCGCGTTTGCCAGTGCTCGTCTACAACATCCCGCAGTTCACGAAGGTGGTTGTCGAAGCGCAGACGTTGGCGCAGCTTGCCCGTGAAGGCGTCGTGCGCGGGATCAAGGACTCGAGCCGCGACTTCGAGTACTTCGAAGGAGTCTGCATCGCGACTCGTGATATCGGCGGGTTCCGGGTCTTCACCGGCAGCGACACGATGCTGATCGCATCGTTGGCGGTGGGCGGCGCCGGCACCATCTGCGGTGCGGGCAACATCGCGCCGCACTGGGTGGTGCGCGTGTACGACGAGTTCATCCGGGGCGACATTCCCGCGGCCCGCGACAGTCAGGACATGCTGTACCGGCTCGTGATGGCGCTGCGCGGCGACATCTTCCCGAGCGCGATCAAGGCGGCGCTGCACCTGCAAGGCGTATGCGAACCCTGGCTCGCACCGCCCGCTCAACGACTCGATGAGAAGCACGAGGCGAGGCTGCGCGATCAGCTCGCCCAATGGGGATTGCTTACACCGGAACGCTCGCGGCACTGAGATCACGGACACGACCTGCTGCTGGTAGTAGTGCGGGTTTGTCTCATTGTCGTACGTGCTGATGAAGGTCGAGTAGTCGAGCCCGCCGGCGATTTCGTTGCCGAAGTAGTCGCCCAGAAACGTGTCCAGCGGATTGCACGGGCACGACCGGTTCGGGCTGTTCAGCTGCGGATCCCAGGCGTGCTCCGTGATGCGGACGTTGTGGCCCTTCGTCGTCAGGTCTGCCTTGTAGAAGTGGGCCGCCGCGGTGATGCAGTAGTTATCTGGACGACGTGCGGCATAGCGAATTTCAGCCGGCGTTCAGGAGGCGGGCCCGCTCAGGTCGTAGACCGTGACTCCATCCACCGTGCTGCCGGTGAAGTGCTGGCTGACCCAGCTCTCGATCTCACTGCTCGAGCTGCCGCCGCCGCGCATGCCGCCCATCGCGCCCGCGATGAAGTAGTGGATCTCACCGCGACTGACATATGCCTGGAACTCGGCCAGGGTTGGCGCGGGGTCTGACCCATTGAAGCCGCCGATCGCCATCACCGCCTCGCCCGTGGCGATCTCGTACCCGGCGGCGGAGTTGGCGTCGATCGTCGCCGCGACCCAGCGGTAACCGCCGGCGCCGTTCTGCAGCAGCGCTTTGAAGGCCGTTCCGGGCTGGCTGGCCTGCAAGAAGCCGCCTCCGCCACCGCCGCCGAAGCCACCCGGGGCGCGGCCGGTGAAGCCGCCGGGAGGCGACTGCACGCCGTTCGGGGCATTGCCGAACGCCGGAGCCGTGCCTCGGGAGCCGAAGGCCGTCGACGCCACCGCCGGACCGGCGGACGGGATCGCTCCCGCGTGCGCCGCCGTCACGGTCTCGAGTGTGTAGGCCGCCGGCCCCGCGAACGCGGCGAAGAGGGCGACGGCCGCCACGGTGACGGCGAGCGGGCGCCGGGCCAGCGGCCCGGCCACGATCATCGCGCTCGCGATCAGCCCGCCGATGAGGATCGCAACCTTCAGGCCGGGATTCCAGTCCGGGGTCCGGTCGAGGAGCACGTAAGCCCAGACCACCGTCGACGTGAGCGCGGCTGCCAGGAAGATGCGGGCGACCAGATTGGCGCGCCGCTTCCAGAGCTCGACCGTGCCGGCACCGACCAGGCCGCCGATCGCCGGCGCGAGAGCGATGGCGTAGTACGGGTGGATGATGCCCTGGGCGAAGCTGAACACCGCACCCGTGACCACGAGGAAGCCGCCCCACATCAAATAGGACGCGCGCGCGAGGTCGGTGCGCCTGGCGTGGAACGTGATCCAGAGTCCGGCGACGAGCATGATCAGAGCCGCCGGTATGAGCCATGAGACCTGGCCGCCGAACTCGTTGAGGAAGAGGCGGTTCCAGCCGGTGGCGCCCCAGCGCGACCCGATGGCCCCGAGGCCGCCCACGCTGCCCACCTCGTCGCCGGTGATGCGGCCGAAGCCGTTGTAGCCGAAGATCAGGTTGAGCAGGCTGTTGTTCTGCGAGCCGCCGATGTACGGACGGTCGGAGGCCGGCCAGAGCTCGACGATCGCCACCCACCATCCCGAAGCGACCACAAGCGCGACGCCTGCGGCGACCAGCTGCTTGATGCGATGCACCAGCCTCGGCTTGCCGGCGATCAGATAGACGACGACCACCACCGGCACGACCACGAACGCCTGCAGCATCTTCGCGAGGAAACCTGTTCCGATCAGCGCGGCCGCCAGGACCAGCCACCTCGTGGAGCCGCTCTCGGTCGCGCGCAGGGTGGCGTAGCCAGCCCCCGTCAGGAGCAGGACGAGCAGGGCGTCGGGGTTGTTGTAGCGAAACATGAGCGCGGCGACCGGAGTCAGGGCGACGACCGTCCCTGCGATCAGACCAGCCGCGGAGCCAAACCATCGGCGGACGGCGATGAAGACGATCGCCACTGTCGCCACGCCTTCGAGCGCCTGCGGCAGGAGCACGGTCCACTGGTTGAAGCCGAAAACGCGCGCAAAGACCTCCATCACCCAGAGGAAGGCCGGTGACTTGTCGACCGTGATGAAGTTCGAGGCGTCGAGGGAACCGAAGAAGAATGCCTTCCCGCTCTTGGTGCCCGCCTGGACCGCGGCCGCGTAGTAGGCGTTGGCCCAACCGCTGCGGTCCAGGCGCCACACGTAGAGGACGAACGTGAACGCCGTCAACGCCGGCAACGGGATGCGGCTCCACACCGCGGCGCTCAGGCGGACCGGGATTGCTCGCGTGTAGGTGACGGCTGCCATCGGCGTGCAGGTTCCGCGGCGCCAATGGGCTGTCAATGGGAGGCGGCTCAGAGGTTCCTGTGAAGGAAAGAGCCATGCGGTTCTGCGCATGGCTCACCCCCCACAGCCCCGACTTGGAGCCGCCGGGCGACCCAAGCTCCCGGCTGATCGCATCATCTGCCCCATGCGCGGGGCGCGCCATTCCTCAAATGGGTGGTTTTGGCCTACCTCATTTGCTGGAGACGAGGTGCGGTCGTGACGCCCTGGCGAACGGCGGCTTATCCTCCTCGCGGACATGATCGTCTCCATCGGCGACCTGGTGCTCGATGTCAGGATCGTCCCCGAAGGCCCGCTCCAGCCTGACGACGACACCTCAGCCACGATCACGCTCGGCGGAGGTGGGCAGGCTGCTAACTTCTGTGCCTGGACCGCGGCGCTGGGCGACGGGGCACGCCTGGTTACGCGTATGGGCGACGACGACACGGGCCGAAGGCTGGTCGCCGACCTGGAATCGCGGGGGGTCGAGGTCCGGGCGGTCTGGGCGGCCGAGCCGACCGGGACGATAGCCGTGCTTGTCGGCAGCGATGGACGAAGAACGATGGCGACGCAGCGCGGCGCGAGCATCGGGCTCAGCCCAGACGACCTCGAGGAAGCCTGGTTCAGCGACGCCAGGCTGCTTCACGTCCCCGCCTACTCGCTCTTCGTCGAGCCGCTCGCGAGCGCGACCCGGGCCGCGATCCGGCTGGTGCGCGATGCGTACGGCATGCTCGCCGTCGACCTCTCGTCTTCGACCGGCCTGCGCAGCTACGGTCCTCCCCGCATGGCCTACGTGCTGGCGCGCTTGAAGCCGGAGGTGCTGTTCGCGACCGAAGCCGAGGCGGCGACGCTCGCCGTGCCCCTCGAGAGCCTGGCGCAGGTACCGGTCCTCAAGCTTGGACCGGCAGGCTGTCGCGTGTTCGGCCGCGACATCGCGGCGCGCGATGTGGCATCGATCGATCCCACCGGCGCAGGCGATGCATTCGCGGCTGCTTTTTGCAGCGCCTGGCTTCGCGGCGCGACGCCGGTCGAGGCCGCTGAGAAGGCGGTGCAGGCCGCGTCGCAGTCGGTGACCCTGGTCGGGGCGCGGCCCAGCTGATCGAGCTCCTCCATATCGCGCCCGAGGTCGCCTGGGCGCTGGAAAACGACGTCGCGGTCGTCGCGCTCGAAACGTCGATCGTCGGGCAGGGCCTCCCCGCCCCCTACAACCTGATGGCGGCTCGCGGATGCGAGGCCGCCATTCGCGAGGAGGGAGGCGTCCCCGCCACGGTCGCCGTGCTCGACGGACGCGTGCACGTCGGACTCACGGCACAGCAGCTGGAGCGCGTGGCGGAAAAGTCCGTGAAGGTCAGCGTGCGGGACGTCGGGCCGGTGCTGGCGCGCGAGCAGGTTGGGGCGACCACCGTCGCCGCGACGGTGCGGGCGGCGTGGCTCGCCGGAGTCAAGTTCATGGCCACGGGCGGCATCGGCGGCGTCCACCGAGGGCATCCGGAGGACGAGTCAGCCGACCTCGAGGTGATCTCGTTCCACGGTGTCGCGGTGTTCTGCGCCGGCGCGAAGATCATCCTCGACCTCAGGTTGACCCTCGAACGGCTCGAGAGCCTGTCCGTCGCAGTGCTGGGTTACGGCACCGACGAGTTTCCCGCGTTCTACACGCGCCACAGCGGCTGCCCGGTGAGCGCCCGCGTCGACGGTCCGGAGGAGACCGCCCGGGTGCTCAATGGGGCTTGGTGGGACAGCCGGGGTCGTGGGGTGGTGGTCGCCGTGCCGCCTCCGCGCGAGCTGGAGGGGGCCGAAGCGTACGCGCGGCAGGCGGCGGACGAGCTCCAGGGCGTCAGCGGTGGCGACCTGACCCCGAGGATGCTGGCACGGGTCGCCGAGCTCTCAGGCGGCCGCACGCTCGACCTGAACGTCGATCTCGTCATCAACAACGCTCGGGTCGCAGCACGCGTCGCGAGGGCCTTCCTGGCCCTATAGCCTAGGCCGCATGAGCGCGGAAACGAAGTACGCCAAGCTGGTGGATGCGATCTCGAAGCGGTCGGGGGTCACGCGCGTGAGCGAAGGCAAGGGCTTCGGCTCCTCGGGCCAGCTCAAAGTCGACGGAAGAATTTTCGCCATGCTCGTCCGCGGCGAGCTGGTTCTGAAGCTCCCGCGCGGGCGCGTCGACGAGCTGGTGGCCAGACGAGAAGGCGTGCACTTCGACGCCGGCAAGGGCAAGCCGATGCGGGAGTGGTTCGTCCTCTCCCCCACTTCGAGGCAGCGGTGGCTGCCGCTCGCCGAGGAAGCCTTCGATTTCGTGAAGGAGAAAAGATGATCACCATTGGCACTGCACGGGCCGTTGCGGACCTCTCCGAAGGACTGGTCCTGGCGACCGTCGAGGTGGCGGCGCCGCCAGAGCGGACGTTTGAGGCGCTCGCGTCGAAGGACGTGCTTCGCTGGTGGGTCAGGCCCGGCGTGTTCGATACGCGCGATTGGACGGGCGACATGCGGCCTGGTGGAAGCTGGCGAGCCTCCGGAATCGGCGGCGGCAAACCCTACGTGCTCGAAGGGGAGTTCACCGAGGTCGTCCCTCCGCGGAAGCTCGTCCATTCGTGGAAGCTCGCGGGCGGCGAGTCGATCGTGAGCTACGAGCTCGAGCCCGCGGACGGAGGCACGAGAGTCACCCTGCGGCACACTGGGCTTGTGCCTCGTCAGACGTGCGCCGCCACCTGCATCGGTTGGGAGACGAGCTTCGAGGAGCTGGCGAGGATGCTGGGGACCTAGGTCTTCGGCCTGGGTTTCTTCGGCGCGGACATCAGGTCGCACCAGGCGACCACGATCCGGCCCAGCTCTTCAGCGCGTGCGTTGACCTCAGGTACGTCCGCGAACCTCATGAAGCGGACTGCTCGGCCTTCACCCTGCAAGTGCGGGAACTTCCCGGGTATGACCCCGCCTCGATTGAACATGAGGCTGACGGTCTTCTTGTCGTGCTGCACGAAGCTCGCGAAGTCTCCGCCTGACTGGAACCCGACGGTTCCGTACTTCACGTGCTCGCCCATCCGCGGGTCGGCGCCCAGGATCACGTCGCGCACGCGCCGCAGAATCGGCTCGGCCCGCTTGCCGGCGAACCACTTCTCCGCTTCCGGATCCTTTTTCATCGCCTCCCAGATAAAGAAGAACCGGCGGGCTGCGGCCCGCCGGTCCATGAATCCCGTGTTAGCGCTGGATCTTCATCAGGCCGAAAGCCGCGCCCTGCGGGTCGGCGACGATGGAGTACCGGCCGCCGGGGTAGTCCTGCGGCGGCAGCATCTCTCTTCCGCCCAGGTCGACGGCTTTCTTGTGCGCCTTGTCGACATCATCGATGGCGAAGTAGACGAGCCAGTACGACGGCACCTCCTTGGGCACCATGGGCATCATCTCCAGGGCCCCGAGGATGCTCTCGTTGTTGAGCTTGAACTCCGTGTAGTCGCCCAGGCCTTCGCCCAATGGGCTCTTCTTCTCGCCCCAGCCGAAGACCTTCTTGTAGAAGGGCTCGGCCTTGCCGAGGCCACGTGAGTTCAATTCGGCCCACGCGAAAGTGTTCGGGACCTGCATGATGTCCGCGCCCTGCATCTCATTTGGCTGCCATGCCGAGATGAAGGCGCCGCTCGGGTCCTGGAACACTGCCATCCGGCCCGACTTCAAGACGTCGAACGGCGGCGCGATCACCGTGCCACCTTCGGCCTGGACCTTCTTGGCGAGTACGTCGATGTCTCGCGTTCCGATGTAAAGGCTCCATGCCGACGGACTGCCGTCACCAGGCTGCTTCGGCCCGATGCCGGCCACGTTCTTGTTGCCGATCGTCGCCAGCGCGTAGCCTCCGGCTTCCGGGTCTTTCGTGACTTCGGCCTTCCAGCCGAACAGCTTGGAGTAGAAGTCGCGAGCCTTCGCGGCGTCTGTGCTCGAAAGGTCGACCCACACCGGCGCGTTCGCGACGAATGTCTTCGTCTCTGCCATAGTCACTGCCTCCTGGAACCCAGAATGGACGGGGGGTCCTTGCGGGGCGCCACTCTCTCCGGTCGCACCCCTGCAGACCCATTCTGCCACCGTCGGGTTAAAGGCTGCCAAAGGAATCCTGAACGCCCGAACGGCGTATTTATGAACAAATGAGCGAGTCTAAGCCTGTCGACCTGATCGTGTACTCAGACTACGTTTGACCCTGGTGCTACATCGACTCGGTCCGGGTCGAGCAGCTCCAGCGCGAAGGCCTCGTGAGGCTGACGTGGCTGCCCTTCGAGCTCCATCCGGAGGCCCCGGTCGAGGGCATTCCACGTGACGCGTACTTCGGCCGCGCGCGCTCGGAGCAAATGCGCGAACACATGCGGTCCATCGCGGCGAC
Organism: Verrucomicrobiia bacterium; assembly: GCA_035637495.1. Lineage (GTDB taxonomy): Bacteria > Chloroflexota > Dormibacteria > Dormibacterales > Dormibacteraceae > 40CM-4-65-16. Next base: position 21,461 of record DASPXA010000010.1, read on the forward strand.
CGTGGGCCTAGAGATCCAGACGCGTGACGTGATCATCAACTCGCGCCGCGCCCTGGGCGCCGCGGAGTTCGCCCGCGAGCACGGAGTGTTTGATCAGATGCACCATGCGCTCTTCAAGGCGCACTGGGAAGGCACCGGCAAGCTGGAGGGTGTCGACGACCTCGTTCGCATCGGGTCCAGCGCCGGGCTCGACGCGGCGGAGCTGAGGCGGGCGATCGAAGAAGACCGTTACGCAACCGTGATCGACCAGAACCGCCGCGTGGCTTCGTCGGCCGGCATCGATGCGATCCCGGCGCACATCTTCGACCGGCGGTTCCTTCTCCTGGGCGCGCAGCCATACGAGGTCTTCAAAGAGGTTGTCGACCGGATCACCGCCTGAGGTTCAGTAGGCCTCCTGCAAGCCGCCACGGCGAGAGACGTTCTCGAGGTAGATGAACAGCAGGTATCCCGCCAGCGCCCACGTCGCTCCAACCACCAGCTCGCCGCCGAGCAGCCCGGCCACCTGCGCGAGTGAAGCGCCGGCGACCGCTTCTCGCGCGGCCTCGACCCCGCGCGTCAGGGGCAGCGAGTATGCGACCACCTGCAGCACCCCGGGCAGGCGGCTGACCGGGAAGTTGATGCCGCAGACGATGAGCAGCGCGTAGTAGACGACGTTGGCGATGATGATCGCGTCCCGCATCACCAGGCCGATGCTGCCGAACATCAGACCGAGGCCGGCGGTGGTCAGCGAGATGACGAGCACGCACAGCCCGAGCAGCGGCAGGTTGGCGTGGGCCAGGTTCAGGCCGAAGAGCACGAGCGCGATCGCGAGCGCGACGATCACGGTGGCGATGCCGTCGATCACGTTGACGACAGCGCGGCTGAGGAAGGTCACCAGCCGGTTCGCCGGCGACCCCAGAAGCAGAGGCAGCGTTCCGTACTGGCGCTCGTTGGCGACGGTCGCGATCACTCCGAAGATGCCGGCGTTTGCGGTCAGCTGCAGCGCGTTGCCCAGCGCGAAGTACAGCGCGTTCTGGCTGCCGGTCGCGTAGACGCCCAGCTCGACGAAGAACAGGATCTGCGTGACCGGCAGCAGGACCTTGTAGGCGACGTAGCCGCGGATGCTCGCCCACTGGAACAGGGCGACGTACTGGAGGTAGGTGGAGCGGGCGAAGACTGCAGCCTCCGAGAGAACCATGTTCACGCGAGTGCCAGCTCGCCCGAGACCCTGGCCTCACGTTCGACGAGCGAATAAAGAAAGTAGGCGCCGACCAGGTACGCAAGGCTGAGGCCGATCGCCACCAGCCACCACAGCGTGAACTCGTGGGGTCCCTCAGCGATCGTGGAGGCGTACAGCGCGCGGGTCGCCCAGGTTGGCGACAGCAAGCCGGCGACGCCCTGCAGGGGAGCGGCCAGGATGGCGACGGGGAACATGAACCCGCACAGCACGTACACGCCGAGCTCGAAGCCGTTCAGCATGCTGAACGCCCACCGCCACAACGCGAACAGCGGAGTCAGCGTGATGGCGATGCTCATGAACGAGAAGGTCAGCACCGCCAGCGAGATCGTGAACCGCCACACGTCGACGTGAGGAAGCAGCGCGTGAAATCCGAAGTAGGCGAACCCTGCGGTGGGCACGAACGCGAGCAGCCCGAACAGCAGGCTGCCCATGATCTTGCCCAGGACGATCGCCCACAGCGGAGTGGGCACGCCGAAGATCTGCTCCAGCGTCCCGTTCCAGCGCTCGTCCTGGATGCCGTTGCCGCCGTCCAGATAAGCCACGCTCCAGTAGCCGATCAGGCCGCCGCCGAGCACTCCGTAGACAAGGTGCGAGGACGGTGCTCCAGGGCGGCTCAGGACGTAAAGGCCGACCGCCGCGAAGATCAGCGGAAAGACGAGCCAGTTCAGGTAGGCCCAGGGGCTGATCACGCGCAGGCGCACGCTGACCCGAAACGCGCTCCAGGCTGCGCGCACGAGCGAGGTCACGAGCTTTCCCCGATCAGCTGGATGTACGCATCTTCGAGCGTGGCCTCGCGCGAGCTGACCTTCTCGAGCTTCAGCCCGTCGAGGATCGCTCCGAGGTGGGTCATCACGTCCGCCGGTCGCGCGCAGTGCACGGTGACGAGCTGGGCCAGCTCGTGCTCCGAAACCACGACTGACCTCACCCCGGGGAGAGCTCGCACGCCCGCGAGTCGGTCGTCCGGCATGCCCACCACCTCGAATTCGACCACCCCCTGGTCCTGGACCGTGTCCTTGATGCTGCCCGGGGTTCCCTGCGCGACTATGCCGCCGTCCTTGATCACCGCGATCCGGTCGCAGATCGCGTCGGCTTCGAACATGTAGTGGGTGGTGAGAAAGATGGTCGTCCCCGAGTCGGCAAGCTCCCTCACGATCAAGCGAAGCTCGCGTGCACCGACCGGGTCGAGGCCGATGGTCGGCTCGTCGAGGAAGAGCACGTCGGGATCGTTGAGCAGGCCGCGCGCGAGGTGCAGGCGCTGCTTCATGCCCCGCGAATAGAGCTCCACCCTGTCGCGCTCCCGGCCGGCGAGGCCGAGTCGCTCCAGCAGCTCGGCGATTCGACGGCGCGAGACCTGCGGCGGGATGCGATACAGGTCGGCGAAGTAGCGAAGGTTGTCGAGACCGGACAGGCGCCAGTAGAGCCCTCGCTCGCCGCCGAAAACGAACCCGATCCGCCGGCGCAGCGCCCACTGGTCCTTCACCACGTCGAGCCCGAGCACCTTTGCGGTGCCCGAGGTCGGGAGGAGCAGCGTGGTGAAGATCTTCACCATCGTGGTCTTGCCGGCGCCGTTCGGCCCGAGCAGGCCGAAGAGCTCGCCCGACTCGATCGCGAGGTCGACGCCGCCCAGCGCCGCACGCTCGACACGCTCGCGCCGCAGCACTCCTCGCTTGGTTACGTACGTCTTACGAAGCCGACTCGCCTCGATCGCGTGCGATGCCGTCATGCGTCTTTTAAGGCTAGTGCGTGCTATAGGTGTGGCTGATGAATCCATTCTTCGAAGCGCTCGGACAGGACTGGGTCGATGCCGCAAAGCGCCGCGGCGCGGACATCGCGAAACCAACGCTGGATTCCCGCGTCGCGCTGGAGCTGCTGGAGCTTGCGCGCGTGGCGGCTCACACCCAGGAGCGCCGTTTCGCTCCGCTGACGAGCTACCTCGCGGGCGTTGCGGCGGAGAGGTTGCGCGCGGCGAAACCCGACGTGGATGACGGCGCCGTCGCCGAGTTCATCCTCGAGGTGCGCCAGAAACTCGAACGGGAGGTGCCCGGTCTCTAGGGGTGCCTAGCGGACGCTGATCACCGGCAGCTGCCGGAAGCTCTGCACGGAGACCCGGGCGGCGAGCGCGGCGGCCACCTTGCCGAGTGCCTGCGCGCCCGCGCTGTCAGGCCGCGTGACGACCACCGGCGCGCCGGCGTCAGCCGCCTCCCGGATCGGGCCCTCGAGCGGAATCGCGCCCAGGTACGGGACCCCGAGGCGCTGTGCGGCGCGCTCGGCGCGCCCGTGGTCGAAGATGAAGTGCTCCTTGCCGCAGTCGTCGCACACGAACCAGCTCATGTTCTCGATCAGGCCGAGCGCCGGAACGTTGAGCCCGCGGAACATCTGCAGCGCCTTCAGCGCGATCCGGAGCGCCGCCTCCTGGGGCGTGCACACGACCGCGACGCCGGTCAGAGGCACGGCTTGCGCCAGCGTGAGCGAGGCGTCGCCCGTGCCGGGTGGCAGGTCGACGATCAGGTAGTCGAGCTCGCCCCACCGGACGTCGGACAGGAGCTGCTCGATCGCACGCGAGACCATTGGTCCGCGCCACACCATCGCCTTGTCCGCGCCCGCCAGCAGACCGATCGAGATCATCTTCAGGCCGTAAGCCTCGAGCGGGACGAGCTTCTGGTCCTCCACCGCGGGCGTCTCGTTCACGCCGAGCATGCCCGGCACGGACGGACCGTAGATGTCGGCGTCGAGGATCCCGACGCGCGCGCCCGCAAGCTGCAGCGACGCGGCGAGGTTGACGGCGACTGTGGATTTGCCGACGCCGCCCTTGCCTGACCCGACCGCGATCACGTGCTTGACCCCAGGGATGGCGGGCTCGTGCGGCCGTCCGTTGAAGGCGGCGCGCACGTTGGCGGTCATCTTGAGGTCGACCGCGGTCACCCCCGGGATCCCGGCGACGAGCTCGTGCGCCATGGTCTGGAACCGGTCTCGGACCGGGCACGCCGGCGTCGTCAGCTCGAACGTGAAGCTGACGCGGCCGCTGTCGGTGATGGCGAGGTCCTTGATCATGCCCAGGCTCACGACGTCCCGGCCGAGGTCAGGGTCTTTGATCGCCGAAAGGACGCTGAGGACCTCTTCTCTACTGGGCACTGAAGATCACCGCGGCCCGCAGCGCGAGCACGCCGACCAGGACGAGAAGCGAGACGAGGAGCGTGTCGACGCGAATGCCCGCGGCGGTGCCCGACCCGGCGGTCTGCAGGCGCATGTGCCCCCGCGCCTCGACAAGTGAGCCGGCGATGCCTGCGATCGCGATCGCCCACAGCGGGAGCCAGGGCACCTCTCGTGCCAGAGTGCCGGCCGCGCCGACCGTGATGAAGAACACGACGATCAGCACGAGCTCGAGCACCGAGAAGTAACCGTCGGCCTGATGGAGGCGCCCGAGGCTGAAGCTCGCGTCCGGCCGGTTGCGTATGAGTAGCGCGAGGAGTGCGGCGGCGCCGCTGAGACCGGAGGCCAGGAACAATCCGCCGAGCGCCCAGGTGTCACTCCACACCGGCTGGTTGCTGACGCTCAAGAGCACGCCGGTGTACGACGCGATGAAGATCGCGAGCAGTGAGCCGAAGACGTTGAAGGCGCGGTTGAGCGCCATCGGGAGGACCTTCAGCCAGGCATCCAGCGCCGAGACTGTCACGAAAAATCCGAACACGAGCAGCGCCCACGCGCCGACTGACATGGGCGACCAGTACTTGAAGCTCAGGCCGGTGGCGCCCGGCGTGACGTCGATCATCATGTGCCAGAACCTCATCCAGCTCGCGCCGAGGTCGGCCGTCAGCAGGATCGGGCAGATCACAGTGGCGGGCAAGGCGACCAGGAATGCGATCCGCGCCGCAGGCTCGTCGCCCGGGTCGCCGGAAAACCTCAGCAGCGTGCCCAACAGGTACGCGCCTCCCGCCAGTCCGGCGAAGAAAAAGTAGAAGAGGATGTACCAGAGCCACTCCGGAGCGCGCACGAAGTGCTCCGCGGCGAGGACCACTACCCCATCCCCCGGCGGCGGAAGGCGACCAGGCCGGCGACCACCGCCGCCGCGCCGGTCAGAAGGGCGCCGACGTACCCGCCGATGTTGTTGCGGCTCGGCAGCTTGGCGTTGTCGGCGTTCGGCAGGCCGTACGTCTCGGGCTTGTCCATCAGGAGGAAGAAGGCGTTCAACCCGCCGTAGACCTTGTCGTCGCGGCCGTAGAGCTGCGCCTGGGTCACGCCCTGGGTGTGCAGCGACGCCAGTCGGACGTCCGCCTTCTGCTGCAGCTCGGCCAGCGGCCCGAACTGGATCGACTGGGTCGGGCACGCCTTCGCGCAGGCGGGCTCGAGACCGCCCTGCAGGCGGTCGTAGCAGAGGGTGCACTTGTGAGCGGTGCCCGTCTGCTGGTTCATCCCGATCACGCCGTAGGGACATGCCGCGACGCAGTTACGGCACCCGTTGCAGACGTCCTGCTGGATGAAGACCGTATCAAACTCGGTGCGGATGATCGCGCCGGTCGGACACACCTCCATGCAGCTCGCGTGCTTGCAGTGCTTGCAGACGTCCGACATCATCAGCCAGGCCGTGCCGTTCCCGGCAGTCGCGGCTTGGTCCGGCACGTGCTCGATGAACTTCACGTGCCGCCAGTTCTGCGCGTCGAGGTCGCCGGTGTTGTCGAAGCTGTCGGCGAGAAACGCGGGGCTGTTGCCCTCCAGCTGGTTCCACTCTTTGCACGCCACCTCGCACGCCTTGCATCCGATGCACACGCTCGTGTCGGTGAAGAAGCCGTACGTTTCGCCGGGCTTGATTGCCGTCGCCATGCTCAGAAGCCCATCAGGTTGGGTGTGATCTTGGTGAACCCACGCTCCCGCGCGTAGAGGTCGAGCGGGATCGCCGCGAGCTCGTCGACCACGGGCACGGCTCGCGGTTCGGTGACGAGGTCGATGTTGAGCAGATACGTGTTGCACGTGGCGCAGGCTTCGATGCGCATCTGTGGAAACACGGCGGGGTGATGAGCGGCGCGGGCGCCTCCGGGCAGGCCGCGCACGATGCTCCCCCGCTCACCTGAGGCGGTACCGTGCTCGCTGAAGATCGGCAGCTTTGCCCCGGCATCCTCGCCGCACCCCGCGCACGTCATGCGCGCGAAGGTCCAGCTGGTTCCGCAGCGCGCGCACGACAGGTAGCGCGGGCCTGTCGCCAGGTCTTCGCCGGCGGCCGCAAAGAACGACAGCTGCGGCGGGCCGCCGCAGTCCGGGCAATGCCGAGAATCGCGTGGCCCCGTGCACACGGACCTCGTCGTTGCATCCACGGCTTCGAGCACCGGGCCAAGCGAGGCCCGGGCGAGGAAGCGATCGACGAGCGGCTGCTCGTCGTTGGCGATCCACCTTTCGACGATCTCGAGCGGGTCGTTCTTCTCCAGGCGGTCGAGCACCTGGGAGCGCAGCCGCTCGGGTCCGGCGGTCACGCTGACGTCGACCACGCGAGGCACAACCAGCTCCACGACGTACGCGGCGAGCTGTGAGGGCGGCGGCGCATCCGACCCCGCATCCAGAAAAGCCTTCTCCTGGACGCCGAGCAGGGCGCCGTAGAAGTCCAGAAGCTGGCGCGCGAATCCCTGCCGCACGCGCAGCTCGGCCACGCGTCGCCGGCGCTCGGCCCAGGGCCTGGCACTGACGGCGACCGCCATCACATCTTCTCCACGTTGACGAGAAACGCCTTGAACTCGGGCGTCCGGGCGTTCGCGTCGCCGACGAAGGGGGTGAGCGCGTTGGCCAGCCAGTAGCGGCCGTGGCTCGGGTCGCTGTCGGCGGAGATGCCGACGTAGCCCCAGTGGATCGGGATTCCGATCTGATAGACCTTCTGGCCCGCCACCGTCATCGGCCCCAGCCGCTTGGTGACGAGCGCCAGCACCTCGAGCTTGCCTCGCTTCGAGGACACGCGCACCCGGTCGCCGCTCTTGATGCCTTTCTCGCTGGCCAACTCGAATGGGAGCTCCACGAATGGCTTCGGCTGCAGCTGGACCAGGTGTGGTACGTGCTGTGTGACGTAGTGCTCGTGCTCCGTGAGCCGGTAGCTGGTCGCGATGTACGGGAAGTCCGTCGCGGTGCCGAAGCGGTTGGCACGGCCGGCGGCCTGGTCGTAAAGGAACGCGACCGGCGACGCCGAGTTGTTCGGATGCAGCGGATTCTTGACCGGCGACTCGACCGGCTCGTAGTGCTCGGGGAACGGACCGTCGACCATGCTGTTGCTGAACAGGCGGCCGACTCCTTCGCCGTTCATGATGAAAGGCAGCCACGCGTTGGGGTCATGCGGATTCATCGTCGCCGGGTAGTCCGGCACGTCGCCCACCCACTTGCTTCCGTCCCAGGTGATGCCCGGCCGGGTGGAGTCCCATGGCTTGCCGTCGAGGTCGGCCGAGGCCCGGTTGTACATGACCCGGCGGTTGAGCGGCCAGCTCCACGCCCAGTTCGGGAAGAAGCCCATTCCGGTCGGATCGTTGGCCTTCACGTCCTGGATCCCGTTGCGGCGCTTCATCAGGTTGCCCGAGTCCGGGTAGCTCCCGGTGTAGATCCAGTCGCCCGTGGTCGTCGTGCCGTCATCCTTCAGGTTCGCGAACGTGGTCATCTGCTTGCCGGTGGCCAGGTCCTTGCCGTTGATCTCCTTCGCGATCTCGTCCAGCTCAGGCTTGAGCGGGTCTTTGTAGTCGAAGGTGAGGGCCATGATCGGGTCGGTGAACTTGCCGCCCTGCGACCCGTAGAGCTTCTTCACGCGCTGGAAGATGTCGGCCAGGATCCAGTGGTCGTGGCGCGCCTGGCCTTCGGGCGGCAGCACCTGCTCTTTCCACTGCGACCAGCGGCCGCTGTTGACGAACGAGCCGTCCTTTTCGATCCAGTGCGTGGTGGGGAGCATGAAGACCTCGGTCTTCACCGAGGCCGCATCCACGCCTGGGGCGTGCCAGAACTCGGAGCTGGTCGTCGGCAGCGCGTCCATGACCACCAGCCACTTCAGGTTGCTCAGCGCCTGCTGGACCTGGTTGCTGTCGGGGCCGATGCTGGCCGCCGTCATGCCCGAGAGGACCAGCCCCTCCATCTTTCCCTTCAGCGACTGGTCGTAGATCGACATCCACGACGAGTTCTGAGCGGGCTTGGGCAGAAAGTTGAACGCGAACTCGTTGTCCTTCTTTGCGGCGTCGCCGTACCAGCCCTTGAGCGTGCTGACCATGAACTTCGCGTAGTTGATGCCGAAGAAGTTCCAGGAATGGGGATCGGACTTCTTGGGCGCGCTCTGGGCCACGTAGTCGGCGATGTTCTTCTGTCCGGGCGCTGGAATCCTCAGATAGCCGGGCAGGATCTCCCACGAGATCGCGTGGTCGGTGTTGCCCTGGATGTTGGCGTGACCGCGCTCGGCGTTCATTCCTCCGCCCGGCCGGCCCATGTTGCCGAGAAGCAGCTGAAGGACCGCGCCGGAGCGGATGAGCTGGCCGCCGGTGGTGTGGTGGGTAAGGCCGACCGCGTAGACGATCGTCATCACCTTGTCCGGCTTGCCCATCTGGCCGACGAGGTCGGCGACCTTGTTGAAGTCGGCGACTGGGATGCCGGTGATGCTCGAGACAACCTCCGGCGTGTACCGCGAGTAGTGCGCCTTCATGAGCTGGAAGACCGAGTGCGGATCCTGCAGCGTCATGTCGCGTCTCGCGAAACCGACGCGAGTGTCGGTGTCGTAGCTCCAGGTCGAGATGTTGTAAGACCGCTTCGCAGGGTCATACCCGGAGAAAAGACCGTCGTTGAACGCGTAGCCGTCTTTGACGATGAAGGACGCGTTGGTGTAGTTGCGCACATACTCGTCGTGAAACAGGTTGTTCTGCAGGACGTGGTTGATCAGGCCGCCGAAATACGCCACGTCGCTGCCGGTGCGAATGCGCAGGTACGTGTCGGCGACCGCGGACGTTCGCGTGAACCGCGGATCGGCGTGGATGAGCTTGGCGCCACGGTCGAGCTTGGCGCGCATGAACCACTGGAACCCGACCGGGTGCGCCTCAGCCGGGTTGGCGCCGTTGATCAGGATCAGGTCGGAGTGCCTGATGTCGCGCCAGTGGTTGGTCATCGCTCCCCTTCCGAATGTGGCGGCCAAACTGACCACCGTGGGGCCGTGTCAAACCCTGGCCTGCTGCTCCAGATGTACCAGTCCCAGGCCGCGCATCAGCTTGGTGGCGAAGTAACCCTCCTCCGAGCTGAACGCCGCGCCTCCGGCGAAGGCGATGCCTTCGCACCGGTTCACAGTGTTGCCGTTCGCGTCCGCGGTGACGAACGTGGCGTCGCGCGACCCCTTCACGTTCTGCGCGATCTTGTCGAGCACGAAGTCCCAGGAGACGCTCTTCCATCCCGTCGCGCCGGGCGCGCGGTACTGCGGCGATTCAACTCGTCGCGGTGAGACGGCAAGCTGCATCGCCGTTGCGCCCTTCGGGCACAGCCGCCCCTCGTTGACCGGGCTGTCCGGGTCGCCCTCGATCTGCAGAAGCTCGGTCTTGCCGTCGCTCTTCTGGCGCGTGTACGCGACCAGCGCGCAGCCGACCGCGCAGTAGGGGCAGATCGAGTGCAGCTCCTTGGCCCCCTCGATGCGCAGCTGCTGCTTGATGCGGTTCGATTTGGCCAACGCGACATCGAAGCCGAGACCGGAGACCGCAAGCGTCCCGGCGCCGGCGACACCCACCTTGAGGAATTCCCGACGAGTCACTGTCGGCATGTCTCTCCCCCGAACGGGTTGAAGCTATCTCACCTTTGAAGCCGAGTCAAGTTCGGGCTCAGCCGACCGACATCTGGAGATCGGACCGATCGTCCGGCTCGGGGTTGCGGAGAAGATCGATCAGACGCGGGTCCCAGCGCACGATGACTCCTGTAGCGCCGGCGGCTTCGTGCTCGTGGAGCGCGGCCGACCAGGACTCGCGGTCGGGCGGCATCTCGATTGCGATCCACGTCTCGCCCGGCGTCTCGCCGATCGCACGGCCACGGCTGAGCTTGCCGAGCATCTCGCCGGGACCCGGACCTGGCACCTTCAGCCGGATTCGGTGAGTGACCGCCGCCACCGCACCGAGGAGGACCTGCTGCTCAGGATCGTCGCCTTCGAGCCCCACCATCTCCGCGCCCGCAGCCTCCAGCGCGCGGACGTCGGCGAGGAACTCGCCGGCGTCAGAGAAGGCTGCGGGCATGATGACCCCCACTTTCACGGGGTCAATTTAGCGCGGGGTCCGCACCTTCTTGAGATGGTCGATCGACTCGCGGTACGACTTCGCAAACGAGTCCACGCCCTCATCCTCCAGCTCCTGGGTGATAGCGGCCATGTCGATCCCATTCGCCGCGAGCTCGGCGAGGACGCGTCGCGCTCCATCGACGTCTTTCTGCAGGGTCAGATCCACTCGGCCGTGGTCGCGAAACGCCTCGAACGTCGCGACCGGCATCGTGTTGACCGTCGCAGGGCCGATGAGCTCCTCGACGTACAACGTGTCGCGGTAGCGCGGGTTCTTCGTCGATGTGCTCGCCCACAGGCATCTCTGCACGGTCGCGCCGGCGTCGCGCAGGGCATCCCAGCGGGGACCCGAGTGCAGCTGGCCGAATATCTCGTATGCGAGCTTGGAGTTCGCGATCGCCGCCTTGCCCAGGAAACCGCGAACCTGGCCGTTTGCCGTCTCCATCTTCTTCTCCAGCAGCGCGTCGACTTTGGTGTCGACCCGGCTGACGAAGAAACTGGCCACGCTGTGAACGCGGCTCAAGTCGCCTCCGCTCGCGCGGAGCTGATCGAGCCCGGCGAGAAACGCTTCCACCACCTTGACGTAACGCTCCACCGCGAAGATCAGCGTGACGTTGATGTTTGCGCCTTCGGCGATCATCGCCTGGATCGCCGGCAATCCGGCGGGCGTGGCCGGGATCTTCACCATCACGTTGGGACGTGATGTGCGGTTCCTCAGGTCGCGCGCCGCCGCGATGGTTTTTTCGGTGTCATCGGCAATCTCCGGCGAGACTTCGATGCTCACGAACCCGTCGCCACCGCGCTCCCTGTTGTAGATGGGACGCAGCACATCGGCCGCAGCCTGCACGTCCTCGATGAGCAGGTCCCAAACGATCGATTCGGCGCCCTGGCCGGCGTCGAGCCGCCTGGCCACGTCGTCCGCGTAGGCGTCCGAGCCCTCGAGCGCTTTCGCGAAGATCGTTGGATTCGCCGTCACGCCCGAAACGCCCGCGTCGCGGTAGCGCGCGAGCCGGCCGGAGTTGATCATCTCGCGATCGATCTGGTCGAGCCATACGCTCTGGCCCAACCTCTTCAGCTCTGAGATCGGGTTGATCTTGTCCATGGTCTCCCCCTCAACAATAGAAGCGCCGGCGCCCGCCCGCTTACTCCCATACTCGAGCGCATGAGCGATCGTGACACGGAGACGATCCGCGAGCTCATGCCTCTCGCCGCCACGCTGGGCATGCAAGTTGACGACTACACGGCCGAGAAGGTGACCATGTCCCTCGATTGGTCGCCCTCGCTCTGCACCGCCAACGGAATCCTGCATGGCGGCGTCCTCATGGCCCTGGCCGATTCGGCGGGCGCGGCGTGCGCGCTGCTCAACCTGCCGAACGACGCCACCGGGACCACGACGATCGAGTCGAAGACGAATTTCACGGGCGCCGTTCGAAACGGCGGCGTGAGCGCCACGGCGACGCCGCTGCATCGCGGCGGGACGACCATCGTCATCGAGACGAGCATCCGGGACGGCGCCGGCAGGCTCGTCGCGAAGGTCACCCAGACGCAGCTCGTCCTGCGGCGCTAGCGCCGGGTCGCGGCAGCCACCTTCTCGCGCAGCTCGCGCTTGAGCGCCGTCGAGTCGACTGAAGCGCTGAGATGGCCCGCGACAGCCTTCTTGAGGCGCTCGGGAAGCATTCGCTCGAACGTCGTGCGAGCCTCTTCCGGCCCGGCCACGTACAGGTGGAGGTACGCTCCGCTCGCCATCTCGCGCTCGACGGTCTTCACCGCGCTCTCGAGGTTGGCGCGGGCTTTGTTTTCAGCCTTGCGCTGGTTGCTGGGCGCCGACGTCCCGCCGGCTCGCGTGTGCCTGACCTCGGCGCCGCTGACATGCTCCAGCGGAATGATCTCGTCGAGGATCGCGCCGAAAGTCTTCGCGTGCTCCTTGTCGACGACGGCGATGAGCGCGGGCGGATATCGCTCGAGCTGGCGCAGCATCGGTGCGAGCAGCAGCTCGCCCACCTCGAGTCGCTCCTCGGTCTCGTCGCGCAGCTTGATCAGCTCCAGCACCCCACGAGGCTCGTCCGCAAAACCTCCGAACCCCGGACAGCCTGCCGGACGCACGACCGCGACGTAATGGCGAAGCCGCCGCATCTCGTACTCCATCAGCTCGCGGTCCTTCGGCCCAAGCCGGTCGCTGAAGCGATGGAGCAGGTCGCGAAACTCGATGTCGTAGAAGCGAGCGTCATAGCCCTCTGAACGCGCCGGCAGGTAGACCGTCAGCGCGCGGTTCGACGCCCGGCGAAGTCGCGGTGCGAGAACAAACAGGGCTGCGAGCGTGCTGTAGTTGGCCATCCCACAATCTTGAACGCTCCCGCCTCAGCGCACCGACGGCTGAAATTTTTCAAGCGTTACATTGGTAGCCGACGACATGTTCGAAGACGAGACCACGGTTGCATGGCGGGCGATGCCGCGTCACGCGCCAGTCGTGGCCGCTGACGGTTCTGAGATCGGAACCGCCGAATCGGTCCTTGGCGACGATGACGAGGACATCTTTCACGGCATCGTCTTGAGGCGGAAGCATGACGGCGCGAGGGTCGAGATTCCCGCCGCCCGGATCAAGAAGATGACCGAGCACCATGTCGTGACCGACCTTGGCGACGGCGAGGTTGGCACCCTGCGACCGAGCCGCTAGCTCGCGTCCTTATGTGTAGGGCCGGCGTGTGTTGGGCCGGCCCGGTTCTGAGAGTCGGCTCGCGACGGAAGGCGCATACTCAGGGCCCCTTGACGGATTACGTTTTTCGGCCGGGGTCGTTTTAGAGGATTGAATGACAGGCCGCGGCCGGCGTTTTGCTGTCAGGACGGGCGTCGCGTTCGCCGCGGCGGCGGTAGCCATTCTGGGGACGGCGGCTGCGTCTGAGGCAGGCGCCAAGCGGTTCGACATCGCGGTCCAGTACGGCTACCACAACTCCATAAAGCTCGGCCAGTGGATGCCGGTCGCCGTCGACATCACCAACAACGGTCCGGCCATGGACGGCATCCTCGAGGTCGAAGCCACCAGCCCGTTCCCCGGCAACGGAGGACCTCCGTTAGGCACCGCCACCTACCAGACGCAGATCAGCCTCGCCGCAGGGGCTACCAAGCACATCCGGACGTACGTGACCCAGGACTCCCAGGGTTCGGTCCAGGTGCGCGTGCGGCAGGGCAACCAGGTGCTCGCCAGCACCCTGGCGGCCACGCCCTCGACCTGGACCGGGATGATGGCCGGGGTCATCTCCGACCAGCCCGGAGCTCTCGACAACCTCGGCATCGTGCTGCGCTCCGGGGTCTCGCCGCTGATCGCCCACCTCGCACCGGCCGACGTCTCCGACTCGGCGCCGGTCCTCCGCGCCTTCGACCTGATCGCTATCGATGATTTCGCGACTGACTCGCTGACGCAGGGTCAGAAGGCCGCCCTCTCGGATTACGTCACGCAGGGTGGCGCCCTGCTCCTGGGCACCGGTGGCTCCTGGCACAAGACGCTGGCGGGACTGCCAGACGGGCTCGTGCCGATGCAGGTCCGTGGCTCGAAGGTGCTGGAGTCTGTGACCTCGCTGAACGGTGCGAGGAACGTCGAGGTGGTCACCGGAACGCTCAGCGCGGGCGCCACCGCCTGGCTGACGGAGGGTTCGCAGCCGCTCCTGGTCGAGGCTCCCGCAGGCGGAGGCATCGTCGAGATGGCGACCTTCGACTGGACGCAGGACTCGGTGACCACGTCGACTGCCACGACCGCGCTTCTCCGCCAGGCCCTTGTGCGTTCGACGTACGGCAATGCGAGCTACACGTCCAACGGCGGCGCGGTGGCCGGCAAGCTCGGGACCACCAACTCGATTGCCACCAGGGGCGGTTCGCTGACGCAGGTGCTGGGCAACCTGCCCGCCCTCAACCTGCCGGCGTGGTGGCTGATCGGCGCCCTGGTCTTCGTCTACGTCCTGCTCGCCGGCCCGATCAACTACTACGTCCTGAGCAAGGTCAACCGGCGCGCGCTGGCGTGGATCACCGTCCCCGCGATCGCGGTGGCCGGTTCGGCCGGTGCTTACGGAGCGGGCGCGTTTACCAAGGGGACGTCGGTGCTCGCGAACGAGATCTCGATCATCCACGTCGCGCAGGGATGGGAGCGCGCCTACCAGGAGGAGTACACGGGCATCCTCACCCCGACGCGAGGCGACTACGAAGTCGGACTGGGCAGTGGACGCAAGATGGTCAGCCCCATCTACTACTACTCAGCGATCAACGGGGACCAGAACTTCGGTGCGATGCGCGTGAACACCACGACCCAGTCGGTCACCCTGCCAGGCATGACGGCCTTCACGCTCCGCGGCTTTGCAAACGAAGGTGTGGTGGCCGCGCCGAAGGTGACGGGCCAAATCCAGTTCGCCAACGGCAAGCTGACCGGCACCGTGCGCAACGAATCGTCCCTCAGCTTCACCGACGGGGTGGTCTTTGCCGGTAACGCGTACCAGAAGGTCCACGCGTTGGGGCCGAACGGCAGCCTCGACCTCGACGTGCAGCTCACGCGGAGCTCGAGCCTCGGCGGCCAGCCTGCCTACGTCAGCGCCTACCCGAACGCGTACAACGGGCTTCCCATCTACAACCCGCCGGACACAGAGCGCCGGAACGAGACTCGGGCCGCGGTCCTCTCGACGATTTTCATGAACCCCATGACCGGCCTCGGCGGCCCGATCTCACCGACGCTTGTGCTGTGGACCCAGGCGCCGTTCCAGGACGTCACCGTCAACGGCGGCCGCCCGCACACCTACGCCGAGAGCGCGGTCGTGGTGACGCTGCCTGGCGGCCCGATCACGGGCGCCCTTCCGTCGGCCGTCGTGCCGGGGCGAATCGTCGACGTCGACGCCGACATCTCGCAGGGCCAGCCCCCGGGCTTGATCATCGCGCAGGCCGGATGGATCACCTATTCCTTCAGCCCTCCGTTGGCCCGAGGGCAGCGCCTGACGTCGGCGTCGATCGACAGCTCGAACCCATACGGACCCAAAGGGGTGATCCTCGGACCCAACGGCGCGCCGGCGTCCGCGAAGACGCAGGTCTGGGACTGGAGCAAGTCGGCGTGGATCGACTTCAGCTACCAGGACAACACCTCCAACCCGCTGCCGGACTCGGCCGTCAACCCCTCGACCGGTGCGGTCCGGTTGAGGGTCGGCTCCGAAGGCCAGTTCCAGGCCAGCAGCCTGTCCATCAGCGGAACGGTCAAATGATCGCGGTTGAGCAGCTCACCAAGGTCTACGGCAACCGGTCGGCGCTCGACCACGTGTCGTTCGAGGTCCCCGAGCGCGAGATCTTCGGTTTCGTCGGCCCGAACGGCGCCGGCAAGACGACGACACTGCGCATCCTTGCCGCACTCCTGGAGCCCACCGGCGGCAAAGCGTTCATCGACGGGGCCGACGTGACCAAGCAGCGCGAGAGGGTGCACATGCGCATCGGCTACATGCCCGATTTCTTCGGCGTGTACGACCAGCTCACGGTCGGCGAGTATCTCGACTTCTACGCCGCGTGCTACCGGCAGTCGAAGCGGCGGCGCCAGAAGATCGTCGAAGACCTGCTCGCGCTGGTGGGCATGATCGACCGCAAGCACCAGCTCGTCGACACGCTTTCACGAGGCCTCAAGCAGCGCGTGTGCCTGGCGCGCGCGCTGGTCCACGACCCGGCCGTCCTTCTGCTCGACGAGCCCGCGTCCGGCCTCGACCCGCGGGCGCGCGTCGAGATGCGCGAGATCCTCAAAGAGCTCCAGGGCATGGGCAAGACGATCGTCATCTCGAGTCACATCCTTCCCGAGCTCACCGACCTCTGCACGATGATCGGGATCATCGATCGCGGCCGCATGCGCGCGACGGGACCGGTCCGTGAGGTGATCGCGGGGCTCGCCACCGGGCGTCGCCTGCGCATCAACGTCATCGGCGAGAAGGATGCGGCCATCGAGATCCTCACACCGCTCGAGTCGATTCGCCATGTCGAATCGGTCAATGGCGCGATCGAAGCCGAGTACGTCGGCGACGAGCGGGCGGCGGCCGACATCCTCTTCGCCCTGACCGGCGCCGGGATAAGGGTCTCGAGCTTCACACCGGTGGACGGCGGGCTCGAGGACGCGTTTCTCAAGGCCACATCGGAGGAGGTGGGGTGAACGCGGTTTCGAACGCGCTCTGGAATCCGATCGTGGCCAAGGAGTACCGGACACGCATGCGCACCTGGCGCTCACCGTTCGCCATCACCGTCTACATCCTTTTGCTCGGCGGACTGGGGTGGGCGGCTTTCAGCCTGATCGTCGCCAGCACCTCGCAGGCGTTCGGGGCGGGGTCCGGCTCGAACTACGGGCAGCTGCTCTTCACCTTTCTCATCATCTTCCAGGTCGCGCTGCTCGGATTCATCACCCCGGCCCTGACGGCCGGCGCGATCAGCGGCGAGCGCGAGCGGCAGACGATCGACCTTCTGTTCGTGACGCCGATTTCGCCGTTCTCGATCATCTGGGGCAAGCTGCTGGCGTCGATGTCGTTCGTCATCTTGCTGCTCGTGCTTTCGATCCCGATCTTCAGCTTGGTCTTCCTGTTCGGCGGGATCGAGCTCGACCAGGTGGTTTACGCGTTCGCGGTGACCGGTGCGACCGCGCTGACGCTCGGGTTCATCGGCATCGCGTTCTCCACCCTGTTTCGACGGACGCTCCCTGCCACGGTCGCCGCGTACGGGGCCGCGTTCGTGCTGTTCGTCGGCTTCTTTGCCTACGGATACGTCTTCCCGACCGAGGCCGACCCTTCCGTCACGATCGCCCCCGCACCGCCGGCTGTGACGCTGATCAGCCCGGTGGTCCCGCTGCTCGCGATCGCGAGCAACCAGCCCATCCAGGGTTACGGGATCCGCTACAAGGACGGCTCGCAGGGCCCGTACCTCAACAAGGGAGTTCCCGCCCAGGCAGGATTGTGCGGGCCGACCGTCAACGGCGGCGTGACTTGCAGCTCGGCCGTCTACCAGTTCTCATTTGCGACGGGCACGACGCTGCCCTCCGGCCTGTTCGCCGGCTGGCAGTACTGGCAGGCGAGCATCCTCATGCAGCTCCTGATCTGCGCCGTCGCGCTCCTGGTCAGCGCGCTCGTGCTGCCGCCGGTGCGACGCTTCCGGCCGTGGCGGCGCGACGCCCCCCGCCCCGGCCGCCGCATGAGGTCGTCGTGAGCTCACTCGACGGCGTCGTCAGCGAGCTGCGCTGGTCCGCGGTTCGGTCCAGCGCGCTGAGCTACCTCTTGCACGCGGTGCTCGCGGCGGCGGCCTGGATTCTCGCGGTGGTGATCGCGGCCAGGTTTTTCCCGCTCGAGCAGGCCCCGCGCTTCGAGGCGATCGGCGTCCCGATTGCGTTCGTGGCGGTTGCCGTCGCGTGGATCGCCGTTCGTCCCGGGTCGATGAAGCTGATGCGCACGGCCGACGTCCGGCTGGGACTCAAGGAGCGTCTCTCCACCGCCTGGGAGCGCCGCGGCCAAGACGGCCCGATGGACGCGGTGCTGCGGCAGGACGCCCTGGAGAAGGCGGCCCGCACGCGCCTGGCGGCGGCCTATCCGGTCGGTCTGCGGCCAGGCGAGGTCTGGCTGACGCTGGCCGTCGCGGTCGCGGCGGTGGGGCTCGTCCTCCTCCCCAACCCGATGGACCAGCTGCTCGCCCAACGCCGCGATGACCACGCCGCTCAGGCGCAGGCGGCAGAGACTGTCGCGGCGGCGCAGAAGAAGATCGCGGCCGCCTCGCCTGCGGCGCAGGTGGATCCGCAGATCCAGAAGATCCTGCAGGACGCCCGGGCCAGGATCGCTTCGGCGCCCGACCCGCGCGCTGCCCTACAAAACATCACCCCGGCGGAGCAGAAGCTCCTGCAGCTCTCCGACCCGCAGACGCCGGCGCGCGCGAGCACCGCGCAGAACCTCGCCAACAACCTCAGCGCCACCAACGGAGGTCGCGCCGCGAGCCAGGCCCTCAACGCCAGCCCGTCGCAAGGCGCGCGGGCCATCCGCGACCTTGCATCGCAGCTGCAGAACCTCTCGCCGCAGGACCGTGCCCAGCTGGCTCAGGCCCTGGCGACGGCCGCCCAGCAAGCGAAGGACCCTGAGGTGGCCGCCTCACTGCAGCAGGCGTCATCAGCCCTCGCGTCAGGGGACGTCAGCGCTGCGGCGACATCGATGGACGCGCTCGCCGGCCAGCTCGACTCGCTGCAGCAGCAGGAGAGCAACGACCAGCAGATCGCCGCCGCGATCAACGGCCTGGAGGCGGCGCGCCAACAGCTGGCGAGCCAGGCCGACCGCGACGCGGCCGGCGCCGGCGCCTCGGCCTCGCCTTCGGCCGGCGCGGGCGGCAGCGCGGGCAGCGGCGCCGGTGGCAGCGGAAATGGGACCGGAAACGGCACCGGCAGCGGTAATGGCTCTGGAACCGGGAACGGCGGCGGTGGCAGCGGGGGCACGGGCGGCCAGGGAAGCTCCGGGTCCGGCGCCGGCCAGGGAACCGGGGCCCAGAGCACCGAGCGTGTCTACGTCCCGGCGGCGCCGATCCCGGGACAGTCCGAGAACGACCCTGCGCCTCTCGCTCCCGGCCAGGACGTCCCGCTCACGCCGTACGACCAGGTGATCCAGGCCTACGAGCAGGTCGCGCTCGACGCGGCCGACCAGAGCCTGATCCCGGGCAGCGAGCGCGACCTCGTCCGCTCCTACTTCTCCAGCCTCGGCGAGCAGGGCGGCGGCAGGTGATCGCCGAAGAGCCGCGCCTCGACCCGGGTCGCGTCACCGAGCTCGCCCAGTCCCTCGAGACCGAGCTGGCCCGCCTGATCGTCGGCCAGAAGGCCCTCGTCCGCGACACCGTGATCACGTTGATCGCCGGCGGGCACATGCTTCTGGAGGGAGTGCCGGGCCTCGGCAAGACCGTCCTCGTCCGCTCACTCGGGCAGGCCCTGAAGCTCACTTTCGCCCGCATCCAGTTCACGCCCGACCTCATGCCGGCGGACATCGTCGGCACCAACATCATCCGCGAGGAGCGAGGACGGCGCGAGTTTCAATACCAGGCGGGACCGCTGTTCGCCAACCTCGTGCTCGCCGACGAGGTCAACCGCGCGACGCCGAAGACCCAGAGCGCGCTGCTCGAGGCGATGCAGGAGCGTACCGTGACCGTCGGCACCGAGACGCGGGCGCTGCCGGTTCCTTTCTTTGTCCTCGCGACGCAGAACCCGATCGAGCTCGAAGGCACGTATCCGCTACCAGAGGCGCAGCTCGACAGGTTCTTCTTCAAATCGCTCGTGCCTTTCCCAAGCGAGGAAGAGCTCCTCGAGATCGCGCGCCGAACCACGGGCAGGGCGACGCCACAGCTGAAGGCGGTCGCCGATGACAAGGCGATCCTGGCCGCCCAGGAGGTCGCAAGAGAGGTACCGATCGCGGAGCATGTGCTGGCGTACGCGGGCAAGCTGATCATGGCCACCCACCCGCAGCGCACCGAGCTCGAAACGGTCCGACGCTACGTCCGCTTTGGCGCGAGCCCGCGCGGGCTGCAGGCGCTGGTCCTGGCCGGTAAGGTCAGGGCCCTGCTCGAGGGCCGTTATAACGTCGCGTTCGACGACCTCGTGGCCGTCGCGCATCCTGCACTGCGCCACCGCGTCTTCCTGCAGTTCGAGGCCGAGGCGGACGACGTGACCGCGGACCAGCTCATCGATGAGGTCGTCGAGAAGACCGACAAAGCAAAAGCTGCCGGATAGAGGTGGCCGCGCCCCTGCTCGAGCCGCAGCTGCTGCGCCGCCTCGAGGCGCTCGCGCTGATGGTGAGGCGCGCCGTCAAGGGCCAGACGGGTGGCGAGCGCCGGTCGGTCAGCCGCGGCCGGTCCCCCGAGTTCGCGGATTTTCGCAACTACACGCCTGGTGACGACTACCGGCTGATCGACTGGAACGCGTACGCGCGCCTCGACCGCTACATGCTGCGGCTCTTCGTCGCCGAGGAGGAGCTGCCGCTCAGCCTGTTCGTCGACCTGAGCGGCTCGATGGACTGGGGCCGGCCGAACAAGGCCGAGACCGCGCGGCGCCTGGCCGGCGCAATCGCATACGTCGCACTCGCGTCTCTCGACCGTTTGCGCCTGACGGTCTTTGCCGAGGGGCCCACCTCGGGCGGCGCGCCCTACCGCGGCAGGCACTCGGCACCGCAGCTGTTCCAACGCATCCAGTCGTTTCCCGCCGGTGGAACCACGGACTACTCGCGGCTGGTCTCGCCCATCGCCAGGCAGCGTCCCGGGATGACCGTTCTGATCACCGATGGGCTCGGCGAGTCGCCGGTCGAGCCGGCGATCACCTCGCTGCGCCTGGCGCGGCAGGAAGGCGCGGTTCTACAGCTGCTCGCTCCCCAGGAGATCGCGCCTGACTGGACCGGCGACGCACGTCTGAAGGACGCGGAGACCGGAGCCGAGCGCGAGTTCACGGCGACTCCCGCGACGCAGGCCTCGTACAGAACGGCGCTGGCCCGGCGGACCGGTGAGATCGAGCGCGCGGCCCGCCGCCGCGGCCTGCGCTTTGTGCGCCTCTCCTCGGACCAGCCCGTGGAGGGCATGGTGGAGAGGACCCTGCGCAAGGTGGGCCTGCTCGGATGACGTTTCTCGCGCCGGCGGCGGCAGCGCTCGCGCTCACGCTGCCGGTCATCGTCGCCCTGTATTTCCTCCGCATCCGGAGGCCGACCCGCATCGTCCCGGCGCTGCACCTCTGGCCCGACCAGATCCGCGACCGCCAGGCCAACGTCCCCTGGCAGAGGCTGCGCTTCAGCTGGCTGCTCCTGCTCCAGCTCCTGGTGGCGGCCGTCCTGGTCGGCGCCGCGGTTCAGCCTGTGCTTCCGGCCGGCGCCGGCCTCGCTCCGCACAGCATCGTGCTGCTCGACGCCTCGGCTTCCATGCAGGCAAAGGACGTGCAGCCGTCGCGCCTGGAAGAGGCGAAACGCGAGATCGGCGCGATGATCGATCAGCTCGGCCCGCAGGACCGCATGACATTGATCGCGATGCAGTCGAAGCCGCGCATCGTGGCGTCCGCCTCCGGAGACCACGACGCGATGCGCCGAGCACTGGACGATGTCACAGCTTCCAACGGTCCGGCCGATATGACGGCCGCCCTTTCACTTGCGGCGGGAATCGCGCGCGCGGGCGAGCAGTCGCGTGCCTACCTGTACAGCGACGGCATCATCGAGCCGCTGCGCACCGCGTTCGCGAACGGCCTGCCCTTTCCGATCGAGTATCACCGCATCGGCGTGTCGGGCGAGAACGTCGGACTCACCTCGCTGGTGGTGCGCACGGGCGCCCAGACGCGCGCGGCCTACCTGCGCGTCCACAACTTCGGCCAGCAGTCGCGAACGTTCACGGTCGAGTGGCGCTCCGATGCCGGGCTGATCGACGTCCGGCCTCTCAGCCTGACCGGCGGCCAGGCGCAGGACCTGGTGCTCCCCGTGCCGGACTCGGCGTCCACGGTCACGGCCCGCATCGACGCACGCGACAACTTCTCGCTGGACGACGCCGTGACCGCCATCGCGCGCACGCCGAGCGCGTTTCGCGTCCTGCTGGTCACTCCCGGCAACGTCTTCCTCGAGCAGGCACTCCGCCTGCGCACCGATTTTCAGGTCGACGTCGTGACCCCGGCCGCCTATCGAGGCGCGGCCGCGTACGCGATGACGGTGTTCGACCGCTTCTCGCCCGCCACCCTGCCCAACGCGCCGTTCGTCCTGGTCGACCCGCCGGCCGGCAGCCAGCTCGCGGGCGCAGCTGCCGTGGGCATCGGCCGGGTGCGCGCGTCGGATGCCGGCGACCCCCTGCTGACAAACGTGTCTCTGCAGGACGTGCACGTCGCCAGGAGCCAGGACCTGAACACCTCGCGGTTCGGCCGGGCCCTCATCACCAGCGTGCAGACGCCCCTGGTGCTCGTGCGAGACCAGCCATTTCGGCAGGTGCTCGTCGGCTTCGACATCCACGACTCCGACTTCCCGCTGCGGATCGGCTTCCCGATCCTCATTCAGAACCTGAGCGAGTGGATGCTGCCGCCTTCGGTGCCGAGCCGCAGCTTTCATCCGGACGAGTCGGTGACGGTCGTGCCCGAGACCGGCGCGACCGTGGTGAGCGTCGTGCGGCCGGACGGGAGCCGCCGGGAGCTCACCGCGGGTTCGATCGCGACGTTCGCCGACACCGACCTGGTCGGGATCTACACGGTCGAGCAGACGGTGGCAGGCAAGGTCGACCGCGCGTGGTTTGCCGTGAACCTCTTCTCCGAGGCTGCGTCGCAGCTGGCGCCTGTCGACCGCCTGACCTTGCCGCCGGCGCGAGCGTTCCCCGCAAGCCAGAGCGCGCATCGCGGATTCCTGCAGGTCTGGCCGTGGATCGCGCTGGTCGCGCTGCTCCTGGTGGTGGCCGAATGGCTGGCTTTTCACCGTGGGCTTTGACCTGACGCGCCCGCTCCTGCTGGGAGCGGGTGTGCTCGCCATCGCGGCAGTCTTCTTCACCTGGTGGCGGCTCGCGCCTCCACTACCGCCCGGGCGGGCGCGTCTGTCGCTCGGACTCAGGGTTCTCATCGTCCTGCTTCTCACCGGCGCGCTTGCAGGCTTCGAGCTGCAGACCACGCCGCCTGAGCAATCGGTGATGGTGCTCGCGGACCTCTCCGCCAGCACGCAGAGCGCGGTCGACCGCGAGACCACGCTCGTCCGCCAGATCCTTGCCCTGCGGCACGGCGACGATCGCGCCGGCGTCGTGAGCTTCGGCCGGGACCCGCAGGTCGAGGTGAACGTCGGCACGAGCCCGCAGTTCGCCGAGTTCGAGACGCGACCCAACCCGAATTACACCGACCTGGCGTCAGCACTGCAGCTGGCAGAGTCGATCCTGCCTTCGGAAACGCGGCGTCACATCGTGATCGTCAGCGACGGCCGCTCGAACCTGGGTGACGCGATCGCAGAAGCGCGCCTTCTACACGCGGCGGGTGTTCGGGTCGACGCGATCGCAGTGTCCGTGCCCGTAGGGGCCGAGGCCCGGGTCGATTCGCTCACCGCTGCCGGCACGGTCAACCAGGGCGAGCAGGCGCGCGCGCAGGCGGTGGTGGTCAGCAACACCGCGACCACCGCGACCGTGCGTTGGTACGTCGACCGGACGCTCTTGAGCACGTCACAGGTCGACCTCGCCGGCGGGGAGACGACGCTGACGCAGGTCGTGAGGCCGGTCGGCGCGGGCTTTCACACGGTCAGGGTGACCATCGACCCCGTGCTCGACACGTACGCGGAGAACAACGTCGGCGAGACACTGCTCCAGGTGGTGGGCCCGGCTCGCGTCCTGCTGGTCGAGCAGGCCGACGGCGATGCGGCAAGCCTCGAATCGGCGCTGAGCTCGGCCGGAATCCTGTCGACCACGATCGCCCCCGCCCAGCTCCCGAAGTCCGCATCCGACCTTGCCGCGTACCAGTCGGTCGTGCTGGTGAACATTCCGGCCGCGAGCCTCGGCGCCGACGGCATGGCCCTGCTCCAGGCCGCGACCCGTGACCTCGGCACCGGCCTCGTCGTCATCGGCGGCACCGAGAGCTATGGGCCCGGCGGTTACGCGGGCACGACGCTCGAAGCGACGCTTCCGGTCCAGATCGAGCTGCCGCAGAACATGCAGAAGCCTCCGGTCGCGGTGATGCTCGTCCTGGAGACGAGCGAGTCCTCGAACGGGGACCAGGTGCTGCGCGGTGCGGCCGACGCGGTCATCGATCAGCTCACGCCGCGCGATCTCGTCGGGGTCACCAACGGCATGGGCGGCAGCATCGTGGTACCGCTCACGCAGCTGACCGACAAGGCAAAGATCAAGTCGGCGATCGCGGCGATGCAGCTGGGCGACCCGCCCGGCTACGGCGCCGACCTGAACGCCGCCGCCGCGCAGCTGGAGAAAAGCAAGGCGTCGCTCAAGCACATCATCCTGCTCGGCGACGGCGACGCCACCAGCGACAACTACAAGCCGATCGTCGATGCGATCTACAAGAAAGGGATCACGGTGTCGACGGTCGCGGCCGGATCGTTCGGCACCGACCCATTGCTGATGCGCCAGATCGCGCAGTACGGCCACGGCCGCGCATACGTGAGCACGAACCTGAGCGAGGTGCCCCAGATCTTCCTGAAGGAGACCAACGAGGCCCTCAAGCCGTGGATCGTCGAGGGCAGCTTCGTCCCGCACCTCGCCACGCTGCTGGAGGCGCTGCCCGGCGTTCCAGTCAACGCGTTCCCGACGCTCACCGGATACGTGGCGACGACGCCGCGCGCGGCCGCCGACACGATCCTCCAGAGCCCGACAGGCGATCCCCTGCTCGCAACGTGGGAGTACGGCCTGGGCCGCGTGATCGCGTGGACGAGCGATGCGCAGGGCCGCTGGACCTCCAACCTGCTGCGCTGGTCGAGCGCGAATCGCTTTTTCGGCGACATCGTCCGGTACAGCCTGCCCCAGGCCGGCGACCCCGCCCTGCAGATCGAAAGCCAGGTCCGAGGCGACCACACACACCTTCTCGTCACGGCGCCGAGCTATTCAGGTGCCGCGGTGACGGTCAGCGCGGTGACCCCAGACCTGTCGGACAACGTGCTCACGCTCGCCACCACCGGTCCCGGAAGATTCGAGGGCGACCTGCCGACGGACCAGGTGGGCAGCTATCTCCTCCACGTCACCGAGACGGCGGGCGGGGCGGTCAAGCACGCGAACACGTTCGGGGTCGTCGTTCCTTACTCGCCCGAGTACCGCGAGCTCGGCACGGACGTGAACAGCCTCGCCGCGGTCTCGCGCGCGGGAGGCGGCGCCGTGCTGAGCGACGTCGCGGACGTGTATCGCGTGCCGCTGCCCGAGGCGCACGCACCCCAGGCGCTCGATGAGCTGCTGCTGGTGCTCGCGATCCTCCTGTTCCCGATCGACGTCGCGCTTCGCCGGCTGATCCTTCGCGTCGAGGACGTGCCCGCATGGAAGGAGGCTTTCAAGCGGAAGCCGGCGCGCGCGCTCGCCGCCGAGGCGACAGTGACCCGGCTGCGTGAACGCGTCGCCGGGGTGCGGTCGGCCCGAGCCGCGAAATCTGCGCCACCCGAGACCAGGCCGCCGGAGAAGACGATCGAGGAGCTTCGCGCGCGCCGCAAGCGCTAGGCATGAATTAGCCGCGAGTGCCGGCGCTGGCGGCATTGGCGCGACTGTGAAACCCGCGAGTGCCGGGCAGCCGCGGGAAATCCCCGCACGCTAGACCTCGACCTGCTTCGCCTCCATCTTGCGCATGAAGTCCATCGCCTCGTCGACAGAGGGCGCGTTCAGCACGTTCTTGGTCGCGAACTCATCGGCGTTCGGCCAGTCCATGGCCCGAATGCGCCGTGCCGCAGCTTCGCGGTCGTAGTCGGTCCTACGCGACGTCAGCTCCGGGCCGAGCATCACCCAGTACGCGCCCGGCTTCCCGTACGGCATGCCCACGCTGCCCGCGTTGACGACGCGGATTCGATCGACCATGCGGTCGAACTGCATGTGCGTGTGACCGCAAACGACCAGGTCCGAATCGACGCCGGCCAGGTGGAAGCGCATCCGCTCGAGAGGCGTCTCCACAGTCATCACATCGACGTTGTTGCGGGGAGTGGCGTGGCAGAAGAGGACCTTGCCGGCTCCGTCGACGTCGTCGACGGTGACCGCCGGCTCGAACGAAGCAAGGAAGTCGCGCTGCTCAGGCGTGATCTGCTTCGCGCACCAGTCGGCAAACGGTCCGGGCATTGGCAGCTGCGGCGCGCCCTCGAACTCGTCGATCAGGCCGCGGTCGGCGTTGCCCATTACGAACCGCGCGCGGGGCAGCGTCATCAACAGCGCGATGGTCTCGGCCGGCATAGGCCCCGAAGCGACGTCCCCGCCGAAGACGATCAGGTCCGGCTTGTCCTCCTCGAGCTCGGCGAGGACTGCTTCGAGCGCCGGCAGATTGCCGTGGATGTCGCAGAGCGCCGCGACTCGCACGTGCCTAGGCGTGGGTCTCGGTGATGCGCCGCGCCTGAGCCTCGGCCGAGGCGTGGTCGGGGTAGGGGCCGTCGAGCCTCACGCCTTCGGCCCGGCCGTCTTTGTCGATCTCGGCGCTGACCACGTACCAGCGCTTGCCGAGGTGCAGCACGCCATGATGCTGTTCCGCGGTCCAGCTCCGGGGCGTGATCCCTGCGCGGTCGCCCTCCCCCACGAACGTCAGTCTACTGACGGACGCTCGCGCACGAAGAGGCCCACGAGCGCGAGCCCGCCAAACCCGATGGCGAGCACGATCCCGATGAGCAGCAACGGGCCGCTGAACCCGTACCGAAGCGAGCTCAGCAGAACCACCCCGCCACCAACCATGACGCCGAACACGACGCCCACGACCCAGGGTCTCGGCATACCTGAGAAACGCGCAGCCAAACGTCACAGACCGCGTAAGAATTAGCACCCGTTAGCCTTGGCTCGTGAACGAAGCTCCCGTCGGGATCTTCGACTCAGGTGTCGGCGGCCTTTCCATCCTGCGCGAGATCCGTAGCTCCCTGCCCGCGGAATCCATCTGCTACGTCGCCGATTCCGCGAACGCGCCGTGGGGGGACAAACCGCCTGAGTTCGTGCGCGACCGGGCGCTCAAGATCGCGGGTTTTCTCGTCGCGAAGGGAGTCAAGGCGATCGTCATCGGCTCGAACACAGGGACGGCCGGCTCCGCCGAAGCGCTGCGCGCCACATTGCAGATCCCCGTGGTGGGAATCGAGCCCGGCATCAAGCCCGCGGTGGCCGCCAGCAGGTCACGCGTGGTCGGCGCGATCGTTCCGGCGGCGGTCGGCGATTCCGACCGGCTCGCGTCCCTGCTCGACCGCTTCACCAACGAGGTGAGGATCATCATCCAACCCGTGCCCGGGTTGGTCGAGCACGTCGAGGCAGCCGACCTCGACGGCCCCGAGCTGAGGCGCAAGCTCGAGGGCTACGTGCGGCCAATGCTCGACGCGGGCGCGGATACGATCGTGCTCGGCTCGACGCACTACGTGTTTCTCAAACCCGTGCTGGCGGAGATCGCGGGACCGCAGGTGGCGTTGATCGAGACGGGCGCGGCGGTGGCACGCCAGCTCGGGCGGGTGCTCGACGAGCGCGGCCTGCACGCCAGGGGCGACGCGGTCCAGCAGCGATTCTGGACCAGCGGCGAGCCGGACGCGTCGGCCCGCGCGATCTCAGCGCTGCTCGGGCGAGACGTGAAGGTGGAGAAGCTGCCGGCGCTATAGATGACGGCGGAGCGAAACCTCGCCGAACTCGAGCTCGCTCTCCCGCTGCAGGATGCGAGCGATTCGCTCGGCCTGCTCCTCGATGGAGGCTTGCTGCTTCCGATTGAGGGACACGTGCGGATCGACTCGGATCAGCAATCGCTTTCCCTTCGCCCGGCGCTCCCAGACGCCCGCGACCCGGCCGCCGCGAACCAACACCGCAAGTGGAGCTGCCGTTCCGGGTGATGCTTTCGCCACCGGTGAGTCCGGCTCGATCAGCTGCTCACGCGGATGCGAGCCCACGACAAAGACATCGAAGTGCGGAAGGAGATGCACCGCATCGTTCACCTGTACGGCGGGCGAGTCAAGGTCCGACTTCAAGATCCACCGTTTCGAGCCCTCGACCTCGACCTCGGCAAGTTCTGCGGACGCTGCTTCGAACAGCCTCTTCGTGATGGCCGGCTCGAGGGAAAACCAGCGCGAGAACTCGGCCGCCGTCGAAGGTCCGTACGCATGGAGGAATCGGCGGAGGACGAACGCGCCACCTGCCATCGGTTCGACTTCGCGCCACCCGGACCAGTCGGCAAGCCGGACAAAGGTGCTCCGGCCGCTCTCGCCGGGCCCGTAGCAAACAAGGCCCATCGCCGCCGCCCATCCAAGGGCGAGCGGCCAGTTCTTGTAGCTTCCGGCCCAGCCCTGGTTGGCAGCGGTGGCCCAGCCGCCGACGCGCCCTTCGAGCTCGCGCTCGAGCTCGAGGCGGCTGATCGGCTGCGGACCGACGATGGCGGCGATCGCGGCGACCACCTTGTGGAACTCGTCGAGGTCGACGCCCACTCTGGCAAGGCGTCTCTCACTGGACTCGACGGTGAGGCGGTTGGCCGCCATCCACAGCGGCACCTCGCCGGCCGGGAACACGTGGAGCGTGCCGCGCGGGCCGACCGTCTTGACCAGGGTGCGGTGCTGCCACAGGGCAGCCCGGACCTCCTGGCGCGTGATGTCGCGTACCCGGATTCCGAGCATCAGCTCGGTGCTCGCGCCGACCTGCGCATGGGCGCCTCCGATGTCCGATACGACCTGGACCAGGTCGCCCGCCGGCGCCGGTTCGAGGAGGTGATGTCGGGCGAGGCGCCGGCCGATCGCCTGCGGCCACGTCAGCAGCAATTTGCAAAAACCTTACCCGGGACACAGAGATTTCCAAAGTCCCGCGTGCAGCGTGGTCGACGTGATCCGGCTCCCGCTCGCGATCGTGCTGGCCGCGGTTGCCTTCGCCGGTGTCGCCCCGGCCGGCACCGAGGTGCGAGCCACCAACAGCGGCGAGGGCCAGAGCAGCCGGCTCACGTTGGTGACTCCGGTGATGACGATCACCTCTGCCGCGGCGACCAAGCAGCTCGTGCAAACGCTGAACCAGATGGTTGCCCGCAGCCCGATGACTCTGACCACCTCGGTCCAACGGCTCGTCGACGCGAGCGGGGCCTCGGTTGGCGTCGCCATGATCGAGCTGGGCGGTGTTGCACCCCTTGCCTGGTCGTACCACGGCGACCAGGTCTTCACCGCCGCGAGCACGTACAAGCTCGGAGCGCTGATGATGGAGGCGCAGAACATCGCCGCCGGCACGACGGACCCGAATGGTCTCGTCTGCTATCAGGAGTCGGACTACGAGGACGGTTGGTACGACGACTATCAGGACGGCGCGTGCTTCACACGGACCGAGCTCGCGCAACGCGCTGGTCTGATGTCCGACAACACGGCCGGCCACATGCTGGTGCGCGACGTGGGCGGCGCCGATGCCCTCAACGCGTGGGCCGCGACCATCGGGGCCACCGATTCGGATTTCTTCAACGCCAACTCCACCTCGGCGCACGACCTTGCGGTGCTGTGGGCCGCGGAGGCGAACGGCCGGCTCGGCGGGCCGGCGGCGCGGCAGTGGCTCTATCCGGTGCTGACCGGCAGCCGGACTGAGTCGGGAATCCCGGCGGGCGTGGCAGGCAGAAGCAGCGTCGTGCACAAGACGGGGACCATCGACCTGGTCGAGAACGACGCGGCGCTGGTCGTCTCCGGACCGAACGGCGCCTATGTGCTGACGATCATGACGGACGGTCTGGGCGGTGCGGAGGGATGGCAGCTCATCGCATCGATCTCTTCGGCGGTCTGGAGCTACGAGGCAGTACGGGCTACGTGAGGGCCGCGGGCCGCCTTTGGCTGGGGCCGCTAGCCTCCGATCCTGTTGACCGCCAGGCCGACGGCGTACGTGATGGCGCCGACGATGATGCCGGCCAGCGTCATCTCCAACCCCGCCGACCACCAGGTTCGCAGCGTGAACAGCGCCTTCGCCGCGCCAACGAGGAAATGCGCGATGAGAGAGACCACCGCGGCGGTGATCACGGCGCTCGGGCCGCGCAGCCAGAAGAACGGCAGGACGGGAACCATCGCACCGATGAACGTGCTCACGCCGGCCGCGATCGCCGACTGGACCGGCCGGCTCGCCGTCTCGAGACCGCCGAGCTCCTCCGGCGCGTGCACCTTGAGCAGCGCCTCGGGGTTCGCGGACAGCTGTTCCGCGAGCCGGTCGGCCATGTCTTTGTCGATGCCCTTGAGCTGGTAGAGGAGCGAGACCTCCTCCTTCTCCTCGTCGGGGTTGTCGATGATCTCCTGGCGCTCACGCTCGACGTTGGCGGCCGCGACCTCCCCCTCCGAACGCTCGGCGAGGAACGCGCCGGTGGCCATCGAGAGTCCGGAGGCAATCGCGCCGAAGAGGCCCGCGGTGAGCACGAAGCTCGAGCCGCCCGTCGCCCCCGAAACGCCGGCGACGATGCCGAACACCGCCGCGAGGCCGTCATTGGCGCCGTAGATCGCGCCCGAGATCCAGCCCGCGCCGGTGCGGTGCCATGACTCCCGGCCGAGGATCCGGTTGAGCCGGGACTGCACGCTCGAGGGCACCGGATCTATCGCGGCGTGCGCGACCTCCATCGATTCCAGGGACTTCGAGTGACCTTGCTCTTCGATCCGAATCGACTCGAGGACGGCGTCGGTGTCGGGATCACCCGTCGACCGTTTGTAGCGGTCCGTGATCTCCACCGCCTCGGCGGCTTCCATCCGCGAGATCACCATGTCGATCGGCGCGAGCCGCGCCTGAAGGCGCTGAAGAGGCGAGAGCTTGACCGATGACGGATTCGGCACCCGCACGCCTAGCTCGCCCAGCCGCTTCTCGATGCGTTCGCGATGCTTGCCTTCCGCGTCGGCGATGGCACGAATGATCTCGGCCCGGCGTGAGTCCCCAAGGCGCGCGGCGAGCAGGGTGTACATCGCGCGTGCCTGGACCTCGCCATGCCACGCCTGGAGCAGCCGGTCGACCGCCTCTTTTTGCGCTGCTGGGGCAGCCACGCAATCAGGCTAACGAGAGTCGGCGGGCACCTGCGTCCTGTCTGCCGGGCCAACGATCACCTGGACGCGCTGCACCGCGTTGTTCTGGACGCCCTCAAAGTTCCAGCGTGGGCCCATGGGCTGGAAGTTGCCGGCCGCATCGCTCGCGCGGGCGCAGAGCTGGTACTCGCCGGGATGGGTTGCGTCCCAGCGAACACTCCACCCGCGCCAGGCATGTGGTGAAACCGGCTCGTCCAGCTCGGCCGCCGACCACGTCGCGCCGCCGTCCGCGCTGAAGTCGACGCTGACGATCGGGGCCTGGCCCGACCACGCGCGCCCCTCGACAACCTGCACCGACGGCTCGACGAAGCGCACGCGCGACATGAAGTCGGGCACACCTGGCGGCACCATCAATGCGCGGGGCAGCATCCGCGTCACCGCGTCGCCCGATTCGCCGTCGACGGTGCGGAAGTGATACGCGGTCGCTTGCTGATAGCCGGCGAAGGCGCCGCCGAGGACGGTGATCGAGCGCAACCACTTGACCTGCGTCATGCCGTACCAGCCGGGCACGATCAGCCGAAGCGGAAAACCGTGCTGGGGCGGGAGCGGCACGCCGTTGATCGCATACGCGAGCACCACCCCATCACGCGATGCGTCGGCGAGCGAGAGGCTGCGCTCGTAGTACTGATCGACACCACCCTGAACGCCGCGGTCCCTGCCGGTGAAGACCACGTCGAGCGCACCGTCGCGCACGCCGGCCTCCTCGAGGATCGCCGCGAGCGGCGTGCCGGTCCACTCCGCGGTGCCCACCGCCTCGACGACCCAGGGCTGGCTCATCGGCCGCGGCGACATCCGGGTGCGGCCGTTGCCTGCGCACTCCAGCGTGACGGCCTGCGTGACGGCCGGCCGCGAGCGCAGATCGGCGAGGGTCAAACGAAGGGGCTTGTGCACGTGTCCGCCGACGGCCAGCTCGTAGCCGGCGGGGTCGACCATCGGGATGTCGAAATGGATCAGGAGGTAGTGCAGTCCGACTGGCGTGATCGGGTATCGCAGCGCCTCGAGCGGCATCGAATGATTGCGCACCGCGAGCTGAAGCTCTTCCGGCGTGACATCCGGGCTCTCGATGAGCGTGCCCGCGGTCCGATGTGGCCTGACCCTGTCCAGCGTGATCGGGCTAGTCTAGGCACATGCAGGATCGCAGCGAGGAGGAGATCATCAGCCGCTTGCTCGAGCTGGAGAACGACGGCCAGGCCGAGCGGCGGGTCGAGCTGACCGGCGAGCGCTACATGGCGCTCCTCCACGATCCGGACACGGGGCGCAGCTACATCTTGCGCCACGGCGTGGACGACACCGAGGGCGCCGAGATCCCGGCCGGCACCGAGTTCTACGACTACGCAACGCCGGATGCCGCGCAGAGCGCGTTCGAACAGCTCCTCGAGGAGTCGAGGAGCGCCGGCGAGCTGGTGGAAGAGGATTCGACCGACGACATCGGCGATTTCGAGACGGGCGGCGCCGAGGTCCGCGACCTCTTTGCCGACAGCGATGAGGACGAGCTCTCGGTCGACCCTGGGATCAGCGAGGAAGAAAAGCCTTAACCCGCAGCTCCCAGCGATCTCTCAGGATTCTCACATCGCGCCTCCAGCCCGCTGACAGAACATCGAGGCGATGTCCCGCAGGTTCCTGATCCCGATCGTCGCGTTGGCGGCGCTCGTCGTGCTCGGCTCCGCGGGAGCGTACGTCTACTTCTTCTCCGGCTTGCGAACGAGCCCACCCACCCTCGCGCTCGCCTCGCCGAGCCCGACTGCAAGCGCCACGGCCGCAGCCCCGTCGAACCTGGGCACCTGGGAGATCACGTCGGGCTCGCTCGTCGGGTATCGGGTCAAGGAGCAGTTCGCGGGCCAGACCTCGACCCACGAGGCAGTCGCCAGGACGGGCGACGTGGCCGGCCAGGTGACCATCACGCAGAACGGAAGCAGCTACGAGATGACGTCGGCGAAGGTCACCGTTCAGCTGGCCAACCTCGCGAGCGTCGACTCGGTCGCCGGCTACAACGTCAGGAACCGCGACGGGATCGTGCAGCGCTCACTGAGTGTGAGCTCCTTTCCCACCGCAACCTTCGAGGCGGCGAACG
This sequence comes from Verrucomicrobiia bacterium, assembly GCA_035637495.1. Taxonomy (GTDB): domain Bacteria; phylum Chloroflexota; class Dormibacteria; order Dormibacterales; family Dormibacteraceae; genus 40CM-4-65-16. The sequence goes on from DASPXA010000010.1 coordinate 54,628, forward strand.
TCGCGCTGCCGGCAGGGGTCGAGTCGGGCCAGCAGGTCGACGTGACGGTCCCCGGCCAGCTCACGGTCCACGGTGTCACGAAGTCGGTCACAGCGACGCTGCAGCTCCGCGTCACCGGCAACACGGCTCAGATCGCCGGTTCGATCGCCGCCAAGATGACGGATTTCGGGGTCAACCCGCCGCAGGTGCCGTTCACCGTGGTGCAGCCAGACGTGACGATCGAGGTCTCGCTCAAGCTGACGCCGGGCGAGTGACAGCGACGTCCGTCAGCATCCGGGTCTCGGTGTGCGCGAGATGGCGCGCCGGGTCAGGGCTGATCGCCTTGCGTTCGGGCGACCCGCAGTAGTCAGAATCGGCCTGCTCCCATGACTTCGGTCCGGAGTAGGTGATGATCCAGACGAACTCGTCGGCGCCGGCGACGGTCCAGGCGCCGAGGATGCGGAAGCCGAACTTCTGGCGGAGGGGGACGATTCGCGATCGCCATTCGTCAAGCCACTGCTCCATCTCGCCTGGCATGACGGTGTAGTGCCGGAGTTGGGTCGCAGCCACCCTCAGGAGGCGCGGCGCATGCCGCCCGCCATCTCCTCCAGGCGCCGGATCCGCTCCTCGATCGGCGGGTGGGTGCTGAAGAGGTTGGCCAGGGTCTGGCCCCTCAGCGGATTGACGATGTAGAGGTGCGCGAAGGCGGGCTGCGCCGTTTGCGACGGCACGACCTGCGTCGCTCGCTCCAGCTTCCGCAGCGCCGACGCAAGGGCAAGCGGATCGCCTGAGACCTCCGCACCTGTGCGGTCGGCTTCGTACTCGCGGGAGCGAGAGACCGCGAGCTGGATCAGCAGCGCCGCGATCGGCGCGAGGATGATCGTGAGCAGCGCGGCGATCGCGCCGCCCGCGCCCTGCTCGCGGTCATCGCGGCCGCCGTAGCCGCCGAAGATCATTCCCCACTGCGCCACGTTGGCGATGAGGGTGATCGTGCCGGCAAGCACCGCCACGACAGAGCTGATGAGGATGTCGCGGTTTCGCACGTGGCCGAACTCGTGCGCGAGGACGCCGTACAGCTCTTCCTCGTTGAGGATCTGCAGGAGTCCCTGGTTGACGCAGATCGCGGCATGCGAGGGGTTGCGGCCGGTCGCGAACGCGTTCGGCGACGGGTCGGGGCTCATGTAAACGCGCGGTCGCGGCACGTGGTACTGGATGGCGAGCCGGTCGGCCAGGCGGTAGAGCATCGGCGCCTCCGCCCCAGACACCTCGCGGGCTCGGGCCGAACCAAGCGCTATTCGGTCGCTGAACCAGTACGCCACGCCGTTCATCACGATCGCGATCAGCAGGAAAGCCACGGTGCCGGCGTCGCCGAAGAGCAAGCGGCCCACGAGCACGAGAAGGACGGTCAGCGCCACCAGCAGCAGGGCGGTCTTGAACTGATTCATCTGCCTTGATCATCCCACCGTCGGGGCTCAGCCAATCCCCAGGGGTCGGCCGGCCGGCCGACCCCGCGTCTACGTCATCGCCGATCCGCGCAAGCTGGGCCAGGTCAAGCGCGCGCCGGCCGGCTGACGGCGCTAAGGGCGCATCCGGATGCCGAGCTCGTCTATGCGCGACAGCAGGTCCCGAGGATCGTCATAGACGCGATAAGCACCCGCGGTCTCCAGCTCCTCGCGGCCGTAGCCACCCGAAAGGACTCCGATGCCAAGCGCCTGTGCGCGCTGCGAGGCGAGCATGTCCCACACGCTGTCGCCGACGACGAAGCTCTCCACTATTGGCCGGTCGAGGGCCGCGGCGGCGGCCAGGAACAGGTCCGGGTTGGGTTTCGCGTACGCGACGTCATCGCGCGTGATCACCGGAACACCGTCCGGAACGTCGAGCAGCTGGAGTGAGGTCTGCGCGGTCGACTGGCTGCTGCTCGTCGCGATCGCCCACGGCACCCCCGCGCCAGTCAGCGTGTTCAGCAGCTTCTGCGCGCCCGGAAGGGGCGTGACCTCGCCGATCCGGCGGCGGTAACCCGCTTCGTGCTGAGCGCGCAATTGATCCGCCTCGGGCTCGGTGATTTCACGTCCAGTCTCGCGAACGAGCGCGCGCACGAAAAGCCCACCGCTCATGCCGATCCGCCGGTGGATGCGCCAGATCGACAGCTCGATGCCCCCCGACGCCAGCGCTTCCTTCCACGCAAGCACGTGCTGATACACGCTGTCGAGCAGGGTGCCGTCGAGATCGAACAGCACCGCGGGCCGGTCCGTGTGCACCGGGTAAGTATCCCGACTTAGACTCGCCATGAAGTGACGCCATCGATCCGGCTCGGGCGGGTGTTGGGGATCGAGGTCGGCTTCAACTGGAGCCTCATCTTCATATTCGCTTACGTCGCCTGGACCCTCGCGACCGCATACCTCCCGGACGCGGCGCCCGGCCACGGTGTGGTCGTGTACTGGGTCGCCGCCGCGATCGGCGCGGCGCTCTTCTACGGATCGCTTCTCGCGCACGAGCTTTCGCACGCGGTCGTCGCGCGCAGCCACGGAGTCAAGGTGGCGGGCATCACCCTGTGGTTGTTCGGAGGCGTATCGAGGCTCGAGGGCGAGCCTACGAGCGCGCGGTCCGAAGCGCTCATCGCCGGCGTCGGACCGCTCACGAGCTTTGCCGTTGCGGTGGTCGCCCTCGCGTTCTTCTTCCTCACCTCGTGGAGCGACCTCGTGTCCACCTTGTTCGCATACCTGGCCGTCTCGAACCTGCTCCTGGGCGTGTTCAACCTCGTGCCCGCGTTTCCGCTCGACGGGGGAAGGCTGCTCGGCGCGTTCCTCTGGTGGCGCTCCGGCAGCCGGCAGCGCGGGGTGCACGACGCGGTCCGGGTGGGCCGAGTTTTCGCCTACCTGATGATCGCGGCCGGCGCGCTGGAGCTGTTTCTCGGCTCCGTGGCGACCGGGATCTGGATCGCGTTCATCGGCTGGTTCCTGCTCTCCGCGGCGGCCTCGGAGGAGGCCGGCTCAACAGTCCGCAACCTGCTTCGCTCAGTCCCTGTGTCCGCGGCCATGACCTCTCCTGTGGTCACGCTGCCGGACTGGGTCACCGTCGAGCAGTTCCTCGAGTCCGTCGCCCCCAATCACAACTTCACCACCTACCCGATTCACGAACCGTCTGGCCGCCTCACCGGCGTGGTGCGTCTGTCAGACCTCGTCCGCATCCCGCCGGGGGAACGTTCTCAGAGGCGCCTGATCGACGTCGCCAGGCCCATCACCGCGGTTCCGGTCACCAACCCGCGCGAAGACCTTTCCGCGCTGATCCAGCGCATCGGCGCCCAACTCGAGCAGCGAGTGCTGGTGTTCGACAACGGCGCGCTGGTCGGAATCCTTTCGCCGGCGGACGTGGCGCGCGTCCTCACCGTCAGGCAGACGATCAGCGAACCGCCGAAGCGCTAGCCGGGACTACTTTCGGTCGGCCCTTCGCCTCACGGCCTTCTCGAGCTCGTCGCTCACCTCGCGAAATGTCTCCGCGATAGCCGATCCGAAAGAGCGCGCGGTCTCCTTGGTCTTCGAGCGGACCTCAAGGTCTCGCGTCGCGGTCTCGAGCGATTTGAACACCGCGTCCGCCGCCTGCCTCAGCTGCTCGAGCGAGCGGTTGAGCTCGGCGCTGTTCTCAGGGTCTCCGCTCCTGAAATGCCGCTTCAGCTCCCCGGCGAGACCCTCGATGTCGTCCTCGAACCGGCCCCACGCCTTCTCACTTTCATTTGCCATTCAACGATTCCTCCTTCAACGCCTGAACGTTCCGATCATCTCCCCGGTTGCCAGGACGTGGTCCTTCATCGCGTCTTGAAGAGCGGGGTCCGACGCGCCCGTCCGCAAGCTCAACGTGGTGTCGAGCGCGTACAGCTTGAAGTGGTAGTGATGGGTCGATCCGGGCGGCGGGCAGGGTCCGCGATAACCGTTGCTGCCGAAATCGTTGCGCCCCTGGACGCTGCCCTCAGGCGGCGCCGCTCCTTCGGACAGGTCCGTCGTCGCGGCCGGCAGGTTGAACACGACCCAGTGGACGAAGGCCTTGCCGGGCGCGTCGGGGTCGATGACGGTGAGGGCCAGGCTCTGCGTGCCGTCGGGCACGGCGCTCCAGCGCAGCGCGGGCGATACGTCCGCGCCGCTGCACGTGTATCGCGACGGGATCGAACCGCCGTCGCTGAATGACGAGCTCGTGAGCCGGATCGATGCCCCCACGCCTGCCACTTTCCCACACGCTACAAGGACGAGGACAAGCGCCGCTAACGACGCGAAACGAGCAGGTTCCACGAGATCAGCCCGCTGCCAGTTGTCAGCCTGCGCCGAACGATGCTCATGCCCTCAGCAGGTGATGTGCAAGACGGCGTTGGTGTGGGAAGAAGAGTGGCGCAGCAGCTCGATCGCCCTTTCAGTCCGCACCGCGGTCACCTCGACACCTCGGCGCCTGGCCTCCTCCAGCACCGCGGGCATCACCGGCAGAGATCCGTTGGCTCCGGTGCCGATGACGAGCAGGCTGCACTTCCACGGGATCTTCTCCTCCACCGAGAGCGGCGTGTGGCCGAACTCGTCGCGGTAGCGCTTCGACGGCTTCTTCTTGCGCAGACGCACCGCACCCCGGTCGATCACGACGTCCCGGTCGTAGGTCTCCCCATCGATCCGGATGGATCCGAACGAAAACCTGTCTATTCGCACCCCAACTTCAGGGTAGGACGGTGCTGATCGTCCTGCGCGGGGCTTTCTCCCCCTCGCTGATCGCCGCGGCTATCCTCTGCAGCGCGACCGCGTAGGCCGCGAGCCGCAGGGAGATTCCCTTTTCGGTCGCGAGGCCGGTCACGGCATCGTAGGCACGACGCATCACGACGGCCAGGCGCGCCTCGACCTCCTCGAGGAGCCAGCGTTCGGAGTGCAAGTCCTGAACCCATTCGAAGTAGCTGACGACGACGCCGCCGGCGTTGGCCAGGATGTCCGGCAGCACGTGCACGCCCTTGAGAGCAAGCACCTCGTCCGCCTCCGGCGTGGTCGGCCCGTTCGCGAGCTCCACGATCCACCGCGCCTTGACGCGCTCGGCGTTCTCGGCGGTGATCTGGCCTTCGAGTGCCGCCGGCACCAGGATGTCCACGTCCTCATACAGGGGCGCGTCGGCGCGCCGTTTCTCGAAGTCGGTCAGATCGCAGAAGTGCGCGTTGCGCTCCTTGTACGCGGCGAGGTCCAGGACGGGCAGTCCTGACGGCGATACGACGGCGGCGGTCGAGTCCGAGGCGGCGACGATCAGCGCGCCGGCGTCTCTCAGCAAGAGCGCCGCGTTCGCGCCGGCGTTGCCAAAGCCCTGGATCGCCACCCGCTTGCCCCGCAGGTCCTCATGCGCCGCGCTGAACGCGGCTTCCAGAACGTCGAAACCGCCGCGTGCCGTGGCCTTGTCCCGGCCGAGCGAGCCACCGTGCTCGACGGTCTTGCCGGTGACTACCGCCGGGTCGTTCAGTCCGGAGAGCCGCGCGTACTCGTCGGCGAGCCAGTCCATGATCCGTGAGTCGGTATTCACGTCGGGCGCCGGGATGTCGACGAGCGGACCGATGAAACGCCAGATGCGTTCCGTGTAGGCGCGCGTCAGCGACTCGAGCTCGCGCAGCGACAGCTCGTGAGGGTCGACAGTGATGCCGCCCTTGCCGCCACCCATCGGGATGTTCACGACGGCGGTCTTGATGCTCATCCATCCCGCGAGCGCCTTTACCTCATCCAGCGAGACCCGCGGGTGGTAGCGGATTCCGCCTTTGTAGGGCCCTCGGGCGGAGCTGTGCTGGACGCGATATCCCGTCAGGAGCTGCCGCTGCCCGTCGTCCCTGACCAGCGGGATCGTGACCTCGTGCACACGCTCGGGCCGCTTGATGCGTTCCAGCACGGCTGGGTCCGTGACATCACCCACGGCCGACGCGGCATCGACCGTGGCGCAGAAATGCGCGTAGGCGCCCTCTTCGCCCATTCGAGCCCTCCTCTTCGCGGATGCGCACCCGACCACGCTTGGACCACAACGCTGGTGTTTTTGGGGTGCCGCTCTGCCTCACATCATGCGCCGGCGACCCACCATGTGCGCGCCCTTCAACTCGCCCACCTCTGGCGTAAATGCAATAGCTTGTTGATTTTTAGAGTTACTCTATTTTAGAATAAGGTCAAAACCTGTAGGAGGTGGTGAAATGAACTCGATTGGTGCTCGGAGGTGGTGGGCCCTGGCGGCCCTGGACCTGGGAGTGCTGGCCGTCGGCCTCGACGTGACGGTGCTGAGCGTGGCGCTGCCGACGCTGGCCGGGACGCTCAAGGCGTCGGAATCGGACCTGCAGTGGTTCTCGTCCGGCTACGCCCTCACGCTCGCGGCCGGGATGCTCCCCGCCGGCGTGCTCGGCGACCGGTTCGGACGGAAGCGCATCCTGCTCGCCGCGCTCGCTCTCTTCGGGGCGGGCTCGATCGCGTGCGCTTATGCAGTCAATCCGATCCAGTTCATCGCCGGCCGCGTGGTGCTGGGTGCGGCGGGCGCCGCGATTGTCGTGATGGCGCTGTCGGTCATGACGGTGCTGTTCTCGCAGGAGGAGCGGCCACGCGCGGTCGGGATCTGGGCCGCAGCCAACTTCCTCGCCCTCCCCGCCGGTCCGATCTTCGGCGGCTGGCTCTTGACGAACTACTGGTGGGGATGGATCTTCCTGATGAACGTGCCGGTCGCGCTGATCGGCCTCGCGGCAGTCCTCATCCTGGTGCCGGAGTCGCGCGCCCCGGTGCGGCCGGCGCTCGACCCGTTCGGAATGCTGCTTGCCAGCGCCGGCCTCGCGGGGGTGACCTACGGGCTCATCGAGCTCGGGCGCAATGGCTGGACCGACCCGGCGTCGCTTGCGATCCTGGCCGGGGGCGCGGCCGTCACGGTCGGATTCTTCGGCTGGGAGCGCCACCTGTCGATGCTGGCCGGTGGCCGGCCGCTGATCGACCTGGCGTTGTTTCGGTCGAGGGGCTTTACCTGGGGAGTCATCTTGGCCGCCATGGGCGGGCTCGCATTGATCGGCCTCGTCTTCACGCTCCCCCAGTACTCGCAGGGCGCGCTCGGCCTCAATCCCCAGGACGCGGGCATCCGGCTGCTGCCCATCATCGGCGGCCTGGTGGTCGGCGCAGTGCCGGCGGACAGGATCGCCGAGCGGATCGGCCCTAAGGTGACGGTTGCGATCGGCTTCGCGATCATCGTGGCGGGCCTGCTGGTCGGCGCCGGCACCCAGGTGGACTCGAGTGTCTGGTTTGTCGCGGGCTGGACCGCCATCGTCGGCCTCGGCATGGGCATCGGCTTTGCGACGGCAGCCTCGGCCGCGCTGAAAGCGGTTCCAAGCCAGCAGAGCGGAGTGGCTTCCGCCCTGATCCAGGCGATGCAGAAGGTCGGCGCGCCCCTCGGTTCGGCGATCACGGGCAGCGTGCTCGTGTCCGTGTACCAGTCGCAGCTGAGCCTGGCCGGCCTGCCGCCGGCGGTGGCGGACTCGGTCGAGCGCAGCGTTTTCGCGGGCGTCGCGGTGGCCGAGAAGCTGCATTCCCCGGCGCTCCTCGCATCGGTGCGACACTCTTTTGTCCAGGGGATGGATACCGCCCTTCTCGTTTCCGCCGGAGTGGCGGCGCTGGCAATCGTGGTCGCGCTGGTCTTCCTGCCTGGTCGGTCTGCGCAGGCGCCGGCGATCGAAAGCAACGCAGCCGAAGAGGTGGCGTGAGCATCGGATTACGCGAGCGCAAGAAGCTCAAGACACGCGCCGCGATCCAGAAAGAGGCAATGCGCCTCTTTCTGGAGAAGGGCTTCGACAACACAACCATCGAAGACATAGCCGAAGCGGTCGAGATCTCACCGAGCACGTTCTTCAACTATTTCCCGAGCAAGGAGGAAGTGGTGTTCCAGGATGATCTGGACCCATTGGTCCTCGCCGCCTTCGATGCACAGCCGAGCCATATTCACCCGATCACCCGGCTGCGTACGGCGATGCGCACGGTTTTTACCCAGATCACGCCCGAGCAGGACAGGCTCATGCGCCAGCGCATGGAGCTGTTCACGACGACGCCGGAGCTGCGCGCCGCGATGCTGAGCCAGTTCGCCACGCTCGCCGACCAGATCGCGGACCTCCTCGCGCCGCGCGTCGGAAAGCGGCCGAACGACTTCGCCGTCCACAACATCGCCGGCGCCGTGCTGGGCGTGCTCATGATGGCGTTGCTCACCATCGGCGAGAATCCGGACGCAGACATGCACCAGGTGGTGGATCGCGCGATGGCTCACCTCGAGGCCGGCCTCCCGCTCGAATGGCCTCCAGAAAAAACCCCTCGACAGAAGCGGCGCTGAGCAAAGAGTCCGCCGGCCTGCTCCTTTACCGCGGCGAGCCCCCGCACGTCGAGGTGCTGCTGGTGCACCCAGGCGGCCCGTTCTGGAAGCGTCGTGACGAAGGCGCGTGGTCGATTCCCAAGGGGGAGATCGAGCAGGGCGAGGCACCGATGGACGTGGCGCAGCGTGAGTTCGCGGAAGAGCTCGGCCGGCCGGCGCCCGGCGGAGCGCTGGCGCCACTGGGCTCGATCCGCCAGGTCGGGGGCAAGGTCGTGCACGCCTGGGCGGCGCCAGGCGACCTCGACGTGACCCGGATCGAAAGTTCGACGTTCAGCATGGAGTGGCCGCCGAGCTCCGGCCGGATGCAGACATTCCCGGAGGTCGATCGCGCGGCCTGGTTCGACCTCGGGGCCGCGCGGCGCATGATCCTGGCGGCGCAGTCGACGTTTCTCGACCGGCTGGAGCAGCTGCTGGCTTAGCTCGCGTCGGCACCTTGGCCCGATCGACGCGGCCGTTCCCGTTCAGAGGAGATGTCGGGCGGGGCGCATTCAACCGGCGAACGCGCCCGCCTCGAACTCAGTGCCCCGGGCACATCCTGACGCTCGGGTTGTAGTTCGCGAAGATCCCGTCGGGGTTGGGCCGCCAGATCCAGGCGTGGAGCGCCCAGAGCCCTAGCGAGTCGATTCGCGTGAACTCTCTGCCGAAGAGCGTCGGCTTGTCGGCCGACTGCCAGGCGCTCAGCGGGATGATGTACTCCACCGCGACCAGCTGGAGACGGTCACCGTCGACCTCGTACACCAGCGCCTCAGGCTCCGCGGCGTTGACCGTGCCGTTGAGCAGACCGGTGTTGACGTAGTGCTGCCCCATGCCACCGACCCCTGGCAGGTCGAAGCAGGCGAGCAGCGGGTTGTACTGCGCGAGCCGGGCCACCGCGGGATCGTGGAACTTTGCGGTCGCCTGCCTCACCCCAGCGAGTGAAGCCTGGCTGGAGGCCTGTGTCACGGGAGCGATCAGAAGCGTGAGCGGCACGACGACGCCAAGTGCTCGAACGATCAGCTTGATCATGTCCCCTCTCCTCCTCAGCGGTAGAAATACGGATCGAGAACGCTGACCAGCGTGATCCGGTCGACGGGCAGCGAGTTTCGATTTGCGGTCTTCCGGATCGCCTCCGGATTCGGTGCGTCGTAGATGCAGAACGTCTTCCGCTTGTCATTGCTGACGTACGAGTGAACCCAGGTGACCGCCTCGTCGGAGTTCTTCCCGACGACCGTCAGGCAGACTTCCTCGCCCTTGGCGTCGATCGGGATGTGAAGGCCGTCGGGAAACGTCCTCTCGACCATGTATCGCGGCATTCGATCTTCCTCCTCGTGTGATGTGGTCGCGCGACCACCGACACCGTAGGAGCGGCACGGCCATCACCGAATCGGGGGGAGCACCCATATTGGGCGGCGGCGTTACCTAACTTGCGCGGCCGCCTGTCCTCGAGTCTTGACCCCGAGCTTGGCCAGGATCGCCGAGACGTGATGATCGACGGTCTTGGTCGAGAGGAAGAGACGTTCCGCTATCTGGGCGTTGGTCAGACCGCCTGCCACGAGGCCGAGGATCTCCGTCTCACGCTCGGTCAGGTTGGCGCGGTTGCGAAGCGTGGTGGCGCGAGGGCCCCGGGGAAGGCCCCGCACGCCCTGCCGGCGGAGCCGGCGCGACACGATGGCCGCCGCTGGGCGCGCTCCCAAACGCTGAAATTCGGCGAGCGCCTGGCGCATGTCTTGCTCTTCGGGCGACCATGCCAGCGCCAGGGCAGCTTCATACGAACAGCCAAGTCGAAACCACGCATTCGACGCCTCCCGCCGGCGGCCGTCGAGCTGGAGCGAGTACACGTCCGGCGCTGCAGCGGGACGGGGTTCCGCGAGACCGACGCGGACCCGCCAGCAGGCCATCTCACCGGCCACCCATGAGGCATGGCGGCGGACCGCGATCTCGAAAGTGGATGAGGTGGCGTCTCCGACCTCGTCTTCGCGGCCGTCGAGCCAGAGCGCCTCGGCGCGTGCCACGGCCACCGGCTCCCGTCTCTGCAGCTCGATCGTGGGCGTCGCCAGCGAGGCGGCCTCGTCCAGCGGTGGCCAGCACCCTGGATCGCCGCGTCGAGCCCGCACGAGACCGAGCACGACCAGAGCGACGATCCGCGGAACCGGAGACAGTGGCTCTCGGATCACCTCCTCCGCGAGGCGGGTCGCCTCGTCCCAGCGCCCGCGGTCCATCTCGCACCTCGCGCGGTAGGCCAGCATGTAGTGCCGCCACAGATCGAGCCCACGCTCGATCGAGAAATCTAGCCCGGCTTCGTAGAAGCGGTCGGCGAGCGCGTAGGACTTGAACCGCGGCGACCACCAGGTGAGCGCCACCAGGACACGACCGGCGTGCTCGTCCAGGCCGCTCTCCTGGGCCACGCGCATGATTCCCTCGAGCTCCGCGACTGCAGTCGCGGATTGCGTCTCGAGGTAGTCCGTGACCGCGAGGTTGATCTGCGCGTAGACGCGGGCCTCGACGTGCTGGAGGTGGTCGGCGAGCTCGAGCGCCCGGCGCCCCCAGATCCTTGCGTCGTCCCTGTCCTCGAGGTTCACGAAGATGTGCGAGAGGTTGCAGTACGCAAGCGCAAGCTCAGGCCCCGCGGGAAGCTGCTCCAGGACCGTGATCGCCTCCTCGGCCGTCTGCCGCGCCTCGGTGATGCGGCCGACGTAGCGCAGCAGACGGGAGAGCGACCACAGCGCGTCGCCGTGGCGCCGCCGATCGTCCAGAGCGTCGTAGAGGTCGCGCGCCTCCCGCTGCGCTTCCATCGCCTCGTCGATCTGACCGGACAGGTAGCACGCGTGTGCGCGGCGCTGATGGAGCTCCGCGAGCACCTCCTTCGTGGCGAGCGCGCCGGCGCGGATCGCCCGCCCGTACTGCGCCGCGGCCTGGCGATGCGCTCCCAGGGCGGACGCTCGGGCCGCGGCCTCCGGCGCGTGAATGAGGACTGCTCGCGAGTCACCGGCGGCCTCCGCGTGGTGCGCCACACGCGCGGGGTCACGCGCATCTTCCGGCCGGCTCGCAAGCGCGGCCACCGCCGCGACGTGAAGCGCGGTTCTCCGATGCGGTGCAATCGACGCCTCCACCGCGAGGCGCGCGAGCTCGTGGCGGAATGCAACTCCGTCCGGCTGGGCGACCAGCACCCCGGACGCAACGCATTCGTCGACGCTGTCGATCGATCCCGGGCGCATCAGGTCCAGGAGCCACAGCTCTGCAGTCGCCGGGATGATCGACGCGGCCTCGACCAGGCCCTGGCCTTTCGCACTGAGTCGTGCGATTCGAGCCATGACGGCGTCGTGGACCGTCGCCGGCACCGCGTGCGTCCCGCCGGCAAGCACCTCGGTGACGAAGAATGCATTGCCTGACGTCTTTCGATAGAGGTCGGCGGCGTCGACTCCATGCGGCGCGGCCAGCTGAGCGACCGCCGCCGGCGACAGCGTGGACAGCCGGACGCGGCTGATCGGGCCGGCGGTCGGGAGCGCTCCCATCATCAGGCGCAGCGGGTGCATGCGATCCAGCTCGTCATCGCGGAAGGTCGCGATGATGAGTGCCTGGGTGGACTCCACGCGCCTGGCGACGATGCGGAGGACGTCCAGTGTCGCGGCGTCGGCCCAGTGCAGGTCCTCAAGCACGATGACCGCGGGCGCCCGTTGACGCAGCTCGTTCATCAGCTCGGCGGCGAACACGTGCGGCCTGGCTTCGGTCCGGCCGAGTCGGTCGAGCTCGCCGCCGGTCGCCGCGGCGACGTCGAGGAATGGCGCCAGCGGACGCGGCGTGACCAACGCGTCGCATGCGCCGTGGATCACCTGGACCCGGGCGGGCAAGTTCGCGGTGAAGCGGTGCACCAGCTCGGTCTTGCCTATACCGGCCTCGCCGGCGATGAAGACCAGCCGTCCGGCGCCGCCCTCGACCACCTTGACGTGATCTGCCAGCAGCGCGAGCTCGGCGGAGCGTTCGAGCAGCTGTATTTGTGCCCCAGGTTGCAAAGTGGGCTACATCGTGCGGTACGAGTGCCGGGGGAGCAAGGGCGGCCGGTACCACCGGCCGCCCTCAAGTTGTCCTAGCTGACCGCCGCGAGCGCGTTGACCTGCCCGTGGCCGAACCACGAGTTGTAGCCCGCGCCGCCCTCGCATGCCTGCGCCGCCCCGTTGTCCAGCGCCGGGAAGAACGCGTACAGCGCCACGTCGGACGCACTTGGGCACGCCTGCGGGTCGGCGGTGTTGTTGATTCGTGCCGTCACCTGGCCAGGGTTGGTGATGCCCATGCTCTCGATCAGGGCCACGACGCCTGCCACGTGTGGCGAGGCCATCGAGGTTCCCTGCAGGTAGCAGTACTTGGCGGATCCATCGAACACGACTCGAAGGCAGTTGATGGTCACGGGATATGAGGGGAACGTGGAGAGCACACGCCCATTCGGTGCCTGAGCCGTCTTTTGCAGGATGCTGTCGCCTCCCGGCGCGACGACCTGCACCGTGCCTACGCCGTAGCTGGAGTAGAACGACTTCATCTTCAGGTTGCCGTCTGCGGTGACCCCAATGACACCAGGCACCTCAACAGGGATTACGGCGCAGTCGTTGTGCACCGTCCGAACGACGGGAGTTGTGTTGTCCGGGCTGGTGGAGTCCTGGGTCGGATGCGCAAGGTCGTCCGCCTGGTTGCCCTCGGCCGCGACGACGCTCACTCCTTGCCGTATTGCAAACGTGATCGCGCGGGACTCCGCCTTCCAGATGGCGCGCTGGGTCGGGTCGTTTTTGCAGTTGAAGAGAAACGGGTCGGCGAAGTAGCTGTTGTTGGTCACGTTGAAGTGGTGCGTGCCGGCCCAAACGAAGGCGCACACGACCGATTCCGGGAAAAAGAACCCGTCAGCGTCACCGGCCTTGATCGCGGCCAGCCTGACGTTTGGCGCCACCCCTACGATGCCGATCGTATTGCGCGCGGCGGCAATTGTGCCCGCGGTGTGTGTGCCATGGCCGTTGTCGTCTTTCCATGCGGCTGGACTAGTGTTCGGTGCGCCGCTCACGCAGCCAACGCTGTTGGCGAAGTCGATGTTCGGCGCGAGATCGGGATGCGTCGGATCAGCCCCGGTGTCGATGTCACCGACCAGGACCGACCGGCTTCCGCTTGTGATCGCCTGCGCCTCGAAGGCGTGGATCTGTGGCATATCCCACTGCAGCCCCGACAGGTTGTCGCCAGCAAGGGCCGTTACCGTGGGCGTGGGGTCGGTGCCGCCGGCGTCCAGCTGTCCGCCGTCGAGACGAGTGGCGAACTTCGTCGTCGCCGCGGCACCGTCGATACCGGCCGCCGACCTGACGTTGGCGGCAAAGTCGCTCCGATTGGAGCGGGCGATGACCACGCCGATCTCCTGGTAGTTGGCCACCAGCTGCCCGCCCGCACCCTGGATCAACGCGGCCGCGTTCTGCGACGACGCGTTGCTCTGGTACGTGACGATGTATGTCTCCACCGCGCCGGTCGTCGCCGCCTGCACCGGCACGACCGGTGCGCTGAGAACGAGCAACGAACCCAGCACAAGCCACGCGCGCGTGCGCGAACGCACGAAACTAAGGGCTCTCCGCATCGCTTACCCCCCTACATCGCGAGCTGACGGATCACATGCAGCTTAGCAACGTCCGGACACACGAATAAAGGTCGCGCGCAAGCGGTTTCTTCGGAGGATGGATCCCATCCGGCAGGAGACTGAAGGGACGACCGACCTGGCACGCGTGCACGGCTGGCTGTCCCGGCATCGCGGACAGACACTGGACCTCGACCACGCGCAGAGCTTGGTGCTCGGCGTGCCCATCTCGGCCGCACGGGCTGTGCTGGTGGCGGTCGCGCTGCATGCTGACGGCGAGGTCGTACCGCGCCTCGGAGGAGTCGTCCGCGCGATCTCGAACCGCACGCCCGGCGAACCCGTGCGGCTCGTCTTCGAGGGCCGTTCGCCTGCGCACCTGCCTCCCAGCGAGGCCGAGGTCGCTGCCTCATTGCTGCTCGGATCGATCTCAGACCTGGTCGCCGGGGACGACCTTGTCGCCCGGGTCGCCTGAGCCTCGGCCGGCGTAGGAGCGCCCCAGGCGTTCCTGACCCGTGTGGATGATGTGAAAGCGAGGCTGGACCAGGTCCAAACCGGATCAACGCCGATCGAGCGCTTTCGTCCGCTGCTCGATCGTGACGTGTGGAGCGCGCTCAATGGCGCGCTGGCCGAGGTGGCCCACAGGATGCGCAACCGAGTGCTCTGGAACGTCAACTCGACTGCGCGGGGGGGCGGGGTGGCCGAGCTGCTCGGTTCTCTGATCCCGTACGACCGGGGCGCCGGGATCGACGAGCGCTGGGTCGTGATTGAGGGCTCGCCGAATTTCTTCAAGGTCACCAAGAAGATCCACGGCATGCTGCACGGCGTCGCGTCCGATGGCGCGCGACTGTCGGCGGAGGAGCAGCACCAGTACGAGCTGGCGACGGCGAACAACGCGGGACCACTCGTCGAGTTGATCCATCCGGGCGACGTCGTGATCCTCCACGACCCGCAGACGATGGGCTTGATCCCGTCGCTGACCGAACGCGGCGCTCATGTCGTATGGCGGTCGCACATCGGTGTCGACACGCCCAACGACATCGTTCGAGGCGCATGGAAATTTCTGCGGCCTTATCTCGACACGGCCGGAGCCTATGTCTTTTCTCGCGCCTCATACGTGTGGGAAGGCCTGGAGGCGGCGCGGGTCCGCGTCATCGCTCCGTGCATCGATCCGTTCTCAGCCAAGAACGCGGACCTCGATGAGGTCTCCGTGCACGCGATCCTGCATGCGGCCGGAGTCTTGAACGGAGCAAGCGGCGCTGATGCGTCGTTCACGCGCCACGACGGGACGCGCGGTCACGTCTCGCGGCGGGCGGACATGACGGAGCCTGCGCTGCCCGACGACTCGCGCATCGTCGTGCAGGTCTCGCGCTGGGACCGCCTCAAGGATCCGGCCGGCGTCCTCGACGCATTTGCCGAGCACGTCGCGCCAATGAGCCAAGCCTGGCTCGTGCTTGCCGGTCCCGCAGCGACGTCGGTTGATGACGACCCCGAGCAGCCCGAGGTGCTTGCCGACCTGAACCGCCGTCGTGAGGCGTTGCCCTCGACCGTGCGTCAACGCATCGTGCTTGCTCAGCTTCCGATGCAGGACGGAGAGGAGAACGCAGCGATCGTCAACGCCCTGCAGCGGCGAGCCGACGTGGTCGTGCAGAAGAGCGTGGCCGAGGGATTCGGCCTTACGGTCGCGGAAGCGATGTGGAAGAGCCGGCCCGTGGTCGCGAGCCGCGTCGGCGGGATCGAAGACCAGATCCAGGACGGCAGGAGCGGCGTGCTCATCGACGACCCGCGGGACCTGGCCACCTTCGGCCGCGCGGTGGTCGACCTTCTCCGCGACGAGCCGCGCGCCGCGAAGCTGGGCGCCGCCGCCCGAGCTCGCGTCACGCGCAAGTTCATCTCGCCCTGCTACCTGATCGAGCAGGCGCAGCTCATCTCGGCTCTCGCCGGCAACTAACATCCGCGTTTGGTGGCGGTGCGGTTTTTTCGGCAGGACGAGCTGCCCAAAGACGTGGTCTCGCGGGACTTCGTCGGCGAGAAGCACGGCCGAATCGACGCGTGCATCCTCTTCGTCGACGCGGGGCCAGGCGAGGGTCCGTGCCTTCACCGTCACCCTTACGTGGAGATCCTGATCGTGCTGGAAGGAACCGCGACGTATGACGACGCCGAATCGAAACACGAGGTGGGCGCCGGCGAGTTCGCGGTCGTCGACGCAGGTCAGCCGCATGGTTTCGTCAACTCCGGCACGGGCAGGCTGCGGCAGGTCGACATACACCTCAGCCCTCGTTTCATCACGGAGTGGCTGGCCTAGCCAGATGCCGCGCATCGATCCCCACGACCCCGGGGTGGAACCGGCAAGAAAGCGGGCCGAGGAGGCGGGCGACGCCGCCCGCTCGCCGCTCAAGGTCGGCAAGGGCGAGGCTCGCTTCGGCACCGCCAGCTGGACCGACCCGACAATGACGGCGCCGGGCGTCTTTTATCCGAAAGGGGCGGACACCGCCGAGGAGCGGCTGCGTTTCTACGCCAGCCAGTTCCCGGTGGTGGAGGTCGACTCGACCTACTACGCCGTGCCCTACAAGCGCGTCGCCGAGACCTGGGTGGAGCGGACGCCGAAGGACTTCGTCTTCGACGTCAAGGCGCACGCCCTGATGACCGGCCAGCCGACCGAGGTGGCGCGGCTGCCCAAGGCGATCCGGGAAGAGCTGACCGCCGAGCTCAAAGAGAAAAAGCGGATCTACCGGAAAGACATGCCGGCGGAGCTGCTCGACGCCGTGTACGCCCAGTTTCGCGAAGGGATCGAGCCGCTGATCGACGCGGGCAAGCTGGGGGCGATCTTCGTCCAGTTTCCGAAGTGGGTCTTTCCGTCGAACGAGGCGCGGGAGCTGATCCTCGAGACGCGCCGGCGGCTAGATCTTCCGATCGCGGTCGAGTTCCGGCACGGCAGCTGGTTCAACGAGAAGAACGCCGAACGTACGGTGCGGTTCCTGCAGGACAACAAGATCCCATATGTCGCAGTCGACGAGCCGCAGGGTTTCAAGAGCTCCGTCCCGCCTGTCGTCATCCAGACCAACGACGATCTCGCGGTGTTCCGGTTTCACGGCCGCAACAAGGACAACTGGGAGAAGAAAGAAATCACCCCGGCGGAGCGGTTCCGGTACCTCTATGACGAGGACGAGCTCGCGGACTGGACGCCGAAGATCGCGACCGTGGCCAGGAGCACGAAGCAGACGCACGTCGTCTACAACAACTGCTTCTCGAACTACGGGACCACGAACGCGCGTGAGGCCGCGCGGTTGCTGGCGGAGATGCAGGCCTAGCGCCTCGGGTCCATGTACCTCGCGCACCACGCGTGCAAGGCCTCTCCGTCCCGCCAGGCTTTGACGACCCGCTCACGAGCTTTCGGTGTCGCGATCCACGGCTCGACCGCCCAGCGCTTCCAGTAGATCAATCGCTTGTGGCGGAGCAGGTCGGCGCGCGCGTGGTCCTGCGGATAGGGCGGTGGAACGCGCTTGAGCTCCTGCCCCTCGACCTCGTAGCCCTTCTTGCGCAGGTCGGCGACGATGGCGACCAGCTGCTTGCCTGAAGCGTCGGCCGCGATTGCTTCACGCAGCTTCTTGAGCTGGACGTCATCAACCATGTAGCGACCGCCGGCGGCGACCAGACCTTCGGCGTCGAGGGCCACGTAGCCCCCGCGGTCCAGGTCGGCATAGATGTTCAGCTTGTACGGCGACTTGTCAGCCGAAAAGCGGATGTCGCGGTTGGGACGCGAAACGCGATGCGGCGGCCCGAACTCCGCCTCCAGGTCGGCCAGGAGCGCAAGCATCGGGGCCTTGACCTCGTTCTCGTACTGGCGCCGGTGCGCTTCGAAGTACGCCTTGTTGTTGTTTGCCCGAAGACCCAGGAAGAACCCCCTGAAATCGCCCGTCCAGCCCGTAAACCTGCCCGCCACGCCGGACAGATTAGCCCGAGCCAGACGTTCACATAAATAAAGGAAGTAGATGTCCTTGCTCCTCGCCGCGATAGTTGCCACCAGCGGAGGATTCGCCGGCCATCACACGGCCGGCGGGACCGGCGCGCCGATCGAGCTGTGGCAGGTGATCAACCTGATCGGGGCGCCCCTGCTGGCGATCCTGTTCCTGCAGCCGGTCATCGATGACCTGAGGGCCTGGCTGAAGCGAAATTGAGACGTGGTCGGTCAGTGTGAAGGCTGTCTTGCCGCCGGCTCTCTGACCTCGACCCGATCGCCGACGCTGAGCCGGCCGCTGGTCAGCAGGTCGGCGCGGAGGCCTCCGCGGTGCGCGAGAGGCTTGATCAGGGGCTTGCCTGTCAGGGCGACGAGGTGGGCGCAGGGCTCGCACAGCTCCGTGGCTCGCGCCAGCACACCGCCGATCCAGAACTCCTTGCCGACCAGCTCGTTGAGACGGATTCCACGCGTGGTGATGTTTCGCCTGCTCGCGCCGGGCGCAAGCTCGATGCCTCGTTCGGACAGGCTCTCTACCACCTCGGCCTCGATCAACGTGACGTCGCGACTTTCCTGCCTGTCGTCGGGCCAGAAACCCTCGCGCCGTGCGTAGCGGTCTCCGGCCAGTCCGACACCTGCGAGTGCTTCGACCGAGGCGAGGGACCGCATCGGGCCGCCCGCAGCCTCGGCGATGTGAATGTGCTCGATCGTGCCGCGCAAAGTCCGTCGATCATGACCGGGCAAATCAGGGCGCGGTCAGTCGATCCAGCGAACGACCTTGGAGTCGGTGTCGAGGACGCCGTCGAGCTCCGGGATCGAGTCGATCACGGCGTCTATCGCTGCGATGTCGTCGCCTTCGACGATCGCGATCCCGTAGGCCTGCACCTTGCGCGTCATCGCTTGAACTGCTGATCGTAGTCGGGGAAGTAGCGCTGGATGACCGAGAGGTCGAAGCGATTGAGGATCGAGCCAGGCGGCTCACGCTCGAGCAGGAAGTCGAAGCTCCGTGCGACCAGATCTTCCACGTCGTCTTTCTCGTTGCCCCTGGCCCAGCGGGCCAGGTCGCGTGCGGTGACCGTGACCGTGTGCCGGGTGTGCTCGCCGCCATGGTTCACGGCCACCTGACACACCCACGCCTCCCCGGCCGGTGACGCGGTCACCGAGACCATGGGCAGCCTTTAGGCGAGTTACTTAACAAAAGTCAAGGCCCCGTCACGATAATTTCGGGCGTGCCCGCGCCCCCCGGCTCCACGTGGACCGACTTTCCCGGGGCGGTGATGACGTACGACTCGACGGGGGCGGTGATCGAGGTCAACGACGCGGCGGCAGCGATGCTCGGAGCGAGCCCGCAGGACGTGCTGGGGTCGCTGGCCGAGGAAGCGGACTGGCTGGTCACCGATGCACGCGACGGGCCCATCTCCGTCCACCCGGTGGTCGCCGCGCTCAAGGGCCGGCACGACGTGCGCGGCGCCCTGGCGCGAGTTCGCCGCCCGGACGGAGCCGACGTCTGGCTCCAGGTCGATGCCATCCCGGATTTTTCGACGTCGGGCGACGTAAGTCGCGTGATGGCGATGCTCACCGACGTCACGCATCTCATCACCCACAGCCGCATGAGCGGGCGCAGCGCCGGCGACCACATCGTGGACGAGGTGGCCGAGCGCCTCGCCCATGCACGTCTCGACGCTGAGGCAATCCTGACCACGGTCACACGCTCCCTCAGCAAGCTGCGGCCGGGCATCTGGGTGGCGTCGCTCATGGGCAAAGACCCAGACATGATGCGCGTGATCGCGATCGACGACGCCGACCCGACCTTCGCGAGATACATCGAGGCGATGCAGGGATCCGGCGCCGTGTCGACAGCCCCCATCTCCAGTCGGGTGATCGAGTCTGGCGAACCGCTTTTGATTCCGAGCCTCGCCGCCGATGGCGTGAGGGACATGCTCAACGACGAGCTCCGGTCGTATCTCGACCAGCACCCAGTGCAAATCAAAGGGATGCCGTACCTCGGGATCATGGTGGTCCCGATGCGTGCGCGGGGGGCGACCATCGGCACTCTCGGGCTTTTCGAGCGGCGAGGCTCGAACCCGCTGACCGACAAGGACATCTTCTGGCTGCAGGCGATCGCCGATCGTACGGGTCTGGCGGTTGAAAATGCGCAGCTCTATCAGGACGCGGTGCAACGCCTCGAGCGCCTCAGCGCGCTTCAGAGCGTGAGCCTGGCGATCTCGGCGAGCCCCGACCTCCGAGTGACGCTGAAGATCATCCTCGACCAGGTCATGGTCCAGCTCAAGACCGACGCCGCGGACGTGCTCCTGCTCGACGACAGCGACAACATGCTCTCGTTCGCGGCGAGCACCGGCTTCCTCGCGACGGCGGTACCCGATTACCGCCTGCCGCTCGACGATTCGCTTCCCGGGCGAACCGTGAGCAGCCGTCGGATCGAGACGGTGACCGCCCTCGGCGCGTTCTCCCAGTTTCGCCGGCGCTCCCTGTTCGCACGCGAGGGCTTCAAGGCCTACGGCGCCGTGCCGCTCATCACGCGAGGCAAGCTGCTCGGCGCGCTCGAGGTCTTCCACCGCTCGTCCCTGACGCCGGACCAGGAGTGGCTTTCGTTCCTCGACGCGCTTGGCAGCGTCGCGGCCATAGCCATCGACAACGCCTCGATGCAGGAGCGGCTCCGAACGGCCGCGAGCCGTCCCGGTGGCCCGAGGACCTCGAGCGTGGGCCCGGCCCTGAGTCCGCTCGAAAAGCAGATCATCCGCCTGGTCGTCGCGGGACGCACCAACCGAGAGGTCGCGGCCGAGATCCACCTCAGCCAGAACACCGTCAAGTTCCACATGCGCCAGATCCTGGAGAAGACAGGCGCGTCCAACCGGACCGAGCTGGCGCACCAGGTGACCAAGGAAGGCTGGCTTTAACCGGTTGGATTAACAAAACTACCCGGTTGGGTAGTGAATTCGTCCTTCGGGGAGTGAGCTGATAAGCAATTGCTTCTTAGGCTGTACGCCGGAAGGGTGGATTGCTTTACATGGAGCGCCTCGCCGGCCGTTTAGCTGAACAGGACGCCGGAAGTCCCGTGTCCGCGCCGCGGCGTGCCGCCATTGCCGCGGTGCTCGCGGTGACCTGCGGGCTGATGGCGTTGCCTCCGGTAGTGGGGGTCCTCGTCCTTCTCGGCGTGGTCTGAGATGCACGTCCGCGAGGGGGTGACCATCGGTTCGTACCACGTCGTCGCCAAGATCGGCCGCGGCGGCATGGCGACCGTCTACCGTGCCTACCATCCGGGCCTCGACCGCTATGTCGCGATCAAGGTCCTGCCCGACTTGCTCGCCGACGACCCCGGCTATCAGGAACGGTTCCAGCAGGAGGCGCGCTCCGTCGCGCGGCTCAAGCACCCGAACATCCTCGAGGTCTTCGACTTCGGTTACGAGGACGGCCTCGCCTACCTGGTGCTCGAGCTGGTCGAGGGCGGAACGCTTGCTGACCGGGTCGGAAGGCCCATGGAGCTGCGCGAGACGGTCGGACTGCTGGAGCAGCTGGCCGGCGCGCTCGACCACGCGCACTCGCGCGGGATCCTGCACCGTGACCTCAAGCCCTCCAACATCCTTCTGCGCGAGGACGGCACGCCGGTCCTGGCGGACTTCGGCCTGGCCCGGATGTTGGGCTCGCTGCACCGGATGACGCAGGGAGGCACGGTGATGGGCACGCCTGAGTACATGTCGCCGGAACAGGCGTCGGATGAAGCGATGGGTCCCGCCTCCGACATCTATTCGTTTGCCGTCGTCGCGTACGAGATGCTGACCGGTCGCGTCCCGTTTCAGGCCGAAACCCCCGCCGCCACCCTCCTCTCGCACGTCACCAAAGCGATGCCCGCAACCCGCGAGCTGAGGGGCGAGCTCTCCGCGCACATCGAGGAGGTGCTGCGGCGGGCCCTCGCCAAGCGGCCGGAGGAGCGGTATGCCTCAGCCGCGGCGTTCGTCGCCGCCCTGAAGCCGGCCGCCTGGCCGAGCGCGTCAAAAGGAGAGTCGCAGCCTGGGCTGCCGGTCACGCGGCGGCTGGCGCCTGCCGCTCGCGTACCTGTCGTGCTCGTGGTCGACGACGGACCGGCCAACCGCGAGCTCATCGAGGCATGCCTTGCGGGTGTCGACTGCCAGGTCCGGAGCGCCGAGGACGGCACCTCCGCCCTGAAGGCGATCCAGGCCTCGCCGCCAGACCTCGTCCTGCTCGACGTGCACATGCCCGGCATGGACGGCTACGAGGTGTGCCGGCGGATCAAGGCGTCTGGGGCCACGCGACTCGTCCCCGTCGTGATGATCACGTCGCTGGACAGGACGTCCGACCGCGTGCAGGCGCTGGATTGCGGCGCTGACGACTACATGACCAAGCCCGTGGACCGCGTCGAGCTCGTCGCGCGCGTCCGCTCCGCGCTCCGGCTGAAGAGCGTCTACGACTCCCTCGACAGCGCCGAGCAGGTGATCTTCGCCCTCGCCGCGGCCGTCGAGGCCAAGGACCCGTTCACCGAAGCGCACACCCAACGAGTCGCCGAGTCGGCGCGACGGATCGGCGTCCGGCTCGACCTGCCGGCTTCAGACCTCGACGCCCTCTATCGAGGCGGCCTCATCCATGACATCGGCAAGATCGGCGTGCCCGACGCGATCCTGCTCAAGCCGGGCCCTCTCAACGCGATGGAGACCGCGGCCATGCAGCTCCACCCGAACATCGGCGAGAACATCGTGGCGCCGCTCCGCTCGGCGGCCAGTCTGCTGGCGGTCATTCGGCATCACCACGAGCACTTCGACGGCACCGGGTATCCGGACCGCCTCGCGGGCCAGAGCATCCCGCGACTGGCGCGCATCGTCGCCGTCTGCGACGCGTTCGACGCCCTGGTCAACGACCGGCCCTACCGGCGTCGCAAGTCGCTCGACGAGGCGCTGGCGACTTTGAGAGTCGGAGCCAATCGGCAGTGGGACTCCGAGGTCGTCGACATCTTCCTGAGTGACGCTCACCGATTCTCAAGCCTGGGCGCGGCCTGAGCTGAACAGTTGAAAGACCTGGTTCCCTACCTGCAGGACGCAGTCGCGGTTGCGTTCGTCGCCCTCGGCGTGGTGACGGCGATCGGCTGGCTGCGCCGCCGCGACCGCTCGATGGGCTTTCTCGCGCTGGCGATCGTCCTGCTGGCGGCGGTTTCCGGATTGGGCCGGCTCCAGGCGCATCTGCCTTTCTTGCTGCCCTGGCTCGGCCTCGTCAACCTGGCCGGCTTCATGGCCTCGGCCTACGCCCTTCTCCTCTATCGAGGCACCATCATCCCCCTCCCTCGGCGCTGGCATGTCGTCGCGATCGTCGCCCTGGCCTCTGCCAGCGTCTTACCCCTTGTGGCACAGGCGCTGTCCGCTCCGCGATGGGTGCTGGGCGCCACCCTGATCTTTCTGATCGCCGTGTGGTGCGCCTGCGTCGGCGAGCCCACCGTCCGGTTCTGGCTCGTCGCGCGCGATCTGCCTGCCGTCCAGGCATGGCGCCTGCGCTCGCTGAGCCTCGGCTTCGGCGGGTTCGTAGCGCTGCTGGTGGTCGCGGTCCCCGTGGCCTTGCTGGTCAGGGAACCGGTGGTGCAGTTCGGGTTCGAGCTGCTCGCCCTCGCGATCGTCCCGCTTCTCTACGCCAGCTTCTCGCCGCCGTCATGGCTGCGCCGTCAGTGGCGCGCGCCCGAGGAAGAAGGCCTGCGGGCGTTCATGGAAGAGCTACTCCTCAGCGAGGACCGCGACGCGCTCGCGAGCCGCGCCCTCGAGTGGGCGGCTCGCCTGGTCGGCGCATCGTCCGGCGCGCTCTTCGACTCGTCCGGCGCCGCGACCACCTCCCGCGGGCTGAAAGCCGAACAGGTCGCCGAGCTGAAGGAACGCATGGCGAGCCTTCCGCGCGGCGTGAGCCGGACCGCGCTCGGTGGGGCGGACAGCACAGTCATGGCGCTGCCGGTGGCCGGCCTGTCGGCGTCGGGAACGCTGATCCTTCTCGCCGGACCCTTCACGCCAGGCTTCGGCGGCGACGAGATCAACCGGATGCAGCAGCTGATGAGCGCGTTCGTGACCGCGCTCGACCGGCGCCACCTCATCACAGAGCTCGAGGAGAGCAACCGGGCATTGACCGAGGCGAACCGGCACAAGAGTGTCTTCCTCGCCAACATGAGCCACGAGCTTCGCACCCCGCTCAACGCGATCATCGGTTTCTCCGAGCTGCTCACCGACTCGCGCGAGGACCAGTTCGACGATGCGACCCGCAAACGATTCATGGGCCAGATCCTGACCAGCGGCCGGCACCTGCTGGGCCTGATCAACGACATCCTCGACCTTTCCAAGGTCGAGGCGGGCCAGATGGAGCTTCGCCTCCAGCCGGTGCAGGTGGACGAAGCCGTCGACCAGGTGGTCAAGACCGTGGAGGTGCTGGCGTCGAAGAAGGAGATCAAGCTCGCCACCGACCTCGACCGGCCAGGAGTGATTCAGGCGGACGCGAGCAAGCTGAAGCAGATGCTGCTGAACCTGGTCTCGAACGCGATCAAGTTCACGCCCGACGGCGGCACGGTGACGATCGGCGCGGAGCGTAAGAAGCAAACCATCGAGATCTGGGTCGCCGACACCGGCATCGGCATCGCCGAGGCAGACCAGAAGCTGATCTTCCACGAGTTCCACCAGGTCGACCAGGGACCGGGCCGCAAGCACGAAGGGACCGGCCTCGGCCTCGCCCTGACCAAGCGGTTCGCGCTGCTCCACGGAGGAGACGTGCGGGTGAGCAGCCGTCCCGACAAGGGCAGCGTCTTCACGCTCGTCCTTCCGCTCGAGAAAGACGTCGCGCGACCGGCGGAGCCACGGCCACTTGAGGCCGTCAACGGCCGGCACGCGGCCGGGCCGCTCGTCCTGGTCGTCGAGGACGACCCCGCGGCGGCCGAGCTCCTGACACGCCAGCTCGTGTCGGCAGGGTACCGGACCGAGCTCGCACGGACGGGCAACCAGGGCCTGGCGCGCGCTCGCGAGCTGCAGCCCGCCGCGATCACGCTGGACATCATCCTGCCCGACATCGACGGCTGGGAGGTGATCACGAGGCTCAAGAGCGACCAGGCCACGAGCACGATCCCGATCGTCATCGTGAGCGTGGTCGATAACCCCGAGCTCGGTCTCGCGCTCGGCGCGATGGATTACTTCGTCAAGCCGGTCGACGCACGGGAGCTGATCAAACGATTGAATCGATTCGACTTCAAGCACGAGCCCGGCGACGACGAGGTGCGCGTCCTGGTGGTCGACGACGAGCCCGCGAACAGGCAGTGGCTCGCCAAAGCGCTCGAACCGGCGGGCTTCACCGTCCTCCCTGCATCCGGAGGTCGGGAGGCGATCGAGCTTGCCCGGTCGATGAAGCCCGACTTCGTGCTGCTCGACCTGATGATGCCCGAGGTGACCGGTTTCGACGTGGTCGAGGCGCTCCGCGCCGATGAGCGGACGCGCGAGACGCCGATCATGGTGCTCACCGCGACGAACCTCACCGAAGCAGACAAACGGTTGCTCAACGGCCGGGTGTCGGAGATCTTGAGCCGCGGCTCGGTCGCGTCCTCCGACATCGTGGGCTTGCTGCGGCGCGTGGTCGCCCATCGGAACGGAGCGACATGAGGCAGAACCCGCTGATCCTGCTCGTCGAAGACAACGAAGCCAACCAGATCCTCGCGCGCGCCGTCCTCGAGCTCGAGGGCTACGAGGTTCGCGTCACAGGATCTGCGCCTGCGGCGAGCGAGGAGCTGCGCGGGTGCGTGCCGGATCTGATCCTCATGGACGTCCAGCTGCCGGGCCAGGACGGGCTCTCGTTCACGCGAGTGTTGAAGTCCGACCCGGCCACCTCCTCGATTCCCGTGGTCGCGCTGACCGCGCACGCGATGAACGGCGACCGCGATCAGGCGTTGAGCGCGGGCTGCGTGGGCTACATCTCGAAACCGATCGACACCCGTACGCTCGGCACGCAGGTCAGGCAGTTTCTTCCAGCTGCTCAGTGAGCTGTCGGATCCTTGTCGCCGACGACGATCCGGCGAGCGTCGAGCTGCTGAGCTATTTCCTCGAGTCGCACGGGTTCCAGGTGTCCAGCGCGGCCGACGGAAACCGCGCGCTCGAGCTCGGCGCGACCGGTGACTACGACCTCGTGATTCTCGACGTGCATATGCCGCTGTACGACGGCGTCGAGCTCCTGCAGCTCCTTCGCAAGCGATACGTCCTGCACCCGATCAAGGTGATCGCGCTCACGGGCGACCTGTCCGACGAGGTCCGGCAAGCCCTCGCGGGAAGCGGCATCGACAGCTACATCACAAAGCCGGTCGACCTTGCGCTGCTGCAGTCAGAGGTGGAACGGCTGACCGCGGCATAGGGGCCGACCGGCGCTACCAGGTACGCGTCACCTTCTGGATGGTCCGCGGGCGGTCGGGGTCGAATCCGCGAGCGACCGCCACGTGGTGAGCGAGCAGCTGGCCCGAGACCGCGAGCGTGATGGGAGTCAGCTCTTCGGGGAGCCCCGTGACGTCAAACAGGTGGAGGACCGGGCAGCCCTTCGCCTCGAGCTTCGTTTTCACCGACTCCAGGTTGGCGGCCACCATGCCGCCGCCGTCGACGATCAGCGCGGGCAGGCCGGCCTCCATGATCGCGATCGGTCCATGCTCGAAGTCCGCGACCGACCATGCGCGCGCGAGGACGTAGCTGGTCTCGCTGAGCTTGAGCGCAATCTCCTCCGCGGTCGAGAAGTTGAATCCTCGTCCGAGCACGATCGCGCGCGGTCCCATCAGTCCAGGGACGAGCGCCTCCAGCTCGCCTTCTCTTTCGAGCGTGCGCGTGATCGCGTGAGGAACCCCGTCGAGCGCAGAGCTGAACCCTGGGTCTGGGTCGAGAGCCTCCGAGATCAGCGCGAGCGCAAGCACGCTGGCCGTGTAGGTCTTCGATGCCGGCACGCTGACCTCAAGCCCGGCCTCGAGCGGTAAGACGAGCTCGGCGGCGGCGGCAAGCCTGGAGCCCGGCTCATTGGTGATCGCAAGCGTCAACGAGCCCTGGCGCCGAGCCTCTTCGACGACCGCGATCACGTCCGGCGACTCGCCTGATTGCGAGATCCCGATCACGCATTGGCCCTCGACTCGCGGCGGCTTGCCGTAGTGCGTGAACAGGGAGGGCGCGGCCAGCGCCACAAGGGCCTGGTTGCGGATCCCGAAGAGGTACTTCGCGTAGAGCGCTGCGTTGTCCGAGCTGCCGCGCGCGGCGATGGCGAAGCCACGCGGCGCTGCGTCTTTGATGCGCACCGCGATCGAGACGGCCCGCCGGCGGCCTTGCTCGAGCAGGCGGGCCGCGACCTCGGGTTGCTCGGCGATCTCCGCGCGGAACTTGCTCACTGGCGGATCAGCCCCTCGGCCAGGCGCACCGCGCCTTCCACCGGTGGCTCCTCCAGGCGGATGCACTGGGCGCTGGTTCGCTCCCGGACCTCCGCCTCGAGGAGCGGCTGGTTGAGGAGCAAACCGCCGGCCAGCACGACCGGACCTTCGAGTCCGAGCGCGTCCTGGACCTGGCGGGCGAGTTGCGCCAGCGCCGCGGCCGCGCGGTGAACGACCTCACTCGCGGCGGGGTCTGCGTTCGCGCTCGCGAAAACCGCCGATGCCACGCCCGCCCACTGCATCGGCTCGTGCATCGCGTGCAGGTTGGCGATCAGCTCACGTGAATCCCGCGCGCCGCACGCGGCCAGGATCGCCTCGCCCAGCGGCCCCACCGGCCGGCCGGACTCCGCCCGGCCGATCACCTCGCGGGACGCCTCGCGTGTGATCCACGCGCCGCCTCCGTCGTCGCCGATCATCCATCCCCATCCTCCCCGCTGCGTCTCGCGACCGTTCGCGGTCCGGCCGTACGCGACCGAGCCGGTCCCCGCGATCAGTGCGATGCCTGCGTTGATTCCGGCCGCCGCGAGCACGAGCCGCGCATCGTGCACGACCGAGAGTCGGCAGCCCGGAAGCATCCTCTCGAGCAGGGCCTGCAGTCGCCTCCGCGCGTCAGGAACCTCCGCGCCGGCGGCTCCGGCGCAGCATGCATCGGGATGAATCGTCCCGAGCCTCGCCAGCAGCGCCGACAGCCGATCGTCGACGAGCCGAGCTTCGAGGACGGCGACATTCGCACCTGGTCCCTCGGCATCGACGACCCCGTGCCCATCTGCCCGCAACCTGGCCCGGCTGGAGGAGCCTCCGATGTCGAGTCCTAAGAGGGTTGGCGGAATTTGACCGCACCTCGGATCATGGTCAGCCGGACGTGCAGGTCGCGGTCGAGGATGACGATGTCCGCGCACGCACCCTCGCCGATGTGACCCAGGCGTTTCTCGCCGAGCGCTCGTGCCGGCACCTCCGACGCCATGCTGACCGCCAGGGCGGTGGCCATCCCGGGCAGGCGTGAGGTCAACCGGACGAGTTCGGTCATCATTGCGGCGCTTCCCGCCAGGGTGCCGTCTTCGAGCTTCACGACGTGACCGTCGCTCACCACCGTGCGGCCTCCCAGCTCGTACGTGCCGGCCGGCGAGCCGGCCGCGGATGTCTGATCGGTGGTCAGGGCGACGCGCATCGGTCCCGCGACCCGGAGCACCTGCTCGCACATCGCCGGGTGCACGTGCTCGCCGTCGGCGATCAAGCCGATCGTCACGCGTGGGTCGAGGAGCATCGCCAGCGCCACCCCGGGCTTTCGGTGGTGCACGGGCGACATCGCGTTGTAGATGTGCGTTGCGAAGCGCACGCCGGCCTCGATCGCCTTACGCCCCTGGTCGAAGTCGCCGCCCGTATGTCCCGCGGACACGACGACGCCCGCGCGATGGAGTCGCTCGATCGCCTCCAGAGCGCCGGGCAGCTCCGGCGCGAGCGTGACCAGGCGCGGCCGTGCGGCTTCGATCACGTCCACGTTTTCGCGGGTCGGTTGGAAAAGGTTCGATTCGAGGTGCGCGCCCCTGAAGGCGGGGTTGAGGAACGGTCCTTCGACGTGCGCGCCGAGGACTCGCGCGCCCTGCGCTTCCGACGCCGCGCCGACGGCCGCCGCAAAGGCGGCCGCGACTTCGACGGGTGACGAGATGATCGTGGGTAGGAAGGCGGTGACGCCGGTCGCCGGCAGCTGCTCGGAGATATGCGCGATCGCGTCGGCTCCGCTCGCCGCATCGTTGCCGCCGTAACCGTTGACCTGGAGGTCGATGAAGCCAGGCGCGATCACTTCGCCCGGCGCGGCGACCAGCTCCTCGTCGGGGCGCTCGGGCGGCTTGCCACGGCCGACCCACGTGATCATCTCGCCCTCGACGAGAACTGCGTCCGCGTCCTTCAATCCGTGGATGTGTCCACGGAGGAGCGTCCTCACGCGCGGCGCGCCTCTTCGACCACGGCTTTGAGGTCGCCGGCCGCAGCCTCCAACCGCTTGCGTGCTTCGTCCGCCGTCATGCCGCGGGTCAGCATGACGATGGCGACCTTCACGTTTCCGCCGGCGGCTTCGAGCGCGCCCGCCGCGGCCTCGCGCGAGACGCCGCCAAGGTCGGCCACCACGCCTGCCGCCCGGGCTCGCTGCTTGTCGTTCGAGGCGACCACGCCGACCATTCGCCCGCGATGCGTGTACGCGAGTTGGGTGAAGACGGCGGTGCTCAGCATGTTGAGGATCAGCTTCTGGACGGTGCCCGCCTTGAGGCGAGTCGAGCCCGCGATCACCTCGGGACCTTTCTCGACCTCGATCGCGATGTCCGCAGTCCTGCCGAGCGGCGAGCCCGGGTTGCAGGTGATGGCGAGGCGCAGCGCGCCGTCTTCTGATGCGCGCTCCATCGCACCCAGCACGAACGGCGTCCTTCCGCTGGCGCTGATCCCGACCACGACGTCATCGGCACCGAGCGCCAGGCGTGACGCGGTCTGGGCGCCGAGCTCGCGGTCGTCTTCCTGCGCGTCCCCGACCGCGTGGGCCTGGACACGGTCTGGCGGGACTCCGAAGGTGACCGGGCACTCGGCCGCATCGAGCTCGGCGATCAGGCCGCTCGTGCCCGCGCCGAAGTAATGGAGCCGGCCGCCCTCGCGCAGGCGGGAGGCCACGCCATCGACGGCGTGCGCGATCTGGCGCAGCTGCGCACGGACGGAATTGACCGCGTCGACATCCTCGGAATGCATCAGCTCGACGAAGTCAAAGGCGCTGAGATCGTCGAGCTCGTCGGCGCGAGGGTGGAGGTTCTCGCTCATCCGACGTCCGCCCCGCGCGCGGCCGGCGGGCGCATGATCTCCGCGGCTACCTCGGCGCAGACTCGTGCGGAGCCATACGTCGCGATGTAGGCATGCGCTGCCTTCGGCCGATAGGCTGGCAGGCCCATCTCGACCAGAACAGCATCCGGCCGGCGCTCCAGGAGCCGTTCGACCGCCGCGCGCTGCTCTGGCTGTCGGTGCAGGTCGCGGACGACGAGGACGAGGCTTTTTGGGGCCGCCGGGGCGCCACTCTCTGAGACGAGCACGCCTCGCGCCGCCAGCGACGCTGCGATCCCCCATGACACGTCGCCCGCTGCAATCGAACGAGCCGAGGCGAACTGAATCACCACGGCCTCGTCGCGAATCCGCACGGGCCCGTCGCTGCAAACCGCGCGGCGGGCTGCCACGAGACCGGCCTGGCGCGACACACGAGCTTTGCCGCCCTGGCGTGAACGCCATTCGGCGACAGAGTCGACCCGTGCGGCCGCCTGTTCCAACCGATGCTCCGTCAGGCGGCCGGCCTTCAGCGCGGCCTCCACCGCTCTGACGATCTCCCGGACCACGTCTTCGCCCGCCAGGCCGCCGCCGATGCACAGCGCGTCGCATCCGGCGACCAGGGCGAGCACCGCGCCTTCGGCCACACCGCGGCCGTCGCTGAGCCCGCGCATCTCGAGCCCGTCGGTGATCGCAAGCCCCCCGAAGCCAAGCTCGTCGCGGAGCAAGCCCGTCATGATCCGGCCGCTGATGGTCCCAGGCACGTCATCGATCGGCGGCACGACGATGTGCGCGCTCATGATCGCCTGCACGCCACTTGCGATTGCGGCCACGAATGGCCTGAGCGCGCGCAGGTGCGGATCTTCGTTCACGACGGGAAGGGCCAGATGCGAGTCGACCGAGGTGTCGCCGTGGCCCGGGAAGTGCTTGGCGCAGGCCGCCACGCCCTCGCTCTGGAGTCCTGTGATCCATGAGGAGGTATGTTTCGCGACTGCGAATGGGTCGGAGCCGAAAGACCGCACGCCGATCACCGGGTTGAGCGGGTTGGTGTTCACATCCGCCACCGGCGCGAGGTCGAGATCGATCCCGACCTCGGCCAGGTGATATCCGATCGAGGCGGCCACGTCAAAAGTTAGGCTTCGGTCGTCGGCGGCGCCGAGCGCGAGGTTTCCCGGATAGGAGCTGCCCTCCTTCGCTTCGAGCCGCGTGACGTCACCGCCCTCCTCATCGATCGCGATCAGCAGTCCAGGCCGCTCGGCGTGCAGCGCCGCGCTCAAATCGGCGAGCCGGTCCCGAGTCTCCACATTGCGTCCGTAAAGGACCACCCCGCCCAGGCCGGCCGAGGCCATACGAAGGATCCAGTCCGGCGCGGAAGTGCCCACAAAACCAGGCAGGAGGCAGCGCAGCGCAAGGCCTTCGACCGACGTCATCCTTTCACGGCCCCCGCGGTGAGGCCGCCGACGAGGTAGCGCTGGAGGAATAGGAAGAACGCCACCACCGGAAGCCCGGTCATCGTGGCGCCAGCCATCAGAGGACCCCACTCCGGACCGTGGTTGGTTGTGAACGAGGCCAGCCAGATGGTCAGCGTCTGGTTTTTCGGGCTGGACAGCAGGACGTAGGCGACGATGTATTCGTTCCACGCCTGGATGAACCCGAAGATTGCGGTTGCGACCAGGCCGGGACCGACTAGAGGGAACGTGATGCGAATAAATGCGCCCATCCGGGTGCAGCCGTCGATCATCGCGGACTCTTCCAGCTCGGCCGGGATGTTGGCGACGAATCCCCGCAGCGTCCAGACCATGAACGGAAGTATCAAAGCCAGATACACAGCGATGACTCCGGGGAGTGAATCGACCTGGTTGACGCTGTCGAGCATCAGATACAGGGGGATGATGAGGGCGACGAGCGGCACCATCTGCACCCAGATGATCATGACCAGAAACGCGGTTCGGCCCCTGAACCCGAAGCGGGCCGTCCCGACCGCGGCAAGAAACGCGATCGCAAGGGCCAGCACTAATACCACCCCGACGATGGTCAGGCTGTTCTTGACGTCGTCCAGGAAGTAGGGGCGCTGGATCGCGTCCTGGAAGTTCTGCAGCGTGAACGGCACGGGGATCCATTTCGGCGTGAGCGTCAGGATGTCGCGGCCCGGCTTGAGCGCGGTGGCGACCATCCAGTAGATCGGGAAGAGCATGATCGCCGCCACCACGACGCCCGATGCGTCATATAGCAGCTGCTTCGAGCGTTGCCACACGTTGACCCGAACGTCGACCCCGGTCGCGGCACGAGCGCGCGCTGCCTGTACGCCCTGTACGGATCCGGGCGTGATCACGTGATCTCCGCCTGTCGTACCGTCTCTCGGACGTAAAAGAGGGTCACGATGACAAGGATCACCACCATCAAGACGGCGATCGTGGCCCCCAATCCGTACTGCGACACGCCGAATGATTCCTTGAAGGAGTAGATGCCGATCGTGAAGTAATCAGCGCTTGGCCGCGCGTTGAGGAGCACGTAGATCTGGATGAAAACTCCGAAATCCCAGATCGTGGAGAGGCTCGTGACGATCAAGAAGACCGGCTTGAGGATCGGCGCGGTCACAAACCAGAACCTCTCCCACGCACCCGCGCCGTCGACGTGCGCCGCATCGATGACCTCGCTCGGCACCTGAAGCAGCGCCGCGAACAGCGTGATGGTGACAAACGGGATCGCCCCCCAGACCACCACGACGACAAGCACGCCCAGTCCTTGGATGGGATTGTCGAACCAGTTGTGATGGATGAAGTTGCCCAGGTGCAGCTGGGTGAGCAGGTAGTTGACGACGCCGAACTCGTAGTCGAACATCCACTGCCAGATGTCGACGGTCACGATGACCGGCGTAGCCCAAACGAAGACGAGGGCGCTCATCACGATCACCCGGACCGCCGGCCGCACCTTCAGCAGCAGCAACGCGATGAGAGTGCTCAGGATGAGCGTCAGTCCGACAGAGGCGAATGTGAAGAGGAGCGAGCGCACGACGACCTGGCGAAAGAGGGGGTCGGCGAGGATCGCCTGGTAGTTGCCGAGACCGACCCACGCGCCCGAGTGCTGGATGAGCTCGCGCAGCCCGTAATGCTGCAGGGACAGCCACACGAGCATTCCGAGCGGGAAGGCCAGGATGCCAGCGATCACCAGCAAGCTCGGGCTGATCAGGGCGTAAGGAAGGAGCGCTACGCGAAGGGGACCCGGACGCCGGGGTGCTGATTCGAGGTCCGGGGTTGTGACCGCCACTCCCATCGAACCAGCCCCCTTTGCCCTTGTTCTTTACGAGACTAGCCGCCGCCGTTGAGGATCGAAGTGATCCTGTCGCTGGCCGCCTTGGTCGCGGTTGGAATGTCCTGCTGCTTGGTGAATATCTTGACCAGCATGTCGGGAAGCACGTTGGCGTTCTCGACGTTGGCCCAGTTCTGCGAGTTCGGGACGAAGCGGCTGTTCTTGGCCGCATTGAAGAAGACGGAGTTCAGGCCACTGGCCAGGTTGAGCTGCGAGGTGTTGTTGGGGATGACGCCGCCGACGGTCGCCATCTGAGCCATGTTCTTCTGGTCGGTGAAGGTCTGGACCCACGCGTTGGCCACGTCCTGGAGCTTGCTCTTGGCCGCGACCGCGAGGTCTGAGCCGCCGAGGAACACCGGGGCCGTCTGGCCTGCGTTGTGGCTGGGGATCGCGAACGCACCCAGCTTGTCCTTGAGGGTCGGGTCGCCCGCCTTCGGGTCGGTGATCACACCGACCTCCCAGCCGTTGGCGATGATCATCGCGATGTGACCCTGCGCGAAGGCTGCGTCCTGCTTGGCCTCGTCGCCGCTCTTGTCGGCCCGCGAGAGCTGGCTGACGATGTTGCTGAGAGTGGTCAGGCCTTGCTGCGAGCTCGACGAGTTGAGCGCGCCGGTCCACTTGCTGCCTGACTGGGTGGCGATGTTGCCGCCGAAGTCCCAGACGAAGGGCAGGGCCGCGTACCAGTACTTGCCCGGGTAGTAGAGCGCTGAGAAGTTCGGGTCCGAGCTGTGCGCGGTCATGAGCTTCTTGCCGACGGTGAGCAGTCCGTCCAGGCTGTCAGGAGGCTGGACGCCGGCCGCGTCGAAGAAGTCCTTGCGGTAGATGATCGCGCGGCTTCCCGCGTAGTACGGGACGCAGTAGAGCTTGCCGTTCACGGTGCAGGAGTCC
This sequence comes from Verrucomicrobiia bacterium, assembly GCA_035637495.1. GTDB lineage: Bacteria > Chloroflexota > Dormibacteria > Dormibacterales > Dormibacteraceae > 40CM-4-65-16. The sequence continues at coordinate 88,927 of DASPXA010000010.1, forward strand.
GTCAGGGACTGAAGCCACGTGCCCGAGTTGTCGAAGCTCGACTTCTTGCCGCCGATGTCCTCGAGCGCCCCGGCCGCGGCGTACTTGGCCACCAGCGTGTTGCCGAGCTCCACGACGTCAGGTGGGGTGCTGCCCGCGTAAGCGGTGTCGAGCTTGGTGCCGATGTCACCCCACTGCTGGAGCTCGACCTTGACGGTGATGTTCGGATACTTGGCCTTGAAGTCGGCGTTCACGCCGTCGACCACGCTCTGTGGGGCGCTGCCGTTCATCAGCCAGACGGTGAGAGTCCCGGATTGGTTCGCCGAGTTGTTGCTCGTGGTGCCTCCACAGGCAGCAACGAGCGCCACGGCGATCGTGAAAACGCTGAACCATGCCTTCCTGAAGTTCATCTAGGCGAATTTCCCCCTATGTCTGAATGCGGCGCGGGCGCGCCTTGCTGCTGGTCGCCTCCACGTCCCTCGTCACAGCCGGTATGCCGCGCCGGACGCCGGCCGAGCGTCCATTACGGCTGCGCTGCAGCACGAGGTCGGCGACCAGGCGATAACGGTCGCCGCGATAGATCGAGCGAACGAACTCGACGATCCGCCCTGACTCGGAGACGGTCGTCCGCTCGAAGAGAAATGCAGGTGTGTGCAGGGGGACCCCGAGCACCTCGGACTCCTCCTCGCTGGTCACGGTGGGCTCGATCACCTGCGTGCCGGACGCGATGGTGATGCCGTACCTCTCGGCGAGCAGCTCATAGAAGGAGTGGTCTTCGAAGTCGGCGCGGGTCAGTCCTGGCACCAGCGCCTCGGGCACGTGCAGGACCTCCATCGCCATCGGGATCGAGTCCGCCAGGCGGAGGCGCTTGACCCGGATCACACGCGTCTCTGGAGACACGCCAAGTCGGTGGGCCAGGCGGGCGCCGGCGAGAGTGGTGATCAGCTCCAGCGTCCGGCTGCCCGCGGTCATACCGCGCCTGCGCATGTCCTCGCTGAAGGAGGTAAGGGTCAGCGGCTGCGCGATCTTCGGCTCGGTGACGTAGGTGCCGCTGCCGTGCCGCCGGTCCAGGTAACCGTCGCGGACCAGCTCGTCCAGCGCCGCGCGCAGGGTCAGACGCGACACCCCGAGGTCGATCGCAAGCTGGCGCTCGGCAGGTATCGGCTGCCCGACCTCGAGTGATTCCATCAGGTCGAGGACCCGCTCGCGCGTGTCTTCCTGCTTGCTCACGAGGCCCTCCCGGCCAAGTGGTACTGCCCTCCCAGCAATCCCATGCCGCGGCATTAAAGCACAGTTGCGGCAAGTGGTCAATACCACCTTCTGGTGGTCAGTACCACTGGCCCTGTCCTAGCGGGTGGCGAGCCTCCGATGCATGAGCGTGGCGTGCAGGACACCACCGTGGATAAGGACGCGCAGGCGGGCCCGGTCAGGTAGCCGGCCTTCCATCCGGGTTATCAGAGGTAAGGCCGGCCTCGCGGTCGGGCCAAACGTACCTGGAGGTTGGTGGGAGATGCATCTCCTTGGGTTTCTGATCATGGGCGCCGTCGCGGGTTGGCTTGCGGGAAAGATCATGAGCGGCCACGGCTACGGCATCATCTGGGACGTCGTGCTCGGGGTGCTGGGATCGTTCGTCGGCGGCTTCGTCTTCTCGCTCATCTTCGGAACGCAGCCGGCGGGTCTCGTCATCTCGTTCGTCGTCGCGTTGATCGGGGCCGTGGTCCTGGTCGCGATCGTGCACATGATCAAGCGGGAGCCGATGCGCACCGTCTGATCGAGCGCTGTTGACGAGCGCCGTCAACCCGGCGCTCGTTTTCTATACTCGGCCGGGGTTTGACCACCATCCAGCGGCGACGCCTCGGCTCTTCCGACCTCGAAGTCTCGGCGCTTGCGCTCGGCTCCTGGCGTACCTACGAAAGGATTCCGCGCGACGCCGGTGTCGCCGTCATGCGGAAGGCCCGCGAGGTTGGGATCAACTTCCTCGACGACGCGCGCTACAACGACGAGACGGGCCACGCACCGCTGAAGACCGGCCACTCTGAGGTGGTTTTCGGCGAGCTGTTTCGGGCGGCAGGCTGGAAGCGCGAAGAGGTCATTTTGGCTAACAAGCTCTGGTGGGAGTTCTGGCCCGAGCAGTCGGCGGCCCAGGAGCTCGACGGCTCGCTCCAGCGCATGCGCATGGACCATATCGACCTCGCCTACGCGGAGCGACCGCCCGACGGCCTGACGGTCGAGCAGGTCGTCCGCGACGTCAACGACCTCATCAAGTCGGGAAAGCTGCGCGCGTGGGGCGTGCTCAACTGGCCCGCCACGCTGATCGAAGAAGCCGGCCTCATCGCGTCGGAGCTCGGCGTCGCCGGGCCATGTGCGGCGCAGCTCGCGTACAGCCTCGTCATGCGCTCACCCGTCGAAGACCCCGCCATGGTCGTCGCCCTCGAGGGCGCAAACGTCGGCGTGGTCGCCTCCTACACACTGGTGGGCGGCGCGCTCAGCGGCAAGTATTCGCAACCAGGCGCGGAGGGTCGAATCACGGCCAGGCTCGACAAGCGCGACTACTCCCACGCGCTGCGAGCCGGCGAGGAGCTGGACCGGCTCGGACGGCGCAGCGGCGCTCGTCCCGCCGCGCTGGCGATCGCCTTCGCGCTGGCCAACCCACATGTCGCATCGGTCTTGTTCGGCGCGACACGGCCGGAGCAGGTCTCGGAGAACCTGGCCGCGCTCGAGCTGCAGGACAACCTGGATCTGCAAACCCGGGAGGAGCTCGGCCGCATCGGCCGTTAGGCCCTCCGCTATGAACAAGTGGCGAGCGCCATCATGAGTGCGTGCCAGACACCACCAGGGTTGCGCTGTTCGCGCTCGCCACGTTTCTCCTCACCGTCTCGCCTGGGCCGGGAGTCCTCTACGTAACGGCGCGCAGCCTGACCCAGGGCCGGCGCGCCGGGTTCGCGTCGATGTTCGGCATCGAGTTCGGCGAGGTCGTGTGGCTCGCAGCCGCGGCGACGGGGGTGGCCGCGCTCCTCTCGGCGTCCGTTGCCGCGCTGACGGTGCTTCGCCTCGCCGGCGCCGCGTACCTCATCTACCTGGGGATCCAGCGCTGGCGCCAGGTGGGCGCCGTCGATGCCCCGCCGCCGGCGCCGGTGGGCCGCATCTTCGTCCAGGGTGTGGTCACCCAGCTGCTCAATCCCAAGGTCGCCGTGTTCTTCGTCGCTTTTCTGCCCCAATTCCTCGACACCGCTCAACCCATCGCTCCACAGGTCGCAGTCCTCGGGGTTGTCTACGTCGCCATCGCGATCGCGGTCGATGTGACCTACGTCTTGTCGGCGTCCGCCGTGTCCCGCCGCTTCATGCGGAGCCGCGTCGCGCAGGTCCGAACCGGCCGTGTTGCCGCCGCCACGTACGTCGCCCTTGGCGTCGCAGCGGCGGCGACGGGGGTCAGGAGACCGTAGGCGCGTAGGGCGAAGGCCCTTTCGCGAGGGGAGCCCTCGCCGCGGCGACGATGATCGGGATGCCGATCACGAGGCCAAGGCAGGTAAGCGAGACGACGATCCCGGCCGAAAGCGCCATCCACCGAGCCCATGACGCGCGACGGACGACGCCAATCAGCGCCGCGATGGCGACCGCGAAGAGCGCGAGGAAAGCCAGCCAAAGGATGATCGGCCCAGCATCGTTCGCACCCTGGCTGACACCTAGGGTTCCGAAGAGGCTCATCAACCCGGTCAGCACCGCGTCGATCACGAGGAAGACGATCAGGAAGATGCGAAGTCCGGGAGACGGCGCCCAGGCTGAGCCGGCCGGCGGCGGGACCATGTAATAGCTCGGCGGCACCGGCGGAGGCGGAGGCGCGGGGAGCTGGGCGGCGGGGATCCAGCTCCTTCCGTCCCACCAGTACATCCCGTCCGGAGACCAGCGCGGCGCGGAACCTTCAGGCGGCCCCATGGGCGCAATGGTGGCAGGGACGGCGCTCCCGAGCGCACATTCGGGCAGACTGTGCACTGCCTTGCGAACGCTGCTCACCGTCACCGGGAAGACTCCGAACACACACGTCCAAGAGATCACGCGCTGCTTCAACGACGCTCATGAGCAGGGCTTCTGGCTCGACATCGAGGCGCCTGACGACGCCGACTACGAGCTGCTCGAGCGGACGTTCAAGTTCCACCCGCTGACGATCGAAGACATCCGGCACCAGAACCAGCGGCCCAAGGTGGACGAGTACCCGGACTACAACTTCACGGTCATCTTCGTTGCGATCTGGGAGAACGACGACATCGCGCTGCGCGAACAGCACCTGTACGTCGGACCGCATTACCTCATCACCGTCCACCAGGAGCCTTCGGTGCAGCTGAAGGAGCTGGCCGAGCGCATCCACAAGAGTCCTGAGCTGACCCATGGCAAACCTGCGTTTCTCACCTACCTCGCCATCGACTCCCTGGTCGACGCCAGCTTTCCAGTGCTCGACAAGCTGGACGACTCCGTCGACACGCTGGAGGACGAGATCACAGAAAAGGCCACAGCGGAGTCGCTGAGGCGCATCTACCACTACAAGCACACCGTCACCGAGCTGCGCCGGTTTCTCGGCTCACAGCGCGACGTCTTTCAGGCCCTCATCACCCACGGCGTTCACCTGCAGCAGCAGGACATGACGCTTTACTACCGCGACGTCTACGACCACATCGTGCGCCAGTACGAGACGGCGGACTCGCTGCGCGACCTGCTGACCAGCGCCATGGACGTCTACCTGTCGACGGTGTCCAACCGGCTCAACCAGACGACCAAGACGCTGACCGTGATCGCGAGCCTCTTCCTTCCGCTGAGCTTCCTCACCGGTTTCTACGGGATGAACTTCGTCTATCTGACCCAGGTGCTCGAGACCCCATATGCGGCGTTCGCGGTCGGAGTCGGCACCATGCTGATCGCGACGGGAATCCAGCTCTGGCTCTTCAGGCGCCGCGGCTGGATCTGAAGTGAGCGATTGCTGCTCGCCCAAGGGCTACCGCTGGGTGTTCAGCGAGCGGAGCGCGCGCGCGGAGGCAAAACGTTACCGGCGCAAAGGCCTCGATTCGACCTCGCGCCGGATCGTCGACTTCCTGGTTGCGCACGGAGTCAAGGACCGAACAGTGCTGGAGGTCGGAGGTGGCATCGGCGCCATTCAGATCGAGCTCTTGAAAGCCGGCGCTTCCCGCACGACGAGCGTCGAGCTGACCCCGACGTACGAGGAGGTGGCCCAGGGCCTCCTCGAAGACGCAGGCCTGGCCGACCGCGTCGACCGGAAGCTGCTGGACTTCGCGCAGGACGCAGGCCAGGTCGCGCCCGCCGACGTCGTGATCATGAACCGGGTCATCTGCTGCTACCCCGACATGCCGCGGCTCGCCGGCGCCGCGGCCGGCCACACGCGGCAGGTCCTCGTCATCAGCTACCCGAAGTACACCTGGTGGACGCGGATCGGCCTGGGATTGAGCAACGTGGCGCTTCAGCTGCTGCGGCGCGAGTTCCACATCTTCGTGCACCGGCCGGACCGGATCATCGCAACGACGCGCGAGCAGGGCCTGGAGCCGGTCCTCGACCAGGGCGGCGTGCTATGGACCGTCGCGGCGCTGCGCCGGAGCGCCTGACTCACGGAGCGTCGGCACGACCTTCTCCCTCCAGTAATCCACGTCGTTGGGGATGGGCCTGATCGACGGCGAGTCCGCCGCGTCTGACTTGAAGCCGGCCCCCGTGTCGAAGAGCACGACGCTTTCGTCCCGCGCGATGAGACCCGCTTCCACCAGCGCCTGCAAACCAGCACCCGCGGCCGCCGTCTCGAGGCTCACGTAGCCGAGACCGCGGCTGCCCATGAGTTGCTGTGCGGTGAATAGCTCGGCCTCGGGCACCGCCAGCGCCGATCCGCCCGAGGCGCGGAGGCAGTCGAGGATGAGGAAGTCGCCGACCGCATTCGGAACGCGCAGTCCGGCGGCCGCAGTTCGGGCGTCATCCCACGGCGCCGCGAAGCGGCTGCCCTCGCGAAAGGCGCGCACGATCGGGGCGCAGCCTTCCGCCTGGACCGCAAACATCCGGGGACGCTCCACGCCGATGATGCCGATCGCCTGCAGCTCCTCGAACGCCTTCCACATACCGACCAGGCCCGTCCCGCCGCCGGTCGGATAGATGACCGCGTCCGGAAGCCGTGGAAGCTGCTCGGCCAGCTCGAAGCCCATCGTCTTCTTGCCTTCGACGCGGTACGGCTCCTTCAGCGTGCTCAGGTCGAAGGCCGCGATCTCGTCGCAGATGAGGCGCGCGAGGCGGCCGCAGTCGGAGATCAGCCCGTCCAGCAGGAGCAGCTCGGCCCCGGTCGCAAGCACCTCGATCCGGTTCGCCGGCGGCGCGTCCGCGGGCATGATCACCGTCGCGCGAACGCCTGCCGCCGCAGCGTAGGCGGCGAGCGCGCCGCCCGCATTGCCGGCCGAGGGCGCGACGACGTGCTTCGCGCCCAGCTCGACCGCTCGGCTCACCGCGACCGCCATGCCCCGGGCCTTGAAGGAGCCGGTCGGGTTCAGGCTTTCGCGTTTCACGCTGAGGTTCGGGAGACCAAGGAACGACGCATATCTCGCCGCGCCGTGGAGTGGAGTGGCGCCCTCGCCGAGGTGCAGCACCGACTCCCACCGCCGGACCGGCAGGAGCTCGTGCCACCGCCACAATCCGCCTGATTTGCGTGCTGCAAGGGCCTCCCGATGCAGCGTCGCCGCGGCGCGCGCCACGTCGTAGCGCGCAAGTAGCGGTCGCTGGTCGGAAGGGTCGAGGCCGCGGAGCTCGTCCGCGGAGTACGACCGGCCCGACATGCCACCTTCGAGGTGGCTGAGCGTCGAGCCGGTCGGGCCTTGACTCAGACGAAGCGTTTGATGAAGGCGAGCGTGGTGTCCGCGACCTCCTGCCAGCCGCTGTCGATCGTGAGCGCGTGGCCGCGTCCCGCGATCTTCTTGATCTCGGTCACGCCCGGGTTGCGCTTCTGGCGTCTGTACGAAGCGTTAGCGATCGCCCACGGGACCGTGTTGTCTTTCTCACCGTCGATGATCAGCAACGGGCCACGCTCGGGATTCGTCGTGTCGACCTTGACCTCGGTCCACGGATTGAGGTTCGCGGTCGCCGCCTGGAACAGCGGTGCGCCAGGTGCCGGGACTGCGTACGTCTCGTAGAGCTCTTTGGCCTCCGCCTCACTGACAGCGTTGGCGAAGGCAAATCGGAACTGCTCGTAGGTGAGCGGTATCGCCTTGTTCCAGTTGGTGGGGTTCTGGAGCACCGGCGAGGCCGCCTTGAGGGCGGAGATTGGGAGCGGCAGCACGCCGCGGAACGGCGCCGGGTCGATGGCCACCGAGGCGACCGCCAGTCCGCGTCCCGCGATGATCTGGGTGAGCAATCCGCCGAAGGAATGACCGACCACCGCCGGCTTCTTGCTCAGCTTGCGGATGATCACGTCGAAGTGGTCGGCGACCTGGCCGACCGTCTTCCCCGCCAGAACCTCCGGATGAGCCTTGGCTTCGGCGACCGTCTCCGGGTCGTCGGGCCAGCCAGGAGTGACCGCCGTGAAGCCGGCACTTTCGAAATGAGTCGCCCAGCGCTCCCAGCTGCTCGGAAGCAACCACAGTCCGTGGATGAAGACGACCGGCGTGCGACCGGATTTGTTCGCCCGGTCGACCTGCTCTGACTCGTGCGCTGTGACGTCAGTTGGACGTTCGGCGGTCGTGCTCATCACTTCCTCCTACGCTTGCTCGACACCCCACCCCGCGAGCGGGCCAATGCTACCGGGTCACACGATCAGCGGTCGGAGCACATTCCTCGCGATCAAGAATCCGCGCTGGACCAGGTCGAGGTCGCCCTCAAACTTGCGGTCCTCGTGCTCGATGGAGACGACCCAGTCGTACCCGATCGCGTACAGCGTGCTGATGAACCGGTCCCAGCGCACCTCGCCGAGACCGGGCAGCCTTGGCACCTGCCATCCGACGCCGGCGGACAGCACGCCGTGCTGGTAGAGCCCGTCCCGGTCGATCTCCATGTCCTTGGCGTGGACGTGGAAGATGCGCGGAGCGAAATCGCGGAGCGCTCGCGTGTAGTCGATGAACTGCCACACCAGATGAGACGGGTCGAAGTTGAGGCCGAAGTTGTCGTCATCGATGATCTCGAACATCTGGCGCCAGAGCGCGGGCGAGTACGCCAGGTTGCGCCCGCCGGGCCATTCGTCGGCGGAGAAGAGCATCGGGCAGTTTTCGATCGCCACCTTCACGTGGTGCTCCCGCGCGAATCGGACCAACGGCGGCCAGACCCTCTTGAAGTCCTCGAGGTTGTCGACGACGGACCGCTTCTGGTCGCGACCGACGAACGTGCCGACGATGCCGACCTCGAGGCGCTCGGCCGCCTCGATCACGCGCCGCAGGTGGTCGTTCGCCGCGTCGCGGATCGCGTGGTCCGGATCGAGGTTGTTGGGGTAGTAGGCGAGCGAAGAGATCTCCAGCTCGTAAGACCTGAGCAGGTCGCGAACTTTCTTCGGCTCGAAATCCTCGACGTCGATGTGCGCGACGCCCGCATAGCGACGCCGCTCGCCGCCGGCCGACGGCCAGACGGCGATCTCCAGCGCGTCGAAGCCGTGCTCGTGCGCCCATTCCGCGACCTCCTCGAGCGTGAGGTCGGAGAATGCCGCGGTGAGGAGCCCGAGCTTCATCGAGTCCTGGCGACCCTGGTCGCCCGCTCGACCTCGACCCATCGACCTTCGCGCGAGCTTCTCGCGACGGCCTCGCAGACCAGCATCTCGTCATGCCCGTCGGCGAAGGTCGGGTATCCACCTCCCGGGCGGCCCTCGGCCACCGCGCGATAGACGGCCGCGTAGAGCGCCCTGAACGTGTCGGCGAAGCCCTCGGCATGGCCGCCGGGAAGGTACGCCGCGCGCCGGCCTTCGTCGTTCAGAATCGCCGGGTCGCGAAGGAGCAGCTCGTTGGTCCTGCCGCGATGGCCGATCCAGAGCTCGTCCGGGCGCTCCGAGTTCCACGATGCCGCAGACTCCGCTCCGTCGATCTCAAACCACAGCGAGTTCTTGCGTCCCGCGCTCACCTGCGACACGGTAAGCGCACCACGCGCTCCGCCTTCGAAGCGAAGAAGGATCGTCGCGACGTCCTCGGTATGGATCTCGCGCGCGGCGAGACCGCCGCTCCGTTTGGTGGCGAATGTCTCGACCGGACCGGCCGGCTTGTGGCGCGTCTTGATGAATGTCGTCAGGTCCGCCATCACGCCGGCGATTCGCCTGCCGGTCAGAAACGTCATCAGGTCCATCCAGTGCGAGCCGATGTCGGACACGGCGCGGAGCTCGCCACCCAGCTCTGGCTCGAGGCGCCAGTTCCAGTCCGTGTCGAGCAGCAGCCAGTCCTGCAGGTAGTGGCCGGACACAAGACGCACTTCACCGAGCTTGCCCGCGGCGATCATCCCGTGGACGTGCTGGTTGGTCGGATAGAAGCGGATGTTGAAGTTCACCGCATGCACGAGCCCGCTGCGCTCGGCCAGCTCCACGAGCTCGGCCGACTCCTTGGAGGTCGTGGCCAGCGGCTTCTTGCACACGACATGCTTGCCGGCTTCGATCGCGGCTTTCGCGTGCTCGTGGTGGAGATGGTTCGGCGAGGTGATGTGCACGACCTCGACGCGCGGGTCGTCGAGCATCGCCTGGAAGCTCGCGTACACAGGTGGCAGACCCAGCTCACGCGATCGGGCCGCCGCGCGTTCTCGACTCGAGCCGACCACGCCGTGGACCTGGACGCCCAATCGCCTCAGCGCTTCGACGTGGACGACGCCGATGAATCCAGTGCCGACGACGGCCGCGCCGATCTCGGTTGCGGGCTTCACGACCTGTCTTATTCTTGCCGAAACCGTGGGACCGCTTCGGCTGCTGCAGGTTGGGCTCGGAGGATGGGGACGCGATTGGGCCTGGCGCGTCATGCCCGAGGTGCCCGAGGTCGAGGTGGTCGGCTATGTCGACTCCGATCCGCGCTCCCTCGATCAGCTCGCGGGCGAAGTCCCAGCGTCGAGGGACATCCGCTTCGAATCGCTGAGGGAGGCAGTGGCTGCGACCGGGCCGGAGGCGGTCCTGGTCACGACCACGTTGCCGGGCCACGCGCCCGTGGCGCGGGCCGCCATCGACGCCGGCCTCCACGTGCTGGTGGAAAAGCCGTTTGCGGAAAGCCTGGCGCGAGCCGAGGAGCTGGTCGGCTTCGGCGCCGCCAGGGGCTTGGTCCTGATGGTGAGCCAGAACTACCGTTTCTTTCCCGCGAGTCGCACTGTGGCGCGACTGTTCCGGGAGAAAGCGCTCGGCGACCTCTATGCGGTTTCGATCGACTTTCGCCGGTACTCGGCTGCGAGCGCCGGCGGACGCGCGCGACACCACCACGACGAGCAGCCCCTGCTCGTCGACATGTCGATCCACCACTTCGACCTGCTGCGATACATCCTCCGTCGCGAGCCGGATCGGGTCTTCTGCGAGGCGTGGAATCCGAAGTGGAGCGCGTTCGCTGGTCCCTCGGCCGCAGTCGCGAACATCGACTTCGGCGAGGTCGTTGTCAGCTACCGGGGTAGCTGGGTCAGCGCAGGCCCCATCACTCCATGGGCGGGCGAGTGGCGAATGGAGTTCGAGCGCGGCGAGATCTTCTGGACCAGCCGCGATGACAACGGGGCGCTGGCCGACCGCGTGATCGTCCGGCCTCGCGGTGGGCGGGCCCGGGCGCCGCGGTTGCCCGAGATGCGAGTCGACCGTGCGGGCACGCTGACCGAGTTCGCGAACGCGATCCGCGAGCGGCGGGTGCCCGAGTGCTCCGGCAAGGAAAACCTCGGCACCATCGCGTTCACGGAGGCCGCGGTCGAGTCGGCCGCGCGCCGCGAGCCCGTGACCCTGGAACGCAAGCTGGCCACCCTGTGACCTCGGGCCGACTGCCTGAAGACCCCGACGCGGTTTATCGCCGAACCACGCCTGCATCGCGCTCGATGCACGAGAAGGCGGTCGCGGTCATGCCTGGAGGCACGACCCGGACCACGACGTACTTCGAGCCGTATCCGCTCTACATCGAGCGCGGCGAAGGCTGCCGCGTATGGGACGCGGACGGGACCGAACGGATCGACATGCTCGGCAACTACACCGCGATGATCCTCGGCCACGCGCATCCGAAAGTCGTGGAGGCGATCCGCCAACAGGCCGCCCGCGGCACGGGCTTTGCGGCCGCGAACCCGAACGAGGTTCTGCTGGCGACGCTGCTTTGCGAGCGGGTGCCGAGCCTGGAAGCGGTGCGGTTCTGCAACTCGGGCACCGAGGCCACGATGTTCGCGATGCGGGTGGCACGCGCGTTCACGGGCCGGCCCAAGATCGCGCGCATGGAGGGTGGCTACCACGGCACGCATGACTACGCCGAGGTGAGCACGCACCCGGTCGTGGCGAAAGCCGGCACATCCGACGCCCCGATCGCCCAGCCCGATTCCATCGGCACTCCGGGCTGGATCCTCGAGCACACGGTCGTGCTGCCGTTCAACCACCCCGACGCGGCCGAGGCGATCATCAGGCGCGAGGCGGAACAGCTCGCCGCCGTGATCCTCGAGCCGATCATCGGCGCAGGAGGGGTGATCGCCGCCACCGACGAGTTCCTGCAGCGGGTGCGAGCAGTCACCAGCGAGCTGGGCATCCTCCTCATCTTCGACGAGGTGATCTCGTTTCGGGTCGCGCCCGGCGGCGCCCAATCGGTCTACGGCGTGACGCCGGACCTCACCACGCTGGGCAAGATCATCGGCGGCGGGCTGCCGGTCGCGGCGTTCGGCGGCCGGGCCGACGTGATGGAGCTGCTCGACCCGCGACGGGAGACGAACATCGCGCAGGGAGGGACCTACAACGGCAACCCGCTGGGAATGGCGGCCGGCCTGGCGACCATGAAAGAGCTGACCGCTGACGTATACGAGGAGCTGAACCGCAACGCCGCGCGGGTATGCGAGCAGCTCAGCGAAGTGTTCGCATCGCACGAGATCCCGGTGCAGGTGAACGGCGCCGGGTCGATGCTCGCGCTCCACTTCACGGACACGCCGGTCGTGGATTACCGCACGATGGCGGCTGCCGACAAGCAGCGGGCGCGCGAATTTTTCCTGGGCCTGGTCAACCACGGCATCCTGATGTCGCCCCGCGGGATGGGGGCGCTGTCGACGCCGATGCGCGAGGATGACATCCAGCAGTTCGTGGATGCCGTCGACGCGGTCGCCGCCGACCTGCGCCCCCGCTGGGAGTCAAACGACTAGACGGTCGCCGACACCCCCACCTCGTTGAGCCGTCCGGAGTGCACGTCGTAGACGAAACCGCGAACGCTGGACTTGTCGGGAATGAACGGGCTGGCCTTGATCCGTGCGATCGACTGCTTGACGTCGCCCTCCAGATCGCTGAACGCCTCGAACGCGAAGGCAGGTCGAATTCCGACCTCGGACTCGATCTTTCGCTTCAGGTCGTCGTCGTTGAAGGTGAGCATTCCGCAGTCCGTGTGGTGGATCAGGATGACCTCCTTCGTCCCGAGCAGGCGCTGCGAGATCGCGATCGACCGAATCGCATCGTCGGTCGCCACGCCGCCGGCGTTGCGGATGACGTGGGCGTCGCCCTCCTGAAGGCCCAGGATCTTGTGGACGTCGAGACGCGCGTCCATGCAGGCGAGCACTGCCACGTGCCTCGCGGGCGGCAGCGGAAGGTCGCCCTTCTTGAACGAGCGGGCGTATGTCTCGTTGTTGTGGACGAGTTCGTCGGTGACGCTCATGCATGCCTCCATGCGAATTGAGTTGGTCGGACTTGAGACGTGAGTCCGGCTAAGTACAGAGGCAGCTGGCGCAGCGGCCGTGATCGATTGCGCGTCTCCAGGTGAGGATGCGGGCGGGCATCGATCTCCGCATGCTCACTCGAGTCTATCTGATGCCGTACACCCTGGCGGCGGTGCCTCCGAAGACCGATTCGTCATCGCCGACCAGCGCATGCATCGTCGCCACGACACGCTCGTATGAGGCCGCGAGCAGACATACTGGCCAGTCGCTGCCGAACATGCACCGTTCGGAGCCAAACCAGCCGAGGACGCGCCGGACGTAAGGCTCGAGGTCCTCGTCGGTCCACCGCTTCCAGTCGGCCTCGGTGACGAGGCCCGAGATCTTGCAGGCAACGTTGGGCAGGTCGGCCAGAGGCGCCATCGCCTCTTCCCAGCCCAGATCCATCAAACCGCCGGCGATGCGTGGCTTGGCTGCGTGGTCGATCACGAAACGCATCTCGGGGTGGCGCCGGACCGTATCCACAGCCGCCGGCAGCTCTGGTTTGCGCACGAGAAGGTCGTAGACGAGCCCTGCCTCACCGACGGCCTCGATCCCGCGCTGAACGTCGTCGCGGAGCACCCACTGTGGATCGGGCTCGTCGTGGACCTGGTGCCGGATGCCGGCGAGGCGGCTGCCACCGGCGCCGTCGCGCAGCCCGGCGATCTGCGTCCCGACCTCCGGGTCGGTGAGGTCCACCCAACCGACCACTCCGGCGACGAAGTCGTTGCTCGCCGCGATCTCCAGAAACTCGCGAGTCTCGTCGAGGCTCGAAACGGTCTGGACGAGGATGGTCCTGTCGACGCCGTTGGCCTCGAGAAGCGGCCTCAGGTCGTCAGGACCGAAGCGTCGCCGGATCTCTGCGAGTTCATCGCCCATCCATGGATATTCGCGGCGCGACGGATCCCAGAAGTGATGGTGCGAGTCGACGATCACGCGTCGAGCTCGTCCCAGAGCACCTCGGGAATCGACGTCTCGAACATCCGGACGTTTTCTTCCACCTCGGCCACCGAGCGACAGCCGGTCAGCACCAAAGCGACAGCAGGATGCCGTAGCGGAAACTGGATCGCGGCGGCCTTCAGGTCAACCCCATGCCGCTTGCAGATGGCGTTCAGCCGGGCGGCGCGATCCACCAGCTGCGGCGGCGCCACGCTGTAGTTGTAAGTCGTGCCCGGCTTGGGGTCGGCCAGGATGCCACTGTTGAACACGCCGCCGGCGATGATCGCGATCCCGCGCTCGACGCAGACGGGGAGCAGCTCCTTCAAAGCGATCCGGTCCAGCAGCGTGTATCGGCCCGCGAGGAGGAAGCAGTCGAAGTCCCCCTCCCGTGCGAAGCGGGTCAGCATCTCAGCCTGGTTCATGCCCGCTCCGACTGCCGCGATCGAGCCCTCCGCCCGCAGGCGGTCGAGCGCGCGATACGCGCCTGAGATCGCTTCCTCGTAGTGGTCGTCCGGATCGTGGATGTGCAGGATGTCGATCCGATCCATGCCCAGCCGAGCAAGGCTCTCCTCGACCGAACGCATCACGCCGTCGTAGGAAAAATCGAAGACGGGATTCACCGCCGGCACGCCGTGGTAGGACTGGCTCGGATCAGGCGGCGCTCCGGCCCGAAGCAGGCGCCCGACCTTCGTTGCCAGGACGAACTCATCTCGAGGCTTCGAGCCCAGCACCGCGCCGAGGCGCTGCTCGGCGAGCCCGTGTCCGTACAGCGGCGCGGTGTCGAAGAATCGCATGCCCGCCTGCCACGCCGTCTCGACGACGCGGTGCGCTTCGTCGTCCGCCACCGCCTCGAAGAGGCCGCCGAGGGGGGCGGTGCCAAGCCCGAGGCGTGTCACCTCGAGCTTCGTGCGCCCGAGGGGGACCCTGTTAGAGCTCAAAAATCATCGGGAGGCGATCGGAGCTCTCGCCGCTGAAGTCGGCGAATCGCCTCGAGCACCTCCGGCCAGACCGCGCGGTGATACTCCTCGTAGCGCTCTTCGGCGCCAGGCTCGAGGTGTGTGTGGAGGCGACCTGCATTCAGTAAGTCCCCTCCTTGCCGAGCTTGCTCGCCATCAAGCGGAGTTTCCTGCCGGGAGCCGGCCTCTCAACCACCTCTCGCTGCTCGCGATGTGCGCTGTGGCCGCCGCGCGCGCCAGCTCCGGATCGCTTGCCATGATCGCCTCGTAGATCCGGCGATGCTCTTCTCGCGTCTCGTCGAGCGCATCGTCTGCGGTGCGCCCGTGCCAGAGGCGAGCTCGCATCGTCCTCGTTGCAAGGCTGGTGAGGAGCGAAGAGAGAACCGGATTTCCGGCGGCTCTGGCAACCACTGCGTGAAACGCGACGTCAGCCTCGACGAGCTCCTCCACCGTGCTCGCCGCGCGCATTCGCTCCAGGCTCTCCGTGAGCTCGACCTTCTCGCCGGCGTCGATGCGTGACGCCGCGAGCGACGCCGCAGCCGCCTCGAGGATCCGGCGAACCTCGTACAGCTCGAGCTCGGTCTCGCCGAGCAGAAGGTGGCTCACGAACCCGGTGCTCTCGAGGAGCAGCCCCGGTTCGAGGCTGCTGACGTAGGTCCCGTCGCCCTGGCGGACCTCCAGGACTCGCAGCTGGGACAGCGCGCGGACCGCCTCGCGGAGGGAGTTTCGCGACAGCCCGAGCTCCGCCGCCAGCTCGCTTTCCCTGGGCAGCCGGTCGCCGGGGCCCCACGCACCGGAGACGATGCGCTCTCGGATCTTGTCGATCGCGTCGTCGGTGACGCTGGGGGCGCGATCCCCCTTGCGGCTTCGCCGCGCGCCGTTCCCCGCCAGAGGTCGGACGTTCATTGCCATTCGGCTGAAAACGCGGCGGTCTGCGAATACGGCCGATTGACAAACATCGGAGCTTCAGCATATTAAGCCTCGCATGGGCAGGCTCGAAGGCAAGGTTTGCATCATCACGGGCGCCGGCTCGGGCATCGGTCAGGCCAGCGCTCGGCTCTTCGCGCGCGAGGGTGCACGGGTGGTGGTTGCCGACATCGACCTGGATGCGGCGCAGGCGACGGTCGAAGAAATCGGCGCCGCCGGCGGGCAATCTGTTGCGGAGCAGGTCGACGTCACCGACCAGGCACAGGCCGAAGCTCTGGCCGGCCGCGTCGTGCAGCGATTCGAGCATGTCGACGTGCTCTTCAACAACGCCGGCATCGGCGGCGTCGGCGATCTCCTGGAGACCGATCCTGACCTCTTCGATCGCGTGATGCGGGTCAACGTGCGCGGCGTGTACCTCATGAGCCGCGCGGCAGTGCCCCAGATGATCAAGCAGCGCTCGGGCTCGATCATCAACATGTCGTCGTGCATCGCCGAGATCGGGCTGGCGCGCCGCGTGTCGTATGCCGCGTCGAAGGGCGCCGTGCTGGCAATGACGAAGTCGATGCAGGTCGACCTGGCGCCGCATGGCATTCGCGTCAACGCGCTCCTGCCGGGCACGATCCTCACCCCGTTCGTCGAGCGCTACCTCAAGGAGTCCTACGCCAACCCCGAGGAGGGCCTGGCCGCGATTCGCAAGCGCCAGCTCACCAACGAGCTGGGCCGCCCCGAGGACGTGGCACATGCGGCGCTCTACCTCGCGTCCGACGAGTCGCGATTCGTGATGGCGTCTGGGCTCGTGGTGGACGGCGGAGTGAGCGGGACCAAGTAGCCAGACCTGAGCCCGTGGGCGCATGCGACTGACACGTCGCGACCGGCTGGTGCTTTTCTCCCCGCTCGCGGTCCTCCTGGGCGGCTGGCTGCTGCTGCCGGCGCTGCTCGGATTCATGGCAACGTTCTCGACCTACTCGCCCTTCAGCACGACGTTGAATTTCGCCGGGCTGGACAACTACGCGAGCGTCGTCAGCGACCCGCAGTTCGCCGCCGCTGCGCGCAACCTCGCGATCTTCACCGCCGTCGCGGTGCCGCTGGAGCTCGTGGTTGGATTTGGCGTCGCTTACATCCTGCGCCTCCCCGTCCGCGGCCGCACGCTGTGGCGGATCCTGCTCCTGGTTCCGTGGCTGGTCAGCCCGATTGCGAGTGGCGTCATGTGGCACTTCCTGCTCGGTGGCGCCACCGGCATCCTGGACTTCGTCCTCGGCTGGCTCGGTCAGCCCGAGGCGCCATCCCCGATGGGTGATCCGCGGCTTGCGCTCCCAACCGCGATCGCGGTCGAAGTCTGGCGCATCTCACCATTCGTCACGTTTCTTCTGCTGCCCAGCCTGGCCTCGATCCCGACCGAACGCTGGGAGGACGCAATCCTGAGCGGGGCGACATGGTTCGGGCGACTGATGAACGTCGCGCTCCCGTCAGTGCGCCCGCTCCTGCTCACCATCACCATGCTCCTCGTCGGCCTCGCGTTCGGAACCTTCGACAGCGTGCTCATCCTGACTGGAGGCGGCCCGGGAACCGCAACGCTCACGCCCGCGCTTTACAGCTACAGCCGCGCCTTTGTCGCGAACGATTGGCCGGTGGGCGCCACGGCCGGCTGGCTCATCGCAGCCGGCGTGCTGGCAGCCGGCCTCGTGTATCTCTGGCTGGCGAGGCAGAGGGCCGCCGAATGAGGTCGCGGCGAAACCAGGCGCCGCGCATCGCCCTGCTGGCGGCGGCCTTAGCCATCTTCCTGGTGCCGCTCGTCTGGACCGGGCTCGCGGCACTCGGCCTGCAGCCTGACAGCACCACCCGCCCGCCATCGTGGATTGGTCCGCTCACGCTCGATCACTTTCTCGAGATCGGTGTGGCCGAGCCCAGCTTCATGCAGGAGCTCGTTACCAGCACTCTCTCCGCAGCGTGCGCCGCGACTCTCGCGGTGGCCGTGGCCTTTCTCGCCGCCTATGCGCTGGCGCGCTCGGCGTCCGGCGCGAGCCGCGCCGCAGCGCAGGGATTCCTCGTCCTGGCGAGCCTGCCGGTCATGGCGTACGTGATCCCGCTCAGCGACCTGATGCGTCGAACGCACCTGCTCGACACGTTCGGCGGTGTGGTCCTGAGCGAGGCGGCGGTCACCGCGCCGCTCGCGGTCTTCGTCTTGCACGGCGCCCTCGCGCAGCTTCCGACCGAGTGGGAGGAGGCCGCGGTTCTGGACGGCGCCGGCCTGGCAGCCATAGTCGGCCGAGTCGTCCTGCCGCTCGCCGCGCCCAGCCTGGCCGCGACAGCGATCGTCCTGTTCGTGATCGACTGGAACATGCTTCTCGTGCCGCTCGTGCTCACCTCCGGGGACATCAAGACGATCCCGGTGGCCTTGAGCGACTTTTTCACGTTCGAGCGGGAGCTCGAGTGGCCGACCGCCGCCGCGGCGCTGATCGTCTCCCTGGCGCCTGTGGCAGTCCTGGTGACCGTGTTCCACGGAGTCCTGGACCGCTTCAGCCTTGACGTCGCAACCGCCGCCTGAGCCGCAGACATCCGATGACTGGCCACTTCGACCTTGACAAATGGGCCACAAGGGGCTAAATATCCCCTATTCATCGGATAATGCCGGCGCCCTGGCGGTCGAGCCAAAGCCCGGTGGTTCGCAGTTCATAGGGGAAAGCGAGATGAACCGAGTCCTGGCGAAAGCCCTGGTCCTGGTGGCGGGGGTGGGCTTGATGGCGGCCTGCACAAGCGGGTCGAGCAACAACTCATCCAACAACAAGTTCAGCGGTACGACGATCCGCGTCGTGACCTTCACCGGTCCTCAGATCGCGGAACCCCTGCAGCGGCGCGCGCCGGATTTCGAGAAGCTGACCGGCGCCAAGGTGCAGGTCATCACGGTGCCGTTCTCGGACCTCTATCAAAAGGTCCTCACCGACTTCGCGACGAAGACCAACTCCTACGACGCGACCGTGTTCGACCCGCAGTGGATGGGCGACTACGTCCCGCCCGGCTACCTTGAGGACCTGTCGGATCGAGTCAAGAACGACTCGGCGATCCAGTGGAACGACATCGCTCCCTTCTTCCGCGACTTCAGCGCGACGTTCAAGGGCAAGATCTACACCATCCCTCTCGACGGCGACTTCCAGATGGTCTACTACCGGACTGACCTTCTGCAGAAGGATGGCCTGAAGGCGCCCGAGACCTGGAACGACTACATCAGCATCGCCCAGCACTTCCAGGGCAAGGACCTGAACGGCGACGGCAAGGCTGACTACGGCTCCTGCATGGCGATGAAGCGCAGCGCGCAGTCGTACTGGATGATCATCTCGATCGCCGCCGCGTTCCTGCAGAGCCAGGGCACCAAGCAGGGCACCTTCTTCAGCACCGACAACATGCAGCCGCTGATGAACAACCCGGCAATGGCGAAGGCGCTGGGCATCTACAAGACGCTCTCCAAGCTCGGCCCTCCCGACCAGCTGAACAACGACGTCGGCGACTCGCGCGGCCTCTTCGTCACCGGTCGCTGCGCGCTGTCCCTCGACTGGGGCGACATCGGCCCGCTGGCAGTGGACAAGACACAGTCGAAGGTCATCGACAAGGTCGGCGCGGTGATCCTGCCGGGCTCGAAGCAGGTGCTCGACCGCTCCAGCGGGCAGCTGGCCGACTGCAACTCGACGCTCTGCCCCTACGCCACCAACGGCGTCAACCACTCGCCTTTCGCAGCCTTCGGTGGCTGGTCGGGCGCGGTGAACAAGGCCGCGCCGGCCAAGGTCAAGGACGCCGCATACGCGTTCCTCTCCTACATGTCACAGCCGGCGCAGTCAGGCGTCGACGTCACCATCGGCAAGACCGGCTTCAACCCGTACCGTCAGTCGCACTTCAGCAACCTCAAGCCCTGGCTTGACTCGGGCATGAGCGAGCAGGCGGCGAAGGACTACCTCGGCGCCATCCAGTCGAGCCTGCAGAGCCCGAACATGGTCCTTGACCTGCGCGTCCCGCAATCCGCTTTCTATGAGGGCACGGCGCTGGACACGGCAATCGCGCAATTCCTTGCAGGCGAGCTCTCGGTAAACCAGACAATGGCGCAGATAACCGATCAATGGAACAAGAAGACGGACGAAGTGGGCCGGTCGGGGCAGCTGGACGCCTACAAGGCGAGCCTGAGCGTCACGAAGTAAGGACCCAGGGCGGCGAGGTGACTGACTCCTCGCCGCCCATCCGCCCGGCCGAACAAACCGAGGAGAAGGAAGGCGTCCCCATGAGCACCCTCGCGTCCTCGCGCGTGCTCCGCGCCGCATCAGCGAGCTGGCGTCCCGTCGCGGCCCGGCTCGACCGCAGCGCGGGCCTGGTGTTCATCCTCCCTGCGGTCCTGGTCATACTCGGCTTCTCGATCTTTCCGCTGCTGGCGTCGCTCTACGTCTCCCTGTCGCGGCTCGGCTTCTCGGAGGGCGGCGTAGAGCTGAAGTTCGTCGGATTCGACAACTACGCGAAGCTCCTCTTCGGCATCGACCGCCCCCACTTCCTGGGGATTGACGGACCGCTGACACCGATCGGCATCGCGATTCTCGCGGCCGTCTACGCGCTCTTCGCCTTCCTTCTCTACCGCTACGTGCGCGGACCCCGACTGACCGTGGTCGGGTTTGTCGGCCGGCTCCTGGCAACGGTTATCGGAGCGGCGCTCGTGTGGCTGATCGTGGACACGGTCCTCACGAGCGGCCGTCCGGGCACGCTCGCCGTGACCCTGATCTACGTCTGCGTCGACGTGAGCATCCAGTACCTGCTCGGTCTGGGGCTGGCGCTGCTCGTGGTGCAGCATCTCCCCGGCCGGCGTTTCTTCCGGGTCGTCTTCCTCCTGCCGATGATGATCACGCCCGTCGGCGTGGCCTACCTGTTCCGGATGCTCACCGACACGAGCAAGGGTCCGCTCTACCCCCTCTGGGTCCATTTCGGACTGACCGACGTCTCGTGGGTGACGAATCCGTGGGGCGCGCGCCTCGCTGTGATGATCGGCGACGTCTGGCAGTGGACGCCCTTCATCTTCATCGTGATGCTCGCGGCGATCGAGACCCTGCCGCACGAGCTGAACGAGGCGGCGGTGGTCGATGGCGCGAACCGCTGGCAGGTGTTCTGGAGGATCACATTTCCGCAGATCCTGCCCGCCACCTCGACCGTCGTGTTGATCCGCATGATCGAAGGCTTCAAGATCATCGACCTGCCCAACGTGCTCACGAACGGCGGCCCTGGCACGGCCACCGAGTCGCTCACTCTGCACGCGTACACGATCTGGCGAGCGCTCGACATCGGCGGGTCGGCCGCGGTCGCGTACATGTTGCTGATCGTCGTGACGTTTTTCGGGATTGCCTACGTCAATCTCTTCCGCCGTCGCGTGACGGCGGTGGCCTGAGCGTGATGGGGATCATCCGCCGGCGCAGTGGGTCGGTCTCGATCACGACGGTCTCGCTGCCGGGGATGGCCCTCTCTTACATCGCCCTGGTTGCCTGGAGTTTCGTCGTCCTGTTCCCCCTGTACTGGCTTGCAATTACCTCTCTGAAGACCCCGCTCGACGTCAACAGCGGGCCGTTCTACATCCCGTGGCGGGACTTCCAACCCAACCTCGATTCGTGGCACTACATCTTCGTCGACCTCGGCGAGGACACTTTCCGGCCTTACCTGAACACGGTGGTGGTCGGGCTCACCAGCACGGCGATCACCGTGATCCTCGGGTCGATGGCCGCGTACGGCCTGGTGCGGATGCGGTACCGCGTGACACTCGGCGCGATCGCTTCGTTCGCCGTGGGCCTGGCCCTGACGGTGGTGCTCTTGATCCAGCACTGGGCGTTGCCGCTCGCCGCCCTGGCAGGGCTGGCGCTGTTCGTGCTGCTGCTCCAGACCGTGGCGCGACGCTCGAAGAGAGCGGTCGGCAACGACGACATCGCCTTCTGGATGATCTCCCAGCGCATGCTGCCGCCGGTCGCGGTGGTGATCCCGATCTACATCTTCTTCCAGCAGCTCCAGCTGCTGGACACGTGGGGCGCTCTCATCATCAGCTACGTCGCGTCACACCTGCCGATCGTCGTCTGGCTGATGCGCGACTACTTCCAGAGCGTGCCGCTCGAGCTGGAGGAGAGCGCCGCCATCGACGGCGCCTCGCCGTACCGGATCTTCAGGTCAATCGTCCTGCCGCTCGCCGTGCCCGGCCTCGTCGCGACGTTCCTGTTCGTGCTCGTGTTCGCGTGGAACGAGTACCTGATCGCGCTGTTCCTGACCAGCGCGAACGCGCAGACGCTGCCCCTGACGGTGGCGGCCCAGAACGCGACCCGTGGACCGCAGTGGTGGTACATGTCCGTCCTGATCCTGATCATGATCGGGCCCGTGATCGCGATGGCGATCGCGCTGGAGCGATTCATCGCGCGCGGCCTGCTTG
This sequence comes from Verrucomicrobiia bacterium, assembly GCA_035637495.1. Classification (GTDB taxonomy): domain Bacteria; phylum Chloroflexota; class Dormibacteria; order Dormibacterales; family Dormibacteraceae; genus 40CM-4-65-16. Next base: position 110,971 of record DASPXA010000010.1, read on the forward strand.
TCGGCGCGGTCAAGGGTTAGGCCGTGCACCGTATCGTCAGCGTCACCGCGCACGACGTCCGCTTCCCCACCTCGCGCACCCTCGCAGGCTCCGACGCCATGCACACGTCACCCGACTATTCGGCCGCCTACGTGATCCTGAAGACCGATGCCGGAGACGGGCTCGAGGGCCACGGCCTCACCTTCACCCTCGGCCGCGGCACGGAAGTGTGCGTCGCGGCGATCAAAGCACTGGCGCCGATCGTGGTCGGGCGCACGCTCGGGGCGATCACATCGGACATGCGAGGCTTCTGGCGCGCGATCACGGGCGAGCAGCAGCTGCGATGGATCGGCCCCGAGAAGGGAGTGATCCACCTTGCTTCGGCCGCACTGATCAACGCCGTGTGGGACCTGTACGCGAAGGTCGAGCGCAAACCGCTGTGGAAGCTGCTCGCCGACATGAGCCCGGAGCAGCTCGTGTCGAGCATCGACTTTCGCTACATCAGCGACGCGCTCACGCCCGAAGAGGCGCTCGACATGCTGGAGCGCATGGCGCCGACGCGGGCCCGGCGCGAGGCGGAGATGCTCGTGTCCGGCTACCCCGCCTACACGACGTCGGCCGGCTGGCTCGGTTACTCGGACGAGAAGGTGCGCGCCCTGTCGCGCGAGGCGGTCGCCGCCGGCTGGACGCACGTGAAGATGAAGGTCGGGCAGAGGATCGCGGACGACGTCCGCCGCGCGGGGATCGTACGCGAGGAGATCGGCCCGGACCGCCGGCTGATGATGGACGCCAACCAGGTCTGGGAGGTCGGCGACGCGATCGCCAACGTCAGGATGCTCGCCGAGTTCGAGCCGTACTGGATCGAGGAGCCGACCAGCCCCGACGACGTGCTGGGCCACGCCAGCATCGCGCGCGCCATCGCCCCCATCAAGGTGGCCACGGGCGAGCACTGCCAGAACCGGGTCATCTTCAAGCAGCTGTTCCAGGCCGAGGCGATCGGATTCTGCCAGCTCGATGCGTGCAGGCTCGGCGGGCTGAACGAGGTCCTGGCGGTCCTCATTCTCGCGGCGAAATTTGGCGTGCCGGTCTGCCCACACGCGGGAGGTGTGGGGCTCTGCGAGTACGTGCAGCACATCTCGCTTTTCGACTACATCGCAGTGAGCGGCTCGCTCGAGAACCGGGTCCTGGAGTACGTGGAGCACCTGCACCAGCACTTCGTCGACCCGGTCGTGATCCGCAACGGCTGCTACGTTCCGCCGCAGGCGCCCGGGTACAGCGTCACGATGCGGCCAGAGTCGATCCGGGAGTTCGAGTTCCCCACCGGCTCGGTGTGGAGCACGGCCTGACCGTCGAGGCCGTGCCGCGTGCGGGCGCCCACCTGGTCAGGGTGGACGGCGCCACACATATTAAGAAGGACGGGGCGTGGCGCCGTCTCGAAGGACGCTCGATCGATTCCCTGCTTCAGCTGTCCGCGCAAGAGCTCCGCGAGCTGCTCGAGCAACCTGCGCGCGAGACGGGAGCGCCGGCCGGCACGCTCGAGGCGCCGATCGGGAGCCAGGAGGTCTGGGCCGCCGGCGTGACGTACCGGCGCAGCCTCGAGGCACGCGCGGACGAGGCTGTGAGCTCCGACCCATACGACCGCGTCTATGAGGCGGCGCGGCCGGAGCTCTTCTTCAAGGCCACACCCGGCCGGGTACGGGGTCCGGGGCAGCCGATCTTCATCCGCTCGGATTCGACGTGGGACGTCCCCGAGCCAGAGCTCGCCGTCATCTGCAACAGCAGGCTCGAGGTTGTCGGCTACACGGTGGGCAACGACGTCAGCTCGCGCAGCATCGAAGGCGAGAACCCGCTGTACCTGCCCCAGGCAAAAGTGTTCGATGGATGCTGCGCGCTTGGGCCCGCGATCGCGTTGGCGTGGGACTTCTCCCCCTCCGATCGTTCGATCGCCATCCAGATCATTCGCGGTGGCTCGACCGTCTTCGAGTCGAGCACCACGACCTCAGCGATGCGGCGGCCCATCGCCGAGCTGGTCGGCTACCTCGGCCGCGACCAGAGCTTCGCCGCCGGCTGCGTCTTGCTCACCGGCACCGGAATCGTCCCCCCTTCGGACTTCACGCTCATGCCCGGCGACGTCGTCTCGATTCAGATCGACGGGATCGGCGTGCTCGAGAATCCGGTCCGCCGCCACGCGGGCGGGTGATGCGTCAGCCCTTCTTCTTCTTGTGGGTGCCGGTGGTTCCGGTGTCGTTGGACGGCGGGCTCGAGGGCGTGGTGCCTGGCAGGTAGTAGTTGCCGTACGCCGAGATGAGCCCGTCGGGCGGGGTGTACCAGATCGCGGACCCGAGCACCGGGAGGGCCTGGACGAGGAACGCGTGCCAGGCGGGCACGGCAACGTAGTAGCTGTCCGACCCCGCGGTCATCTTGACCCGCCAGTCGGGGTTGCCCATCCAGACCGCGACGGCGATGCGAGGCGTGAAACCGACCGTCCACGCGTCCGCGAAGCTGTCCGACGTCCCGGTCTTGACGGCCACCTGGAATCCCGGGATCGTGAGCTTCGAGTTCGCCCCGAAGATCATCGTGCGGTTGGCGTCCCTCGACAGCATCGTGGCCATGATGAAGGCGACCTTGGGGTCGATCACCTGCTGGGCCTGTTCAGCGTGCTGATAGACCGTTTTGCCCTGGCTTTCGACGCGTGCGATCGCAAACGGCGGGTGGAGCACGCCTTGCGCAGCGAGGACTGAGGCCCCGGTCGCCATCTGCAGCGGCGTCTCGCCGTATCCGCCCAGCGTCAGCGACGGTCCGAAGCTGTTCAGCGCGTCGTTGTTGGTGAAGTTGTTCCCCGAGTGCTGCTGCCACGGCGGCGCGCCCATCATGCGAGCCATCTGAACGACATCTGAGACTCCGACTCCGAGCTCGACTTTGACGGCCGGGATGTTGAGCGAGTTGCCGATGCACTGCTGGACCTGACATGTGCCGTGGAACCGGCCGTCGTAGTTCTGCGGCTGGTACACCGTCGCCGAACCCGGGTCCAGGTACCTGAGGGGCTCATCCGTGATCGGCGTGGTCATGGTGAAGCGGCCGCTGTTGATCGCCGCCGTGTAGGTGAAGATCTTCATCGACGAACCCGGATTTCGTGGAGGCCACACCGCGAGGTTGTACTGTCCGCCGTTGGCGTTCGGGTCGGCTGAGGAGACCATGGCGAGGATGGCTCCCGATGTGGGGTCGATCGCGACCAGCGCGCCCTGCTGCACGTTCCGCCACGCGAGGCTCTGCTGCGTTTCCCTGATCACCGCCTGGCCCAGGTTCTGCAGGGTGACGTTCATCGTGGTGTAGACGCGCAGGCCTCCGGCGTAGGTAACGTCCGGTCCGAACCTCTGGCGCAGCTGCTGGGTCACGTAGCTGATGAAGCCCGGCGCGCCGACCACATCGGACGGCTTGAACATGTGCGACGGCGGGCTGATGTCCTCTCTGGCCGCTCTATCCGCGTCGCCCTGGTTGATCCTGCCCGTTTCGACCATCGCGTCCAGCACCTCGCGCTGCCGCTGCTTCGCCGCGCTCCAGTTTCGGAACGGGCTGTACAACGTAGGCCCCCGCACGAGCCCGGCGAGCATCGAAGCGTGCGCCAGGTCGAGCTCCCTGGTCGTCTTGTGGAAGTAGATCTTCGACGCCGCCGCTGTGCCCACGGCGTTGTTTCCGAACGAGACGCTGTTGAGATACATCTCGAGAATCTCGGACTTGGAGTACCGGCGCTCGGCCGCAACCGAGAGCAACGCCTCCGTCGCTTTGCGCTGCCACGTCGGCTCATCACCCAGCAGGCGGACCTTGACCAGCTGCTGCGTGATCGTCGACGCGCCTTCGACGGTGCTGCGCGCTTTCAGGTCGACCAGCGCCGCCCGCACGATGCCGCCGGGATCGACGCCGGGCTCCGAGTAGAAGTTGCGGTCTTCGATCGCCAGCATGGCGTCGGGCATCGTGTTGCCCATCGCCGACAGGGGTTCGTAGTAATGCTGATAACCCGGCGGATGTAGGTCCGCGAGCACAGTCTTGTTGTCGTTCGCGTAGATCGTGGTGTCGGTTGCCATCGGGCTTGTCAGCTGCGACAGGTCCGGCAATGACGCCGCGTACGCGGCCGACAGCGGCAATCCAAAGGCCATCACCGCGATCACGAGCACGATCGCGATGCGTGGCACGGTGACCAACCGCCGCCATGCACTCCTGAGCTGAGCCACCGTGGCCTCACTCAGAGGCGCGGGACTACGTTCGATCTCGCCCACGGTGAGCGGCCGAGTTGAGGGGCTCGCGCACGTTCCCCATGGAGGTTACAACGCCTGAAACCTGCGGGTTATTGATTCAGCTACGCGGGGTTGCCTGGCGACTTTTCGCCCTCTTGCGCGATTTTCCAGCGCGTGAAATGATCCGAATTGGCCAGTGGTTCGAAGGGCGCAAGCCGGACGGATCGCTGGTCACTCGTTTTTTCAGGCTTCGATGCAGGTGATGTCCGTCGAGGTCGGTTTGCATGACGCAAGGCGCCCGATGCGCTCCGCAGTCTTTTGCGTCATCAACCCGCGCACCGAAAGCGTCGTGCGCCTTCGGGCCACGTCTTCGACGGTGCAGGCCCATTCCGACTCGAACGCGTAGTCGACCTGGGCCCAGATGTCGGGACCATCGTGATGGATCCGCTCGAGTCCGTCGGGCAGGATGGCCGCGAGGTCGAGGACACGCCCAGCCTCGTCGCCGTAAAGGCGCTCCAGGTGATCCGCAACGTCAGGCGCGAGACCGATGCGCTCTTCGGTCTCGACGCTCCAACCGGTGCCGGGCAAGCGCCTCGCGTCGGCCGAAAACGCACCGAGGTCAGGGAAGGAGAGGCGGCGAAGCGCATCGCATGCGATGAGGCGATGCGTGGTCAGCTTGCCGCCGGCAACCGAGACGAGGCCGTTGTGACTGACTTCGATCATGTGGCCGCGCCGCGCCGCGACGGTGTCCCCCTCGGCGATCGGAAGCGCCCGAAGGCCTGCCATCTCGAAGCGCACACGCCCCGGACGAACAAGCTCGTGGGGCAGATAGCTGGACGCTTCTTCCAGCACAGACCTCACGTCCTCAGCCGTGACCGTGACGTCCGACGGCTCGCCGGCGTACAGCGTGTCGGTGGTGCCGAGCATGAGCATGCCCTGCCATGGAATGCCGAGGGCCACGCGGCCGCCTTCGAGTGGCAGCGCGACGCCGGCCATCCAGTCGCCGTCGAGCGGGAGCATCAGGTGGATGCCCTTGCTCAGCCGGACCACTGGCTCCGCATCGGGCTCATCCATCCGGCGCACGTGGTCGACCCACGGACCCGCCGCATTGATGACGTGGCGCGCGCGCAGCTCGAGCATCCCGTCGTGACCCGTGTCGACCGCGACGACGCCGCCGCGGTTGTGTCGTAGCTCGAGGCCCATCACTTTCGCGTGGTTGAGGATCAGCGCGCCTGACCGCGCGGCGCCCTTGACCGTCGCCAGCACCAGACGCGAATCGATCGTCTCGGCCTCTTCGAACATGCCGCACATGCGGAGCCCGGTCGTGCGAAGCGGCGGCACCATCTGACGCGCCGCGCCGGCATTGAGCAGCGAAACGTTGCCGCCGTGGCCCGCGAGAGCTCGGTAGAGCAGCAGCCCGGTGGCGACGGTGCCCGGACCTTTCGACCCGCCCTTGTAGACCGGCAGCAGGAAGGGAATCGGCCTGACCAGGTTGGGGGCGATCCGATCGACGAAGACCTGGCGCTCCTGCTGTGACTGCCGGACCAGCGCGAGGTCACCCATCGGCAGATAACGAAATCCGCCGTGCACCAGCTTGGACGACGCGCTGGAGGTGCCCCCGCCAAAGTCGCCGGCCTCGACGAGTCCGACGTGCAGCCCGAGGCGCGCTGCCTCGTACGCGATGCGCGCGCCGACGATTCCGCCGCCGACGACGGCGAGGTCGAGGCGCTCGGTGCTCAGCCGGTCGATCGTTTCAGCTCGGGGCGTAGGCATGGTTCGTATGACCCTCCACCGCGACTGCCAGCGCCTCGAGCGAGCCCTCGGGCAGCTCGGGATACGCGGGCAGGAATACGAGTCGCGACATGATGTCCCGCGCGCAGCGGGGCTCCAGGTCAGGACGGCCCGCAGGCGCCGGCATGGCGTTCACGCTGCTGGCCGACCGTGCCGCGTCGAAGCCCGCGGCGCGCGCCGCGCTGATGAGCTCCGCCGGCCGGTCGCATGAGACCGGAAAGAGCCAGTGGGTGTGGTCTGCCGCCAGGCCTCCCACTTGAAGTCCGCTCGGCAGCATCGAAGCGAGTCGCTCGCCCGACGCGGCTCGGGCGAGGAGGCGCGAGCGGTCGAAGTTGCTGAGGCGATGCGCCATCAGCTTCATGAGCGGCGCACCGGGACGCTGCTCCAGACGGTGCACCAGCTCCGCGGTCGACGTGGCCGGGAACGCACGCGCAGCCGAGTTGACGAAGTGGTCGAAGTCAACGCCGAGCGACGGGATCACCCGCGCCAGGACCGTGTAGGCCAGCGGTCGCGTGAGCGAAACGAAGGCGGCGGTCTGGACGGTCCGCTTCAATTGCGACGAACGCTTCTGGAGCGGCCAGCAATGGTGGCGGACGCGCATGCGCGCCAGCAGCGCCGGATCTCGCACGGTCAGCATCGCGCCGCCGAGCGCGGTGGTGGTTTTGAGGATGCCGAAGCTGAACATCGAGACGTCCGCGAGCGCGTCACCGACGTGCGGCAGCCCCTGGAACGCCTGCGCGCAGTCCTCGACCAGCAGAAGCCCGTTTCGGCGGCAGATGTCCGCGATCGGCCCCACGTCGACCCGGCCGCCGAAGAGGTGTGCCACGACCACCATCCGCGTGCGCGGGCTGACGGCGCGAACCAGCAGCTCGGGATGGGGCGCAAGGGTCGCGATGTCGAGGTCGACCGGGATCGGGACCAGGCCGTGGTGGGTCGCGATGCGCGGCATGTCCGGGTGCGTCACCGCCGAGAACATCACCTCGCTCCCTGCCGGCAGGTCGAGCGAGGTCAGCAAGAGGTGGAACCCGCTGCGCACCGAGTAGCAGGCCATGCCCGTGGCTTCCGCCGACCAGAGGTGCTCGACCCCGGCGGCTGCGCGCTCGTGATCGGACGCCGGCAGGGCGGCAATCGCCGCGGCAAGGTCCCGGGGGCCGATGTCGAGCCGGTGACGTGCGTGAAAACGCTTCATGGCGACACCATCCCGCCGGCCCGATATCGGAGTCAGTCTCGACCCGGTTTCAATTTCGGTATCAGTCGAAGTCGGGCTCACGCCTGCGCCCCGGCGCACGCCGCCACGAGCAGCTCGTTGAACTCGTGAGGGCGCTTGATGCAGGCGAAGTGGTCGCCCTCGAGCTCGAACACGAAGCCGCGGCCCAGCACCCTGGCGAGGTCCCGCTGCGCCTCGGGCGTGACCACCCGGTCGTCCTGGGTGACGATGACGGCGGCGCCGCAGGTGCTGTCACCGAGCCACTGCGTCGAGTCGAAGCTGGCGGCCTCGGCGACCGCGTCGAGCAGCGCCACGGTGTCGTGGCGGCGCACCTCGCTCATCAGCCAACGGCCGCGTTCGGTATCCGCCGACCTGGGGGCGAGCAGGGTGAGCATGGCGGCGCGCCGAATCGGCTCGGGAAGCGTGCGGGCCGCGCGCTGGAGCAGCCTGCCGGCGCCACCGGCGGTCGGCACGTCGAACTGGCTGGCGGTGGCGCACAGCACCAGGCCCGACACCAGCTCCGGATGGCGGCGCACGAAGACCTGGGCGACCAGGCCGCCTAGCGAGTAGCCGACCACGATCACGCGGCCGAGCTCGAGGACGTTCACGAGCGCGGCCAGGTCGTCGGCGCACTCCTCGGCGCTGAAGCGCTGGGTTCGAAGGCCGCGGCCGTGACCCCGAAGGTCCGGCGCGACGACGTTGAACCGCGCCGCCAGGGCGGGCATGGCGAGCGACCAGTTGAGGTCGGCGGTGGCCATCAGGCCGTGAAGCAGCAGGACGCTCGGCGCTCCCGCGGGGCCCTCCGCCACGCGCGCGAAGGCCGTGCCCCTTCCGGGAAGGTCGATGAGCCGCCCCTCGGGCAGCTCGTCCGCGAAGTGAAGATCCGCAACATCGAGGCGCTCGACGGCGAGTGCGGGACGACGGGTTTTGCCGAACATTTCGCTCCTCCTCCGACCCCCGGTTGGGGCCGTCGAGGCGGAGAGTTCGGGCAGACCTGTGCGGTCAGGGTCTGGACCGGGTCTTGACTAGGTCGGAGACGAACGCGAGACCAGTCTCAGGCGGAGGTGGCGGACTCCTCGAGCTCATGCAGCCGGTCGACGACGCGTCGCACCCCGTACGACCGGCGGTTGAAATAGGCCGCTCGGCTGAGGCCGACCCGCAACTCCACGGCGTAGTGGCCTCCAATCCGGCGCACGTAATAAAGGTCGAGGATCTGTCCGGCCTGGGCGTCCTGCTGGAACGGTGACGACCGCAAATGCTCGATGGCGGCCTCGATCGTCTTGCGCAGCTCGCCCGGCGTCCTGGTGGCGACGCAGCGCATGCCGATGAGCGGGTTGTCGGCCAGGTCGCGCGTGCTGTGCAGCACCTTCAGCGCGTGCTCGACCCGGTCCACCGTCACGTCCGGCGCTTCGGCCGACGATTCCTGGGTGAGAGCAGGCCAGAGCACCAACGCCGCCCTCACGGCATCGGCACCCGGGAAAAGCACATAGCTGATCAGGCCGCCGACGATCGCGCACGCGAGCACGGTGCCGTACGTCATGTCCGCCGGCCACCATGTGCCCGGGCTCACGCCGATCCAGAGCAGGTAGACCCCGGCGATGAGGCCGCCGAGGGCCACCGCGAAAAGCTGCACCCGGACCACCCGGTCGCCGCGGGGCCCGATCAGCAGCAGGGCGAGGTCGGCCAGAACTCCCACGATGAGACCCACCGGGACCATGTCGAAGTTGCCGAGCTGGGTGGCCGTCAGGAAAGCGGTGACCGTGATCATCAGGGTCAGGCTCCCCGGCGGCAGCCGGCTCTGCCTCAGCGTCCAGAGGATCACACCGACCACCGTCGCCGTCTGCATCAGGAGCCCGAGCGCGCCAAGGATCTCCTCGCGGTGGTTGAACTGGTCGAAGACGCTGGTCGGGGGTGGCAGCTTGATCTCGGTCGTGGCGTACCGATCGATGTAGGGGTGGTCGAACTGCGTGAAGAACGTGACGGCCGCGAGCAGGAGCACCGCCGAGGCAAGAGCGGTCGGCCCGAGCACCAGCTCGCCGCGAACGGCTGATGCTCGCATCGGTCCGACCACGATCAACACGGCGCCGGCGATCTCGAGCAGGTTGGGGAGCCTGAAGATCGCGGGAACGCCGAAATCGGTGCCGAACGCTGCCAACCACCAACCGTTGATGACGATGCCGGCAAGGAAGGTGAGAAGGCCCACCACGCTCAGCCCGTAACCGTCAGGAACCGCCGTCTGAGCGTTGCCCTCGCGCCGCCACGCCACCACGCTGACGACTCCCAGGAACAACGCCAGCGCCAACCATGCCGCCTGGACGGGCACGGCCGCCCAGTTGGGCACGTTCGGATACGTCTGTCGCGTGAGCCACGCCTGGTAGTAGCCGGCTCCGATCAGAACGGCGCTGAGCGCGGCGAAGCCCCAGTCGAACGGCGTGCCCGCCAGCCACCATTCACGCCAGGCCGACCAGCGCCGGAATGGATTGGCCGCCGGCCCGCCTTGGCCGGCCGCTTCCAACGTTGCCACGCCGCCCGTAGCATGCGCGCCGTCAGGAGGATCGACAAGGGCACGGCTGCAGCGCCGGCGCTAGAAGAGGCCGGTGAGCCAGCGGCGCAGCGGCTTGCGACCTGAGGGTTCGAGATATTCCGGCAGCACGGCGGCCACCGCGCGCTGGCCAGCGCGACCAGATCGTCGACCGTCCGGCCCTCGGCTGCGATCGGCTCGCCGACCCTGACGTAGAGGCGCTTGCCGAGCCACACCTCTTTCATCCCGGCCAGCCCGACGGGCAGGACCGAGACCCCGGCGTCGATCGCAAAATGGGCGAACCCTTTCTTGAAAGGCAGGAGCTCACCCTCGCGCGGACCGAAGTCCCCCTCCGGAAACAGAGCCACCACACCTCCTGCGTTGAGGCACCGGTCGACCTGGCGGAACAGCAGCGTGTCGCCGTGCTGGGCCCTGTCCACAGGGACGATGCCACCGGTGGCGCGGACCAGGGCCCAGAGCATGCGGTTGCGCATCATCGACGTCGGGTCCGCGAGGTAGTGGATGCGGGGCTCGGGCGGAAACAGGAGCAGCAGGCTGATCGCGTCCATCCAGCCCAGGTGGTTGGCGATGAGCACGTAGGCGGTGTCGGGGATCCTCTCGCGACCCTGGACGTCGAAGCCAAACGCCAGGTGAAAGATCGCCGAGGCGAGGGCCCGAAACAAGCGGAACGCGGCGCTGGCACGGCGCCCGACGGGCAGCATGTCGGCGGCGGGGATGGCGCCCGACGGCATCGCGGACGCGGGAGCGAACCGCATCGCCTCCCATGCGTCGTCGAGCCTTGTTTCCTCGGCGGTGGTGAGGCCCGCGCTGTGGAGCACGCCCCATCCGTGGTTGCGGCTGAGGTCTTCTCCATCTGCCGGGTAGCTGACCCAGAAGGCCCCGCCCGGCTTCAGGGCTTTGAACGCCGCCGGGAATCGGCGTTGCAGCTCGGCCCGGTTGTGCGCGAAGAGATGCACCACATCGACCTGCTTGTCGCCGCCATCCGTGGCGTTGTCGTCATAGCCGGCCGGAGCGTTCATAACCCGGTAGCTATTACCCTCGGGGATCTTGAGCTTGCGTGAGACCTCGGCCGGTGGCACGCGCCAATTCTCTGCCTCCTTACCGGGTTGGAAAAGGCGCCTGCCACCAGTACGGCAGGTCGTCGACGTGAATCCCGACCACCCACTTGACCCACCAGAAGCCGCGCCGGTCGGGAGCGACAACCCGCGCCGGAAATCCGTGTCCGGCGTCGAGCGTCCCGCCGCCGAACCGGGTGGCGAGCAGCAGGCGAGGCGCTTCCTCGAGCGGAAAGCGGCGGTCGTAGCCGGTGCTGGAGACGACGCGGATGCTCGTCCCCCTGACGTCGCCCAGGAGCCGGTCAAGCCGCGCACCGGACCACTCCTGCGTCGAGTAGAAACCGCCGGTGCAGTCGAGCGTGGCCGTCACGCGGTCGTCAAACGCCGACAGCTCCTCGAAGCCGAGCTCGCGTCCGCCGACGTTCAGCCTCCACGAACCGCGGTCGATTTGAGGTATGGCATCGAACATCCACGAGCTGACCGGCATCAGCGCGGGCTGAAACGAGCCGGCCTCGTACGAGCCCGTGAAGCGACGCGCGCCGCCTGGCAGCGCTGCGCGAGCCACCAGCTCGCTCACTCCGTACGTGGCGGCGCCGCCGGCCAGGATCACGCCGCCGCGGAGAAAGTTTCGGCGCGACAGGTCGGTGGCGCGTAAGCGGATTCGCCGCGCAGCGACGTGCCAGAGGGCAAGCGGGACCGCGACCAGCGCGGCGCCGACGTGGAACTCCATCGCCGTCAGCGGCCCGATGAGCACGAGCAAACCCGTCGAGTGCGCAAGACCTGCGACCAGGGATACGAGGACGAGGATGCTCAGCAGGATCGAGGCCCATCTGCCCGGCCGCGGTCTGGCCGCGCCACGACGCGCGATCATCGACTTCCACGGCAGCAGGAGCAGGATGGCGATCCCGCCGGTGGCGTGAACGACGAGTGACCAGCGAGCGGGCGCCGTTGCGAACGCGAACGCCAGCCACCCCGTGACGAAAGCCAGCGCGAGCAGGACCAGGAGGGCCAGGTTGGTGTGGGCGCCGAGCCTGGTCGGAACCGCTCTCATCGCCACCGTCACCTCCTTCCTGTCGGCGCCGGCTTCCTGTTTACCTCGACCATCGCGTCGCGCAGCCGCGTCAGCTCCTTCGCCGGCAGGCGCAGGAATGCCTCGGGCGGCTCGAACAGCCGGGCGATCAGCTCGGTCCGGACCTTGCGTCCCCTGGGCGTGACCACGAGCACATTGATCCTGCGGTCTGACGGCCTGGCACGGCGCTCGACCAGCCTGGCGTCTTCGAGGCGGTCCGTCGGGTCGACGACAGTCGACGGGTTGCAGTGGAGCCGGGCCGCGAGCTCTTTCTGCGAGATCGGGTGGTCCGGGTCGAGCTGGACCAGCGCCCACGCCGACACCGGCGACAGGCCGGCTGCCGCGGCCGCCTCGTTGGCGCGCTCCTCCCAGTCTGCGAAGGAGGCGATGACCAGCGCCCACAGCTCCTGAGCGTGCGAGCTGTATCGGAGACCGGGCACCACCTCGTCGCTCATGGCAGCGAGTCTACCTGCCCGCCGTCTGGCATCGGTTGAGCCTGAAATAAGTGGAGTCTCCAATCGGTTGTTATGTTGTCGATGACGGTGATGGCGTCGGGCCGGTTCGGCCCATATCACTTTTAGGTTTCACAGGGGGTTTCTCTGATGGCGCAATGGAAGTTCGATCCCATGCACACACAGGTCGAGTTCTCGGCCAAACACCTGGGCATGATGACCGTGCGCGGTCACTTTGCCGAGGTCATCGCGACGGGCGACATCGATCCCGACCGTCCCGAACGTTCGTCGGTTGAAGCGACCATCAACACAGCAAGCATCCGCACCCACAACGAGCAGCGCGACAACGACCTGCGCTCCTCCAACTTCCTCGAGATTGACAAGTTCCCGACCATGACCTTCAAGAGCACGAAGGCGGAGCACGTGGGGGGCGACCGCTTCCGCGTCACCGGCGAGCTCACCATCAAGGGCATCACCAGGCCGGTCACGCTGAACGTCGTCAGGTACGGCGAGTTCAACGACCCGATGATGGGTCACCGCATCGGCTACGCGGCGGAGACCCAGATCAACCGGAAGGACTTCGGGATGCGCTTCGACGCGATGCTCGACGGCAAGTTCATCGTCAGCAACGAGATCCAGATCAACATCGAAGGCGAGATCATCGAGGTCAAGGAGGCTGTCGGCGCCGCCGGCGCCCTGCAGCAGCCCGCCGACGGCGCGGCTCGCTGACTACCGGTCGGACCTCGCGGCCGCGGGCGAAGCAGCCAGTGCGGCTAACCTCTAAGTGGTAGTGAGGCCGGAATTCGCAGTCGGTGCGCGAAACGCGGTGCGGACGTGTCTGGGCATCGGTCCGCGGGACCGCGTGTTCGTCATTGGCGACGAGCCGCGGCGGGAGATCGCCGAGGCCATCGAAGAAGAGGTGCTCAGCACTGGCGCCGAGATGCGGGTCTGGACGATCGAGGACCACGTCCAGCGGCCGATCACGAGTCTTCCGCGCCCGCTCATCGACGAGATCCTTGGCTTCAAACCCACCGCGTCTTTCTTCATCGGCACCGGACTGAAGGGCGAGCTGGGCTTCAGAAAACCGCTGCTCCTGCTGCTGGCCGATGAGCTGCGCTGCCGCCACGGGCACATGATCGGAATCGACGACCAGTTGATGGTCGACGGGATGGCCGCGGACTACGACGAGATCTATCGAGTGACCCGCAAGGTCTTCGAGATCACGCGCGAGGCGAGCACGATCACGGTCGAGACGTCGCTCGGCACCGAGCTTCGCGCCACGTTCTCACCCAGCCTGCGCTGGATTCCGTGCGACGGTCGCTACTGGGAGCAGGGCCACTGGGGCAACCTCCCCGAGGGTGAGACCTACACGTGTCCCGCCTCGGTCGACGGTGTGCTCGTCGCAGAGGAGCTAGGCGACTGGTTCGCCCCCAAATACGGGATGCTCGCCCCGCCGCTACGGCTCGTGATCAAGGACAGCCGCGTCGTGTCTGTGGAGACACCCGATGCGCAATTCGAGAGCGAGGTCCGCGAGTACTTCGCGCAGCACTCGAACTCCAACCGGGCAGGCGAGTTCGCCATTGGGACCAACGTCGGGCTCACGCGGATCGTCGGCAACTTCCTCCAGGACGAGAAGTTTCCCGGGGTCCATGTCGCGTTCGGCGATCCTTACGCCTTCGAGACCGGCGCCGACTGGGAGTGCCCCTCGCACGTGGACGCGCTCGCGTCCCATGCGACCGTCTCCGTTGACGGTCGGATGATCATGGAGAACGGCCGCTTTCTGGTCTGACGGACGGCCCTAGATCTTCAAATTCCCAGGCTCGACCGGCTGATGGCGCCCAGCACCTGCTGCTGGTAGTAGAGCGTCGATCCGTCGTCAGCCTTGACGTTCGATGGGTAGTGGGTCGAAACCGACAACGTGTAGATGTTGCCGGCCGAGACCGCCAGCCCGAAATAGTCGCCGAGGAAGGAGCGTCTGCACGGATCATTGTGGGACGCGCAGGCCATCTGGCCGAGGCCGGCGAGGGTCTGCAGGTCGGTCGTGGACCCGTCCGGGTTGATCAGCAGGCCAGGCTGCTGCGGGTCCCAGGTGAAGTTCGACGCTCGGATGTTGGCACCGACCTGCGCCGCCCCGCTTCCGGAATCCTTGTAGGCCTGCACCGACACGTCGACGCAGAAGTTGGACCGTCCGACATCCTGGGGGATGATGCTGGCGTCCGACGGGCACGACGCCCGGCGGTCATAGAACGCGACCGCCACCGCGCCACCCGGTCCGGCCGCCACGGCGGGCTGGAAGTGGTCCGCCACGTGACCCGAGGTGATGTCGTCGTTCACCGCCACAGGATTGCTCCAGGTCTGGCCCCCGTCGACCGACTGAATCAGATAGACGTTGTATTGCGTCCCGTTGAAGTCGTTGTAGGCGAGATAGAGGTGGCCGGGAAAGTCCTGCGAAACGGCGAACGCGAAGTTGATGCCGTCGCGGAACGTGGTGTTGGTCACGCGCACGGAGCTGCCGCCCATCGTGTTGCCGGAGACCACCTTGATCGGCGTGCTGAACGTGTTGCCGTCGTCAGTGGACCTCGTGACGTACATGTCCGCCATGTTGCTTTTGACGCCGATGTTCGTGTAGGCGACGTAAAGGACTCCTGAAGGATCCACCGCCGGCTGGCTGAACTGGTCGCGCAGCTGACCGGCGGAAGCCGAGACGATCGTCGCCGCCTTCGAGAAGGTCAGGCCGCGGTCGCGCGAGACGGCCGCGCGCAGCTTGACCGTGCTGCCGACGTTGCCATCGACGATGTCCCACGTCGCGTAGACGTGGTCCTGGAACCTACTGCCGGGGTAGTGGTTGACCGCAACCCACTGCTTGTCCTCGACGTGGCCAAGCTGCTTCGAGCTCGAGTTCGGCACCTGCTCGAGGGCCTGCCCACCGTTGCCCGTCACCCAGTGGGCGCCGAGGTCGTCGCTGTACGAGACGGTGATCTCTCCGTCGGGATGCAAGTTGGTCCAGAACGCGTTGAACGGCAGCATGGTCTGGTAGACCCTGCCCTGCGTGTCGAAGCCCACATTGGGGTCGGTGGTGTTCGTCCAGCTAGGAGGCATGTTCTGGTTGAGCACGCCGGGCGTGGTCTCGGTGGTTGAGCAGTCATAGCCCTGGATGATGTTGTCGCTGTGGCTCGAGCCGATGATGGTGTAGCTGCCGTCGTAGAAGTTGTAGTTGGTCGAGAACTTGTCGAAGAAGAACTTCGATGATCCGACGATCGTCTCGGTGCCTGGCATCACCGCGAGCTCTGACTCGGAGTGATTGGCGTTGAAGTTGTTCGGGCTCGCTCCGACGCAGCCGCCGGCCACTGGCGGAAGCTCGGCGTATCCGCCACCGCTGGTCGGAGAGCTGACGACCATGTTGCTCGCCGAGATCGACGATGACCACAGGCTCAGGGCCGACGGAGACGCCATCCCGGTCGGCGCCACGGCGACGAGGGCGGTGAGCCCGAGAACCGTGGCCTTGATTCCGCTTCGCTTGCGATACCACCCCATGGCTGGTGCCCTCCACAACCACTGCCATCCCCGGAGCGAGCCGAGGAATCCCCATGGAAAACGTAGCACCGAAGGTGCGGTGGCGGAGGCTAGACGCTCGTCAGACCGATGGCGAAACTTGCGTCGTAACCGTTGCTCGTGCTGGTCAGGGTGGCGAGGAGCTTCGAGCCGCTGTTGTTGTTCGAGGTGTAAACCATGTCCGCCGCGTTGCGCGTGTCACGGGCGCCGCGAGAGCTGTACGGCGCCTGCCTGTACACCTCGTCTGAGACGGCATCGTCAAAAAAGATCTGCGATGTGAATTCGAACGTCTTCTGCGAGCCGGAAAAGGTGCGGACCTTGAAATGGATGTGCACTGCGCGTCCGCGATACCAGCCAGGATAGATCGTGGTGAACGTCACTCTTCCGTTCCCGTCCGTCAGCTGATAGCCGCGGAGAAACTTGCGGCCGGATGAGTTTTCGGCGCTGACGTCGGAGTAGAGGCCCAGCGCGTCGCAGTGCCACACGTCGACCTGCGCGCCGGCCAGCGCCGTGCACGGTGAGCCGTACCTTGCGACTGTGAAATTGAGCGTCACGGGCAGTCCAGGTCGCGTCGATCCATCGGACGGGTCGGTCCTGATGTCAGCGCGATTGAGCCGCTCGTCGACGAAGTACGGCCCTTCGGTTTCCTGGGGTGTGACGACGCATGTCGGCGTCGAGACCGGGACGGTCGAGGAAGTGGTCGTGGCGGAAGGTGAGGCCGGGTTCGACGCGGTTCGGCTCAGCCCGCAGGCGGCCAGAAGTCCCGCCAGGAATCCCGAACAGGCGAGGCCGATCCCAGCCGCGAGCATCCGGCGGCGCGACAGGGTTGCGGCCAGGGCTCGTTCGAGCGCGTCCACGTGCTGACTATCGTCCGGCAACCTTGGATTCGGCTGAGAGGGATGAGGGCAAGCAGTCAGAGCTCGGCGTTCTCGTCGACCAGGACCTCAGGCGCCGGCGATGCTTGCGCGGCGATCAATCGTGCCGCCTGGGCCATCTCGCCGTCGGCGTCCAGCTCGGGGTCGCCGCCCCGGTTGAGCCCGACTGCTGCGACCAGCCTCGCGTCCTTGAGATAGAACCCGACCAGCTTGCGATCAGCGATGGAGCCGCGCGAGATGAAGCTGTCCCATTCGCGTGCATGTCCGGCGTACTCGAGCTTGTGCTCGTACTGGTCCGACCAGAACGTGTGCAGGTAGCGATACTCGGCGCGAGACCCCAGCATCGACGATGCGGCAGCCGCTCCCTGCTTCTCGGCGTTGTTGTAGTGCTCGACGCGAATGCGCCCGAACAGCGGATGCATGTGGTTCGCTACATCACCGGCGGCAAACACTCCTGGGACGTTGGTCTCGCAGGTCGCGTCGACCAGCACGCCGTTGTCTACCGCCAGGGGCCCGTCAGAAAGGAAATCCACCGTCGGCCGAATTCCGACTGCGACCACGGCGAGGTCACACTCCAGCTTTCGGCCTTCTTTGGTGATCGCGCGCTCGACCCGTTCGGTGCCTTCGAATTTGACTATGGCGTCGCCCGGGACCAGGTCCACGCCGGCGTCGCGGTGGATGCCGGCCATGAGCTCTCCCATCTCCGCGCCAAGCACTGACGACAGCGGAGCCGCACCGGGCAGCACCGCGGACACCTCGAGCCCCATCTGGACCAGCGAAGCCGCGACCTCGGAGCCTATGAATCCCATCCCCACGATGAGGGCGCATCCGCCCTTCAGAGCCGCCTGCCTGATGGCGTCGCTGTCGGCGACGGTCCTCAGCTGGAAGATGCCCGAGAGGTCGATGCCGGGAACATCGAGGCGGCGGTTCTCACCACCCGTCGTGATCAGCAGCCTGCCGTAGGGCACCTTGCCGCCTGAAGAGAGCTCGACCCGACGCGCAGCGACGTCGATGTGCGCCACCGTGTCGCGCACCATCTCGACCTGGTTTGTCGCGTACCAGTCAGGCGGCCGCACGAGCCATCCGTCCAGCGACTCTTCGCCGCGCAGGTATGTCTTGGACAGAGGCGGCCGTCCAAACGGGACAGTGGGTTCGTGCCCGATCAGCACGAGGCGACCGGCATATCCCTCTTCGCGAAGCGTCCGTGCCGCGACGCCGCCGGCCATGCCTGCTCCGATGATCACCATCGGACCGCCCTCACTCATCTCATTAATTGACACGCATTCTGGGCAGGGTGAAGGTTTTCACGTCTGGAGTCCGATCGATAGAAACGTTGGGGGTGCGCACATGACATTGAGGTGGATCCTTCGCTCCGCCGCGATCGTAGGTGTCCTGGCACTGACAGTGGCGGCCGCGAGCGCTGACGAGGCATCGCAGACATTCAAAGCCAAGCTGAGCGGGTTCCAGGAAAGCCCGCCCAAGCTCAGTCCGAGCGTGGGGCATTTCCAGGCGACAGTCACCGGAACGACGCTCTCGTACACGCTCACGTTCACCGCGCTGTCAAGCCCGGCATTCATGGCTCACATCCATTTCGGCCAGCCTGGAGTCAACGGCGGGATCTTCCTGTGGCTGTGCGGTTCGGCGAGCGCTCCGGGCCCGGCAGGCACGCCGGCGTGTCCGGCGGGTGGAGGCACGGTGTCGCGTAGCGGTGTCACTGCGGCGGACATCCAGGCGGTTGCCGCGCAGAACGTGCCTGCCGGCAGCTTCGAGGCGGCGATGAGCATCCTGGCCTCCGGGGACGCTTACATAAACGTGCACACGACTAACTTTCCGGGCGGCGAGATTCGCGGCCAGGTGAAGTCCGAAGACGACTGAACCCAACCAGGTCCGGGAGGGGTGGTCAGCTCGTGGCCGCCCCACCCTGACCTCGCTCTGGCGTCCCTAACTCATCTCCGGCTGGGAATCGGCTGGCGGCTCGCCCGGCGGCGCTCCCACAGCGCCATCGCGCCGAGCACGATCAGGACGATCAGGAACGGGACCAGGATCGGGATGAGGAGCGCGATCAGCGAGAGCGCGGCCGAGGAAACATCTTCGAGCAGCGAGAGGGGCGGCCCGAGAAGAGCCAGGTTCACCACCGGGCGGATCGTCGCCCTCGTTACGTGCACCGTGCCAGCGATCGCACCGCCCGCAAGAAGGCTGACCAGCACCGCCACGCCCGAGTCCATCGACTTGATAGTGCCGGTTTGCGAGGCGAACAGGATCGCCCCGGCCGCGGCCGCGACCGGCAGCATGACGGCGTGGCCGACCGAGTCGAGCGCCGGGACCTTGTCCATCGCGAACTCGATCACCGCCAGAACGAGCAGCCCGTAGAAGGCGATGTCGGATTCGAGCGCGTCGAAAGGCGAGGCCAGCTGGATCAGGCCCATGCGCGCCAACAGGCTGACGATCAGGAGCGGAAGAGTCGCGTTCAAACCGCTCGCTCCGGCGAGGCCGAAAGCTGCCGGGAGCTGCAGCAGGGCCGGGTTCATCTCGGCTTGATTCTTACCACGGTAACACCTCAGCCAATCCCAGCTCGGCCTTCCGCCGGTACGCTGTGCCGGCGCTCATGGCCAGCTCGATGAAGTGCAGCGGAACCGTCCGTTACTTCAGGCCCCAGCTCCAGTCGGGCCTTGCGGTGACGGACATTCCGTAAGACATCGCCGATCGCCTCGGTGGGCTGAAGCAGATGAAAGTCCGAGGCAAGCTGAATGGCATCGAGTTCAGCTCGAACACCATGCCGGCGGCGGCGTGCTCGCGCTGAGCCTGAGCCGGGCGCTGCTCAAGTCCGCAGCGCTGGAAGTCGGTGAGAAGGCAAAGGTCGAGCTGTATACCGAGCCCCCAAGTAACTGGCGTTCATCGAGGACGTTCCGGTTCTGACGCGGCGGCGAGGCGCGAGATCTGCTCCGCGTCGATGTCGATCTGAAAGACCTTCTCCATGACCGCAGCCCAACCGTGGATGAAGTACCGCCACCCGTCCTCGACGCGCAGACCTCGCGTTTGCGCCTGCCGCTGCGCCTGGTGCAAGAACTCGAGCTCGCCCCGGTAGTTCAGCTCCCACACATACGCGCCTCGCGGAAACTCGGCCGCGTCCGTGATCGGCGATCCCGGCGTGTCCTTGCCCATCCCCGTCGCGTTGATGACGAGCGCCCCTGGATTCAGCTCGGCAATCAACCGGTCGTTGACCTCCGGATCGCTGTTCTCGACATATCGGACCTCGGAGTCCGAGCGAAGCCTCGCGTGTATCGACCGCAGCGCCGCGAGCCGCCCCGCGCTTCGATTCACGACCGTGATGCGCAGGCCGCGGCGCTTCCGCATCAGGTGAACGGTGATCGCGGTCGCGGATCCGCCACCGCCCAGGCAAAGCACCTCACCCTCCGCGGTCGCGGGATAGAACTCCGCCAGCGCCCGCCCCGAAGAGATCGGATCTGTCGCGAACGCCCAGAGGCGGCCGTCGCGTTTGGCAATGCACGATGTCTCACCGCACAGCTGCGCGTATTTGTCGACCGCGTCGAACAGGTCGCGACACGACTCGAACACGTCGATCTTGTGTGTGGTGACGAGGCCGCCCAGCTCGTCGTCATCACCCTTGATGCGCTCCACGACTTCGCGGTAGCGCGCGCGCTCCGCGTGGATCGGCAGGTCGCAGCCCACGAGCTGGACGTCGCCCAGGCCGAGCTCGCTCGCCCACCCAGGGAAAAGCCGCGTCGCGGCCGACTGCCCGGTGGTCACGCCGATGAAGGTGAACTTTCCGGCCGTGGCTAGTCTCGACCCAAGACGCGGGTATAGACCGCGGCCAGGAGCACGATGATCGCGCCGTAGAGGACCTGCTTCACCGCGTCGGGCACGTCGAGCAGCGTCAGCACGCTGTTGAGCACGGTGAGGATCAACGCCCCGACGAACGTCCCTGAATAGCTGCCGCTGCCACCGAAGATCGACGTCCCCCCGATCACGACCGCCGCCACCGAGGGCAGGAGCAGGATGGTGGCGAGGCCGAGGTCGGCCGCGTTCACCGTCCCGGCCAGGACGAGACCGGCCACCGCGCTCAGCAGCCCGCACGCCGTGTAGTTCGCCAGCAGGACCTGCCATCCGCGGACGCCGGCCAGACGCGTGGCCTCGGGATTGTCACCGAGCGCGTAGAGCAGCCTCCCGAAGCCGGTCCCACGCAGGCCCACGATCAGCAGCACAGCAAGCGCGCCCCAGAGGAAAAGGCTCACCGGAACGTAGCCGAGCACCGTGCCCGAGCCGAGCGTGTGGATCACCTCCGGCACCACGGGCACGCCGCGGGCGCGATCAGACTGACCGTACACGTTGAGGCTGCCGGTGACCACCAGGCCCATGGCAAGGGTCATGATCAGCGGCTGCACCCTGAAGACCGCCACGCCGATGCCGTTGATCATGCCGACGACCACTCCCACCAGCAGCCCCAACACGATCGCACGCACCACTCCGTGCGGCACCTGGCTGGCCATGATGTACGCCGCCGCCGTGGCGACGTTGGCCACCGAGAGGTCGATGCCTCCGGTGATCACCACGAGCGTCTGGCCGGCGGCGAGAATTCCGAGCGGCGCCGCGAACTCGAGGATGTTCGACACCCAGCTGGCATTGACGGCGCCTGGCCGGATGATCTCGATGAGCGCGGCCAGGGCCACGAGCAGCCCGATCAGGACGAGGATCGACCGCTGCTGCACGACACGGAGCGTGGTGGCGACGCGGGCGCTCATGTTCGCCTCAGCACGGCGCCGATGCCACCGATCATCACCACCAGCACGATCAGCACGCCCTGGATCATCTGGCCGTAGTTGGGGTCGATGCCGAGATAGATGAGGACTGCCGGGATGAGCGAGAGGATGTAAGCCGCCGCGACCGGGCCGAGCATGCCGCCGCGACCGCCCGCAAGGCTGACGCCGCCCAGCACGATCGCCGAAACCGCGCTCAGGGTGTAGAGGGTGCCGGCGAGCGGGGTGCCGACGCCTGTGGTCATCGACAGCGCCAGGCCACCGCAGGCCGCGAAGAAGCCGCCGACCGCGTAAGCGAGGACCCGCGTCCAACCCAGATCCACGCCGGAGCGGAATGCAGCGTTGCGGTCGCTGCCCACCGCGTAGATGCTCAAGCCCGCGCGGCTGCGCCTCAGAGGGACCCACAGGAGCGGTATCACAAACAGCAGGAGGAGCGCGTTCGGCACCCATGGCGAGACCGCCGAGCCCTGGGCCAGGTTCTGAAAATCGAGCGGGATTCCAGGCGTGGGCCTGGCCAGCACGAGCAGCGCGACGCCCGCCCAGATGAAGGAAGTGGCGAGAGTGATCACGATGTCCGGAACGCGGGTCACGACGATGATCGCTCCGTTGAGCGCGCCGGCGATCGTGACCACGAGCAGAACGACGGCGGCGGCGGCAAGCGAGTAGGCGAGATCGTGGCCCAGCGTGGCGTGGAGGGAGAGCACGTTGGCCAGCGCCATCAGCGGACCGATTGACAGGTCGATACCCCCGCTGAGCACGATGGCCGTCTGCGCCGCCGCCGCGAATGCCAGCGGCAGCGCCGCCAGTGTCAACGTGTTCCACTCGAACGGCCCGTAGTCGGGCTTGATGACGACCGTGGCCACCATCAGGATCGCGAAGAGCACGTACACGGCCGCGGTCCACCCGTAGCGGCGAACCGCGCGCCCGACGTTGACGCCCGCCGGTCTTGGTGCCGGTGCGGTCGCCTCGGCGGTCGCCACTAAGCGCCTTCCTGCATCTGCTTCTCAGCTTCCTCTTCCGAGTGGAGCCCGTGCGCGGCGCGCAGAAGGGCCTGCTCGTCCGCTTCGGCGGCCGGCATCTCGTCGACCAGCTGTCCGCCGAAGAGGACGATCACCCGGTTGCACGCGAGCTGGATCTCGGGAAGCTCCGAGGTGAACAGCAGCACGGCGGAGCCGCTTGCGGCCAGCTCCTTGACGAGCCCATAGATCTGCCGCTTGGTCCCGATGTCGATGCCACGTGTCGGATCGAAGCAGAGCAGGACCTTGAATCCGCTCGCGAGCCAGCGCGCGATGCCGACCTTCTGCTGGTTGCCGCCGGACAGTCGCCGCACCTCGGACTGGGCGCGCGTGTCGATCTGCAGCCTCTTGATCGCCTTGGCGACGCGTCGCTTCTCGCGGCGTGGATTGATGACGCCCCAGCGACTCAGGCGATTGACGAGCGGAAGCGCGATGTTCTCCCGCACCGACCTCTGCCTGAGCAGGGACTGGAGGCGGTCGGCCGGAATCAGGACCAGTCCCGCACGAATCGCGTCGGCCGGGTGATGGAACGTCCGTGCCTTGCCGCCGACCATGATCTGGCCCGACTCCGGCGTCCGCACGCCGGCGAGGGACTCGAAGAGCTCCTGCTGACCCTGGCCTTCGAGAGCGGCCACGCCGAGCACCTCGCCGTAGCGCAGTGAGAACGAGACGCCGCCGAGCATGCCGAGCTTCAGGTCGTGGACCTCGACCGCAACGGGTCCGACCGCCGGTGCGCTTGGTGATGCCGCCTCCGCCGCGACCTCCTCCGCCACCGGGCCGAGCATCAGCTTGACGATGCGCTCCTCACCGCCCTGCGCAGGCTCGACGACGCCGACGGTCCTTCCATCCCGCAGCACCGTGGCGCGGTCGCAGAGCGCGGCGACCTCAGCCAGGCGGTGGGAGATGAAGATGACCGAACGTCCCTCGTCGCGCACGTGGCGCGCGACGTTGAAGACGCGCACCGTGAGATCCGCCGGTAGCGAGGCGGTGATCTCGTCCAGCAGCAGGAGCTGCGGCTCGATGGCCAGCGCGCGCGCCAGCTCGAGCAGGCTGAGCGTCGGTCGCGCCAGCTCGCGCGGCATGGCCTGTAAGTCGAAGCCGGTGAGGCCTAGCTCGTTCAGGTAGTGACGGAACTTGCGGACCGGCGTCGCCGTCAGGGTCAGGTTCTGCATCACGGTCAGGTCGGGCAGAAGCGACGGGTCCTGGTACACACAGATCAGGCCGGCCCTGCGCGCTTCCGACGTCGACCGAAACGCCCGCTGCCGGCCGCCCAGCGTGATGGTGCCGCCGTCGGCGACGAGCGCCCCGGTGAGGATCTTGACCAGCGTGCTCTTGCCCGCTCCGTTGGCACCCATGAGCGCGTGGATCTCGCCGGCGCGAACGCCGAGGTCAGCCGAGCGCAGCGCGACGACCGGTCCGAAATGCTTGGCCAGCCCGCGCGCTTCGAGAAGGTCGGGTGCGGCTGGCGGTTCGTCAGGAATCGCGGCCATAAAGATATGGGGCGCAGGCGCGTCGCCTACGCCCCATCGGTACGCAGATTAGCTGGGACCCTGGCAGGAGATCAGGTCCTGCTTCGTGTAGGTGGTGTACGGCTTCACGTCGAACGCGACGCTGTAGTACGGGTCGAGGCTCGAGTCGTAGGTGCTCTGCAGCTTGGACACGCCGGAGGACGTCGTGTTGTCCCAGACCTGAGGCGTGAGGTGGATCACGTGGTCGTACGTGTGCGTCTTCTGCAGCACCGCAAGTCCCACCGCGAGGCCCGCACCGCCGATCGGCGGCGGGTTGGTCACGGCGGCGCCGACCAGGCCCTTGTCCTTGAGGCTGGCCAGCTCACCGACGAACTTGTTGTTGTCGGCGCCCACTATCGGCACGAACGGCTTGCTGGCGGACTGGAACGAGTCGACCACCGTGGAGTCGATCCCCGAAGTCCAGATGCCGTCGTACTTGAGGCCCGAGCTGAAGATGTCCTTCATCTGCTGGGCCGCCGGGTCCAGTGACCAGTTGGTGAACGTCTCCTTGACGATCTTGATGTTGGGGTAAGCCTGCAGGGCAGACATCAGCCCCTGGTGCCGGTCGGTGTCGGCGGGAACGCCGTTGATGCCGCGCATCTCGATGATGTTGCCCTTGCCGCCGAGCTGCTTGGCAAGCCAGTCGGCGCCCAGCTTGCCGTACGCGACCTGATCGTTGCTCACCACGTAGGCGCTCGGCTCGGACACCGCCTGGTCCACCGCCACGACGACGATGCCCTTGTCGGTCGCCTGCTTGATGACCGAGTTGAGCGCGTCGCGATCGGACGGGTTGATGACGATGATGTTCGCGCCCGACGAGATGAGGTTCCGGATGTCGGCGATCTGACCGGCTGCGTCCGTGTTGCGGTTGGCGATGACAACCTTGGAGACGACGCCCGAGACCTTCGCCTGGGCCTTGATCGAGCAGATCATCTCCTCGCGCCAGCCGTTGCCCTGCAACGTGTTCGATACGCCGACGATGTACTTGGTGGTGCCGCCACCAGTCGACTGGTTGCCACATGCGACCAGGGCAAATGCGACGACCATCATGGTCGCCAGCCAGCGCCCTGCTCTCAGTGGCCGTTCATGACTCGTCATACACGCTCCTCCTCTTTCCATTCGGCCCGCTCGGGCCCCATTCGGTCCACCCTCTCCGCTCCCCGTTTCCTCCAGTCTTCACCTCCTGTCAAGTTGCGAGGGTGCGCGCCGCCCGGCGCGCGTGCTCCCGGTACGCCGCCTCGAAGAGCTCGTTCGACCTCCGCCGTCCGACGACGGCCGCGCTCGTGATGACCGGCGGCAGCTTGCCCATCGCGAGCAGGAGCTCCGCCGTACGGACCTTGATCGCATCGGCGATCGCCACCTCGGTCAGCGTGGAGCCAGGCCCTACCGGCGTCTCGAGGCCGTCGAGCCTGCACAGTGCGTCGCCCGGTGGCGTGCAGAGGTCGATCACGATGTCGGCCTGGTCCATCAGGCGAGACCCTACCCCGTCCTCCACCTTTTCCGCCTTCGACTGCGTCACCGATGTGACTGCGATCACGCGAAGCCCCCTCTTGCGCGCCCCTCGCGCCATCTCGACCACCACCGCGCCCAGCCCGCTGACCGAAAACACCATCAGCGCGTCCTTGGGGCCGAACTGGAAGTTGGACAGGATCACCTCGGCCAGCCCCGGGACGCGCTCGATGAACATCGCCTGGCGCTGTCCGTTGGCACCGACGACCTGCGTGTGAAACGTCATCGACAGCTCGACGATGGGATGGAAGCCGGGGTAAGAGCCGTAGCGCGGAAACATCTCCTCCACCGGGATACGGGAGTGCCCGGTGCCGAAGAGATGGACCAGGCCGTCCGCGGCGATCGCCTCGGCGCAAACCTGGCTGGCGCGTTCGATCGCATCGGCCTGGGTGTCCCGAATCTTCTCCAGGAGAGCGATGCCCGCGTCGATCCATCCCGTGCCGCTCATCGCTCAGCCGACCACCTTGGCATCGAGGTGAACGGGTTCCCAGTGCCCGCTCTTCATCGACCTGTACGCCGCGTCGAGCACGCAGTTGACGACGTAGCCGTCGACGAAGTCTTCGCGCGGCGGCTCGCCGATAGCAAAGCATTCGACGAAGTGGCGCATCTCCTCCTGGTAGCCATACACGCGCGCCTCGTCCGGGATGGGGAACACCCAGCCGACGTCCGCGTCCGCCTTCTCCATCAGGTAGCCGGCGGATTTCTGGACGAAGGCGCGAACCCGGGTCGAGCTGGTGTCGGTGACGATCCGGCCCATCGTTCCGTATACCTCGTTGCGAAGCTCCATCCCGCCTTGCGCTGTCCACGAAGCTTCGGTGAGAGAGGTGCGGCCGTCCTCCAGACGCAGAAGCAGGACCGCGTTATCTTCGCCCGTCGTGCGGTCGTTGTGCATCATCGTGGCGCCCCATGCGAAGACGTCCTTGATCCGATTCTCTTTGCCGAAGAAGTAGCGCGCGGCCTCGATGGTGTGGCAGCCCATGTCCAGAAGGGCGCCGCCGCCCGCCGTCTCGGCGTCCCAGAAGTGCTGGGCGTGCGGGCCCGAATGCGCCTCCCTGGCGCGGACCGTGAGCAGGTCGCCGATCGCCCCACTCTCGATCATCTGCCTGGCACGCATGACGTCGGGCGAGAACACCTCCGTCTCCGCATATCCATGCATTACGCCGGCCGACCGCACGAGGTTCACCATCTCCGCGGCCTCGTGGCCGTTGCGTGCGAGCGGTTTCGTGCAGACGATCGCCTTTCGTGCGTCAGTCGCTGCGCGCACCGCCGGCAGGTGCAGGTGGTTGGGCAGCCCGATCACGACGAGCTCGACCTCGTGGTCCGAGCAGAGCTCTTCCATGGACGTGTACTGGCGCGCCACGCCGTGCCTGCGGCCGAAATCCTCAGCGCGTTCCTCGGACCGCGAGTAGTTGGCGACGACCTCGGCGTGGGGGACGTCGCGCAGGCCGTCCATGTAGAAGTCGGCGACGAAGCCAGACCCAAGCATCCCGATGCGGACCATCCGGCTCATGAGCGCACCTCGGCTGCAGCGGCAGCTGCGGCTTTTCGTGCTTTGAACTCGTCGAGCATGGCGGCGGTCTGGGTCGCCCCCACGCGAGTCACCCCGATCTCGAGCACCTCGATCAATGCATCGAGGGTCCTGATCCCGTGCGCCGCCTTGACGCCGACCCGCTGTGACACCGATCGGCGCATGAGCTTCAGGTCCTCGATCGTCGCCCCCGTCGGCGCGAAACCCGTGGAGGTCTTGACGAAATCGGCCCCAGCTGCCTCGACCATCCGGCAGCCACGCACCTTCTGGTCGTCGGTCAGGTAAGCGTTCTCGAGGATTACCTTCACGAGCGCGCCATCGGCGTGGGCCACCTCGACGATCTCCGCAATCTGCTCCTGGACGTAGGCGTCCCGACCGGAGATGAGCGCTCCGACGTCGATCACCATGTCGAGCTCGCGCGCGCCGTCCCGCAGCGCGAGACGCGACTCGAACACTTTGGTCTCCGTGCGCGAGCTGCCGTGCGGAAAGCCGATCACCGTGCCGACGGCGACGGTGCTCTTCGCCAGCAGCTCGTGAGCGCGCGCCACGTCGCGGGGCCGCACGCAGACCGAGGCGACGTCGTAGTCCGTCGCGAGCCTGCAGCCGGCTTCCACGAAGGCGTCATCGAGCTCAGGTTTCAGCAGCGAGTGGTCGATTGCCTTCGCCACGTCGCTGTAGCTGAGCTGGTCGAAAAACGAGCTCATGGCTTCTCCTTCACTCGACGACGAAATCGACATCGAGGGCATAGCGATCGGCCGGATAGCGCGACTCGGTGAACTCGAGCGGCCGGCCACGGTCGTCGACGATCACCCGGCGCTCCACGAGCATCGGGTCGCCCTTGCGCATCTGCAGCCACCGCGCGTCGTCCGCGCTCGCCCCCTCCGCGTCGATGGTGGCGCGCCCCTTCGTGGGCGGAAATCCCGCACGGACCAGCACCGCGTGCAGCGATTCTCGTTCGAGAGAGGCCCTGAGAACGGCCGCCGCCGTACGGCGGTTGAGGCGCGTCGACTCGAGCGCGATCGGCTCGCCGTCGGCGAGCCTGATCCGCTTCAGCCACAGCACTTTCTCGCCCTCCTTGAGCTGCAGGCGAACCACCTCCTCGCGGGTCGGAGCGCGCAGCGCGCGGCCGAGGATGCGCGACGTCGGCACCCTGCCCTGCCGTCGCATCTCGTTGGAGAAGCTGAGCAGGCTGTTGGCGCGGCGGTGGGTCGGAGCCTCGGCGACGAAGGTCCCACGCCCGGGCGCGCGAAACAAGAGGCCCTCCTGCACGAGGCGGTGCATCGCGTGACGCGCCGTCATCCGGCTCACGCCAAACTCCTCGCACAGCTCCGCGTCGGAAGGCAGCTCGGCCCCTGGCGCAAGCTTGGCCAGACGCTGCCGCATGGCTCGTTCGATCTCGCGGTAACGCGGCGTGAATGCGTCGTCGCTGGCGGCGTCAGCCAGGGCCATCGCCGGTAAATGTATAGCTATCTAGACAAAACGCAAGTCGGAGCCTGCGGGCGACGCCCCGAAAAGCGCGGAGCCGATCGCTCCAGCCCAGGTACCGAGCTCGCCGCAGACGACCTGGATTCGCTCCACGTCGGTGACGTGCACACGGCGCACGAGCTCTTCTCGCAGTGGATCGAGGAGGAGATCTCCCGCGGCCGCCACCCCGCCGCCGACGACGATCCGCTCCACGCTCAGGAGCACGACCACGTTGCCGGCGCCTATCCCGAGGTGCCGGCCGGCGTCGCGGAGACCCAGCTGGGCGCGGGCATCTCCCGCGCGGGCCGCGGCCACCGACAGCTCGACATCGGGCCGGCCGCAAGCATCTGCGATGGCGTCGGCGCGGGCAAACGCTTCGAGGCAGCCGCGGTTGCCACAGTTGCACACCGGGCCATCGGGGTCGATGGTCTGGTGGCCGAACTCGCCCGCGGAGCCGCCGTGGCCGAGGTACAGCCGGCCTCCGAGGATCAATCCGCCTCCGACGCCGGTGCCCAGCGTGATGCCCAGCATCGACGTCGCGCCCTGACCGGCGCCGAGGCCGTGCTCGGCAAGCGTGAAGGCGCGCGCATCGTTGACAAGACCGACGGGCATCTCGAGGGCGGCGCTCATCTGCGCGATCACCGGCACGCCGTCCCAGTTGCCCGGGATGTTCGGGATCAGCCGCGTGACGCCCGCGGCGAGGTCGATGTAGCCGGGCAAACCGACGCCGACCGATGCGATGCGGTCGGCCTGCCCGATCGCCTCGAGCGCGACGTCGATGAGCTGCCGGACGACGCCGCGCTCTCCCTCGGTGGTGTCGGTCGGCACGCGCCCCGTCTTCACAAGACGCGGTTTGGGTGCTCCCTCGATGAGGGCCCACTTCAAGTTCGTCCCGCCCAGGTCGAGGCCGAGGTGCAAAGACACTGGCGCTTATAGTGCGGCGCAGTGGCTGAGGTCGTCACGGTCCTGGGTCCGATCGATGCGCGCGAGCTTGGCGCCACCGACGCCCATGATCACCTCTTCCTCCACAGCCCGGAGCTGCCAGGCCAGGACTTCGACGACGTGGACTGCGCGATCCAGGAGGTGAGCGCCGCGGCTCGCGGCGGGCTGAAGTCGATCGTCGAGGTCACGCCGATCGGGCTCGGCCGCAAGCCGGCGGGGATCCGTGCCGTTTCAACCGCCACCGGTGTCCACATCGTCGCGGCGACCGGGTACCACCGCGACGCGCACTACAAGGACGGCCACTGGGTTCGCGAGGCGAGCGTCGAGCTCCTCGCGCAGCGCATCCTCACCGACCTGCAGGAAGGCATGCACCCTGACGACTGGGAGACCGACGCGCCGCTCGACTCCGCGCGCGCCGGCGTGATCAAAGCTGGCGCGTCATACCAGAGGATCAGCAGGCTGGAGGAGCGGAGGCTCTACGCGGCGGCAATCGGGAGCCGGGAGACCGGCGCGGCGATCCTGGTTCACACCGAGGTTGGGACCTGCGGCCCCGAAATCGTCGACCTGCTCACCCGCGAGGGCGTGAGGCCCGACCGCATCATCCTGGCCCACCTCGACCGCAACCCCGACGCCGAGCTGCACCGAGAGCTGGCCGGCCGTGGCGTGTGGCTCGAGTACGACACGCCGGGGCGGATCAAGTACCGCCCCGACAGTCAGCTGCTCGACCTGATCGAGGCGCTTGTGGCGACCGGGCATCAGCGTGCCATCATGCTCGGCCTCGACCTGGGCCGGCGCGACTACTTCCGCGCGTACGGCGGAGGTCCAGGACTCGCGTTCCTCATGAACACTTTCGTGCCGCGCCTTCGCAACCGGATCGGCGCATCCGCCGACGAGATGGTCATGACGGGCAACCCCGCCAGGGCTTTTCAGATGCTCCGTGATGAACCGGCGGTTTGACGTCCTCGTCGTCGGGGCGGGTTCAGCCGGCTGCTCGGCGGCCATCACCGCAGCGCGTCTGGGCGCGCGCACGTTGCTCCTGGACAGGCTGCCCTTCCTCGGCGGGACCTCGACGGCGGTGCTCGACACGTTCTATGCCTTCTACACGCCGGGCGAACGAGCACGCCGCGTCGTCGGCGGCATCGGATGGGAGGTCGTCGAGCGCATGACGGCGGCCGGCATGGCTTTCGAGCGCCCCAACACTTACGGCGCGGGAACCGGCGTCACGTACGACCCCGAAGTGCTGAAGGTGCTGTGGGAGCGGACGGCCGAGGACGCGAAGGTCGAGGTCCTGCTGCACACCTGGGCGACCGGTGTGAAGCTCCACTCAGAGGGCGGGATCGGCGTCCGGGCGTGGAACAAAGGCGGTGAGTCGTGGTGCGACGCAGAGGTTGTGGTCGATGCGTCAGGTGACGCTGACGTGTGCGCGATGGCCGGCGTCGCGTACGACGATGCCCGATCAACGCCCAACCTGCAGGCGCTTTCGACCATCTTCCGCGTGGCCAACGTCGACGTTGATGCCGCGGCCGCGCTGCCGAAGCAAGAGCTGTGGGCGAGGATGCGCCAGGCCTCGGAGTCGGGCGAGTACGCGCTGCCGCGGCTCGAGGGCTCGTGGCACCGC
This sequence comes from Verrucomicrobiia bacterium, assembly GCA_035637495.1. Lineage (GTDB taxonomy): Bacteria > Chloroflexota > Dormibacteria > Dormibacterales > Dormibacteraceae > 40CM-4-65-16. Next base: position 142,085 of record DASPXA010000010.1, read on the forward strand.
ACTCCGCACGCGGGCGTCATCACAGTGCACATGACCCGCATCCCGAACGTCGACGCCACCGACCCCAAGCAGCTGACCCACGCCGAGATCGAGGGCCGGCGGCAGGTGCAGGAGTACCACCGCTTTCTGCGCGACAAGGTCCCGGGTTTCGAGCGGTCCGTGCTGGTGGCGACGAGCCCCGCGATCGGAGTGCGGGAGAGCCGGCGCGTGCTCGGCGACTACCGGCTCACGCGCGAGGACGTCTTGAACGCGCGCCGGTTCGATGACGAGATCGCGCTGTGTGGTGCGCCGATCGAGGAGCACGCGACCAGCGCGGATACCAGGTGGGTCTACGTGCCGGAGAGCGGCGTCTACGGGATTCCTTACCGCTGCCTGCTGCCGGCAGGGGTCGAGGCGATGCTCGTGGCGGGGCGATGCTTTTCAGCCACGCACGACGCCCACGCATCGGCACGATCGATGGCCACCTGCATGGCGATGGGTCAGGCGGCGGGGACCGCGGCGGCGATGGCGGTGACGTCGAAAACCATGCCACGAGCGTTGCCCGCGGGCTCGCTGCGCGACTGTCTCCTGGAGGGCGGCGCTTTGCTCGATCCGGTCTGACCCCGGGGAGGCGTCAGCCGCCGCAAACCGGCCCGCTGTAGAACCAGGGAACGCAGAGCTGCGGGACGATCGCCGCCCACAGCGTGAGCAGCCCGATGATCGAGAGTCCGCCGAGCCAGATGGTGCCGGTGATCAGGTTTCGCCTGGGGACGGGCCACGACCTCCAACCCAGCCGCCGCGCGACTCGCGGTCCAAGGCCTGCATCGAGCAGCGGCCAGAAGATCAATCCGAGCACGAGCGCAAGCGGGATGAGGATCGAGGTGAGGAGCGCGGGCCCAAGTTTCACGAACTGAAACAGGGAGAGGAAGTACCACTCTGGGCGCGGGGTGAAGGCCACGCGTGGGTCGGCGGCGGCTCCAAGCTGAAGGACCGGCTGCCCGATCAACGCGAGCAGGCCGAGCGTGACCAGGACCGCCATGGCGAGGATGGGGTACGGCCAGAAGTGGTCCGGGAAGTACGGGTGCTTCTTGCTCTCCGGCATGTCGGCCGCAGCGGTGCGGCCGATGGGCCCGAACAGGAGCCCTGTCAGTGCGATGGCGGCAACCATTGGATACAGCACGTGCCCCGGCCCGATCGGCAGGCGCTTCGGACGGGGTGTGGGCTCGGTCATGCGGGCTCCGCAGGTCCCTGCAATCGCGCGATGCGGAAGTGAAGGAAAAGGAGCAGCGCCATCGCGCCGGGCAGGAGAAACACGTGGGCCATGAAAAAGCGCAGCAGCGTCGCCGGACCGACCAGCGGCCCGCCCTGCAGGAGGTACTTGAGGAAGCTGCTGACGCCCTCCGGAAACACACCGGAGCCAGAGGCGATCGACAGCTCGCGGGCGCGGGCGAGGTAGGAGTTGGCATCCCACGGGAGCAGTGACCCGGTGAAGCTGAACAGGACGATGACGAGAAAGACGAGCACTCCGATCATCCAGTTGAGCTCGCGCGGCGCCCGGTAGCCGCCGTTCAGGAAAACAAAGGTCATGTGCAGGAGAGCGACGACGAGGAGCAGGTTGGCGCCCCAGAAATGCACCCCGCGGATCAACCAGCCCAGGTAGGCGCTGTGCTGGATGAAATTGACGCTCGTGTACGCGGGAGCGGGATTGCCGGCTCCGTCCGGCACGTAGTAGATGCCGAGAAGGAACCCGGTGACGAACTCGACGGTGATAAGCATCACCGCGACCCCGCCGAGGTACCGGTACAGCGCGGTCGCGTAGTTCGGGACACTTCGGTAGAGCTCGGCGTTTACCGCCTCGACGAAAGGAATCCGCTCATCGACCCAGCCGACCACCGCAGCCTGCGCTCCGGGCCGCGTCACGGCACCATTCTCGTCTGTGGCGGTGTCGGGCAACTCCATGAGCTGGACATCACCCATGTCAGCCGGAATTGAGACTGTGGCTGAACTATTCCATCAAATGATTGATGGGCTGGCGGCGCGAGCGCTCAGGATCCCTTCGCGGCCCGTCTCTGCACAGCCCTGATCACCGCCGCCCCCTGGTGCAGCGTCAGCTCGACGAGCCGGATTGCCTCGCGTTCGGACTGGGTCAGGCGGCGAGTCGCCGCGAAGGGCCGGAGGCGTGTCGCGGCCCGAACCAGGTCGTCGGCAAGGTCGGTTTTCGTGGCCGGCGTTTCAGCGGACGCCGGCCGCAGGAAGTAGCTGACGGGCTTGCCGGTCCGGCTGGCGATCAGGGCGAGGACGCCTTTGGACGGACGGGAGCGGCCCTGTTCGACGAAATGGATGAACGTCCGCGACACGTCGTCGCCCGCGAGCTGGGCGAGGCTCAGGCCGGCGTCAAGGCGAGCCTCTTTCACTCGGGAGGGGTCGACGGAAATTCCTGAGCCGCGGGGGCCGCGCTTCACGCCGACACCGCATCCTAGTGTCAAGCACTTGTAAAGTGAGACCAAATCTGCGGCCGCGCCGGTTCCTGCCGCGAAACTGGTCGGCTCGTCAGCTCAGTAACGCAGCACTTAACGCTTTGATCGACGGGACGAAGTAGTAGGAACCGCTGAGCGGGTGGGCGTAATAGGTCAGGGCGTCGCGCACGCCGTCCCTCGACCCGGCCATGTTCTCAAGCATGGCGTCCAGGCGGCCCTGGTCGGAGCTGAAGCCCACGAACATCGTGCCGTGAAGAGTGACGGTGCCGAACGGCATGTTGCGGCGGAAGATCTTGCCGAACTGGTCCTGGTCGGTGCGGGCAGCGTGTGAATCGGCCGGCCGGTCTTCGAGCTCGACGCTGTCGGGCTTGGTCCGTCCGATCACGTTCTCCTGGCGCGCGTCGGGCAGTGATTCCCACGCGACTGCGTCGTGGTCCCATTTCTGTAGCAGAAGGATCGTTCCACCCGCCCCGCGTCCAGGCTCAGGAATCAGCGCCACATCGGGAGCGTCGACGAGGGTTGGATTCTCGGTCCCATCGATGAATCCCGTGAGGTCACGGTCGTGGTGATAGGGCCAGCTCGAAGTCTCCTCGGCCACATGCGCGATCTTCGACAGGGCGCCGATCGCCTGCCTGGAGACGTCGAAGACCACGTCGTACTCGCTGCCCGAGATCCAGAGCACCGCGTCGTGCTGCGTCGCCGGCATCTTGAAGTCCTCCGCGCCGGCGACGTCGCGGTTGAAGCCCCGAACCCCCTCGGGTATCTGGTCAGGGGCAACCTCCCGCCACAGCTCGGGCCGGAAGCCCGCCACCAGGTTGACGCCGCCCATCGTGGTCCGTGGTTCGCGCAACCCAGCGATCGCGCCGACCAGATCGCCGGCGCTCGCACCACCCAGGATGTCGAACTCCAGGTAGGCGTGAGAGGCCGTGCCGAGCGCGAAGATCCCTGGCTGGGGCTGACTTGGCATCGAAACGGATGCTAATTGGTGACGCCATCATGGAGAGGAAGTCGATGAGGGTCGCGGATGTCGAGGTGGCGCGGATTGGGCTGGGGACGAATCGTCTGACCACGACGCGCGGCAACGTCACCCTTGCCAAGGCCGCGGTCGAAGCCGGCGTGCAGATGATCGACACCGCTCACCTGTACACCGGTGGGCAGAGCGAGGAGACGATCGGCGAGGCCCTGTCCCCGTTCCCTGAGCACGTCATCGTCGCGACGAAGGGAGGTTTCGGCGGAGCGGGCCGCGGCCGGCCTGAGGTTCTGCGGGCCGAGATCGAGGCGAGCTTCCGCCGGTTGAGGACCGACACCATCACGCTCTACTACCTGCACCGTGTCGATCCCCAGACTCCGCTCGAGGAGAGCCTGGGCACCATCAAGGAGTATCAGGACCGCGGCCGGATACGGCACGTGGGCATCTGCGAGGTCGGCATCGAACAGATCGAACGCGCGAGGAAGGTCGTCCCCATCGCCGCCGTCCAGAACGAGTACAACCTCTCGGAGCGCCGGCACGACCCTGTCGTCGATTACTGCACGCGCGAAAACATTCCGTTCATCCCGTTCTTTCCTCTTCGCGGGGACGGCGGCGCCGCCCTTGCTCAGATCGCCCGTCGCCGCGGTGCGAGCCGCGTGCAGGTCACGCTCGCCTGGCTGCTCCGGCGCTCGCCGGTCATGCTGCCGATTCCAGGCACGCTGGCGCTCGAGCACCTCAAGGAGAACGTGGCCGCGCGGCAGATCGAGCTCACCGACGCCGAGTTCAAGGCACTTCGCTAGAGAGATGAGTGCCGTGATCGAGGTGCGTGACCTCGTCAAGCGCTACCGAAGGTCAAAGTCGAACGCAGTCGACGGTGTGAGCTTCGACGTCGAACCCGGCACGTTCTTCGCACTGCTTGGTCCCAACGGCGCCGGCAAGACGACGACGATCTCGATCCTGACCACCACGCTGACTCCGACCACCGGCCGCGTCCGCATCGCCGGGCACGACGTGATGCGGGAGGCGGACGCGGTGCGCCGGCACGTCGGGATCATCTTTCAAAACCCGTCGCTGGACATGAACCTCACGGGCGAAGAGAACGTCCGCTTCCACGCGGTGATGTACGGACTCTTTCCATACCTGCCGTTGTTCCGGTTGATGCCCGAAGGCTATCGCCGGCGCGTCGCGGAGCTGGCCGACGTGGTCGGCCTTGGCGCCGAGGTCTTCAAGCCTGTGCGCAAGCTGTCCGGCGGCATGCGCCGGAAGCTCGAGATCATCCGAGGGCTCATGCACCGGCCCAAGATCCTGTTCCTTGACGAGCCCACGAGCGGCCTGGACGTTGCCAGCCGACGCAACCTCTGGCAGTACATCAGAGAGCTGCGCCAGCAGCACGAGCTCACCCTCTGCCTCACCACCCATCAGTTGAATGAGGCGGAGGATGCCGACCGGGTCTGCATTCTGGATCACGGCCGAGTCGTCGCACACGGGTCGACCGATGAGGTCAAGTCGCAGCTGGCGCAGGAGCACCTGCACGTCGACGCCGCCGACCGGGAGGCGCTGCGACGCCGCTTGCGGGAGCTGAAGCTAGAGTTCACCGAAGGCGCCCACTTCGTCGTGCGACTCGACGGGCGCAATCCCTACCGTGTGGTGCGCGACCTCGACGAGCCGCTCACGATGCTGCGGACGGAGTCCGCCAGCCTCGAGGACGCGTACCTCAGAATCCTGGCCGGCGAAGATGCGTGAGCTGAACGTCGTCCTCGCCCTCGCCGGCCGGGACCTCACCAAGTTCGTGCGCGATCCAGGGCGCCTGGTCGCTGCGGTCGTGTTTCCGTTCTTCATGATCTTCCTGCTCGGCGGCACTCTCCAGCTCAACCTGGGCAGGGCTGCCGGGTTTAACTTCATCGGCTTCACCTTCACCGGATTTCTGGGCATGACGCTGTTCCAGTCCACCGCGTCGGGCCTGACATCGCTGATGGACGACCGCCACAACGACTTCGCCCAGGAGATCTTCGTGTCGCCGGTGTCGCGCTACTCGATCGTGTTCGGCAAGATCCTGGGCGAGACGCTGGTCGCGATCGCCCAGGTGCTGCCCTTCATAGCGTTCGCGGCCGTCCTGCGAGTGCCCCTCACGCCCACCGCGCTTCTCCTGCTGGCGCCGGTGGCGCTGATCTCGTGCTTCATGGGCGGTGCGTTCGGCCTGCTGCTCCTCAACACCATCAGCGACACGCGGGCCGCCAACCAGATGTTCAATTTCGTCTTTCTACCGCAGTACTTCCTTGCCGGCCTGGTCAGCCCGATCAACGTTCTGCCCTGGTACCTGGAAGCTCTTTCCCTGGTATCTCCGATGCGTTACGTCATCGACCTCACTCGCGGCGTGGTCTTCGCGGGGTCCGCGGAGTACGGGAGGGTTGTGCTGCTGAGCCCCTTGACGAACGCGGCCGTCCTCGCGCTGATGTTCGTGGTCTTCATGGTGGCGGGCACGGCTCTTTTCGTCCGGCGGGAGACGAACCGCTAACGCGAGCCGGCCTTCGACGCGTGCACGCTCCGGTAGCGACGGACGTTGACCAGGCTCCCGCAGACGCCCGGGTTGCACCACCGGCGCGTCCCGGGCTTGCTCTCGTCGACGAACATCCACGTGCAGTCGGGGTTCGCGCAGACCTTGACGGTTCTGCGCTCTGACATCAGGCGCACCGCGGAGGTCGCGGTCTCGGCCATGACGGTGTCCCAATCGCGGCCCGACCTCGGTCGGTGGAGGAGGGCGCCGCCGCCGCCGCGGTCGACGTGGACCCGGATCGGGGCGAGGTTCACCAACGCCTCCAGGTCCCTCTGCATGGCTGCCGAGAGCTCCCTGCCGGAGATGTAACGCTCCAGCACCAGCCGCAGAAAGGCGCGCAGCCGGGCGAGCTCGAGCAGCGCCTTGCGGTCGTCTGGATCGGCAACCTTGAAACGCCAGCGCTTCAGGAACGCGCGCAGGAACCGCGGGTCGGGAAGCCGGTCGTAGGAGCGCCCCGCGCCGAGGTGATCGGCCCACCGGCTGTTGATGAGATCAAGGGCAGGCGCAATCCCCCAGTCGTGCGGGAGCGAAGAGGGCGGGGTGGAACCGAAGAGCGCTTGCACCGAGTCCATAGAGGTTAACGGGCGGGCGCGCTAGTGCATTCCGGACTGGGTAATAGCTTAAACACCGAATACCTATTACAATGCCAGGCGGGGTGTCTGGTTACAGGCGCGCACCGATCCCGCCGGCAGCCCCGGCCCCGTCAGGGAAGAGGGCGGGATCGCATAGCGCCGAGTGGAGAAGCTGGATGGCTCAGACGAGAAAAGTTGTCATCGTCGTGCTGGCAAGCGTGGTCGCAGTCGCCTGCGGAGGTGGCGGAAGCAGCGGTGGAGCTTCGAAAGGCACGATCAAGATCGGATCCGACCTCCCGATCTGCACCAGCGGCGGGCTGACGACGCAGAACGGCGCCAAGTTCGCCGTGGATCAGAAGAACGCGGCGGGCGGTGTCGAGGGCTACACGATCGCTTTCCAGGGCTTCGACGACTGCAGGCAGGGCGCTTACAACGCCGACGCCGGCGTCGCCAACGTGCGGGCGATGCTGGATGACCCGAAGTTCCTGGGCATGATCGGACCGTTCAACTCGGCGGTGGCCAAGGCTGAGATCCCGATCGCCGCGCCCAAGCACTTCTTGATGATCAGCCCGTCGAACACGAACCCATGCCTGACCAAGGACATCGCGGGTTGCACCTACCATCCGCAGGCCCTTCGCGCCGGAAACCCCAACAACTACTGGCGCGTCGTCACCACCGACGACTACCAGGGCCCCGCCATGGCCGATTACGCGTACAAGCAGCTCAACCTCAAGAAGATCGCGATCCTGGACGACAGCACGGTGTTCGGTGTGGGAATCGCGGGCGCGTTCGAGCAGGAGATCACCAAGCTCGGCGGCACGGTGGTGAAGCATTCGGAGTACAAGAAGGAGCAGACCAGCGACTTCAAGTCGATACTGCTCAGCTTCAAGAGCGCGGGCGCGCAGGGCGTCTACGCCGGCGGCACCGACGACCAGAACCTCTGCATCCCGCGCAAGCAGATGAAGGACATCGGATGGGACGTCCCCTTCATGGGCGGTGACGGAATCGAGACCACGGACTGCATCAACCAGGCAGCCGGCAACGAGGTGGACGTCTACGCCACCACCGCCGGGGCCGACGCGACCAAGGTTGCGGGCGCACAGCAAGCGATCAGCCAGTTCCGCAGCGCCTTCAAGGGCGCCAACGACTTCGGCGGTTACACGATGCAGGCTTACGACGCGGCCAACGCGATGATGACCGCGATCGGAAACGCGATCGTGACGAACAACGGCAATGTGCCCTCCCGCGAGCAGGTCCGCGCCGAGATGGCCAAGATCAAAGGCTTCAAGGGCGTCATCGGGACCTACGACTTCGACCAGAACGGAGACACGAGCCTGAAGATCGTGTCCATCTACGTCGTGCAGCAGGTTGCCGATCCATCGCAGAGCTCGGGCGTTTGCGGGGCTACGGTCAAGAACGCGTGCTTTGTCTGGAAGAGCCAGTTCGACTTCGCCCATAGCGGAGGCTGAGAGAAGACTTACCCCTTGGGCTTGTGGAGGGGGCCACGACGTGGCCTCCTCCCTCTTCGAACGCGTGACGGTTCAGGGCACCTCGGCGCCGGCAGTACCAAGCTGTTCGTCCACCTGCTCGGACCGCTCGGGGTCACCGGCGGCGCCGCGGTCAGTCACCGGAGCTATCGCCGCCTACCGAGCAGCGCGCAGCCAGGCGGAGGCTCGGTTCGGCGTTCAGGTGCCGCGCCGGATCGAGGAGGAGGTGTCCCCGGTACTCACCCCGGATTGAGTCCGCAGCTCGCGGGCGATGACGCCTGCCAGCTTGACGGCGACCCGCGAAACCTCGAAAAGGTTGCCCACGATCGGGTTCGTGTAGCCGATGAAGTAGAGGCCGGGGGCGGCGGCACGTGGAGCGTGCACGGCCGGACGTCCGGTCGGTCCGAGCACCCCAAGATGCCCGACCACCTGCTCGAGGCCGCGCGAGAAGCCGGTCGCCACTATGACGGCGTGCGGCCGGACCACCCTTCCCCCGCACAGCACCTCATCGGCGGTGAACCTCTCGACCGCACCGACGACTTCGATCTGCCGCCTCTTGAGGTGCGCGAGGAAGCCCACATCGATCAGGGGGATGCGCTCCTCGAGGATGCGCGTGTACACGCCTTTGGCCGGCGCCCGAATGCCGAAATCGCTGAGGTCACCGACCGTCACTTTCTGCAGCGCCAGGCCCACACGGTCGACAAATGCGACCGGCAGCCGGTGCACCGCGATCCCGACGTACTGGTTGGCGATCGGGCCGAAATTGCGGCGGACGATGTTCGGAGGGGTGCGAATCGAGATCCAGACTTTTCCTGCACCGCCCTCGACGAGGTCGGCGGCGATCTCGGCCCCCGAGTTGCCCGCGCCGACCACCAGGACGCTGCGACCTCGATAAGCCTCCGGATTTCGATAGCGCGACGAATGAACAAGGTCGCCGGTGAACGATTCGCGGCCGGGCCAGTCTGGGATCAGAGGTGTCCGGCTGTAACCCGTCGCGATCACAACAAGTGGTGGACGCAATGAATTGGTGTTTGTGACCACGTGCCAGAGACCGTCCTCGCGGTCAACCCGTTCGACGGTCGTGTCAAAACGGATGGGCAGCTGATTGACGCGCGCGTAGCTCTCGATGTACGCGATGAAGTCGTCACGAGAGACCCATCTCCCGGCCCTGCGCGGAATCGGGAGACCTGGAAGGCCAGACAGTCCCCGGGTGGTATGGAGATGCAAGCGGTCGTAGTGGGTCCGCCAGCTTGTCGCGACGCTGCTCGCGGCTTCCAGGACCTGCACCTGAAGACCGCCCGAGCGCGCCGCGGCTGCAGCCGCGAGACCGGCTGGGCCTGCCCCGACCACGACCACATCGGACTCCAAGGCGCTACCTGAGTGAGATCGTCAGCAGCCGATGAACGGCAGCGGATCGGTCGGTAAGCCGCCCACCTCGAGCTGGAGATGCAGGTGCGAGCCGATGGAAAGGCCCGTGCTGCCGACGTAGCCGATCTTCTGGCCCTGCTGGATCGGCTGTCCGATGGCGACGGCCACCTCTGACATGTGCGCGTAGATCTCGACGAGCCCGTAACTGTCCGTGATCTCGACACGGAGCCCGAAGTAGTCCGCGTTTCCCGCTGCCGTGACCTTGCCACCGGCGGCCGCGAGGATCGGCGTCCCGTAGCCGGCAAGCAGGTCGACACCGGAGTGAAAGTGGATGAACCCGCCGTACGACGGTTCCAGCGCAAAGGAGGTTGGTCCGAATTTCTGGATGATCGGCGCTCCGCGGATGGGACACAGCAGCTGCCGCGGGTCCACCGGGTCGGCCGGCACACCGGTGCTGAGGTTGGGGCCGGCTTGCGGATCGATCGGAATGACGAGCACGAGGCCGGGTGTCACATCGAGCGAGCGGACGTGATTGAAGCCGAGGATGTCGGTCGCATCGACGCCGTAAGTTGCGGCGAGGCTCGCGGCGGAATCACCCGCCTTGACCACCGCGACCGCACCGCGTACCGGTGGCAGGTTGAGGACCTGGCCCACCTTGAGCGGCTGGCGCAGGCCGGGATTCGACCAGGTGATCTCGCGCAGCGAGATGGCGAAAGCTTTCGCGACGGTGTCCAGTGTGTCGCCCGCCTTGACCCTGTAGCGGATTGGATTGCGGTCGGGCAGTGGCGAGGCGGGGATCGAAACGGGCTTGATGATCGTTCCGTCACGATTCAGCGCGACGTCGCCGAGCTGCCCTCCACCGTCCGCCTCCTCGGCGCTCAAAGCACCCGCCCTCGACGCGAGCGACGTGGAGAGATTGACGGCGCCATAGCCCGAAATTGCCACTGCCATCAGGAGGACCGCCGCATGGCTCGCGTAGCGATAACTGCGCAACGCCTACCCCCGGGTTCGGCTGCCGCGCGCCGGCGCGCGGTGAAAGTCCCGTCACCCTAACAAACCGGCGGCTACAGCGTCAACGCGCTAGCCGAAAGGCCCTAACCCCGTGATGCGGGGCGCAGGTCATCTGTTCTTGATCGACGAGGCCCGTCCGCAGACTGGATCAGGAAGTTCCTCACCACCTGAGCCAGCGCGTCCACGAACTCGGGTCGGGCGTTGAAGGATCGCGTTCTACGGATCCGGATCCCTTTCTCGGCGCCGAACTCCTGGGCCTCGATGTCGAGGTCGTACAGGATCTCCAGGTGATCGGCGACGAAGCCGATCGGACAGACCAGCACCTCGCGCGCGCCTGACCGTTCGACCGACTCGAGGAGGTCCGGGCCGAGCCATGGCTCACCGGTATGGCTGGCCGACTGGAACGCGAACTCCCAGGCGGGCAGGTCCATTCCGGAGGCCACCAGGCGGCAGCTTTCGAGCAGCTGGTCGCGATAAGGGTCGCCCTCGGCAAGGATCCGGGCCGGGAGGCTGTGCGCGGTGAAAAAAAGCCGCTCCGGCTGTGCATGCGCCAGCGCTTCTCGGAGCAAGCCCTGAACGGCGGCAACGAACGCTGGATGGTCGAAGAACCCCGCGATGAACAGCAGGTCGCCGTCCCAGGCTCCCCGCAGCGCGCTCTCGTACGCGCCGAGGCTCATTCGCGCGTAATGAGGCGCCAGCGGCAGGCCCACCAGCCGCTCGATGCCTGCGCGCCGTGCTTCGGCGGCGCCATCGGCGATGAACGGCGCGGCGTGCTTCATGCCGACGAATGTCGGAAGCCCGGTGCGAAGGGAGAGCGCAGCGGCCTGGGCCCGGGTGATCTCGGTGAGCGGCGATGCCTTGATCGCCCGATAGCGTTCGGTCAGCTCTTCGAGCGCCTCCGGCGAAGGTGGCCGGCCGCCCCGGATGTGCGTGTAGTAGGCGGCGATGTCGGCTTCGGTGGCCGGGCTGCCGTACGCCATGCACAGGACGCCGGTCGACGGCTCACGCGACATGCGCGGGCACCCACGAGTGGACGGTCTCGACGAGCAGCTGTAGGTTCTCGACGCTCGCGTCGGGCGGCACCCCGTGGCCGAGGTTGAAGATGTGGCCGGGCCGGCCTCCCGCGCGCCGCAGCACGTCCCGAGCCCGCGTCCGGACCACCTCGGCAGGCCCGAGCAGGACCGCCGGATCCAGGTTGCCCTGGACGCCAAGGTCGAATCCCACCCGCTTCCATCCCCAGTCGAGCGGCACGCGCCAGTCGAGCGAGATGATGTCGGGACCGGTCGCCGCGATGGCCTCGAGCAAACCGGCCGTGCCGGTGCCGAAGTGAATCCGCGGCACCCCGGCCGGCTCGAGGGCCTCGAAGATCCTGCGCGTGTGAGGCGAGACGCGCGCTTCGTAATCCTCGAGCGCGAGAGCGCCGACCCATGAGTCGAAGAGCTGTAAGGCCTGCGCGCCGGCCGCCACCTGCGCGTTGAGGTAGCCGCTCATCGTCCGCGCCAGCTTGTCGAGCAGGAGGTCGAACGTGTCCGGACGGGTGTACATGAAGGCCTTCACCTTCTCGAAGGTGCGTGAGGGCCGGCCCTCGATCAGATAGCTGGCGAGGGTGAACGGTGCACCCGCAAAGCAGATGACCGGCACAGGCGACTGGGCAACCACCTGCCGCACTGCCGTGATGACCTCCGGCGCCGCCTCCTCCCCCTCCGTCACCCGCAGCCGCTCGACATCCGCGGCGCTCGCGATCGGATTCGCGATCACCGGGCCGACGTTTTCCACCAGCTCGAACTCCACGCCCATCCCGCGAAGAGGCAGCATGATGTCCGCGAACATCACCGCCGCGTCCACCCCGAGGCGCCGCACCGGCTGCAGCGTCACCTCGGCGCACAGCTCGGGCTGCGCGACGATGTCGGCGAGCGTCCATCTCTCGCGCAGCTTTCGGTACTCGGGTAGCGAGCGTCCCGCCTGGCGCATGAGCCAGACCGGGGTCACGTCGACCTTCTCGCGGATCGCGGCGGCGATAAACCTGCTCGTCATTCCGCGCCGAGCAGACGCGTGATCTCCTCGATCGGCCTGTGGATCCCGGTCAGGATTGGGGTGTCGCGCACCGTCGACCGGCGGCTCTCGGTTCCTCTCAGCTCGCGTACCAGCTCGCCAAAGACGGGCAGGTCATCGGTCTCGTACGCGACGAGGAAATCCATGTCGTCGACGCCGAACGAGTAGGCGAGCAGCTGCCGCACCTGCTGAAAGCGATGCCCGACCTTCATGTGCTCGTTCATCACCTTCTGGCGCTCGTCCTGCGGAAGCAGATACCAGTCGGCGCTCTTGGTGAACGGGTACACGATGAGATACGCCGAGCGCTCGCCGGTGAACAGCGATTGCTCCTGGGGTGTCGGCCGCTTGACGTACCGTGACGGGCGGATCATGCCGAGAAAGCTGTGGCGCACGGTCATCCAGGCCCCCATGCCCGAGCGCAGGGTCCGCGCTCCGCTCTCCTCGAGCGCGTCGAGTGAGGGCGAAAGGCTCCAGAGCAGGACGTCCGTGCCGGCTTTGAGGCCGATCATCGAGTAGGTGAAGGTTGTGACGTCGGAGTGTTTGCTCACCGCGGAGCAGAACTCTTCGGCCGAACGGCAGCGTTCGTCGCGGGACAGGCGCCGCCATGCAGGGTCGAGCCCAAGCGCCAGCGCGTGGACGTAATCGCTGCCGGTCATCGTCCCTCTCGCAGCCACGTCGCCACATCCGCTGCGAAATAGGTGATCACGATGCCCGCGCCCGCGCGCACGATCGCCGTGATCGATTCGAGGATCGCGTTGCGCCGATCGAGCCATCCCCGTTCGGCGGCCGCCTCGATCATCGCCGCCTCACCGCTCACCTGGTAGGCGGCAAGCGGCAGGTCGAACCGGTCGCGCGCACGCGCGAGGAGGTCGAGGGACGTGATGCCGGGCTTGACCATGAGGATGTCCGCGCCCTCATCGGCGTCGAGCTGCATCTCGCGCAGCGCGTCGCGCGCGTTGGCGGGATCCATCTGGTAGGACTTGCGGTCGCCGAAGCTCGGCGTTGAGCCCGCCGCCTCACGGAACGGTCCGTACAGGCTGGAGGCGTGCTTGGACGCGTAAGCCAGGATCGCGGTGTCCTCGAATCCTGCGCGATCGAGACCGGCTCGGAGTGCTCGAACCTGGCCGTCCATCATCGCGCTCGGCCCGACGATGTCCGCTCCCGCTTCGGCGTAGGCGACGGCGGCGGCCGCCAGTCGGGGCAGAGTGGCGTCGTTGTCGACCGTCTCTCCATCGAGAACGCCGCAGTGCCCGTGCGAGGTGTACTCGCACAGACACACGTCCGCCACCAACGCGAGCGGCAAGCCTTCGGCGCGCAGCATCTGCAGCGTTTCGGGGACTGGGCCGCGAGGATCCTCAGCCCCAGATCCGATCGAGTCTTTGGAATCGGGAATGCCGAACAGCAGGAGGCCGCCGACGCCAAGGTCCGCGAGGCGGGTCGCCTCTCGCAGTGCGAGGTCTGGCGTCAGGCGGTGGTGACCCTTCAACGAGGTGATCGGCCGGCTCGTCCCTCGGCCGCTGACCACGAAGAGCGGAGCGATCAGCTGACTCGGGTCGAGCCTCGTCTCGCGGACCAGCGCACGCATTGCTGAATTCGTGCGCAGGCGCCGCGGCCTGGCGGGCAGCGTCGTTTTTGGCTTAGGGATGGCTTCGGCAACCGCCGCGGCAAGCTCCTGCACGCTCGTTCCCGCGGCCTCGGCCACGACTTCGAATCCCGCCTCTCGCGCGACCGCGCTGGTGCGTGGTCCGATGGTGACCGCGGGCAGGCCGGTCGTGCCGCCCAGCCGGGCAAAGCCGCGCACTGCCGACCCCGAGGCGAAAACCACCGCCGCCAGGTCCGGCTCCGCAAGGGCGCGACGCAGCTGCGCCGCCGATTCGGCAGGACCCTCGACCGTTTCGTAAGCCGTCACCTCTTCGACGATCGCTCCGCGCCGCCGAAGTCCGTCCGGCAGGTCGGGGTCGGCCTTCGAGGCGCGGACGACGAGCACGCGCGCGCCGGCCGGGTCGGGCAGCGCCTCGGCGAGGGCCGCACCGTTCGCCTCCTCCGGAACGATATCGACCAATGCCCCCCTCGCTCGCAAAGCCTTTGCGGTCGCCTCGCCGACAGCGGCCCAGCGTGGTCCCGCTGGAATGCCAGGCAGCGCTTCTACCCCCGCGGCGCTCGTGAGGACGACCCAGTCGAACTGGCTCAGGTCCGACCACTCCACAGGCAGCGCGCGCGTGATGACGGTCGGCACGGCGGCGACGCGATAGCCGTGCGACTCGAGCTCGCCAACGAGGGGGTCGCCTGCGCCGGCGGGTCGTGTGACCAGGACGGTGGTCATCGCAGCATCACCGCGACCGCCAGTCTGCGGCCGGCGTCTGCGGCGATCGCCTGCGCATCCGAGCGCGCGCCGCGAACGATTTCGACGCGCCTGTCCGATCCGTCGCTGTTGACGCCGCCGACGATCAACGAGAACCGATCGCCGTCGACCGAGCCAAGCGCGCCCACGGGTGCGCGGCACGTGCCGCCGGTCGCGGACAGCACCGTTCTCTCGGCTTCGACAGCAAGGCGGATCTCGGGCTGATCGAGGGTCGCGAGTGCTTCTAGAAGAGACAAATCGGAGCGCCGGGCCTGGATCGCAAGCGCCCCCTGCGCAGGCGCCGGAGTGAGGATGTCCGGATCGACACGCTGGTCGATGCGATCTCCGCGACCCAATCGATCGAGCCCGGCCGCCGCAATCACGAGTGCGTCGACCTCGCCCGCATCTAGACGGCGCAGCCGCGTGTCAACGTTGCCGTGCAGCGGGACGATCCGCAGGTCGCGTCGCGCGGCGCGGACGAAGCCGCCGCGGCGTGGGCTGTCTGTTCCCACCGCTGCGTTCGGGGGAAGGGTGTCGATCGACCTCCCGCCAGACCTGGTGACGAGAGCGTCGCGCGGATCGGCGCGCTCGGGATATGCGGCGATCACCAGCTCAGGCTCTTCTGCCAGCGGGACGTCTTTCGCGCTGTGAACCGCCACGTCGATCTCGCCCCGCACCAGGTCTCGCGCGATCGCGGCGACGAAGATGCCTTCGCCGGGCTCGGTGTCCGGTGGACGAAAGTCACCCTCGGTGACGATGCGGACGACCTCGACCTCGTGGCCGCGGGCGCGAAGGAGGCCGGCAACTCGATCGCTCTGGATCAACGCCAGCTTCGATCCGCGCGTTCCGAGGCGGATCTTCACCTCGCGTCCTTACATATGTATGCGACCCGGTTTCGGCTCATCTCGTGTGTCCGGTCATCAATGCGACGAGCAGCCGGTCGAGCGCCGACTCGGCATCGACCAGCAGCGCGGTCGCTTCACGTGTGTCGAGGTGCCGCCTCCGCGCGAGGACGGCGAGCTCGTCGATGAACGGCTTGCGAAAACGCAGAAATCCTTCGACGGTGTCGCTCAGCGAGGCGCCGAGCTCGGCTGCTCGCGCGCCGTATCCGTGAGCGTGCCTCTCGGCGACCGAGAGGTCGGCGCCCTCGACATCCAGGTACCCGAGCAGGTCGCTTACGAGCTGCTTGCCGCGTTCGCGAAATCGATCGCGTTCCGCTTCAGAAAGGTTGGCGAGCCACCCCGCCCGCTCATAAGCGCCCGCCAGCGGACGCGCCCGGCGGTAGGCACGGGCCATGTTCTCGGACGACTCGCCCAGCGCTGGGCGGCGGGCCCGGCCTGCCGGCACGAGCGCCTGAACCGCGGTGCTCAGGAAGCGGCGGTGTCCACCCGGCGTGGTGAAGGATGAGATCTGGCCGCGGTCGGCCCACCGGCGGAGCGTGTTCGGGGTTACGCCCAGCGTCCGGCTCGCCTGGCCGAGCGTGAGCCACCGGATGCCATCATTCCTAGCCAAAACTAACTAAATCTACCACCTGCCTGTGGTTGGACGCCGCCTGTGCCACCACCTCTCCCACGACCAGGGTCGCGGGCGCCTGGAGGCCCCCACGCAGCGCCAGCAAGGCGGCGTCGCGAATCGTGCCGGTGACGACTTTTTGACCCGGCAGAGTGGCGTTGCTGATCACGGCGGCAGGCCGATCCGGTCCGAGCACCTCTGCGATCGCAGACGTAACTTGCTTCAGCCTCGAGTGGACCATCAACACGACCAGGGTGTCGGCCGCAGCGGCGAGCTCCCGGATGCGTGACGGCGCAGACTTCCCTTCTGCGGTGGTCACGGCCACCGAAGACGAGAATCCTCGCATGGTCACGGGGATGCCCGCGACCGACGGTGCGGCGATCGCCGAGCTGACGCCGGGAACGACCACGACGTCGATCCCGGCGGCGAGCAGATCCCGCAGCTCCTCGCCACCGCGTCCGAACACGAAGGGATCGCCGCCCTTGAGCCGCACGACATCGTGGCCCTCGCGCGCGAGCTCGATCATGCGAGCTGTGATCTCCGCCTGCGCCGTGCTGGCGCGGCCTCCGCGCTTGCCCACGTCCACCAGCCGCGCGTCCGGCCCGGACAGGGTCAGCGTGTCCCGGCTCACCAGCGCGTCGTGGAGCACGAAATCCGCCTCGGCCAGCAGCTCGCGCGCCCTGATCGTCAGCAGATCAGGATCACCGGGGCCCGCGCCGACGAGAGCGACCCTGCCGTTCACGCGCCCGGTCCGCGAGATGACGGCGGCCAGCTGCTGCGCCGCGCCACGCGACCCTGTGCGAAACAGCTTGCGCACGTCGGATGTGAGTAGACGCTTGTAGATCCTGGTTTGCTCGGGGAGCGGAACGCCGCGCTCCCTGAGGTCGCGCCTGATCCTTCCGACCAGTGCCGTAAAGGGCCCCCACTCCTCGCCCAGCCATCGCTCGAGCCGGGCCCGGAGGGCGGCAGCGAGGAACGGGCTCTCGCCTGACGTCGAGATCGCGATCACGAGTGGATCGCGCTTCACGATCGCGGGCGCGATGAAGCGGCACTGCGGCGGCCGGTCGACGACGTTGATCAGGATGCCGGCAGCCTCCGCCTCCTGCCAGGCCTGACGGTTGATCTCGGGATCGTCGCTGGCGTCGACGACCAGCCGGGCTCCGGCGAGGACACCCGGGCGGTAGTCGCGCGAGGGGATGGCTCGAACGTCGGCACCGGCCCCACGCAGGCCCGCCACCTTCTCGGCGGCCAGCTTCCCGTCGCCGATCACGACGCACAGCTGGCCTTCGAGGTCGAGGAACACCGGGTAGTACCTCACCCTGTCGCCTCGCCCTGCGCCCAGTGCAATCCGCACTCTTTGTCGCCGTCCGGTTCCCACCACCAGCGCCCTGCCCTCTCGTCCTCGTTGGCGGTGGTTGCGCGGGTGCACGGGGCACACCCGATGGACGTATACCCGCGGTCGTACAGCGCGTGGTACGGCAGCCCGTGTTCGCGGATGTAGTCCCACACCTGCGTCTTCGACCAGCCGGCCAGGGGCGCGACCTTGGCCGTGCCCAGCCGATCGGGGTCGTTGGCGACCAGCTGCGTCTGCGCGCGGGTCGCTGTCTGCTGGCGCCGGATGCCGGTGATCCATGCGTCGGAGCCGCGCAGCGCGCGATCGAGCGGTCGGGATTTGCGGACGTCGCAGCACAGCCGCCTGCTCTCGACGGATGCGTAGAAAAGATTTGCGCCGTGAGTTGCGACCATCTTCCGGATCTCGGTCGGATCCGGCGTGATGACCTCGACCTCGATCCCGTACCGCTCGCGGACGCGGTCGATCATGTCATGCGTTTGCTGAGGCAGGCGACCCGTGTCCAGGGTCAGGACGCGCAGGTCGGGCCGAATCCTCGAAGCGATGTCGATGATCACAGACGACTCGGCCTGGAAGCTCGCAACGATGGCGACCTTCGCGAAGCGCTCGTACGTCCAGCGCAGGACGGCCTCAGGCTCGGCATTCGCGAGGAGCTCGGCCGGCGGGAGGGCGATCATGCGATCTGGGTCACCCGCTCGCGCAGCGCCTCAAAGCCGACCCGCTCGACCCAGTTGCCGAAACCTTCTCCCGCATCGTGGCCCGAGCGGAACTCGAGGAAGATCGGGCGGAGCAGCGCCGGGATCTCGGCGATCGGCACGTTCGGGGCGTAGAGACGGTTGAGGCGCGTGCCGTCGAAGTCGCCGGCGAGCATCACGTCGTACTTGCCGAGGGTCGTGCCGACAAAGCCGACGTCGCCGAGATACGGTCGCGAGCAGCCGTTGGGACAACCGCTCATGCGGAAGCTGATCCGTTCCTCCCCGAGGCCGATCTCATCGAGGAGCGCGGTGAGCTGCCGGATAAGCCCGGGCAGTGCGCGCTCCGCTTCGGCCACGGCCAGGCCACAGGTCGGAATTGCCGGACAGGCCATCGCATACCGGATCGCGCGCGGAATCGCCTCGACCGCGGCGATGCCGTGCTCGGCCATCAGCTGTTCGACACGCGGTCGCTGCGACGGCTCGATGCCGGCGAGGATCACGTTCTGCTGCGCGGTCAGCCTGACCTGCGGCCGAAGCTCCTCGATGATCTTGCGCAGGCCGGTGCGCGAACGCACCTCACCGACGTCGGCGATCCGCCCGTTCTCGATGTAGATGCCCACGTAAAGCTTGCCGTCGCCCTGCTCCTGCCAGCCGAGGTGATCGTCGACCGGCTCCCAATGCAGCGCTTCTGGCGGTTGCAGCGGGAACGAGACGCGGCCCTGGACCTCGGCCCGGAACCAGTCGAGGCCGCGGTCGGCGATCGTGTACTTGAGCCTCGCGTGCTTGCGGTTGGTCCGGTCTCCGTGGTCGCGTTGCACCTCGACCACGGCGCGCGCCGTATCGACTACCTGGTCGGGCTCGACGAAGGCGAGCGGCTGGGCGACGGCGACGAACGTCTCCGGCTTGTGGTGGGTCCGGCCCAGGCCGCCGCCGACCAGGACGGTGAAGCCCCTGATCGAGTCATCCGCGCCGCGCATGGCCACGAGGGCCAGGTCATGCGCGTAGACGTCGACGCAGTTGTCACCCTCGAGCGCAACGGTGCTCTTGAATTTGCGCGGGAGGTACTGCTCGCCGTACAGGGGCTCCACCTCTGGCTCGGTCGAGTCCACGACCTCGCCGTCCAGCCAGATCTCGTGGTAGGCGCCGGTGCGAGGGGTCAGGGCCGCGACCAGGGTCGCGATCGAGCGGTGCACCTGCTCGTGGAAGCGGCCGGACCTGGGCTCCGGGCAGCACATGATGTTGCGCTCGACGTCGCCGCATCCGCCGAGCGTGGTCAGGAGCGCCTCGTTGATCGCCGCGATCGACTTCTTGAGGTCGCCCTTGAGCACGCCGTGGAGCTGAAAGTCCTGGCGCGTCGTGACGCGCAACGTGCCGTTCGCCCATTGCCGGCTGATGTCGTCGTGTGCCAGATAGGCCTCCGGTGACACGATCCCCCCGGGGATGCGCGTCCGGATCATCAGCTGGTGGTGCTTGTCGAGTCCCCTGGCTCTCGCTTCCTTGCGGCGGTCGCGATCGTCCTGCTGGTAGATGCCGTGGAACTTGAGCAGCTGCTCCGAGTCATCGCCGAATGCGGGCGTGTCTTCGACGAGCTCCTCTTTGATGAGCCCTCGAAGGTGATTGCTGTTCGCCTTGATGGACTCGTTTGGCGAGAAGTCCTCGAGAGATGTCGCGTCCGAGAGGTTCGACAAAGTGGATGCGCCTCCGCTTGATGAGCTGATGCCGGAAAGAGCCACGCCACCAGGAGGCGTGGTTCGAGGTCTGAGACCTCGTCAGGAGCTCCGGCTAGCTACAGAAGCAGCTGGCGCAGCGCGCGTAGTCGATCGCTCGGCGCCGAGTGAGGTAGAAGGCGCGAGTCACCGTGCTACGCATAGCTTTCCGCACGTTACCCGATGACAACTCCCCGGCGCCTGTGGTGATTCCACGAATTTGCCCACCGTCCGGTTGTTGACGAGATCCAGTGCGGGATCGCCTCACAATTGAGGGCCGGTGCAGAGCTCTCCGCGGGCGGCGCCTGCCTTGGGCGCGGCACTTTTCCTTGGCCTTCTCGCGGGTGCCGCCGTCTCGGTGCTTGCGTTCTACCTGGCGCGTTACGGCCCGAGCGGCGAGGGCTGGTCGTTTCGGGGGAACGGCGCGCTGGCCGCCTACACGGTCGTGCCCGCCATCCTGGCCGCGGGCTGGAGCGCGGTGATCGCGTACTACCGCGGCCGGTCGCGTACTGCCTTTCGGGCTTGGCGCGGGGCTCATCGGCCTCGTGCTCGCTCTGGCTGACGCAAGCCTGCTCCCGGTCTTTGGCCCGGGCTTCGACCAGACCCTGGGCGCGATCCTTCTCCTCGTTCTCTTGCTGTGGGCCTTCGCCGCACCGGCAATCGCTGCGGCGACGAGCGTGCCGGGCCGACCACGACCAATGCCGATGAGCGTCGCGCTCGGCTCGGCGGGGCTGTGGCTCGTAGGCACGCTCGCGGGTCTGATCGTCATCGGAGTCGTGCTTCCGGCGGGATCCTAGCGGGCCGCGTCCGGCGAAAAACGCGGCCACGGCCGCAGCTGCTCGAGCTGGGCGGCGACCGAAAGCACGAGCCCGTCGCCACCCGCCGGCGCCACGACCTGCACCGAGAGCGGAACCCCATCTGGACCTATGCCGGCCGGCACTGACGCAGCCGGAAATCCGGCGACGTTCCAGGGCGCCGTGTAGGGCAGCGCACGAATCTGCTGCAGGACGGTGGATACAAACCCCCGGCCGTACCAGACGCCGGCCGGGATCGACGCGTGCGCCACGCAGGGCATCAGCGCCACGTCGAAATCCCTGAACCAGGACGACGCGGCGGACGCCCATCGGTCGAGCGCCTTCGGCGGCGCCGGTCCGAGGAGCCGGCCGAGTCGAACCATCGTCTGTGTCCGCTTCTCGAGGTCCGTCCAGTCCAGGTTCTTGACGTCCTGCCCCACCCCCGCGGCCCACAGTCGCAGCACGTTGTTCGGCAGCGAAAGCGGGTACGGCGGGTCTGACTCGATCACGGAGTGGCCGGCTTCGCGCAAGGTGGCCACGCTCGCGTTCACCGCGTCGCTGATCGGCTGTTCAAGCGAGGCGAGGAACGTCGGGGGCTTCATCGACACAGCGATGCGCAGCTTTTTCGCGGGCATCATCACGTCGCGGAACGTGGTTGTCCCGCCGAGGACATCGATCATGAGGGCCGCATCACCGACCGTGGCCGCGATCGGCGCGCTGACCGAAAGGGAAAACCAGTGCTCGGCCAGGTCTCCCATCAACGGAAGCCGTCCGCGAGTTGGCTTGAGGGCGAACACGCCGCAGAACGTGGCGGGAATCCGGATCGAGCCGAGACCGTCCGATCCCAGCGCGAGCGGCGACATCCCGGTCGCGACTGCGACGCCGGCGCCGCCGGAGGAACCGCCAGGCGAGCGCTGGGGATTCCACGGATTGCGGCTGATGGCGAAGGCCGTTTCCGTGAAGCCGAAGATCGCCATCTCGGGCAGCGTCGTCTTGCCGATCACAACTGCGCCCGCGTCCTTCAGGCGGCGTACGGCTACGTCGTCCGCCTTTGCGGGAGCGTCGGACGTGGCTCGGGACCCAACCCTGGTCGGCTCACCCGCGACGTTGAAGTTGTCCTTGATCGACACGGGAACGCCGGCGAGCGGCAGGTCGCTCAGGTCACGACGATCGTCGACGCTCGCCGCCTCGGCCAGCGCCTTCTCCGCGCGGACGACGTGAAAAGCGTGCAGTTTCGAGTCCAGCCGCTCGATCCGTTCGAGGCAGGCCTTCGTCGCGTCGACCGCCGAGATCGTGCGGCCGCGGACCATGGTCGCAATGTCCGAAGCGCTCGACGGCAAATCGCTCGTCTTCTGCGACATCTGGCGGCTACGGCGCAGTCTAAGGCCAGTCCTAATCGAGCGACTCGACCCGATATGCGCCGTTCTCCTCGACCACCTGCAGGCCGGCTCCCTTGGCGACGGGCTGGACCACCTGGCCGGTCAGCCCCAGCACCGCCGCTTCCGTGGTCGGAGAATGACCGATGACGAGCGCGCGGGCGCCGTCAGGCAGTGACTCGAACACCGATCTCAAAGCGGCGCCCAGCAACGCCGCCTCGCCCGCGACGAGGTCGGGGTCGACTTCACGAAAAGCCTCGAGGTCCTTGCCTTGCGCGCGCCGGGCGGCAGCAAACCACCGCTCCTCGACCTTCGATCGGAAGCCCGCATCGACCCGTACGCCTCCGGGCACCGCTCGCCCCAACCCGGCGAGCAGACACGCCGCCGTCTGGGTGGCGCGCTGCGCGCCGGAGGTGATGACAACGTCGTAGCTGCCGCGAAGTCGCGCACCGATCTCGACCGCGGCGCGAACCCCGCCTTCGGTCAGCACGTCGCCGTCGGCGTCAGTGTGCCTTCGCAGCTCCACCGTCCTGGCCATCTTTCTCCCTCCTGTGTAAGCGGAACCGGCTGTCCCCAGTCGGTGTACGTGAGTCAGGCGAATCGATGATGCCATCGACACCACGGGTGAGGCGGCGTCTGGTGATGTCGGCCGCGGGCGCCGTCGCCGTCGCGGCCCTGGCCGGCGGGAGCCTCTACCTCTACGCGGCGTACCAGCGCTCACCGGGTCGCCTCGCGCTCGGCCAGGGTGCCGGCACTCCGGTGGCCACGACGCCGGCGGAGCCGACGTCTGCGGAGAACCCGTGCACTTCTGCAGCCGGAACGGCCGGGGGCATCTGGGTCATCGAGCCGGGCAGCCAGGTCGGCTACCGCGCCCGCGAGAAATTCGGGGAATTCGAGTCACCCCATGAGGCGGTGGCGCGGACGAAGGATGTCACCGGCTTCGTCGTCATCCAGCAGGCGTCGAGCGCCTCGACGATGAGCTCAGGCTGCGTCGCCGCCGACGTGCGCACGCTCGTCAGCATCGACCAGCTGCCCCCACCGCTTCCGGATGCGACCGGCCGGGACCTGCACTACGGCGAGATGCTGGATACCGTGCACCACCCGTATGTGGTTTTCCGGCCCGAGCCGATCCAGCTGCCGTCAACGCTCACGAGCGGGGAAACGGCATCGGTTGCGCTGGCGGGGCAGCTCGAGATTCGGGGCAAGGTCATGCGGGTGACCGGGCACGCGGACGCGATGAGGAGCGGACGCGAGGTCCAGGTCGCGGGGTCGTTCGCCATCCGGTCGACGGACTTCGGGGTCGAGATGCCGAAGTCGCTTCCCACGGTGGACCCCAACCTCACCCTCGAGTTCCTGGTGCGGCTGACCCCGGCCGCCTGACAGGCGCCAGGCCGGCGATGAATCGTCGACGAAGGTGAAGCTCGGCCCGGCGGCCCTGTATCTAATTCGCCTGAGTACGCGTGATGAGCACTGTCTTGCCGGTCGTGCGGCCCGCGGCAACGTCGGAGAGAGCCTCCGCCGCGCGCTCGAGCGGCACCTTGCGGGAGACGTAGGGAGCGATCTTTCCCGCCGCGTGCATTCTCATAAGCTCGTTCGTGCAGTCATCGATGAGGTCGGGCCTTCGCTCCGTGTACAGGCCCCAGTGCAGTCCGACGACCGAGTAGTTTTTGATCAGCACGTGATTCGCCCGCGCGTGCGGAATCTGCCCCGAGGTGAAACCGACCACCACCAGGCGCCCTTCGAACGCGATGCATCTGGTCGCACGCTCGAACGCGTCGCCGCCGACCGGGTCGTAGACGACATCGGCGCCATGCCCGTGCGTGAATTCCTTGACGGCCTGCACGAGGTCCGCGCTGCGGTGCTCGATCACCAGGTCGGCGCCGAGCTTCCTGCACACCTCTGCTTTCTCGGGCGACCCGACCGACCCGATGACGGTCGCACCGGCAGCCCTGCCCAGCTGGACCGCCGCGCTCCCGACCCCGCCCGCGGCCGCGTGCACGAGCAGGAACTCGCCGCGCTGCAGGTTCGCGCGGCGGTGCAGGCCGAACCAGCCCGTCTGGTAGTTGATGAAGAACGCGGCCGCGTCCTCGAACGACATGGAGTCGGGAATCTTGAGCGTCTCCTGCGGGCGCGCGTGGGCGATGTCCGCGTAGCCGCCACCGTTGATTCCATCCGACCTGACTCTCGCGAGCACCCTGTCGCCGGCAGCGAAACCGACGTCGGGCGGACCCTCGAGCACGATCCCGGCGATCTCCGCACCCGGCACGAATGGCAGCTCTGGCTTCTGCTGATACGTGCCTGCGACGAGAAGAGAGTCGAAGAAGTTGACGCCTGCGGCCTCCACCGCGATCCGCAGCATTCCGGGCGGCGCCGGCGCCTCTGGGAGGTCTTCGAGAGTCATCGAGTCCGGCGGCCCGTTTTGCCGCACGACCCAGCCCCTCACGCGCGAATCCTAGTTCCGCCACGAGCACGAGCGCGACCGGTGGAGAATGATGCGGGGATGCGGCCCGCCTTCGCCAACGGTCCCACGGCGGTGCTCCTCGCCTGCACGTTGGGCGTCTGGATGCTGATCGAGATCAGGCAGTCGCTGAATCGCCGAGCCGAGGCGACAAGGGCGGATCGAGGCAGCCTCTTCGGCCTGCGTTTGTGGGCCGTCGCCGCAGCTTTGCTGGCCGCCCTCGCCCTCAGGGTGAGGGCCGCCGCGTTTCCGGAAAGTGCTGCGGTGACGGCGATCGGCTTTCTGGTGATGTGGTTCGGAATTGCGCTGCGATGGTGGAGCTTCCGCACGTTGGGCCACTACTTCACCTTTGCGGTTATGACCAGCGCTGACCAGCCCGTGATCTCCACCGGCCCATACCGTGTCCTGCGCCATCCGAGCTACCTCGGCCTCCTGTTGATCCTCGGAGGACTCGGCCTCGGCTATGGAAACTGGCTGAGCCTCGCGGCACTGACGCTCGTTCCGCTGATCGGCTTCATCTACCGGATCCGTGTCGAGGAAGCCGCGCTGTCGACAACCCTGGGCGCCGCGTACACGACCTACGCGGCCGGTCGCAAGCGCCTGATTCCGTACGTGTGGTGACTGTGCCGACTTCGCGATTCGCGATCAAAGAGCTTGGTACAGCCACGTGGCCCGACTTCGTGCGAGTCATGGAGAAACACAACGGCGTGTGGAATGGGTGCTGGTGCGTCGCCTTCCATCCCAGGCCGAACGAATCGACCGGCACAGCGGAGGCAAACAGGGTTTACAAGGAGAAGCTCGTTCGAGCGAACCAGTCCCACGCGGCTCTCGTCTATGACGGAGCGGACATCGTCGGGTGGTGCCAGTTCGGGCGTCCCGCCGAGCTGCCCGCCCGATTGGGAGGGTTCCGCAAGCTTGGTGCGTCGATGCCCGAGTGGCGGATCACGTGCTTCTTCGTCGACCGCGACCGGAGAAAGCAGGGAGTCTCGGCGGCAGCGCTCGCGGGCGCGCTTCGCCTCATCGCCGGCAGAGGCGGGGGGACGGTCGATGGCTATCCAACCGCAACACGAGGCAAGCCTTACTCGAGCTCGTTCTTGTGGGCTGGAACTGAATCCATGTTCGCGGCGGCTGGATTTCGCGCGCTCGGTTCGCTCGGCACCACGAAGCTGGTGATGAGAAAGGTGGTTCGCAGCCGCCGCGAGCGCTAGGCGTTGGGCCGCGATCAGGTCCGGTGGTACACCCTCATCCGATCGACGCGGTCCGGCATCGCGAACAGACGGACCAGCACCAGCCCGGTGATGAAGCCTCCAACGTGGGCGGAATACGCGACGCCGCCCCGCGGAGATATCGCTGATGGACGCCAGACCGTAAACGAGCTGGAGCAGAAACCAGAAACCGATGAAGACCCAGGCCGGTATCCGCGCGGTCCAGAAGAAGAAGCCGAGCGGGATCAGCGCTCTCACGTGGCTCGTCGGGTAGAGGAGGAGATAACCGGCGAGGACGCCGGAAATCGCGCCGCTGGCGCCGAGCCCGGGGAGGTTCGACCCGACGGAGGTCAGGATTTCCAGGGCGTTGGCGCCGAGCCCGCAGGCCAGGTAGAAGACGAGGTAGCGGAGAAGGCCCATCGAACGCTCGACGTGGATGCCGAACACGAACAGGAAGAGCATGTTGCCGAGGATGTGAGCCCAGCCCGCGTGCAGGAACATCGAGGTGAAGAGCGTCAGCCAGAAGGGTGAGGGAGTGCCAGGATAGGCCGCGCAGTGGCTTGCGTACTCGCACGGCACCAGCGAATAAGCGCCGAGGAAGCCGTCCAGCTGCGAGCCCTGGGCTGCGAGTGAGAGCTCATAGAAGAAGACGACGAAGTTGACGACGATGAGCGCGATCGTGGCGAGCGGAAAAGCATGGGTCGGATCCGCAGCGTCGTCGGCGCTGTAAGGGATCACACTGGCATTGTGAGGTTCCGGCAGGCTGCGCCTCAGTTGGCGGCGCGTCTGCCGCGGTACTGTCGTCGCTGACAACCGAGTGATGGGGCGCTCTATGCGGTGGCGCGACGATGGCTCTTCTCGACGCTAAGGCGCGCGCACAGCTGCCCGACAGCGCTTTCGCTCATATCGATTCGCGCGGTCGGAGGCGCCTACCGATTAATGACGAGGCCCACGTCCGCAACGCGCTTTCGCGCTTCAACCAGACCACTTTCGAGAACGAAGCGGCCAGGGATCGGGCGCGCACGAGGCTGCTCAAAGCGGCGAAGAAGTACGGGATCGTGCCTGTCGGCTTCATCACCGGCCAACTCGTAAACGTGCGTGCGCGGGCGGAGGTCGAGGCGCGCGCAAGCGATGCTCGCTCGCTGCCGCGGGGCATCGTGACCTTCCTTCTCGCCGACATCGAGGACTCGACCAACCTCCTCCGGCAGCTCGGACCGCGATACGCACGGTTGCTGGCAGACGTTCGCCGAATCCTTCGGGGAGCGGTCCGTGATGCGGATGGGCAACCAGTGGACATCCGCGCGGATGAGCTGTTCGCGGTCTTCAAGCAGGCGCCGCCGGCGCTCGCTGCCGCGGTCGAGATTCAGCGGGCTGTGCTCTCCCGGCCATGGGTGAACGGAGTACAGGTCAAGATCCGGCTTGGCCTACACACGGGGCGCCCCACCCTGACCGACACCGGTTACGTCGGTCTTGCGGTCCATATGGCGGCTCGGGTCTGCTCCGCCGCTCACGGCGGGCAGATCGTGATGTCGCGTTTCGCGCGCGCCGCGGTCGATGGCCGTCAAGCGCCCGGGATCAGCTTCCGCGACCTCGGTCTGCATCAGCTCCGCGGCTTGCCCGAGCCGGAACGGCTGTATCAAGCGGTAGCCGCCGGCCTGCCGGCCGACTTTCCTCCGCCGCGAGTCGCGGAAGCTTCAGCCGGCTTGCGAAACGGGAGCTGAGGCAACCGCCGTCGCTGAGTGATTCAGGCGAGATTCAAGTCGTTCGCGTGCTGCTCGGCCGCCGACACCGCATCGCCGACGCCTCATTCAGGCTATGGGCAGCGATTGTTGAAACCGAAAGAGGTTGTCGGAGTCGAACCTGGCCTTTAGTTGCACCAGCCGCTCGTAATGCGAGCCGTAGTAAGCGTGGCCCCAGTCGGCAAGGTCGGGGTCGGCAAAGTTGGGGAACACGCCGCCGGTTCCCCACGGCCGAGCCGCCAGCCATGACCTGTTCACCCAGCTCCCTGCGGCCTCTCGCTCATCGGCCGTTGGCTGCTCGGCCAATTCCGCCGTGTGTTTGATCCAGTAACTCGGGCCTCGATGCACGAATGCTGTGGCGTCGACACGTTTGCGGTTATACGCCCCGCCCCAAGCCGAAAAGTTGATGTTTCGCGATTGTCCGGCGATCCGGGCCGCGGTCAGATTGTTCAGGATCGCGGCCACCGCTTCGCGCGGAAGCGGTTGGGCGAAGAACTCGGACTTGATGATCTCGTACCCGCGCGAGCCGGAGGGCTGCTGCGGTTCTTCGGGCACCGCTGCGGCCGGATCGGCCCAGAATTCCAGTGCCTGCTCGTACGATCCCCCGTCGAGTCGAGTCGATGCTGGATCGCTCGCCCGCCCAACAAGGACATCCAGGGCGTCCCTCGTGTCTGATGGGTTGGCGAGCATGCTTCCGAACAATTCGATCGAAGCCTCCTCATCCGGGTTCGGAGTCGCCTGCAGGTCCACGCTTGCCAGCATTTCGTCCGGAGACCCGGCTGCCCAGTCAAGCCATGCCTGGACAACCCTGGCCGCCATCGAGAAGGGCCACAACAGGTTGAACGTCGTGACGACGACGGGGGCCGGCACCGGACGAAAGTGAAATTCGGTGACCACGCCGAAGTGGCCGGTACCTGCGCCGCGCAGGGCCCAGAAAAGCTCCGGCTTGTGATGTTCGTCTAGATCGGCAGCCCGGCCGTCCGCAAGCACGATGCGCGCGCCGGTGAGGTTGTCTGAAGTGAGGCCGTACTTCCGGCCGAGTATTCCGAGACCTCCCCCGAGGGTCAGTCCGGCGATGCCAACCGAAGGACACGTGCCGCCAGGGATAGTCACTCCGTGGCTGAGGAGCCTCTTGTAAACCTCGCCAAGCCGCGCGCCGGCTCCGATGGTGGCGATGCCATTTGAGAGCGAGACCGAACTCATGGACGAAACGTCGATCAACACTCCCGGCGTTGAAGACCGACCCCCGAAGTCGTGGCCTCCGCTGCGCGTCGCAGACTCAAACCCCCTTCCGCGGATGAACGCAACCGCCTGCACGACGTCCTCGGGCGCTTTGCAAAGGACGACTGCCTGCGGCGACACGTCGTCGAATCTCGAATTGTTCGGTTTGGGCAAACGGCCGAATGCGGGCGAGTCCGGAATCAGAACCTCACCATCTATGGCCTCATCGAGGCCAGCCAGGCTGTCGACGAGACGGTCACTCAACTGGCACAAACAGCCCCTCGAGAGGCGGATCTCCGGTGGCCCGAGTGGTGTGCCCGACACCGGCGATATGGGCAACGAGTAACAGATCGCCAGGTCCGAAGCGTCGCCAGGACCGATCGCTGACCTCGACCGCGATCGCCCCGCTCAGCATCAGCACCCACTGACGCCGCGGGGCGGGATTCGAACAGTCTTTTGCCTGAAGCTCTGAGGCGCCTCTTGCCAAACTCGAGTCCGTTCCAGTTGCGTCATACCAGAGGTTCCGCACGAGCCCAGAGTAAAGGCCGATCGTGGCTTCCATCCCATGGTTGTGGGGTGGGTAATGCAATCCGGTCCGACGGGATAACGGTCCAGGGACGATTTAGGAGAGCCGCGCCAACTGATTGGCCAGGTCGAGGAAATCGGTCGCCTGAACGTCGGATTCCGGATCGGGCAGCAAATCGGCGCCGCCGCCGGGTCCCTTCTCCATAGGGCGCTCGACGAACGCCGTGCGCAGGCCCGCGTGCTGAGCGGCTCGCAGGTCCGGCTTGTGCGCCGCCACCATCATCACCTGACCTGGCTCGAGGCCCAGGGCTGCGACCGCGCCGAGGTAAACCTCCGGATCGGGCTTGTAGTGCTTGAAATCC
This sequence comes from Verrucomicrobiia bacterium, assembly GCA_035637495.1. GTDB lineage: Bacteria > Chloroflexota > Dormibacteria > Dormibacterales > Dormibacteraceae > 40CM-4-65-16. The sequence goes on from DASPXA010000010.1 coordinate 171,840, forward strand.
TCCGCGGACAAGAGGCGGTGAAACGGCAAGCCCGTGAAACGGATGAGCGCTTGTTGCTGTGATCGATTGCCGTTGGACAGTGTTGCGACTGTAAATCGCTCGCTCAGCATCGCCAGGCTGGGAGCGGTGTCGGGCCAGGGCGGCAGCCGCTCCCACGCATGCGTGAATTCGTCCCGCATTCCCGGATCGAATCCTTCGATGTTGAGGTCGGCTATCACCTGATCGAGCGAGTGTCGATGCAGCCGGTCGAAGTTGGTCCACGGCTGCTCGCCGCTTCGCACTCGCTGCATGTACGGGACGTAGAGCGCCCGCCATTCGTCCGCCACCTGCTCCCAGTCGGCCTCGACTCCGTGCTCCGCTCCGATTCGCCGGCCCTCCGCGACCACCCCGGAACGCCAGTCGACGACTGTCCCGAAGATGTCGAACGTAAGCGCGCGAACCTCGCTCAACGCCGGCTCGTCGACGCTATCCACCCCGCGATCTGCACGCGGGAGTTGAACCCCAGCTTGTTCAGGATGCTGCGGACGTGGCTGTCGACGGTGCGCTCGGAGATGAAGAGGCGGGCGCCGATCTGCTTGTTGCTCAGGCCGTCGGCGACCAGCCGCGCAACGTCGACCTCGCGTTTCGCGAGCAAACCGGCCTCGTCCCCGTCCCCAGCCGTCGCCGGTGCATCGTCCGCCTCGCCCAGCGCCAGGTGCACGGCGCTGTCGCGACTCAAGCTCTTGCCCGCGCTGAACTCCGCATCGAACCTCTGCCTGCCAAGGACCGCGACCGCGGATTCCTCAGCCTGCGTGACCAGCGGGCTCATGACCGGCATCACCGTAGCGCCGGCGCCGATGCGAATCGTCTCCGACGCGCCGAGCAGCCGGGCTGCGGTCTTCGCCCGGCCGTCTGTCGTGGCGTGGTAAGCCAGGGCGGCGAGCAGGTAGAACTGCCCGATCCGGTCGTCGATCTGGTATGCGATGCGGAGCGCTTCCGAGTAACGCGCCTTCGATTCGTCGGGGTCGCCGGCGAACAGCGCCGCCCCGCCGAGGTTGAGATTCATCATGTGCAGGGCATAGAGGTCGCCGACCTCCCGGCTGAGGCGCGCGCCTTCGGTGGCCACCACCTTCAGCGTTTCGAAATCGGCTTCGAACAGGGCGTTGAGGGACCGCGCCTGCAGCACGCCCACTTTGGTCGGGATGTCGTCGAGCTCGGACGCCAATGCATCGCCGTCATTCAGCAGCCGGAGCGCGGAGCTGCGATCGCCGGCCATGTTGGCCGCGATGGACGCCATGCAGAGCGAGTTCGCCAGCTGAATCGGCTCTCCGGCGTGGCGCGAAGCCACGATCGCCTTCTCGAGCGCCGGCCGGGCCGCCACCCAGTCGCCCTGAAGCACGGCCAGGAAGCCGCGGATGAAGTAAGACCAGCCGAGCGTCTCCGGGTTTCCGGGACCTGACGCCAGCAGCTCGTCCAGCCAACGCACTCCCTCGGTGGTCGCGCGCGTGATCCAGAACCAGCTCAAGGAGGTCGCGAGCTGGATTCCGGGCCTGGAGTCGGAGCGGACGAGGCAGCGCCGGAGGACCGAGCGGATGTTGTCGATCTCGAGGTCCATCCACGCAAGCCACGACGGGAGGGTGAAGCGGGCCACGAGCGCGGCGCGCTGGCACCTCGTCACGTAGTAGTCGGTGCAGCGTTGTTCGACCACGTCCACTTCGCCGGCGTCGCGCAGCTTGCGGCCCGCGTACTCGCGCATCGTCTCGTGCAGGCGGTAGCACGCAACGCCACGGAAATCTTCCCTGACCACCAGCGACTTGTCGACGAGCGACGACAGAAGGTCCAGCGACTCCGATGCACCGCACACCGACTCGACGTCTTCGAGTGTGAATCGCCCGGTGAACACGCAGAGGCGCCGGAGCAGCGTCCGCTCGTCCTCCGTCAGCAGCTCGTGGCTCCAGTCAATCGCGGTCTCGAGCGTCTGATGGCGGGGCAGAGCCGCGCGGCCTCCGCCCGTGAGCAGCGCGAAGCGGTCGGTGAGCCGATCGAGGATCTGCTCGACGTCGAGAACACGGGTGCGGACGGCCGCGAGCTCGATCGCGAGGGGTAGGCCGTCAAGGCGCCGGCAGATATCCACGACCGCGTTCTGGTTGGCGGCCGACAGCTCGAACGCACCCGACGCGGCGTCGGCACGCTCCACGAACAGCTTGATCGCCTCGTTCTGCCGAAGCCTGTCGAGGGGCTCGCCCGTTTGCGCCGGGGGCAGCTCGAGAGGAGGCACCGGAAGGATGTGCTCACCGGGCGCCGAGAGCGGCTCGCGGCTGGTCGCGACGACTCGCACGCCCGGCGCGGCCCTTGCGATCTCGCTCACAAGGTGCGAGGCCGCCTCGAGCAGGTGCTCGCAGTTGTCCAGCACCAGCAGCAACTCCTTGCTCTCGAGATAGCCGAGCAGAAGGGACGGCGGATCGGTGGCTGCCTGGTCGCGCAGGTCGAGCGCCGCCATCACGGTGTTGGCGACCAGGCCCGGATCGCGCACGTCGGCGAGCTCGACCAGCCAGGCGCCCGCGGGAAACGCCCGGCCGAGATCGCTTGCGGCCCGGATGGCGAGCCGCGTCTTGCCCACCCCGCCGGGACCGACCAGGGTGACGATCCGGGCCGTCGCCAGCTTCTTCCGGAGATCCGCCAGCTCGCGCTTGCGGCCCACGAAGCTTGTGGATTCAGCCGGGAGATTGCCCAGACGGCGGACTGGCCTGGCCATGGTGCAGCCGAAATTACTACGGCTGGGGCTGCGGCGAGGGGTGGGATCGGTAAGGAATCGGTGATTCCACCGATTTCCCGTTCGCAGCCGCCGCCTAGGCTCGGAACAGATGGATGAGGAGCTGCCCATGCAGAAGGTCGAGGTGACATTCGTCGGCGCGCCGCCGGCGCGCCAGGTCGAGCGGGCCCTGGGCGTCAGCGAGGTGAAGGTCGAGGGTCGGATCTTGCGCTGCAACGTGTACGGCAGCTTCCAGCCGTTCCTCGAAGCCCTTCGAGGTCACGAGGTCATCAGCTTGAAGTCAGTTTAGGAGTGAAGACGCAAATGGTGAGCAACTACCCGGTGCAGTTCGACGTCGATTTTCCGAGCCGGCCGCTCGATAGGATCAGCACGGCCTTCCGGCTGCTGGTCGCGGTCCCGATCTTGATCGTGCTGAGCATGCTGTCAGGGGCGACCTTCGGGGATGACGAGCATGCTCGAAACACCGTCGTCATCGGCGGCGCGGCCGTGTTCGTACCGCTGGTCCTGATGCTCGTGTTCCGCCAGAAGTACCCGCGCTGGTGGTTCGACTGGAACCTCAATCTCCTTCGTTTCTCGAATCGCGTCACCGCGTACCTGGCGCTGCTCGACGACCGATATCCGGCGACGGACGAGGAGCAGGCGGTCCACCTCGACTTTGCCTACCCGGACACCCACCAGCTGAACCGGTGGCTTCCCCTGGTCAAGTGGTTCCTCGCGATTCCGCACTACTTCGTGCTTTTCTTTCTCGGCCTGGGCGCGGTCGTTGCGGTGATCGCCGCCTGGTTCGCGATTCTTTTCACCGGCACCTATCCGCGCAGCCTGTTCGACTACGTCGTCGGCGTGCTCAGGTGGGGCAACCGGGTGAACGGTTACGCGTTCAGCCTGGTCACCGATCAGTACCCGCCCTTCAGGTTGAGCTGATGGGCATGGTCCTGGCGGCGACGGCCTTGAAGATACGCGCCGTGGTGTCCCACGGCCCAGGCTCGGTGTCGGCGTTGAAGATGGAGGACATCGACAGGCCGGCCCCTGCCGACGACGGCGTGCTGGTGCGGGTGCGCGCCTCGTCGGCCAACCCGGTCGACCTGTTCACGATCACACCGGTGGCGCACATGCAGCGGGGGCTCAAGGGCGCCGTCGTGGGCACCGACTTCGCGGGCACTGTCGAAGCGGTCGGGAAGAACGTGACCCGTTTCGAACCCGGCGACGACGTCTTCGGCGGCGCTCGCGGTGCGTTCGCCGAATACCTGGCCATCTCGGAGCAGGGGGCTCTGGTTCGGAAGCCCGCCGGTGTGCCGTTCGACCAGGCCGGCGCTGTGACCGTCGCCGGATCCACGGCCCTGCAAGCGCTTCGCGACCACGGACGCGTCCAGGCGGGGCAGCGAGTTTTGATCAACGGCGCATCGGGGGGCGTCGGCACGTTCGCGGTCCAGATCGCCAGGTCGTTCGGGGCCGAGGTGACCGCGGTCTGCAGTACCAGGAATGTTGAGCTCGTGCGTTCGATAGGCGCCCAACGGGTCATCGATTACACGACCGAAGACTTCACGCTTGGTGGCGAGCGGTACGACCTGATGCTCGACGTGGCGGGCAACCGCTCGTGGTCGGAGTGCCTGCGGGTGCTGGAAGCGGGGGCCACTTACGTCGGGGTTGGGGCAGCCGGCATCCAGCACGGGAAGGGCGGTGGATGGCGGGCGATCGGCCATTTCCTCCAGGTGTGGATGGGTTCGATGCGTGGCGGCCGGCGCGTGGTGACCCTGTTCATCGCGAAGCTGAGCAAGGACGATCTCGTCTTCCTGGGCGAGCTTCTCGAGTCGGGGAGCGTGAAGGCTGTGATCGACCGGCGATACGGCCTCGCCGGGATCGCGGACGCCCTCGGCTATCTGGACGAGGGCCACGCTATGGGCAAGATCGCCATCGAGGTCGCATGAAGGGAATGGCGAACCTGTCGGCGCCGGCCAGGGCCCGGATCACGGGGGTCGTCTACCTGCTCTTCTTCGTGACTGCGATAGCGGGCGCGATCGTCATGCCGGTTGCAGGTGGGCCCGGCGGCCCGTCCGGCGACGCTGCGGCCATCGCGAACAGCATCATCAGGCACCAGTCCGCTTACGAGGCAGGCGTCGCCCTCGGACTCTTCTCGACCGCGTTCTATGTCGCGCTGTCGGGCCTGTTCTACTGGTTGTTCCGGCCCGTGAGCCGGACGCTTTCCCTGCTCGCGGCCCTGTTCAGCGTCGTGGGTTGCGCGGTCGGAGCATCGGGAAACCTCTTCCTCCTGGCGCCCCTGGAAATCCTCGGCGGAAGCTCGTACGCGAGGGTCTTCACCGCTGACCAATTGCAGAGCCTCGTGCTGCTGTTCATCAACCTGAACGTACAGGCCAATCACGTCGCCCTGGTCTTCTTCGGGTCGTTTCAGCTCGTGCTGGGCTACCTGATCTTCAGGTCGACGTTCCTGCCCCGAGCCATTGGCGTGCTCATCGCCATCGCGGGCGTGGGCTGGTTGACGTTCATGGTTCCGCCGATTTCGTCGGCGCTCCTCGTGTACCTCGAGATCCTGGGCATCGTGGCCGAGGGTTTGCTGATGCTGTGGCTGCTGGTGCTGGGCGTCAACGGGCGGCGGTGGGCGCAGGTGGCAGGTCAGCCATGACAGCGACGAGCGAGTTGTCCGCTCAAGACACGCAGCGGGCGTACGCGCGGGCAGCCGGGCTGTTCTACCTCCTGGTCCTCGCGTTCGACATCGCGGGGCTTGTCATCACATCGAGCATCGAAGGTGGCGGCGGCTTCGCCGCCAGCGCCGGCCGCGTGGGAGCGTCGGAAGTCGTATATCGGCTTGGCCTCTGTCTGTCGCTGCTCGGCAGCATGTCGACGATCCCGCTGGCGATCGGGCTCTACGTCACGTTGAAATCCGTCGACGGCAATCTCGCGCTGACGGCTTTGCTGTTCAGGTCCGCCGAAGCTGTCATCGGCGCGGTGGGAATCGTCGGCGCGTTCGCGATCCTCCAGATCTATCTGGCCGCCAATCATGCCGCCGCGTTCGACGCCAACCAGCTGCACGCGCTGACGGTCCTTAATCCGCTCGCAGTTTCGACCGATATCGCGGCCATCTTCTTCTGCACGGGGTCGACGATCTTCTTCTACCTCTTCTTCAAAACCCAGTTCATCCCGCGGATGCTGTCCGGGTGGGGCGTCTTCGCATCGGTCCTTTACCTGGCGATGTGGTTCGCGAACCTGGTCGCGCCAGGACTTCCCAGCCTGGTCCAGGTGATCGGATCCATACCGATCCTGATCGCTGAGGTAGGGACGGGACTGTGGTTGTTGATAAGGGGAATCAGGCTGTAGCGATGCGCTGTCTGGGGACCGGCCGGGCCAAGGCGAAGATCGTCATCAGCGTCGATTGGTGTCGCCGTCCTCACGATCCGGCTTTCTGAGTCGAGAGCTGTGGGCCCCGACTAACGATCCGCCCATCGCGATCCCCGGTGTCGATCTGGCCCTGCGCGCTTCGTATAGAGCACAAGAAGGCGGCCCACCGGCGGCCCGCCCCGATCAAAAGGAGATCTCTCAATGCGCAGGATCGTCGTTTTCGAGCTCCTGACGCTCGACGGCGTCATGCAGGCCCCGGCTCGTCCCGACGAGGACCGTCGCAACGGCTTCGAGCACGGTGGCTGGGCGATGCAGTACGCCGACCCGGTCATGGGTCAGGTGGCCGCCGAGAGCATGGCCACCACCGGTGGACTGCTGTTCGGGCGCCGGACATACGAGGACTTCTACGAGGTCTGGCCGAAGCGGACCGACAACCCGTTCACGCCCGTGCTGAACAAGGCCGAGAAATACGTCGTTTCGACCACGCTACGCCAACCCTTGCCGTGGAGCAACTCCACGCTCCTCCAGGGCGACGCCGCAGATTCAGTCGCGCGCCTCAAGGAGCAGCGCGGCAAGGATCTTGTGATACTCGGCAGTGGACAGCTGGTGAGATCGCTGATGCGGCGCGGCCTGATCGATGAGTACGTCCTGCAGATTCATCCACTCGTTCTCGGATCGGGGCAGCGCCTATTTGACGACGGCGGGACGTTCGCCCATCTTCAGCTGGTCGACACCAAGACCACGACCACCGGAGTCGTGATCGCGACCTACCGTCCGGCGGCGGACCCGGGCGCATGAAGAGGTACCTGCTCAGCATCTACCAACCGGACGGCGAGCCTCCGCCGCCTGAGGTCCTGGGCAAAGTCATGCGGGATGTCGATGCCTTGATAGGCGAAGCCAAGGCTGCCGGGGTGTGGGTGTTCAACGGCGGCCTTCACCCGCCCACCACGGCGACTGTGCTCCGACTCAAGGACGGCGACGTCCTCATGACAGACGGGCCGTTCGCCGAGGGCAAGGAGCACATCGGCGGGTTTCTCGTCATCAACGTGCCGGATCTCGACGCCGCGCTGGAGTGGGGTGGCAAGGCAGCCCGCGCGGTCACATTGCCGATCGAGGTGCGGCCGTTTCAAGGATCGGACTGACGTCCGGCGTGCCGGCGATCGAGGGATCGGAGGTCGAGCGTGTCTTTCGTCAGGAGTACGGGCGCGCCGTCGCGGTGCTGGTCCGTGTGTGCGGTGACATCGACCTGGCGGAGGAGGCCGTGCAGGATGCGTTCGTGGCGGCGATGCAGCGATGGCCGGCGACTGGACTGCCGCCGAGCCCGGTGGGATGGATCATCACGACCGCCCGCAACAGGGCGATCGACCGTTTTCGCCGAGAGGCCTCGCGCGCGGACCGGCAAGCGCAGGCGGCCCTGCTGCATGCCTCACAAGAACCGGTGGAGGACGCCGTGGGCGACGACCGGCTCCGTCTGATCTTCACGTGCTGCCACCCCGCGCTCGCGCTGAACGCCCAGGTGGCGCTGACGCTCAGACTGCTGGGCGGACTCACGACCGCGGAGATCGCGCACGCGTTCCTGGTGCCGGAGACGACGATGGCCCAGCGGCTGGTCCGCGCCAAGGGCAAGATCCGGGACGCGCGGATCCCTTATCGCGTCCCCGGCGCGACCGACCTCCCCGCACGGTTGCAGGCCGTGCTCGCGGTCGTCTACCTCATCTTCAACGAGGGCTACACGGCGAGCGCGGGCGAGCGTCTCGTGCGGGAGGACCTGTGCGTCGAAGCCCTGCGCCTGGGGCGACTGCTGGCCGAGCTGCTGCCGGAGGAACCGGAGGTGATGGGCCTGGTTGCCCTCATGCTCCTGGTCGAGTCGCGCCGGTTTGCTCGCACCACGCCGGCGGGTGGGCTCGTCCGGCTCGCCGACCAGGACCGCAGCCGCTGGGACCGCGAGCTGATCGTCGAGGGCCAGGCGATCGTGCGCCAATGCCTCCTGCGCAACCAGCCCGGGCCGTACCAGATCCAGGCGGCGATCCACGCCGTCCACGCCGACGCTGTCAGCTCGGTCGAAACGGACTGGTGGCAGATATTGCAGCTGTACAACCAGCTGCTCGCTCTGGCGCCAAGCCCGGTCGTGGCTTTGAATCGGGCGGTCGCCGTGGCTGAGGTCGAGGGACCGGATGCGGCGCTGACCGTGGTCGACGGGCTCGACCTCACCTCGTATTACCTGTTCCACGCCATCCGCGCCGACCTGCTGCGGCGCTTGGGGCGTAACGACGAGGCCGTGCTCGCGTACGAGGCGGCGATCGGGCTCACCGACAACGAGCGCGAGCGCGTGTTCCTGGAACGGAGACGCCAGGAGGTCCTCGGCAGCTGAACCCGTGAGACTGGAGCCGGCAGAGCGTGCGGAAATGGTGGTCAGCTCGGGCGATGTCTCATTGGTTTAGCCGGATCACCAGGTCACCGACAAGACCGGTCCAGCCCGTCTGGTGGGCGGCGCCGATGCCAGCGCCCGTATCGCCGTTGAAGTACTCGTGAAAGGGGATCAGACCGTGCCATTCGGGGTCGGACTGGAAACGCTCATAAGTACCGAAGATTGGCCGCCGCCCATCGCGGTCGACAAAAATCGCGATCAATCGCCGCGCGATCTCGTCGGCGACCTGGTCGAGGTTCAGCCGGCTTCCTGACCCGGTCGGGCATTCAACAGTGAAGCTGTCCCCGAGGTAGCGGTGATAGACCTTGAGCGCCTCGATCAAGAGGTAGTTGACGGGCATCCATATCGGTCCGCGCCAGTTTGAGTTCCCGCCGAAGAGTCCGGTGCTCGACTCGGCGGGCTCGTACACGAGGCGCGCGGTGAAGCCACCGACGTCGACCTCCAGGGGATGGTCGCGATGCCATCTCGAGAGGGCACGCACTCCGAAGGGGGAAAGGAACCGGTCCGGGTCCAGGACCCGGGCCAGGATGCGGCGCAGCCGCTCGGGAGAGACGATTGACAGCATCCGCCATCCGGCGTGGCTCTGGCTTCGCATGTGCTCGATCACGCCCATCGCCTCCTGGCGGTGTGCGGTGAACCAGTCGGCTCGCCGCGCGAACTCGGGGAGCCGCGCCATCGTCTCGGGACCAAGCGTCGTCACCGCAAAGAGCGGCACCAGCCCAACCATCGAGAGCACTCGCAATGGCTGCATCGAACCGTCCGCCAGGTGCAGGACGTCGTAGTAAAAGCCGTCTTCATCGTTCCAGAGACCCTGGTTGTTGAGCGCGGAAGCGATCAGAGCGAAATGCTCGAAGAACTTGATGGCCATGTCTTCATACGTGTGGTCGTACTGGGCGAGCAAGAGCGACAGCTCGAGCATGTTCTGGCAGTACATCGCCATCCAGGCGGTTCCATCTGACTGCTCGAGGTGGCCCGACACAGGCAGTGACGAGCGATCGAAGAGGCCGATGTTGTCCAGGCCTAGAAATCCACCCTGAAAGACATTGTTGCCTTCACTGTCCTTGCGATTCACCCACCATGTGAAGTTCAAGAGCAGCTTGTGAAAGACGCGTGCCAGGAAGTCGTAGTCCTGTGACCCGTCAATCTCAAAGACTCGGAGCGCTGCCCAGGCATGGACGGGTGGATTGACGTCTCCGAACGCCCACTCGTACGCAGGAAGCTGTCCGTTCGGATGCATGTACCACTCTCGGCACAGGAGAAGCAGCTGGGACTTTGCGAAATCTGGATCGACTCTCGCCAGCGCGACGCAGTGAAACGCGAGGTCCCAGGCCGCGTACCACGGATACTCCCACTTGTCGGGCATCGAGATCACATCGCTGTTGTCGAGATGCAGCCAGGCCGAGTTGCGACCCGACAGGCGCTCCGGCGGTGGTTTGGGGCCGGCGGGATCGCCCTGCAGCCAACTCTCGACGTTGTAGTTGTAGAACTGCTTCGACCAGAGCATGCCGGCCATCGCCTGCCTGAGGACATCCGCCTGCGCCGCCGGAGTTCCGGCCGGCGTCATCTCTGCATAGAACGCGCCGGCTTCGCTGCGGCGCTCGTCCATGACGGCGTCAAAGTCGCGGCCGATGCGCACTCCGGATGCGCTCAACCTGAGCCTGATCGTCGTCTCTGCACCGGCGCCGACCCTCAGGTGGTGGCGAAGCGCCGCCTTGGTGCCCAGAAGCTCCGGATTGACGGTTGCCGCTCCGGACACGACGTGGTCGTTGATGCCGTCCTTCGGGAAGCGGCTGCGGCCGGGGATTCCCCACAGACGCTCGGTGTTTGTCTCGTTGTCGCAGAAGAGGGGCCCGGGCGTGCCGTCGGATGCCAGAGTCATTCGGCCCAGTTCCCAGTGCTCAGCGATGAGGTCGGTCTCTTCAGCCCGGATTGATGGCACGCGGCCGTCGTCGCCCCAAGCCCACGTGTTTCGGAACCAGAGCGAGGGCAGGATGTCGATCTCTGCACTGTCGGGACCGGCGTTCCGGGCTGTGACGCGGATCAAGACGTCGTCCACAGCCGCCTTTGCATAGTCGACGGTCACCACCCAGTACCGATCACCGTCGAACATGCCGGTGTCCAGCAGCTCGAACTCGGGCTCGAGCCGGCTCCGGTGTCGATTCTTCTCGACCAGCTCGGCGTAGGGAAATGCCTGCTGCAGGTAGAGGTAGCGCCAGCGCATCCATGAATGCGTCGGCGTGCAGTCGAGATAGAACCAGTACTCCTTGGCATCTTCGCCATGGTTGCCTTCGTTTCCTGTCAGCCCGAAGATCCGCTCTTTCAGGATCGGGTCTCGGCCGTTCCACAGGGCGACGGCGAAGCAAAGAAGCTGGTGCTCGTCGCATAGGCCCGCGAGCCCGTCCTCGTTCCAGCGATAGACGCGCGAACGGGCGTGCTCATGTGGGAAGAAATCCCACGCCTGGCCTGAGGGGCTGTAGTCCTCGCGCACCGTGCCCCAGGCGCGTTCGCTCAGATATGGCCCCCACCTCCGCCAGGGCGCCAAACCTTGCACGGCTTCTTGAAGGCGCTGGCGCTCCGCCGAAGGCATCTCAGGCAAGGGCGTGACCGCGATGCATTCCACGATGAGTGTGACGGCTCCCTGGCACCGCTCTACACCTGTCCGGTCTGACCGACGGTCGATCCGCGCCTCTCGAGAAATGGGCCACGATTCGACGGTTATGAATCGAAGCCAGGGTCTGGTAATTGGGTTTTTCGTCGCGGCTGTGATTTCGCTGACGGCCATCCTCGTGTTCGCACCCGAGACGTATGCCGGGGCGCTTGGCGCTTCTGGCGCCAGCCGTGCCGGAACCGAGATTGTGTTCCTTGCATTGCTGGTCGTCTTCATCGGTTTGCTCGCTGCCGGGGTCTTGCGGCGCTGGCGCTGGACCTTCTGGTTGATTGTGGTGGCGTTCCTCGCGGGCCTGTTGCGCGTGCCCGCCTCTGGCCTCGAGCTGGCCGGCATTCTCCCGAAGAGCGGTCCGGCCTGGTATTTGCTATTTCAAGCTGTCGTCGGCCTGGTCCAATTCGTCATCGGACTGATGCTCGTCGCGGGCTATCGCAAGGAGGGCGTCTGGGGCCGTTTTTAGCGGCGGACGATTCCGCCGCTCCGGCCGGCCGATGCGGGACCTGAGTGGATTTGAACTACAGGCTGCTGACGATGCTCCCGCTCTCGATCGCGACCAGCTGCGCGTCGCCGCTTCGGTCGGGCGGCCCGGTGGTGTGGAACAGCGACCCGTCAGGCTTGTAGAGAGCCAGGCCGAACAGGTCCGCCTGCTTGCCTCCGTCAATTGCTGTGAGGCGGAACGTCCCACCGGCAAATCCGAGGCTCGAGTACAGCTCTCCCGTCGACGAGTCGGCGAACGCGACACTGAAGTGGCCAATTGCGGTCGGAGTGGACCTGCCGCCATTCAGGGTCGTGACGTCAGTGCTGTTGACGACGACGTCGACATCGCGAACAACGCCGCCGACGTTCATCCTCGTCCGATACGTGTAAGTCATCGAGCCGCCGATGGACCGCCCGGGCGTGAGCTCCAGGCTGAAGTAGCCGCGTGTGTCGGCTGTGTTCGCCGAGGGATCGGCGGCGATGGCGCCGGCGCCGGCCGCGAAACCTCCTTTTGTCGGCGCCGACGCGACTCCGACCCTCGTGTCCTCGCTGACGAAGAACAGGTTGGACTCGATCTGCGCCCGCACCGAATATGCGCCGTCGGGTAAGGCCGGCAGCAAGAGGCTGGCATGGCCACTCCCGGTTGTGGACCAGTCCATGTCGTCAATCACACGAGCTTCGGCCGCGAATGTGCCGCTGGGGCCGGTCATGTCAAAGCGCACCCACACGGGCCGCGGCGAGAAATCGATCGCCTGTGGGTCGGAAGCGGGCGTCCGCTGATTCACGGCCACTGAGATGCTCGGCCCTATTGAGTCGGCCACGTAGAAGTCGCCGGTGTAGGTCAGCGCCCCGACCTGTGCGATGGCCAGGTAGCTTCCGTAAGGCCCGCTCATAGACGCGAGGTGAATGGCGTCGCCGGCGAAGCTCGCCTGGATGGCGCCGACGTATTCACCGGCGTGCATGCCGGCCACGCTTGCGCCACTCCAGGTCGCCACGCCGGAAGCGTCGGTCGTGACGGTGGCGGAGGCGCCGTTGAGACTGATCTGGAGCGGTGCTCCGGCAACGGGTTTGGCGCCGGCCAAAAGAGTCGCGGAGATCGTGGTCGTGCCGCCGTACACAGCCGTCGCGGTTGCCACCGACAGCGACGTCGGGATCGCAAGGCCCTCACCCGACACCTGGACCGACGCGAAGCCCTGCGACCCGTTGTCGGTCAGCGTCAGCATGCCCATCCGCGTTCCGACCGCCGCCGGTGTGAAGTTGAAGCTGACGGTGCATATCGTGCCGGCGGCCAGCTTGTCTGGCGCGAGCGGGCAATCGGTGCCGATGATGGCGAACTCGCCCGTGATTGACATCGAGCCGATGGTCACGGGGCCGGTGCCGGAGCTCGTGAACAGCGCGACGCTGAAGTCGCTGCTGGTGGTTCCGACCTGGGTCGGTCGCACGCTGCTGGCCCCCGAAAAGGTGAGGTCGGGATTGCCTGGTGGGGTGGTGATGTCAGTGGCCAGCTCCCAGGTGTCGGTGTAATAGACCTGGGGAGAAACCACGTTCGTCCCGCCGAACATGACGCTCCGCGCGCGCGCCGAGTCGTACGCCATCACGTGGCCCATGCGTCCAACCGGAGCGGCGTCCGTCCACAGCCTGGTCCACTGGTTGCCGTCCCACGACCAGGTGTCATTGACGCCCCCCAGGGCGAAGGGACGGAGGTGATCGCCTCCAAAGAGAATCGTCTTCCCGACGTGTGAGTCGAACACCATCGCGGCGATCCAGCGCGGAAATGGAAGTGTGGCCGACGTTCGTTGTGCCCAGTTGGCCCCATCCCACTCCCACGTGTCGTTAAGGCGTCCGCTGACGCTGCTGAACCCGCCGAAGAGGACCACGCGGTTGCGCACCGAGTCGAAAGCCGTCGAAGCGCCGGATCGGGCAGGCGGCGACGTGATGGGAGAGCGCTGGGTCCACGTCGTCCCGTCATAGGTCCACGTTGTGGCGAGCAAGCCATATGGCTGGGGCGGCCCAAGCAAGACCACCTCGCCCCGGGCAGAGTCGTATGCCATGGGCGCAAGTACGGCGGCCGGCGGCGAGACCGCGAGTGATCGCTTCGTCCAGCCGGCGCCGTCCCACTCCCAGGTGTCTGAGGAGTTCGGCCCGAACCGCAGGTTACCGCCGAACAGGACCGAAACGCCCCTGCGGGCGTCGTACGCCATCGAGGCGCCGCTGAGCCCGGGCGGCGAGACCGTCGGCGTCACGTTGGTCCACGAAGACCCATCCCACTCCCAGGTGTCCGCCAGGTACGGCGGTACCGTGCTCGAGTTATGGATAAATTGATCTCCGCCGAACAGCACCGTGCGCCCGCGCCCGGAGTCGTAGCTCATGGCCGCGAACTCGCGCCCGGGCGGCGCCGCTGCAGTGCTGATCGAACCCCAGTCCAGCGTCGAAGTACCAGTGTCGGCGTGAGCGGCAAGGGGGCTGAGCGCTGCGATCACAGCGCCGATCGTCAACCAGGCCGGAAGACGAGCCATTTACTGCCTCCTGGAACGAAGCGGGGGGCGCGAAGTCTAGCCCAGTGAATCGTTAATTCATAGGTCTTCTGTTGG
>DASPXA010000011.1:0-52286 GCA_035637495.1 Verrucomicrobiia bacterium
TAAGAGGAGGTCCACACCGGCGACCGGTTCGCGAATCGCGCAGCCCTGCCTGCGGGCCGCCCACACCACACCCGCGCCATCCGGCAAGCACAGCTCGGCCGACTCGAGCACCCGACCGAAGTCCGTGTCGCGCTGGGCCCGCATCACGAACTCCGGGTTCACGGTGGCGACAAGGTGGGGTCCCCCCTCATCTGCGAAGCGCTCGATCGCCTGCAGGGCCGACGCCATGTCGACGCAGTCGACCCTGACCCCGAGGATTCGGGCTTCGGTCAAGCCGCCCAGGTCGTCGGCAACGGCATGTCGACGGGTGAGATCACGTCCACCCTGGTAATGGTCGTCGATGCCATGCAGCCGCCCAAGCTGGTTATGAAATCACCGAGCTCCTCGCCGCCGCCGACCCGTACGCGGCTCCACGTGTAGCGATCGACCAGCGAATGTGATGGTGGATAAGACGAGGTCGTCACGGCGGTGCTGTAGCCGGCGTGCACCACCGCGTCGACCGTCTGCGAGGTGAACTTGCCTGACGGATACGCGAAGTCGAGGACGGGGTGCTTGACCAGGCGCTCGAGCCAGTCCTTTGACTGCACCACCTCGTAAGCGAGGGACGCGTAGCGCAATCGGGCGAGGTCGGCGTGGTTGACCGTGTGCGAGCCGATCTCGATCCCCGCGTGGTCCATGGCCAGGATCTCCTGGCTGTCGAGGTAGCCCGACTGGCCCACAAAACCACTCACGACGTAGGCCACCGCAGTGAATCCGTGCGCCTCGAGGATGGGGAACGCCGTCGTGTACAGGTCCTGGTAGCCGTCGTCGAACGTGATCACGAACGGCCTCGAGGGCAAGGGCTGCACCCCCGCGAAGTACGCGCGCACCTGGTCGAAGGTCACCGCGTGGTAGCCGTTGGCCGCGAGCCAGTCCATCTGCGTCTTGAAGGTTTCGGGCGACACCGAGAGCTTGAAGCCCAGAGCGTCGGTGCGGATCGACGGCGGCTGACGGACGTAGTGGTACATCAGGATCGGCATCGTGAGAGCGCTCGAGCCAAGCGCGACGAACTGGTGACGCCGGACGACATACTCGCGCCCGCCTGGGTCTGCCTGGGCGACCACGATCCTTGGCGGTGCAGGCTGCGGGCGTGGAGGCCGGAGCGACTCGTTGGTCTGGAGCAGGTAAGAGCTCGTCGCCGTCAGGAGCAGCGTGGCGGCCGTTGCCACGACACGGCCGACACCCTCCCTCACGGCGGTTAGCTTAAGGTCGACCAAGAGTGGGAGTCGAGGGACGAAAACGGACCGTCGCGGTGGACATCAATCCCGCCACCCGTGCAGTTGTCACAGGCACGGAGACCTTCACTCGCGAGGTGTGCACGCGTCTGCCTGCCGCCGCGCCCGAGCTGCGTTGGCGCTTCTTCGCCTCGCGACCGAAGGCGGACCTGGGTGTCGACCTCATGGTGCTGCCCTTCCGGCGCATGTGGTCCCAGGTGCGACTGCCGATCGCGCTTGCGCGCGAGAAGCCCGACCTTCTGTTCGTGCCGGCGCACGTCGTGCCCTTTGCGTGGACTGGCAGGGCTCTCACCGTCGTCCACGACCTCGCCTTCGACCACCATCCCGCCGCGTATGCGCCGAGCGAGCGGCTGTACCTCCAGCTCACGACGCGCTGGGCGGTGGCGCGCTCGCGGCTGGTGATAGCGGTCTCGGAATCCACGAAGGGGGACCTGGTCCAGTCGTACGGCGTTGCGCCCGGGCGGATTCGGGTCGTGCCGCTTGGGGTCAGCCCGCCGTCAGTGTCCCCCGCGCCGGCCGCGCGACTGAGTGAGCTCGGGGTCGACGGAAGCTTCGTCCTCCAGGTCGGCCGGATCGAGCCTCGCAAGAACCAGGCGACGGCGCTGGCCGCGGTAGAGCGCCTCGACGGCCTCACGCTGGTCGTCGCCGGGCCGGTACGCGATGCCGATCTGGCCGCGAGGCTTCGTGCCTCCAGGCACTGCCGTGTGCTGGGCCTGGTCGACGAGCCCCTGCTCGAGCTGCTGTACCGGCGCGCCTCGGCGGTGGTCGTGCCGAGCCTCTACGAAGGGTTCGGCCTTCCCGTCCTGGAGGCGCTGGCGCGAGGAAAGGTCGTCGTCGCCGCGAAGTCGTCGTCGCTGCCTGAGGTGGGCGGAGACGCCGTCCTGTACTTCCAGGATCCGGCGGACCCCGAGCACCTGGCCCGCGTGCTCGAGGCGGCGCTTGGTGACACGGATCTCCAGGCGAACCTGGAGCGGACGGCTCGCGCCAGGGCGGCGAAGTTCACATGGGACGCGACCGCGGCCGGCGTCGCGGCGGTGATCAGGGAGCTCCTCTAGTCTCCATCGCGCCATCGATCGCCTGCCAGGTGAGGCGCGCTGCACGGGGCCAGCTGAACTCGGCCGCGCGGAGGATCCCGCGGTGCCGGAGGTCGGCGGCGAGATCGGTGTCTGCCATCACCCGCTCCAGCTCGTCCCGCCAGGCATTGGCGTCGCCGGCGGGGACGATGATGGCCGCCCCGTCGACCACCTCCGGCAGGCTGGAGCGGTCGGACACGAGCACCGGCGTGCCGCACGCCATGGCTTCGAGCGGAGGCAGGCCGAAGCCCTCATACCAGGCCGGGTGGGCGAGGATCCGCGCCAAGTTGTAGATCGCCGGGAGCTCGTCCGGATCGACCGAATCGAGGTGATGGAGCCGCGGGCCGAGACGGGCCATCTTGTCGCGGATGGGCTCGTACAGCCATCCCCACGAGCCGACGACGACCAGGTCGGGCCGGTCGCGCATCATCGCCCAGGCATCGAGCAGCGTGTCCAGGTTCTTACGCGGCTCGACCGTGCCGACGAAGAGGATGAATCGCTCTGGCAGCTTGAGCCGCGCCCGAGCTTCGGCTCGCGCGGCGGCGCTCATGGGCTGCATGCGCGGGGAGACGCCGTGCGGAATCACCTGGATGCGCGCCCGGTCGATGCCGAAGATCTCCAGGACGTCCTGCGCCGTGTTCTCAGACACCGCGATCACGACATCGGCGCGCAGTATCGAGCGCGGCACCACGAGTCGCGTGCTGAGGGGTTGGCGTCCAGGAAACCAGGAACGGTTCCGATAGATGGCGAGGTCGTGGACGGTGATCACCGACGGGGACCCGACCCTGCCGAGCGGCAGCGCGCCGGCCGCGCCGAAATAGACGTCCGGATGCAGGCGGCGGATCGCGGCGGGCCACTGCACGTGGCGGCCGATCAGCCGTGACTGCGGCAGCAGCTGATAGGTCGCATCCGGGACGTAAACGAACCCGCCCGGTGGTCCGTAGACCGTCAGCCGGCAGTCAGGCCGGTCGACGGCCATCGCGTGAGTGATCTGCGTCGTGTAGACACCGACGCCGGCGCGGGGTCGCTCGAGACCGGACCCGTCGACGACGACCTGCAGTCCTGTCACAAGAGGGGTCCCGACGAATTCACGGCCAGGCCTCTGAATTCGCGGGGATTATCAGCGCAGGTAGCTCTGGTTGCGCTTCAGGACCTCGAAGTGTTCGAGCGCCAGGCCGGTCCCGCGCACGACCGACGTCTGCGGCTCGTCGGCGACGACCGCGGGAATGCCCGTGTGCATCGAGATGTAGCGATCGAGGGCACGCAGCTGCGCGCCTCCGCCTGACAGCACGATGCCGCGGTCGAAGATGTCGGCCGCCAGCTCAGGCGGCGTCTCCTCGAGCACGTCGCGGACGGCGCCGACGATCAACCTGAGCGGCTCCTGGATCGCCTCCGCAATGTCATTCGACGACACCTCGACGTTACGTGGCAGGCCGGTGACCAGGTCGCGGCCGCGCACCTCGGTCAAGAGCGGCTGCTTCATCGACACGGCCGAACCGACCGCGATCTTGACCTCCTCGGCGGACCTCTCGCCGATGAGCAGGTTGTGCTTGCGCTTCATGTACGCCGCGATCGCGTCATCGATGCGATTCCCGCCGACACGAATCGAGTGCGCGACCACCATCCCCGATAGCGAGATGACCGCGACCTCGGTGGTGCCCCCCCCGATGTCGCAGATCGCATTTCCACGCGGCTCGGCGATGGGCAGACCCGCGCCGATCGCGGCCGCCAGGGGTTCGTCGATGAGCCAGGCCTGGCGCGCGCCAGCGGAGATCGCCGCCTCGGTCACCGCGCGGCGCTCGACCGACGTCACGCCGGAGGGGACGCAGATCATGATCTCGGGCTTGAACAGGCGCTGCCTGCCCTGCACCTTGCCGATCAGGTGGTGCAGCATGCCCTCGGTCACGACGAAGTCGGCGATCATGCCCTCGCGCATCGGCCGGACGACCTGGATGGTCTCCGGCGCGCGACCTACCATCTCGAAGGCCTGCCTGCCAACGGCGAGGATCCGGCTGCCATCGCGATTCACGGCCACCAGCGACGGCTCGTTGACCACTATCCCCTCGCCCTTGACATAGATCAGCACCGTCGACGTACCGAGGTCGATGCCGATCTTTCGGGAGAGGATCGACATCATTCGTATGAGCGGTGGTCCCCAGCCGACTCGGGTTCGACGCTGACCGTCTTGATCCGCGCGCCGACTGACGCCAGCTTTCCAACCATGTCTTCATACCCGCGCTCGACGTGCCAGAACTGGCGCAGCACGCTGTCACCCTCCGCGCAGAGAGCTGCGATCACGAGCGCAGCGCCCGATCGGATGTCCGGGATGGACAGCTCCGTGCCGTGCAGGCGGCAGGGCCCGTGGACCACCGCGTGCAGCCGTCCCTCGACCGTTATTCCCGCCCCCATCTTGGCGAGCTCGCGGACGTGGTGGAACCGGTTCTCGTGCACGTACTCGGAGATGACGCTCTCCCCGTCGGCCTGAGTCATCAGCGCCATGTACTGGGCCTGCAGGTCGGTCGGAAAACCGGGATACGTCCACGTCGACATGTCGATTGGCTTCAGGGGCGTATGGGAGTCACGGCTGACGCGAAACCATCCATCCCCCGCGTCGACGTGCGCGCCTGCCTGTTCGAGCTTGAGCAGCAGGACCTGGAGGTCCGCCGGGCGGCTGCACTCGATCCGCAGCCGGCCGCCTGCAGCCGCGACCGCGATCGCATAGGTGCCCGCCTCGAGGTAATCGGCCACCACTGTGTGCTCGGCGCCACCGAGCTCGCGCGTCCCGTCGACGATCAACCGCTCCGTGCCAATGCCCTCGATGCGCGCGCCCATCTTGGTCAGGAGGAGGCAGAGGTCCTGCACGTGCGGCTCCCGTGCCGCGTTGAAGATCTCGGTCCGACCTTCCGCGGTCACCGCGGCGAGAAGTATGTTCTCGGTCCCGGTGACGGTCGGGAGGTCGAAGACGATGCGGTCGCCGCGCAGCCGGTCGGCCGTCGCGACGATCTCGTCCTTCGTCTCGTTGATGTGCGCGCCCATCTGGCGCAGCCCGCGCAGGTGCTGCTCGAACCGCCGTGCTCCGATGTCGTCACCGCCTGGACGCGGCACCCGGGCTCTGCCGAAACGCGCCAATAGCGCGCCGAGCAGGACGATCGTCGCCCGCATCCTCCGACCGAACTCGTCGGGCACCGCGCTGCGGACCGCCGCACCGGTGTTGAGGACGACTGTGCCTTCGCCCTCGGAGTTGCCGCCAATCTCGCGCAGGATCTCGGCCATCACGGTGGTGTCGGTCACGCGGGGCACGTTGTGCAGCGTGAGCCTGCGTGTGGTCAGAAGCGAGGCCGCCATCTCGGGCAGTGCCGCGTTCTTCGATCCGCTGACGCACACGTCACCGGCAAGCTGCGCGCCGCCGCTGATCCGCAGCGCCCTGTCACGCCCTCTCATCAAGGGCTGAGAGTACTAGCCGGGCCCTCCGCGGCGGGCCCGGGCCAGGCGCAGGCGCGCTTCGGCCATGGCGAGTGCGTTCTGGAACTCGGTTTCCTCGGCCGCGCTGAGCGTGCCGGCGAGCTTCTCCTGCGCGCGTCGCCGCGCCTCCTCGGCCGCTTCCAGGGAGATCTCCTCGGCGTGCTCGGCCACATCGGCGAGAACGGTCACCCGCTCGGGCAGGACCTCGAGGAATCCGCCGCCCACGAAGAGGACCTGCTCCTCGCCGGCGATCGTCTCCTGGATCCTCAGCGAGCCGGGCTTGAGGATGGTCATCAGCGGCGCGTGGCGGGCCAGGACGCCGAGCTCACCCTCGGCCCCGGTGGCGATCATGAACTCGACGTCGCCTTCGTAAAGGCTGCGCTCGACGCTCACCACGCGCAGGGGATACTTCACTGCCGCTTCTTCATGTCCTGGCCTTGCTGTCGCGCGTCGTCGATCGTGCCGACCATGTAGAAAGCCTGCTCGGGCAGGTCGTCGTGCTTGCCCGCGAGGATCTCGTTGAAACCACGCACGGTCTCGGCGCGCGACACGTACTTGCCCTCGCGGCCCGTGAAACGCTGCGCGACGTTGAAGGGCTGGGAGAGGAATCGCTGCACCTTGCGCGCGCGAGACACCGCCTGCTTGTCGTCTTCCGAAAGCTCCTCCATGCCGAGGATGGCGATGATGTCCTGCAGGTCCCTGTACCGCTGCATGATCTTCTTGACGCCCTGTGCCGCGTCGTAGTGCTCCTGGCCCACGATCGCGGGCTCCACGAACCGGCTGGATGAGCCGAGTGGGTCGACGGCGGGATAGATGCCGATCTCGACCAGCGACCGTTCGAGGCGGAGCGTCGCGCCCAGGTGAGCGAACACGGTCTGGATTGCCGGGTCCGTGTAGTCGTCCGCCGGAACGTACACGGCCTGGACCGAGGTGATGGAGCCCTTGCGAGTGGACGTGATGCGTTCCTGCAGCTCGCCCATCTCCGAGGCAAGCGTCGGCTGGTAGCCGACGGCGGAGGGCATCCGCCCGAGGAGGGCGGAAACCTCCGACCCCGCGAGCAGGTAGCGAAAGATGTTGTCGATGAAGAGAAGGACGTCGGCACCCTCTTCGTCGCGGAAGTACTCGGCCATGGTCAGACCGGTCAGGCCGACACGCGCGCGGGCGCCCGGCGGCTCGTTCATCTGGCCGAAGACCAGCGCGGTCTGAGGCAGCACGCCGGCGTCGCCCATCTCGACGAACATGTCGTTCCCCTCGCGAGTCCTCTCCCCCACGCCCGCGAACACGGAGCGTCCCTTGTGCTGGTACGCGATGTTGCGGATCAGCTCCTGGACGATGACGGTCTTGCCCGTGCCTGCTCCGCCGAACAGGCCGATCTTCGAGCCCTTGGCGAACGTGCAGATCAGGTCGATGACCTTGATCCCCGTCTCGAGGATCTCGACCTTGGCCTGCTGTTCCGACACCGGCGGCGCGGGCCGGTGAATCGGCCACCGAGTCGTGCCTTCCGGCGTTGGCTCGTCGTCGATCGCCTTGCCGATCACGTTGAAAAGCCGTCCGAGCGTTTCGACCCCGACCGGGACCGAGATCGGCGAACCCGTGGCGACCACCGCGTCGCCGCGGCGAATCCCGTCGGTGGAGTCCATCGCTATGCAGCGCACGACGTTGTCGCCGATGTCGGACTCGACCTCGAGCACGATCGTGCGTCCGTCGTCCGTCGTGACCTCGAGGGCCTCGAACAGCTCCGGCTGCGCGCCGGGATCGAACTCGACGTCGACGACCGCGCCGATGACCTGGCTGATGCGCCCCTGCTGCGTCGTTTTCTTCTCCGCCCTCTTCTTCGTCTTCGCCATCTCGATCTCCTCCCTCAGGCCTGGCTGCGCAGCGCTTCGGCGCCGGTGACGATCTCCATCAGCTCGCTGGTGATTCCAGCCTGCCTCACCTTGTTCGCGTAGAGAGTCAGCGAATCGATCAGGTCGCCTGCCGCGTTCGTCGCGTTCTGCATCGCGATCATCTTGGCCGAGTACTCGCTGGCCTTGTTCTCGAGCACAGCCTGGAAGACCTGCGTCTCGACGTAGCGGGGCAGCAGGCCGTCCAGCACAGACTCAGGGTCTGGCTCGTAGATGTAGTCGGCGCGCGGACCGGTTTGCTCTCGCTCACGGGCGGGGATCTCGGCGGGAATGAGGACGCGAATGGTCGGCTCCTGCCTGAGGGTCGAGATCCACTTCGCGTAGCAGAGCAACACCGCGTCGACGTTTCCCTTCGTGTATTCCTCGAGGGCGACGGTCACGGCGGGCAGGACCTGGCCGACGCTGGGCCGGTCGGGCAGGTTGCTCACCTCCGCGATCACCTCGCGCCGGTACCGGAGCAGGAAATCGCGACCCTTGCGTCCCAGCGTGACGTACTGCTGCTGAGCTGTGTAGTGCTCGGTCATGTATCGGGTTGCGGCCCGGATGTTGTTCACGTTGATGGCGCCGCACAGTCCTTTGTCGGTGGTGACCAGGATCATCACGGCGCGCCCGCCTTCGCGACGGACGAGGAACGGATGCTTGTACTCGGTCGCGCGCCCGCTGACCGTCTGCAGCACCTCGACCATCTTGTCCGCGTAAGGTCGCGTGGCCTGCACGGCGGCCTGGGCGCGACGCAGGCGCGTCGCAGCCACGACCTGCATCGCCTTCGTGATCTTCTGGGTGTTCTTGATCGAGTCGATCCGGCGGACGATGTCGCGGAATGAGGGCATCTAGCTCCCTTTGGCGGCGCCTGCGGGCTCGGCCACGGGATCGGGCTCGTCCTTGTAGCCCTCGACCCCGAACTGGTGGTTGAAGGTCGCGACCGCCGCGTTCAGGCGGGCGAACAGGTTGTCGTCCAGCGCCTTCTGCCCGTCGATCGCCTCGAGGATCCCCGGCCGCTCGCCCTTCAGGAAGCGCACGAAGCCGGCCTCCCACTCGCGCACACGGGCGACCGCAACCTTGTCGACGTGTCCCTGCGTGCCCGCGTAAAGGACCGCCACCTGCTCCGACAGCGGGGCCGGCTGGTACTTGTCCTGCTTGAGCAGCTCAGTGAGTCGTGCTCCTCGCTCGAGCTGGTTTCGCGTGGCCGTGTCCAGGTCGGAGGCGAACTGCGCGAACGCGGCGAGCTCGCGGTACTGCGCGAGGTCGAGGCGAAGCTTGCCCGCAACCTGGCGCATCGCCTTGGTCTGCGCGTCACCACCCACGCGCGAGACGCTGATGCCGACGTTGAGCGCGGGTCTCTGACCAGCGTTGAACAGGTCGGCCTGCAAGTAGATCTGGCCGTCCGTGATCGAGATCACGTTGGTGGGAATGAAGGCGGACACGTCGTTTGCCTGCGTCTCGATGACAGGCAGGGCTGTCAGCGAACCGCCGCCGTGGGCCGGGTTCATCTTGGCCGCGCGCTCGAGGAGGCGGGAGTGCAGGTAGAAGACGTCGCCGGGGTAGGCCTCGCGGCCGGGCGGGCGGCGCAGCGTGAGCGAGAGCTGGCGGTAGGCCCAGGCCTGCTTGGTCAGGTCGTCATAGCAGCACAGGGCCTCCTTGCCTTGCTCCATGAAGTACTCGCCCATCGCACAGCCGGCGTAGGGCGCGATGTACTGGAGCGAGGCCGGATCGGCGGCGGTTGCGGCGACGATGATCGTGTAGTCCATCGCGCCGTTTTCTTCGAGGGTCGCCGCGACGCGCGCGATGGAGGCGGCGTTCTGGCCGATCGCGACGTAGATGCAGTAGAGGTCCTTGCCTCTCTGATTGATGATCGTGTCGAGCAGGACGGTCGTCTTCCCCGTGAAGCGGTCGCCGATGATGAGCTCGCGCTGACCGCGCCCGATGGGGATCATCGCGTCGATCGCCTTGATGCCGGTCTGGACCGGGCTGTCGACCCTTTTGCGCGTGATGACTCCCGGCGCGATCTTCTCCAGCGGGAGCGTCTTGCTCGTCTTGATCGGCCCCTTGCCGTCGAGGGGCACGCCCAGCGGGTTCACGATCCGGCCGAGCAGCTCGTCGCCGACCGCGACCTCGAGCAGGCGCCCCGTCGTCTTGACCTCGTCACCCTCGTGCAGGTGGCCGAACTCGCCGAGGATGACCGAGCGCACCTGGTCTTCCTCGAGGTTGAGGGCCAGGCCGTATGTCTCGCGCGGAAATTCGAGCAGCTCGCCCGCCATCGCCCTCTGCAGGCCGTAGATCTGGGCGATGCCGTCGCCCACCGCGACGATACGGCCCACGTCGGCGGCAACCAGGCTCGCGTCGAAGTCCTTCAGCCGCTCCTTGATCACATCCGAGATCTCTTTCGTGCTGATGCCCACTCTTTCGTTCTCCCCTAGGTCGCCGCCAGCCGGCGGCGGAGCTGCTGCAACCTGGTGGCCACGCTCGCATCCACGACCCTGTCGCCGTACTGAACTTTCAGCCCGCCGATGATGCGCGGGTCCACGACGACTTCCATGCGCACGTCCTTGCCGAGACGCTTCGAAAGCTCTCGCTCCACGCGGTCGCGATCCTCGCGCGGGAGATCGATTGCCGTGGTCAGCGTGGCCCGGACGCGACCGGCGGCTTCATCGGCGAGGCGGTGAAACTCGTCCTCGATCGCCGCCGCCTCGCCGATGCGGCCCGACTCGACTAGCAGTCGAGCGAGGTTGCTCCCCTCCTCGTCGAGCAGACGCGGCGCAGTCGCGATCAGGGCCTCACGGTGCTCGATCGCAATCGTTGGGTTGCTGAGCACCGCCGCAACTTTCGGGTCGCCGAACAGCTCTCGGATCTTCGCCAGGCGGCGGCCCCACTCGTCGACCTGACCGTCGGCCTGCGCCAGCTCGAACACCGCCTTGGCATAACGTTTGGCGGCGCGGCTAGTGCCCGTCACCGGATCGTCGTCCCCCATGCAGCCGCCTGGATGGCCGAATCTCTCGGTGCCGTCACGAGCCACTCCGCCCGCGGCTGCCGTCGCCACTCGCGACCTCCTCTATCGCGCGCTCGATCAGCTGCCGGTGCTTCCGGTCGTCGAGCGCCTCGCCGATCACCTTCTCGGTCGCGGTCACGACCATCCCGGCAACCTCCGACCGAACGGCCTGGACCGCCTTTTCGCGCTCGGCCTCGATCTCCTTCCGTGCGGCCTCGGTGATGCGCTTCGACTCCTCCTCGGCCTTCTGCCTCAAGTCCTGCCGAAGCTGCTCGGCCGACTTGCTTGCCGCGTCCACCACCTGCTGCGCCGTCTTGCGCGCGTCGTCGAGCCTGGCCTGCGCCTCCTGGAGCCGTGCCTCGGCATCCGCCCGTGCCTGCTCGGTATCGTGGAGCTGCTGCGCGATGGCGCGCTGCCTCCCCTCGGCGACCTTGACGATCTCGGGGTACACCCACCGCGCGAGGATGGCCAGCATGAGCAGGAAGGTCAGCAGCTCGACGATCACCGTCCCATTGATTTCGATGACGCCCGCCGTGCCTTCGGTGGCCAGCAAGATCATCGCGATTACTTGGCCGCGGGAACGTTGGACAGGAACACGAATCCGAAGGCGAGGTTGATGAAGTACATAGCCTCGACCAGGCCGACGATCGTGAACAACCACGGGATCATCCGGCCCTGAGCCTCCGGCTGTCGCGCGACGCCGCCGATGAACGCGTTGCCGGCGAGTCCGTCACCGAAGGCGGCGCCTACCGCGCCAAGTCCGATCGCGAGGCCGAACCCGACCAGGGCGCCGGCGAGAACGAGTCCATGGTCTGTCATGAGTCCCTCCTAATGGTGTTCGTGTTCGAGGCCTTCGCGGGCCGCGCCGAAGTAGATGACCGTCAGCAACATGAAGATGAAGGCCTGGATGAAGCCGATGAAGATGACGTCAAACGCCTTCCAGATCGCCAGCAGGATCGTGCCGAGCACCGTCCCACCCACCACTCCCACGAGCGGAAGCGACAGTGTCCCGAAACCCGCGATCAGAGCGATCATCACCGCGCCGGCAAAGATGTTGCCGAACAACCGCAACGAAAGCGTGACCGGCTTGACGATCTCTTCGAGGATGTTGAACGGCGCGAAGCCGATCCGAAACGCGAGCGGCATCTCGAAGGGCTTCGTATAGCGACGAAAGTAGCCGCGCCAGCCCAGGACCCGGACGCTGTACCACTGCACGACGCCGATGACGACCAAAGCCATCGCGAGCGTCTGGTTGAGGTCGGCATTGGCCCCGTGCAGGATCGGGAAGATCGCCAGCGGAAGGATCTCGATCCAGTTGGCGATGAGGATGTAGAGAAACAGCGTCAGCGCGAGGGGGATGATGAAAAGCGCGTCATCTGAGACGTTGGTTCTGATCAGCGATCTCAACTGGTCATAACCCCACTCGAACACCGCCTGGACGCGTCCGGGTTCTCCGCTTTTCAGCTTAGAGCGAATCCAGAAACCGACTCCGAGCGTGATCACGATCGCGACCACGGTCGAGATCACGCTGTCGTAGTTGAAGGTGCAAAGCGTTCCGCAGCCGAGGTCGAGGGTCGGATGCGTGCCGAATCCACCCTCGCGCAGCATCATCCCTGCAGCCCCCTGCGAATGCCGACGGCCACCATCACCAGCTGCGCGATGCCGATTCCCAGCGCAACGGTCCACGCCTCGCCGCGTAGAACGAAAGCCGCGAACAGGACCACCGCGCTGAAAAAGACGATCCGCAGCAGGCTCGAGGCGACAAACGGTGTGCCTCGGCCCAGGAGGCCCTGGATCAGGTAGCCGTTGAGCGAACCAAGCAGCAGGCCCCCCGCAACCCCGAATCCGTGCCCGGGGTAGCCGGCGGCCGACGCCACGACGACGACGGCCACGGCGAGAATCGCGCAGCCCACCACTGTCTGCCGCAGCAAGGCACTCGACGTCACCTTGAAAGTTCCTTCACCTTCACATAGACCGCGGCTCCGCCCGCCGCCAGGCCCACGACCAGTCCGACCAGGACGAAAACCGGCGCAGTGTTGAAAACCCTGTCGAGGGCAACGCCACCGAGCAGAGGTAGCAAGACGGCGGCGGCGAAATAGATCCCTATTCCCGCCATGTCGGCCCCGCTGGGACCCTGACTCGCTGGGCGCATGCCCGAGCTAAATGCTACCGGGAAGCCGGAACGCCGAGAAGGCGGCGCAACCAGGGGGCGCGGACCCGCCAGCCGGCGTGCTGGAGCAGGTCGGCCGCGACCGTCGAGACGAGCACGGCCGTCGCGACCAGCACCACGGCGAGGATGCGGCCGTGGCCGAACAGGGTCAGGGCGAGTCCGCCGAGCAGCGCGCTCGCCGCGTAGAAGACGTAGCACGTCTGTCGCGGGTCCAGCCCGAACGACTGGAGGCGGTGATGCAGGTGCAGGCGGTCGGGTTTCGCCACCGACATCCCATCGCGCCGGCGGCGGAGGATCGCCCATCCGGTGTCTGCGATCGGCAGCGCCAGCACGACCACCGGTGCTGCCAACGCAAACGCGACGGCGACCTTCGCCACGCCGACGATCGAGATCATTCCCAGCGCGATGCCGAGGAAGTGCGCGCCCGAGTCGCCCATGAAGATGCGGGCGGGATGGAAGTTGAAGAGCAGAAACCCCGCGCAGCAACCCGCCAGCGCACCGCTCAGCTGCACCACTTCCGGTTGCTTGAGCTGGCCTGCCGCCAGCATCAGGATCGCCGCGACTATGGCGACGACCCCCGCCGCCAGTCCGTCGGACCCGTCGAGAAGGTTGACCGTGTTCTGCATCCCGACGAGCCAGAACACGCTCACCGGGGCCATCAGCAGCCCGAGCTGGATGAGATGTCCCCCCGGCAGGCTGAAGAACCGGATCTCGATGCCGAACACGACGACGGCGAGCAGGGCCAGGGCGACCTGCACCCCGAGCTTCACCAGCGGGGCCATCGACCATCTGTCGTCGATCGCCAGGGCAGCCATGGCGAGACCGGACACAAGGAGCACACCCCACGTCTGGACGCTGAGTGGGACGAAGATCAGCACCGCGAGGGCGAAACCGCCCCACATCGCGAGTCCCCCCAGCAGCGGCGTCGGGCTGGCGTGCGCGTGGCGGCCGCCGGGCAGCGCGATCCAGCCGAACCGGCGCGACAGCCAGATCGCGAGCGGCACCACGGCGACGCAACCCACGAAAGCGACGAGGAGGGGCCACAGGCCCGGCAGCAGGTGCTCGCTGATGTTGGTCAGCGCCTTGTCGCTGAAGAAGTCAGTCAAATGCGTAGGGGATCGGGAACTTCCGGCAGAGCTCGAGGGCCCGCTCGTGGACCGAGTCCAGCGCGGCCGGGTCATCGATCCGCTCGACGAGGTCGGCGATGCAATCTGCGATCACGACCATCTCCCCCTCACGCATCCCGCGTGTCGTCACCAGCGGTGTGCCGACCCGAACGCCGCTCGGATTGAACTTCGACGCGTCGTCAAAAGGAATCGAGTTGCGGTTCAACGTGATGCCGACTGTGTCGGCGATGTCCTGGACCTGCTTTCCCGTCCGCTTCTGAGGTCGGAGGTCGATGAGCATCAGGTGGTTGTCGGTGCCGCCGCTGACCAGGCGCATCCCACGCACCGTCAACCGGTCGGCCATGGCTTTCGCGTTGGCCACGACCTGCTTCGCGTACTGCTTGAAGTCCGGCTTGAGGGCTTCGCCGAAGCACACCGCCTTGGCCGCGATCGCGTGCATCAGCGGCCCGCCCTGCGTGCCTGGAAAGACGGCGGAGTCGATCGCCTTCTGCCAGTCGTTCCTGCACAGGATGATCGCGCCCCACGCGCCGCGCAGCGTCTTTTGCGTCGTTGTCGAGGTGATAGCCGCGTGTGGAATGGGCGACGGGTACACGCCACCTGCGACCAGTCCGGCGACGTGGGCCATGTCCACGAAGAGCGTGGCACCGACCGAGTCGGCGATCTCTCGCATCCGGCTCCAGTCGACGATGCGCGAGTAGGCGGAAAATCCGGCGAGAAGCATCTTCGGCCGCACCTCTTCGGCCTGCTTCTGGACCGCGTCGTAATCGATGCGCTCTGTCTCGCGGTCCACGCCGTAGGAGTGGATCTCGTACAGCTTGCCCGAGAAATTCGCCGGGCTCCCGTGCGTGAGGTGGCCGCCCGCGCTCAGGTCCATGCCCATCACTCGATCGCCTGGCTGGCATACCGCCATGTACACGGCTGCGTTGGCCTGGGAGCCCGAATGCGGCTGCACGTTGACGTAGTCGGCGCCGAACAGCTGCTTGGCCCGGTCGACGGCGAGGGATTCGATCTTGTCGATGACCTCGCCCGTGCCGCCGTAGTAACGGCGCCCGGGATAACCCTCCGCGTACTTGTTGGTGAGCAGCGTGCCGAGCGCCTCGAGGATTGCGGGGCTGGTCAGGTTTTCCGAGGCGATCAGCTCGAGCGTGTCGGACTGTCGCCGGAACTCGTTGCGGATCAGCTGCGCGACGTCGGGATCCTCCCGGTCCAGTGCCCGGAAGGTCATCGTGGTGATGTTCGTCGTCACGCCACGATCCTATCCGGCTCGCGGAGACGGTGGTCCGAGCAGCTCCGGCGTCGAAATCGCCCCTTCGCGAAGGACGTGTGGTTCGGGGCCGGTCAGATCGAGCACCGATGAAGGTGTGCCTCCAGGTGCGGCTCCTCCGTCCACGACGGCCATGACCCCGGCCAGCTTCTCCGCCTCCATCGCGTCCATCGCCGGATCGCCACCGTGGAGGTTGGCGCTCGTGGTCATCAGCGGGCCCGCGTGCCGCAGCAGCTCGAGCGCGACCTCGTGCTTCGGGATGCGCACGCCGAGCGTGCCGCCCCCGATCGCGTGCAGGATCAAGGTCAGCGGCCCCGGCCACCACCGCCGCATCATCGCCTCGGCGCGTGAGTCGACGTGCACCAGGCCTTCGAGCTGTGATTCAGCGGCGGCCATGAGGATCAGGGGCATGCCGACCGGCCGGCCCTTGATCTGGTAGATGCGCTTCTGCGCCACCTCGTCGTCGGCGCTTGCGCCGAGCCCGTAGACCGTGTCGGTCGGGAACGCGACCACTCCGCCGCTGCGGACGATCTGAGCGGCCCTCTGCATACCTTCGTGGGTGGGCTTCAGGACCACGCTTCTAGAACTCGCTCATGGCCTGCGGCGTCGCGCTGCACTCGATGCCCGGCGAAATTGCGCCTGGCGGATTCCAACACGACGCCGAGGATCGACGGGTCGATCTCGGCCAGGACTCGGCCGCCGGGTGCGAGCCGCGCCGGCGCATCATCGAGGAGCCGCCGGACGAGCTCCGCGCCACCCAGACCGGCGAGCAGCGCCCCTGCGGGCTGAGCCGCGACCTCTCGCGGCAGAGTTGCGCCCGCGGACACGTAGGGGAGGTTGGCGCAGACGAGGTCGAACTCACCGGTCATCGGACTCATGAGATCCCCGCATACAAGGTGAACCCGTTCGCCCACCCCGTGCCGCGCCACGTTGCGCTCGGCGAGGGTCAGCGCCTCACGGCTGATGTCGGAGGCCCAGACGTCAACGTTCGGCGCGTAGTGGGCGACGGCGATGGCGATGCACCCGCTGCCGGTGCCGACGTCCGTCACCCGGAGCGCGCGCTGCGCATCACGCGCGATCTCCACTGCCCTTTGCACAAGCACCTCGGTGTCGGGATTGGGGACCAGGACATCGGGGGTGACCTCGAAGTCCAGGCCCATGAACTCTTTGTGTCCGACGAGGTACGCAACCGGTTGGCCTTTGGCTCGGCGCGAGACGAGGGTCCTGTAAGCGCTCAACTCCGTCTCGGCGAGCGGGCGATCGAACTTCAGGTACAGATCGAGCCGCCGCATCCGCAGCGCATGCGCGAGCAAGAGCTCGGCGTCGAGCCGGGGCGAGTCGGAACCGTGCTTCTGGAGGTAGTCGGAGGAGAGCTTCAGGACCTCGACAATGGTCAACTTGCCGCCGCTTCTGCGCCGCCGTTCAGCTGCGCCGCACGCTCGGCGGCGATGAGCGCCGACACCAGGTCGTCGAGGTCACCCTGCATGACGCGGTCGAGCTTGTGCAGCGTCAGGTTGATCCGGTGGTCGGTGACGCGGTTGTCTTTGAAGTTGTAGGTCCGGATCTTCTCCGAGCGGTTTCCGCTGCGAACCATGCCGCGCCGCTGCGCGCCGATCGCCTCCTGCTGCTCGGCGAGCTTCATCTCGTACAGACGAGCGCGAAGGATGCGCATCGCCTTCTCCTTGTTCTGCAGCTGCGATTTCTCGTCCTGGATGCTCACCACCAGGCCGGTCGGCCTGTGCGTGATGCGGATGGCTGAATAGGTCGTGTTGACGCTCTGCCCTCCGGGGCCGGTCGAGGTCGAGGCCTTGATCTCCAGGTCTTCCGGCCGCAGCTCGACCTCCACCGGGTCCGCCTCCGGCAGCACCGCGACAGTCGCCGCCGAGGTGTGGATGCGTCCCTGCGCCTCGGTCTTGGGCACGCGCTGCACGCGATGCACACCACCCTCGTACTTCAGCTGCGAGTAAGCGCCGTGCCCGTGCACCTCGAAGGTGATCTTGTCGTAGCCGCCGATGCCGGTTGGTGACGCGTCGACCACGTCGACCTTCCAACCTTTCTTCTCGGCCCATCTCGTGTACATGCGGAAGAGATCGGCCGCAAAGAGCGCGGCCTCGTCTCCACCTTCGGCGCCCTGGATCTCGACCACCACGTCGCGGTCGTCGTTGGGGTCCTTGGGGAGCAGAAGCAGCTTCAGCCTCTCTTCCAGATCCGCCAGCTGCCCACCAGCGCGTCGCTCCTCCGAACGCAGGTACTCCTGCATTTCCGCGTCCTTCTCGTGGCGGAGCATCTCCCGCGCGGACTCCATCTCGTGGCGGGCGCGGCGATATGCGTCGTACGCCTCGACGATCTCGCGCAGCGAGCGCTGCTCGCGGGCCAGCTTGGTCAGCTTCTCGTGGTCGGTCGCCACGTCAGGCCGCGCCATCTCGTTCTCGATCTCGCGGTAGCGCCGCGCGATCGACTCGAGTCGATCAATCACGTCCTTACTCCCGCGTGGCCCGGCTTTGCCGGGCAACCGCAACGACACGACCTGGCCATACCGCCTCGAAATTTTGGGGGGGTTCCCCACAAGGGGGGCCTGCCCCCCTTGTGCCTTTTCACGCTGCCGCTCCGGTGGTCTCCTCTTCGCCCTGCCGCGCGCTGTTGAACGCGCAGATGGCGACCTCGAGCATGTCGTCGGTGGGTTCGCGCGTCGTGAATTTCTGGGTACCGAGGACCGGCAGGAGCGCAACGCGGACCACGGCGTTGGTGCGGTTGCGGGCCATGAAGCGGATGAGCTCGAAGCCGACGCCCGCAATCACCGGGATGGCGAGCACGCGGCTCATCACCAACCAGAACAGGTTCGGGTGAAAAAGCGCGACCAGGCTGAAGACGATGACGCTGACCACCAGCACCACGAGGAGGAATCCCGTGCCGCAGCGCGGGTGCAGCGTGCTGGCGCGCCGCACCGACGGCACGTCGAGCTGCCACCCCGACTCGAAAGCGTTGATCGTCTTGTGCTCGGCGCCGTGGTACATGAACACGCGCCTCACGTCGGGCAGGAGCGCGATCGCCGCGAGGTACCCAAGCACGAGGCCGACGCGGATGAGTCCTTCGACAAGGACAAACAGGAAGCTTCCGCTCCGATGGACGGCGAAGCTCGCCAGAAGAAGCGGCAGCCCGATGAAGATGACGAGCGCGAAGACGCCGGCCATGGCGACGGAGCCGGTGATCTCCTTCTTGCCGATCTCGATGTTCTGGCTGCCGGCGTTCATGTTGGCCGACCAGATGAGTGACTTCATGCCGAGGTGGAGCTGCTCGCCGATGAGCGCGAGACCGCGCACGAACGGGAGCTTCCAGATCGGGTGCGTGTAGATGGGTGCCTTCAGCTCGCCGCGATCGACCACGATCTCGTGGGTGTTGGGCAGGCGAATCGCGACCGCGTAGTGGCGCTTGCCGCGCATCATCACGCCTTCGATGACGGCCTGGCCGCCGTAGAAGAAAGGCTCGGCCTTGGGTGCTGGCTTCGCCTCCGGAGCGGCTACCTCCGGGCGCGCCATCTAGGCCCGGGTCTTAGCAGCCCGCTTCCGGAACCGCTCGACCTGTCCGCCGGTATCCACGATCCGCTGCGTCCCCGTGAAAAACGGGTGGCAGACGGAGCAGATCTCGGTCTTGAGCTCCTTGCGCGTGGAACCGGTCGTGAAAGTGTTCCCGCACGCGCAGGTCACGACCGCGTCTTCGTAGTAGGTGGGGTGGATCTGTAGCTTCATGGGATCTCCAGGGAAGGTAGTTTACCGAGCAAACGGAGCGAGCAAGGTGTTCGCTTGCAGGCTCATGACTCCGAGATAGATGACGAGTCCGATCCAGGCCAGCCCCATCGCCCAGCGGCCCGATGCCGGCACCGACGTGTAGTACGGATTGCCGGCGTTGCGAAAACGCTCGATCAGGCTCGGGATGCCCAGCAGGGCGAAGATGACCAGCAGCGGGCTGAGGAAGAAGTGGAGGGTGAAGGCGCCGAGTCCGATCACCGCGAGCGCCGCGACCTGGAACCAGGGCGACACCGGACCGAGAATCCACGCTCCGTCCAGCTGCCAGATCGGAATCAGGTTGAACAGGTTGATGTAGAAGCCGATCCAGGCGGCCAGCAGGAAGATGGGCTCCTGGGTCGCGTTGTACAGGAAGAAGGCCGCCGTGGCGCCGAGGGTGCCCGCAATCGGGCCCGCGATGCCTATCTGCGCCTGCTTCAGGGCGTCGGTGGGATGAGAGCGCTGGAAGATCGCGGCGCCCAGAAACGGAATGAAGATCGGCGCGGTGGCGGTCATTCCCTGGCGCCGGATCTCGACGACGTGGCCCATCTCGTGGACCAGGATCATCAACACGAGCGCGACCGCGAACCACGGCCCGTAGAAGAGGGCATAACCCCCAAAGCTCACCACCAGCGAGATCAGGGTTCCCGCCGCCGGCAGCTTGACCAGGAAGACCAGGCCGTACTTGACGACGGCCCAGGCCGCCAGCCCGGCGGAGATGAGGCCGCCAAGCAGGCCGCGGTCGTTCTGGCGCGGTGCTCCAGAGGTGTGATACGGCGAGTCCGGCGGAATGTCGGAGGCGCCGTCGTGGTGCTGCGGGGGAACGTACTCGCCGCTCTTCGGCGGCAAGTAGGGATCGAACTGGCTCATGGGATACCTGCTTCTAGATACCCGCTACCCGGGCCGTCTAATCCTGGTTGCAGCGGCTAGGGGCGGGAGTGATGTCGCGTGGTGAGGCGGCGGACGGTGGCGTGGCGGCTCGACATCACGAGCGAGGAGGTCTCGGCGTAGCCGCTCCCGAACGTCAGGCCCGGAAGCAGCGGGCCGCCTGTAACACCGGTGATCGCAACCGCTATATCGGCCGCGGGAACAAGCTCGGCCATCCCGTAGACGTGGGACGCCATCTCGCCTACCACCTTCCGCTCCTCGTCGTTCCGAGCGACCAACCGGGCCAGGAACTCGCCGCCCAGGCACTTCACGGCACAGGCCGCGATCAGGGTGGCGTGCAGGTCGCCGATCCCAATGGCGGCGTCGATCCCGGTCTCGGGCAGCGCCGCCATCACCGCGCTGGCGAAGTCCCCCTCCTCGAGGGTCCTTATGCGCGCCCCCGCCGAGGCGACATCTGCGATCAGCTGCTGGTGGCGAGGCCGCTCGAGGATCCCGATCGTGAGGTCCTGGACACGGACGTCGCGAGCGAACGCGATCCGGCGCAGGTTGTCGATCATCGGATCGTCCACGTCGATGGCGCCACGGGCACCTGGACCGGCGACGAACTTCTCCACCTGCGAGACCACCGGCATCAGAGGGAATCCACCCGGCTCGACCGCCACGAGCAGCGACACCGCGTTGATGTGTCCGCGGGCGACCTGGCTCGCGCCTTCGACCGGGTACACCCCGAGGTCGACCTTTCGGTCTCCGCCGTTGATGACCAATCCGACGGGGAGGTGCGCCTGCGGGCGAGGGCTCAAAACGACGGTGCCGGTCAGGCTCGACCGTTCGAGCGCCTCCCGCATCGCGTGTCCGGCCGCGTCGCTGACCGCCTCCGCATCGCCCTTGCCCAGCAGCCCCGCGCACGCCAGCGCCGCCGCCTCGGTCGCGCTGACGAGCTCCAGCGACAGCTCGCCCCGCGCCTCGAATGAAGGAATCCCGCTCCTGTGCTGTTCCATGGGTCCTAGTGGCCTGTACCGGAGGTCCGCAGCATATTCGCGGCATAGGCGGCCGGAGCCAAGGAGACGACGAGCACGCGAGGGAGCGCATCCCGTAGATGCGTGACTGAGCGCGCGCAGGAGTCGACGCCGGCTTCAGCGGCGCAGCCGCCCGGCTGCTTAGGCCAGTGAAGATGCAAGGAGCTTCCGGGACAGGCCACTTACAGGTTCTCGGGCTCTTCGAGCAGCTCCGCTGGACGAAGCTCCATCTGGTCGATGCCGCTCTGCAGGAATGCCGCTCTCACGAAATCCCGGAACAGCGGGTGCGGGCGATTGGGACGAGAGCGGAACTCGGGGTGGAACTGGCTCGCGACGAACCATGGATGGTCGGCGAGCTCGATGATCTCGACCAGGCGCCCATTGGGCGACAAGCCGGTGAACAGCATGCCCGCCTCGTTCATGACCTCGCGGTACTCGTTGTTGAACTCGAAGCGGTGGCGATGGCGCTCGTAGACGACCTCTTCCCCGTACGCCCTGTGCGCGAGCGAACCAGGTGTGAGCTTGCACGGGTACAGGCCGAGTCGCATGGAGGCGCCCATCTGGTCGACGTTTCGCTGCTCGGGCATGAGGTCGATCACCGGTGTGGACGTGAATGCGGCGAACTCCGTCGAGTTGGCGTCCGGAGCATCCAGCTTCTCGCGCGCGAAGTCGATGACCGCACACTGCATCCCGAGGCACAGCCCTAGGTACGGGATCCGGTTGTGGCGCGCGTAGCGCGACGCCTGCACCTTGCCCTCGATGCCGCGATAACCGAATCCACCCGGGACCACGATGCCGGCCACCCCCATCAGCGGAGATGAGTCGCCGGCGTCGAGCCTCTCGGATGAAACCCAGTGGATGTCGATGCCAAGTCCGTGGTAGATCCCGGCGTGGCGCAGCGACTCGATGACGCTCAGGTACGCGTCCGGGAGCTGGATGTATTTGCCGACGATTGCGATCGGCACCGAAGCGCGCGGGTGCTTTATCCGGTCGACCAGCCTGATCCACGGCTCGTTGTCGGGAACGTGCGCCGCGTCATCGAGCTCGAAATGCTTCGCCATCACCTTGCCCAGGCCGGCCGCCTCGAGCATCAGCGGCACCTCGTAGATCGACTTGACGTCGGGCACCGAAACCACCGCATCGCGCGGCACGTCGGTGAACAGCGTGATCTTCTCCTTGAGGTCGTTGTCGATCGGCAGCTCGGAGCGGCAGATGATGGCGTCGGGCTGGATACCGATCGCTCGCAGGGCCTGGACCGAGTGCTGGGTCGGCTTGGTCTTCATCTCCTGGCCGCGCACCACCGGCACCAAGGAGCAGTGGACGTAAAACACGTTCTGTCGCCCGAGGTCGTTCTTCAGCTGGCGGATGGCTTCGAGAAACGGGAGGCTCTCGATGTCTCCGACGGTCCCACCCACCTCGACCACGACCACGTCGGCCTGCGGGTCCTTGGACGCGCGGAGGATCTTTTCCTTGATCACGTTCGTGACGTGCGGGATGACCTGGACGGTGGCGCCGAGGTAATCGCCGCGCCGCTCGCGCGCGATGACGTCCTGGTAGATCTTTCCGGTCGTCACGTTCGACGCGACGGTCAGATTCTCGTCGACGAACCGCTCATAGTGCCCGAGGTCGAGGTCGGTTTCCGCGCCGTCGTCCGTGACGAATACCTCTCCGTGCTGGTACGGGCTCATCGTGCCGGGGTCGACGTTGAGGTACGGGTCGAGCTTCTGTAGGGAGACGGTGAGGTGGCGGGCCTTCAGGATGTTCCCGATGGACGCCGCGGTGATTCCTTTGCCTAGGGAGGAGACGACACCCCCGGTCACGAAAACGTACTTCGACATGGACGACCTCCAGGGCGGTTTTTCAAATGTTACCGGAGACGGCCGGTTGCTAAACCTTTGGCTCTGCCCTGGGCTCCAGCACCACGACCTTCGTCTCGTACTCCGAGACGGACGACTTCTGCACGGAGAGCTTCGGCTGCGCGTCGGATGCCGTCACCCCCATCTCCTTGAGGAACCTGTCGATCGGATCGAGCTGCAGCTTCAGGCCCGGGATCGCGTAGTGCATTGGCACCACGTACCTCGGCTCGAGCTGCCGCACGACCTCGGCCGCCTGGGCGGCGTTCATCGCGGTGCGCCCGCCGACCGGCACGAGCAGGACGTCAGGTGACGAAACCGCCTCCGCTTCGGCGTCGTCGAGCTTGTGGCCCAGGTCGCCGAGATGGCAGATACGCACGTCGTCGATCTCGATGAGGTAGACGGTGTTGCGGCCGTGCTTCACGCCCTTGTCGGCGTCGTGATATGTCGGCACGCCGATCACGCTCACCCCGGCAACCTCGTATTCGCCGGGACCGCGGATCTCGTAGGCGCCGTCGCGCACCACCTGCGTATAGCTGTGGTTCTCGTGCTCGTGGCTGACCGTCACGACCTCGGCGTCCATGCGCGCAAGCTTCAGTCCGATCACGGGCGGGTATGGGTCCGTGACCACCGCCGCGCCGCGACCACGCAAACGGAAACAGCCGTGTCCAAGCCAGGTGACGTCCACTGCCTTTTGCTCCTACATCCTTTCGGGCGCGCTGACCCCCATCAGGTCGAGCGCCGTCTTCAAAGTGTGACGCGCCGCCCGGCACAGCTCCAGCCTCGCCCTTGTCAGTTCGGGATCGTCGACCACGACGCGATGCTCGCTTTGAGCGTTGCCCGCGTGGTAGAAGCGGTGAACCGCTGTCGCCAGGTCGTGCACGTAATAAGGAATGCGGTGGGGCTCGAGGAGAGAGGTCGAGTCCTCGACCACGTCGGGCCAGAACGCGATCTGCCGAGCCACGTCGAGCTCCCACGGATGGGTCAGCAGGCCCACGTTGGCTTCTTCGGGAAGCCGCGTATGCCGCTCGCCGGCGGTCGCCTCCACGTTGGACAGCCGCGCGTGCGCGTACTGCGCGTAGTAGACCGGGTTTTCGTTGCCCTGCGTCACCGCCAGCTCGAGGTCGAACTCGATCGTGGTGTCGGGTGATCGCAATAAATAGAAGTAGCGCACGGCGTCGCTTCCGACCCGATCGACCAGCTCGTCGAGCGTGACGAAGCGCCCGGCGCGCTTCGACATCTTGACTTTTAGTCCGCTGCGCGTGGCGCCATCCTTAAGGTTGACCATCTGGTGGAGGATGATCACCAGCTTCTGATGGTCGAAGCCGAGCGCCGCGGCCGCGGACTTCATCCGAGGCACGTAGCCGTGATGATCCGCAGCCCATACCTCGACGACGCGGTTGAATCCACGCTGCTCGAAGCGGCTGAGCAGGTAGCCCAGGTCTGAAGCGAAGTACGTGGGCTGGCCGTTGGCCCGAATGACGACGCGGTCTTCCTCTGTATCGTCCGGCTCGCCGAACCACAGCGCGCCGTCGCGTTCCTTGATGTGTCCGGACTCGCGCAGCCTCTCGATGGCCGTTTGGGGGAGGCCTGACTCCCACAGTCGGTTCTCGTAGTACCACTCGTCGTAGCGCACATTGACTCGCGCGACAGTCGCTTTGATCCGCTCGACCATCTTGTCGATGGCGTACATCCGCAGCTTCGGCTCTGCCTCTTCCTCGGGCAGCATGTCGATGCCGGGCAGGTCGTGGCGCGCCATCTCCGCGAGCTCTTGGACGTAGTCGCCCGTGTAGCCGCCCTCGGGCGGCTCCAGCCCATGCAGCCGCGCGTACACGGACGCGCCGAACCGGCGGGTCTGCGTGTTGTCAGAGTTGACGTAGTACTCGCGCTGCACCGAATGGCCGGTGAACTCGAGGAGGCGGCACATCGAATCGCCGAGCGTGACCCCTCGGCCGTGTCCGATGTGCAGCGGTCCGGTCGGATTGACGCTGCCGAACTCGACTTGCAACCGCTCCCCGCGGCCGATGTCGCGCGCACCATAGCGCGGTTCGACGCGCCCGACCAGGCGCTGAAGCCATGCGTCGGCCAGCCGGAAGTTGACGTATCCGCCGGCCGCCTCCGCCGTTGCCGCCCCCTCGGCCACCTGCACCGACCCCGCGATCCGCGCCGCGATCGCCTTCGGGTCCTGCCGCAGCACACGCGCCAGCTTCATGCCCGCTGAGCTTGCGTAGTCGCCGTGCCCTGGCACCTTCGCCCGGCCCAGCTCCAGGTCCGGAATCTCGCCCTCGGCACCCAGCTCGCCGACGGCCCTGATCAGCGCGTCGTTGATCCACCCACGGACGCTCCCGGACATGACCGACGTCATGAACAGGTGGGGTGCTGGGTGGTCAACGTCAGCTCGGTCTGCGTCGACGCGCCGTTTCGCGAGTAAGTAACGGTCACGCGCTGGTTGGCGTGAAATCGCGACCGGAGCAGCAGCGAAAGCGGGTGCGCGGAATCGAGCCGAACGTCGTCCAGCTGCGTGATCACGTCGCCGGCCTTGAGGCCGGCGCCAGTCGCCGGTCCGCCCTTGTCTACGCTCACGATCTGGCTCCCCTGCGGCACGCCGTTCAGGGCCGCGGTCTCGGACGTGACGTCGCTGGTCGTTGCGCCGAGTGAGGGCACCACGACCTGGCCGGTCTGGAGGATCTGCTGGACATCGTCCTGCACGTCGGCCACGTTGAGCGCGAAGCCGGCGCGCGTGACGTCCGACTCCATCGCGATGCCAACCACCTGACTGCCAACGTTCAGGAGCGGGCCGCCCGAGGTCCCACCGTCGATCGGGGCGCTGGTCTGAATCGTGTCGCTGAACTGCAAGGAGCCGCCGAAGTTGACCGGGTCCTTGACGGAGTTCACCCGGTGCATCGCGCTCACGTAAGCGGGGGTGATCGCGCCGCCGTCCACCGGTCCACCCACCGCGACGATGACCTGGCCCTGGACGAGCGAGTTCGGGTCGGCGAAGGCCAGCGTCGGAAGTCCGCTCACCTTGTCGATCTTGATCACGGCCACGCCCGTCTGGCAGTCGTAGTCGACCAGCCTGGCGTCGTGCGCCCTGGTGTCGCCTGGAACCAAGACCGTCAACCCGCTCGCGCCGACGATCACGTTGACGTTGGTCACGATGTAGCCATCGCTGGTAGCTAAGTAGCCGGAGCCGCGGACGAGCGTCGGCTGCTGCTGGGTCACGATGCTGACCACGGCC
Organism: Verrucomicrobiia bacterium; assembly: GCA_035637495.1. Taxonomy (GTDB): domain Bacteria; phylum Chloroflexota; class Dormibacteria; order Dormibacterales; family Dormibacteraceae; genus 40CM-4-65-16. The sequence continues at coordinate 26,038 of DASPXA010000011.1, forward strand.
GGCCGCGCCTTTCCGGCCGCGGCGATGATGGCCGAGTCCTCTGTGATGCTCACGCCCGTCTGCAGGTTCACCTGCTGGGTGTTCGTTCGGGATTGAGTCCGCAACACTGCCAGGGTGACGCCCGCGGCGACCAGTCCCGCGACCAGCAGCACGGCGGTGACCACGAAGATCCGGCCCAGCACAGGACGCATGGAGACGATGTTAAGTGCGGACCGCCGGGCGGCTTAGTGCTGGTTCGCGGGCTCGGTCGGGTACCAGGTCAGGACCAGCTGGCGGTTGGCCTCGAAGCCTGCCGACCGATAGAGCTTCACCGCCGCGTCGTTGTCAGGTCGCGTCCACACGTACGCCAGGGTGACCCGGCGCTCCGCGAACAGCCGCACCGCCTGGCGGACGAGCATCTCGCCAATGCCCTGGCCGCGGTGGCCTTCGGCGACGTACAGCTCCGCGACCTCGCCCTCCAGTCCCGTGCCCGGGTCGTACAGGACGATCCAGCAGAAACCGACGACCTGGCCGCCTTCGTCGCGCGCCGCGTAGATGACGTTCTCGCCCCGGAACGCGGAGGGGATCTGTGTCAGGTAGCGCTCGATCTCCTCGCGTGGAAGCTGCGGATGGTCGGAGTAGTGGACCTGCTCGCCGAGGTGCAGCTCGACGAGAAGTGGCTTGATCAGGGCATAGTCGCCGGTCGCGAGTCGTTCGACGTCGAGTGTTCGCATCCCCGACCCGATGTTAGCCTAGGGTTTCTTCGCATCGCCAAATTTTTCGCGACATTTGGTGAAATCGCCGACGTAGCTCAGCTGGCAGAGCAGCCGCCTCGTAAGTGGCAGGTCGTGGGTTCGAATCCCACCGTCGGCTCCAGCGGGGGACCAGCCACGCGGCCTAACCGGCCGCCAGCTCCTGAAGCGCCGGCTCCAGGCGCTCCGCCAGGTCGCTGTCGAGGTAGCGAGCCTCCCCGAGCAGGCCGGCCATCGCAACGCGAAACGCGCGGCGGAGCTCGTCGCGTTCGAGCGAGCGGACGAGCGCAGCTTCGAGCGGGCGGACGACTTCGACTGGAAGTCGATCGATGCCGCGGGCTTCCGAGACGGGCAGGCCGTGCCGAAGGCAAGCCATCGCCAGGACCTGGTCCCGCAGTCCGCTGACCATGTACTCCGCGCTCCATTGCTTGCCCCGCTGAATCGATGAGCGGGCGTGGAGCGCGTAGAGCCATCCCCAGCCAAGCAGGAGCTCCGCCCGGGCCGCCGCAGGTTTGGGCAGCTCGACCGCCGCTCCGAAAACCAGGTGGAACGTCGGCGCCCTCGGGCCGAATTCGGCCTCGGGTACGAAAGCGAGGTCGACCTGCAGCGTGCTGACCAGCAGAAACACCCGATATGTCCATTTGCCAACCTGGACGTCGAAGTGATGCAGGGCGCCTTGATCCCGGTACATGAGAGCGGTCCAATCGCCCAGCACGTCGTCGAGGGACGCTCCATCCGCGACACCAAAAGCCAGGTCGACGTCGGACCAGCGGTCTTCCGTTCCGCCCACAGCCGATCCCGTCAGCGCGGCTCCGGAGATCCGGCCGTCAGAGCGTGCCGCCTGAACGAGGGCGGTCCTGAGACGTTCGCGATCATCCGGCGTGAACACGGCCGGATTCTATGCGCGGTCGATTCAGGCGGCGGCCGAGTCCGAGCGGCTGCCGCGCGGAGTCCCGACAATGCTCTGCGCCTGGGGCCCGGGCCAGGCAAGGCTCAACAGAAGGGCCGCCTCGGCGAGCAGGATCGGAACCGCAAGGACGATGAGGGCCAGCTCGAGCAGCGCATAACCCACGAGCATCAGGCCGACCTGCACCGGCATGGCACCCGAGCGGACGAGGAGCCAGCCCGCGACTACGAGCATCGCGAAGTCCTGAAACCCGACGTACGGCGTGAAGAGCAGCGACGCGAGGACGCCGGTCGCGTAAAGCCGGCCCACGTCGTGGTGCCTGTTCCGCCACGCCGCGAACACCGCCACCCCGACCACCAGCACCTCGACCGCGTAGACCTGAGGCCCCAGACCGAGCGGGCCGGCGATCGCGTAGCGCCTCGTGGGCTCCCACTGCGACGCCATGGACAGGACGTCGCGGTAGCGCTGAAGGCCGTCACCGCCCAGCAGTGCCAGCGCGACCACTCCGATCACGGCAGTCGCCGCGAGCCAGGCCGCGAAGACGCGCGCCCGTCCGGCCACCAGCAGGCAGATTGGCACGAGGAGCGCCAGCTGCGGCTTGAGCGCGATCAGGCTCAGCACCAGGCCGGCGAGCACGGGGCGCCGGCGCTCCGCGAGCCACCACGAAGCCGCCAGGACGGCCGTCACCAGCGCGACCGGCTGCCCGACCATCAGCCCAAACGCGGTCGGGAACAGGCCGAGAAAGAGCGCCAGGTGGGCGGCGCGGGTCAGACCGCCGCCCGGCGCGACCAGCCACCACGCGAAAAGGGCGGCCGCGAACAGGAGGCCCGTCCAGAGCACGATCGCCACCTGGAACGGCAACGCGAGAAACGGTGTCGCGATCCAGACGAGGGGCGGCGGGTTGAGAAAAGGCGACCAGTAGGCGCCCAGGCTCTCGACCGCCTCCTTCTGTCCCACCAGGTCGTAGAGGTGCCCGTAGCCGTGCTCCCATGCGTTCAGCGCCGACCCGTAGACGAGCCGGAAGTCGTTGCGGACCAGGTACTGCGGGACGTAGGTGGCGAAGGCGGCGTAGAGGTTGAAGGCGACGAGCAGGAGGCCGCCCCAGAGTCCGGCCGCGGCCCAAAGGCGCGTCCTGTTGCGGAAGTATTCGACCAAAGCAGGCAAAAAATAAGGGCTCGGACCGAAGGCCGAGCCCTCAGTGGGAACTTCCTTTAGTTGACTTCCCGGTAATCCGCGTCAACTACGTCCTCGTCCTTCTTCTGGTCGCCTGACTGGCTTCCGTCCGAAGGAGCCCCGGTCGGAGCCGTAGCCCCGGCCTGCTGGTAGATGTGCTGACCGATCTTCTGGAGCGACTCGTTGAAGTCGTCCATCTTCCGCTGGAGTTCCTTGCTGTCCGAGCCTTTGGCCGCGCTCTTGAGCGCCTCGAGCTTGGTGTTGACCTCGCTCTTGACGTCCTCTGGGATGCGCGCCTCGTTCTCCTTGATGATCTTCTCGGCCTGGTGGATCATGTGGTCCGCCTGGTTGCGGAGCTCCACCTCTTCGCGCTTGGCGCGGTCCTCCGAGGCGTGCGCCTCGGCTTCCTTGACCAGCCGGTCGACCTCGTCCTTGTTCAAGGTCGAGGAGGCGGTGATCGTGACGGACTGCTCGCGGCCGGTGCCCTTGTCCTGCGCCTTTACATTCAGGATGCCGTTGGCGTCGAGGTCGAACGTGACTTCGATCTGCGGCATGCCTCGCGGCGCGGGCGGAATGCCGTCCAGGTGGAACCGCCCCAGGGTCCGGTTGTCGCGTGCGATCTCGCGCTCGCCCTGCAGGACGTGGACCTCGACCGAGGTCTGGTTGTCGGCCGCGGTCGAAAAGACCTGCGAGCGAGAGGTCGGGATCGTCGTGTTGCGGTCGACGAGCCTGGTCATCACGCCTCCCAGTGTCTCGACGCCGAGCGAGAGCGGCGTCACGTCCAGGAGAAGGATGTCCTTGACCTCGCCCTTGAGCACGCCGGCCTGAATCGCAGCTCCGACGGCGACCACCTCGTCCGGGTTCACACCCTTGTGAGGCTCCTTGCCGCCGAGCAGCTCCTTGACCAGCTGCTGGATGACCGGCGTCCGCGTGGCGCCTCCGACCAGCACGACCTCGTTGATCTGCTGCGGGGTCAGGTTGGCGTCCTTGAGCGCGGCGAGGAATGGTCCGCGGGTCCGCTCGGTCAGGTCGGCGGTCAGCGACTCGAACTTGGCGCGCGTGAGCGTCATCTCGAGGTGCTTGGGACCGGTCTGGTCCGCGGTGATGAACGGCAGGTTGATGCTGGTCTCGAGCCTGCTCGAAAGCTCGATCTTGGCCCGCTCCGCGGCCTCGGTCAGTCGCTGCAGAGCCTGGCGGTCGGCCTTCAGGTCGATGCCGTTCTGCTTCTTGAACTCGTCGGCGAGCCAGTCCACGACGCGGCGGTCGTAGTCGTCGCCGCCCAGGTGGGTGTCACCGGCGACCGCCTTGACCTCGAAGACGCCGTCACCCACGTCGAGCACCGACACGTCGTACGTGCCGCCACCGAGGTCGAAGACCAGGATGGTCTCGTTCGCCTTCTTCTCCAGGCCGTAGGCGAGGGAAGCGGCGGTCGGCTCGTTGATGATGCGCAGCACGTTGAGGCCGGCGATCTGCCCGGCGTTCTTGGTCGCCTGGCGCTGGGAGTCGTTGAAGTAAGCGGGCACGGTGATGACCGCGTCGGTCACCTTCTCGCCCAGGTAGGCCTCTGCGTCGGCCTTGAGCTTCTGCAGGATCATGGCCGAGATCTCTTCGGGTGTGAATTCCTTGTTGGCGTTCGGCACGACCACGACCGCCCGATCGTCCTTGCCCGGCTTGACCTGGTAAGGCACGATCTTCCGCTCGGAATCCACCTCACCGAACTTGCGGCCCATGAACCGCTTGATCGAATAGACGGTGTTCTCGGGGTTGACGGCCGCCTGCCGGCGCGCCAGCGTGCCCACCAGCCTCTCACCGCTCTTGGTGAAGGCGACGACGGAGGGAGTGGTGCGCGAACCCTCGGAGTTAGGGATGACGACGGGCTCGCCGCCTTCCATGACGGCGATGACCGAGTTGGTCGTCCCCAGGTCGATTCCTACGGTTTTTGGCATATGTCAGCTGTCCTCCAAATTGCTGGATGGTTTTGATTCGAAGTGAATACGTCTGATCTTCTTCCCAGTCAAACGGGCTCCAAAACCAACCAACCCCTACTGTTGTAGCGATGGCCATCCACGAGCTCGACCCGGTCGACCGCATCGAGGTCGCGGCGGTCGGCGAGCCCGGGCAGAGGCGGTTTTTCCTCATGGCCACGGGATCGGGGCAAACGCTCACGCTGGGGTGCGAAAAGTCGCAGATCCAGGCCCTGGTGGTGCGCCTCCACCAGATGCTCGAAGTGCAGAAGATCGAGACGCCCGAGCCGGTGCAGGGCGTCGCTTCGGACGGCCCTGCGCCCGGCGACCCTGAGTGGCAGATCGCCGAGATGGGGTTGGGTTACCACGAGGCACGCCGCATGTTCGTGCTCGTGGCGAGCCAGGGCTCAGCCGGTGAATCCGCAGAGGCGGGTCAGCCCGCGGCCGAGGACGCTCCCAGCGTCCGCTTCTGGCTCAGCCCCGACCAGGTGATCGCCTTCTCGAAACAGGCCGAGTCGGTGCTGTCCGCGGGGCGGCCGCTCTGCCCTCGCTGCGGCCTGCCGATGGATTCCACAGGGCACCCGTGTCCGGTGATGAACGGTGCGCGGCCAATCTTCTGACCCGACCGAGGCCCTTCTCTTAGACCTCCCGGACGTCAAGATCCTGGGCCTCCTGCATGGCGCCTCCAACTACACGTTCCTCGCGCGGCTGGGGCCGCATCCGCCGTCCGGCGTGAGGGCCGTGTACAAGCCGGCGCGTGGCGAGTCACCGCTGTGGGACTTCGAGGCGGGCACCCTTTACCAGCGCGAGGTCGCCGCGTACGAGCTGAGCAAGGTCCTGGGCTGGCCCAACATCCCGCCCACAGTGGTCCGCAACGAGGCCCCTCACGGCGTCGGCGCGATGCAGGCCTTCATCGACGCAGACGGGCGACATTTCCTGATCGAGAGCCGGCGGCACCGCGACATCTGGGTTCGCGTCGCGCTGTTCGACGTCCTCACGAACAACGCCGACCGCAAGTCGGGCCATTGCCTTTTCGACGCGCAGAACGACGTCTGGGTCATTGACCACGGCCTCACCTTTCATGTCGATCACAAGCTGCGGACGGTGATCTGGGACTTCGCAGGCCGGCGCCTGCCCGACGACCTGTGCGCCGACGTGGAGCGCGCGCTCGCCCAGATCGAGCGCGGACCGCTCAAGAGGACGCTCGAGGACTTGCTCAGCCCGGTGGAGATCCGCGTCCTCAAGAAGCGCTTGCGCGAGGTCCTCGCCCCCGGCTGGCGGTTCCCCGAGCCGGCCTCGGCGTGGTCGATCCCCTGGCCCCCGGTGTAACCAACCTGCTTCTGCTATCGTTCCCGCGCTTCATGCGTTTGTCGGGGGGTCCTCGGTTCGGTCCAGCGGTCGCCATCCTCGCCGCAGCCGCCTCAGCCTCGATCCTGTTCGCGCTCGCACCCGGCGCGCGGGCCGCGATCCTCAGGGATTGCCAGGGCAGCGCCGCGTCTCCGTGTCCATCACCGTCGCCGAGCCCGATCCCGGTGCACGCATTCCTTTCCCTTGACGTGACATCTGGCGACGCGACTACCGTGATCAACGTCACCGGCGGCCAGTTCAATCCCAGCCAGCAGGTAGGTCTCTACTGGGACGATCCCTCCAAGGTGGCCGGCGGCGCCACGGCCGACTCCGGCGGGAGCTTCAACACGCGAGTCAAACCGTTCTCCGCCGACGCTCCAGGCCCTCACAAGCTCTGCGCGAACGTCGTGCCGAACCCGTGCGCAACGTTCACCCTGCTTGCGCCCACGCCTGTCCTGGCATCTCCGTCGCCCAGCCCGTCCGAGTCGCCGTCCGCGTCGCCTGAGAACACTCCTGCATTCACGGCCAGCCCAAGCCCCGCGGCGGCGCTCAGCGGCTTCGACGTGATCACCAGCCCGCCGTTTGTCTTCCTGCCCATCGCCGGCGCCTTCGCGATCCTTCTATCTATCGGCTACTGGCTGTTCAGCGTGGCCAGGCGGCCGCGGGTAAAGCCCATGCCAAGTGCCGCGGTGGTGCATCGCGCCACGCGCCCGGACTACACCGCGAGCTTTGGCGCGGCGCCGCCTACGCCTGCATCGACGGCCGAGCCGACAGCGTGGAGCGAGCAAATGCCGTCTACTGCGGTGCCTAGGCCGGAGCCGGCCCCACCAGCATCGCCGCCGGAGCCGGAAACTCCGCCATCGCCTGAAGCGCCCGCCGCGGAATGGGGTCCCCCCGTGGAGTGGGGCACCGGCAGCGCAGACTGGGGCGTCCCCGAGCCACGCCAGGTCGACGAGGACTATCCGGACATCCCGAAGCCAAGCGACTAGTGGTCGGAAAAGCCGTCCGAACTTAGTATTCGGCGGATATGGCGCTCCTCGAGGTCCGCGAGCTGAGCGTCCGCTTCGGGGGAGTGGTCGCGCTGGACCACGTTTCGTTTGGCGTCGAGGCAGGCGAGGTCGTCGCGCTGATAGGCCCCAACGGCGCCGGCAAGACCACGCTGTTCAACGTGGTCACCCGCGTTTACCGGCCGAGCACCGGCGCGGTGCTGATCGATGGACGCTCCGTCGCCTCGATCCGGCCGCACCACGTGATCCGGCACGGGCTTGCGCGCACGTTTCAGAACGTCGCGCTCTTTCGCTCGATGACGGTGTTGGACAACGTGCTCGTCGGCGATCACACGCAGACAAAGAGCGGTTGGCTGCAAGCCTCAGTGCCGCTGCCCGGCGCGGTCGCCGCCGAATCCGCGTCGCACAAGCGCGCGCTCGAGATGATCGAGTTCGTCGGACTCGGCCCGCGCGCCCAGGTCCCGGTGGCCGCGCTGCCGTTCGGCCTGCAGAAACGCGTCGAGATGGCGCGCGCGCTCGTTTCAAAGCCCAGGCTTCTGCTCCTGGACGAGCCCGCGGGGGGCATCAGCCACGAGGAGGTCGACGATATGTCGCAACTGCTTCGGCGCGTGCACACGGACCTGGGCGTGACGATGCTGCTCGTCGAGCACCATATGGCCTTCGTGATGGGGATCTCGGACCGCGTCGTCGTGCTCGACTTCGGCAAGAAGATCGCTGAGGGCAGCCCGGCAGAGGTTCAGCGCAACCCCGCCGTGATCGAAGCCTACCTCGGCGCCGCCTAGCAGTGGCCCTTCTCGAGCTCGAAGACGTCCACGCGGGTTACGGGCCGACCTCGGTGCTGCACGGAGTGTCGCTGTCGGTGCCGGAAGCCGGCGTGGTCTCGCTGTTGGGCGCAAACGGCGCCGGCAAGACGACGACGCTGCGTGCCGTCACCGGCGGCGTGCGGTGGAGCGGAGACATCCGGTTCGACGGCCGCTCGCTGCGACACATGCCGACCGAGGACATCGTGCGGCGCGGCATCGCGCATGTGCCAGAGGGTCGAGGCATCTGCACCGAGCTCACCGTCGACGAGAACCTCAAGCTCGGCGCCCACCTCCGGAAGGATGGCGCCGAGGTGAGAAAGGACTACGACCGCGTCTTCGAATACTTCCCGGTATTGAAGGAAAGGCGACGGCTGTCGGCCAGCACACTGTCGGGCGGTGAGCAGCAGATGCTCGCGATCGCCCGCGCCCTGCTGATGAAGCCGCGACTGATGCTGCTCGACGAGCCGTCGCTCGGCCTCGCGCCGATCGTCGTCCGATCCATCTTCGAGATCATCCGGTCGATCAACCAGACCAGTCACGTCGCCGTTCTGCTCGTCGAGCAGAACGCGCTAATCGCCCTCGACCTTTCGAGCACCGCGTATGTGCTCGAGGTCGGGCGGGTGGCGGTGCGGGGTGAAAGCGCGCAGCTGAAAGGCAACGAGTCGGTCCGCCGCTCGTACCTCGGGTACTAGGCAAGTGCAGGAGTTTCTGCAGCAGGTCGTCAGCGGCATCGCCACCGGCGGCATCTTCGCGAGCCTCGCGCTGGCGCTCGTCTTGATCTACAACGCGATGGGCCTGGTCAACTTCGCGCAGGGCGAGATGGCGATGTTCGCAACGTTCGTCGCCTACGCCCTGGTCACGCGTGGCATGAGCTACTGGATTGCGCTGCCCATTACCCTCGTGGTCGCCTTCGCGGGCGGCTTGCTGATCCAGCGAGTCGTCATCCGCCCCGTCGAGCGCGCGCCGATTCTGACGCTGGTCATCATCACGCTCGGTCTGGCCGCACTGGTCAACGGGCTTGCGGGATTCATCTTCGGCTATGTGCCTCGCTCGTTCCCGAGTCCATTCCCGTCCGACACGGTCGACCTCCTGGGAGTGTTCATCAGCTACCGCGACCTCGGGGTCATTGGCGTGTCGGGGCTGGTGCTGCTTGGGATTTACCTGTTGCTTCAGCGCACAACCGTCGGTCTCACGCTGCGCGCCGCCGCGCACCATCCCGAGGCGAGTCGCCTCCTCGGCGTGCAGGTGAGCTGGATGCTCGCGCTGGGGTGGGGCCTTGCATCTGCGGTGGGAGCGGTTTCCGGGATCATGGTCGCCCCGATCCTGCTGCTCGAGCCGAACATGATGCAGTCGATCATCATCTACGCCTTCGCCGCGGCGGTGCTGGGTGGGATCGAGAGCCCCCTGGGTGCGGTGATAGGTGGGTTGATCGTGGGGCTGACCGTGAACCTCGCCGGCGCCTACCTCCCCGGCGTCGGCGGCGACCTTCAGCTGGCGGTCGGCCTGGCGATCATCATCGTGGTGCTCATCCTCAAGCCGAACGGCCTGCTCGGGCGCGCCGCCATCCGCAGGGTTTGATGCAGCGGCTCCGCAACGCTCCCCCGCGCTACTGGCTCGTCGTCATCGCGGTGCTGTTCTTCCTTGGCTTGCCGACAGTTATCTCGAGCTTCCAGACGAGCCTGTGGTCGCAGGCGCTGATTCTCGCCATCGCGATCATGGGGCTCAACATCCTCGTCGGCTACAGCGGCCAGCTCTCGCTGGGCCATGGCGCTTTCATCGCGCTCGGCGCCTACACGTCGGCGATCCTGGCGCACCGCTACAAGATGGATCTGCTCCTCACCATCCCGATCGCCGGTCTGCTGACAGGCAGCGTCGGGTTCCTGTTCGGCATTCCCGCCCTTCGCCTTTCGGCCCTGTACCTGGCTCTCGCGACGTTTGCGCTCGCCGTGGTCACGCCGAGCCTGATCAAGCGACCCGACCAGCTGACCGGCGGGGTGCAGGGAATTCTCGTCATCCAGCCCGACCCCCCGGCCTTTGCCCAGGACACGTTCGGGACGATCACCGGCACGGCGATGACGAGCGACCAGTGGATCTACTACGTCGTGCTGATCTGCACGGTGATCCTGTTCTGGCTGGCCTGGAACATCGTCCGCCACCGCGCCGGCCGAGCGATGCGGGCGGTCCGCGACGGCGAGGTGGCGGCTGCCGCCTCGGGCGTCAACATCGCCGGCTACAAGACCCTGGCGTTTGGAATCTCTGCCTTTTACGCCGGTGTGGCGGGTGGCCTGTTTGCGCTCGCCACCGGCTACGTCAGCCCGGACACCTTCCCGGTATCGCTTTCGATCCAGCTCCTGGTGGGCGCGGTGGTCGGAGGGCTGGCCTCGATCCCGGGCCCCTTGCTGGGCGCGATCTTCGCCTACTTCCTCCCCATCGAGTCGAACCAGTGGGTGCCGAGCCAGTCCTGGCTCCCCGACCAGATCACCTCGACGGTGAAGAACGCCGGCCCGGCGGTCTCCTATGGAGTGGTCCTGATCCTGGTCATGATGTTTGCGCCCAACGGCATCGTCGGCCTCGTCACCCGGGCTTACACGGCGCTGAACCGGCGGCTGCGCGGGGCGGGTGATCGGGAGACTGGACAGATGCCACCCGATCCCCAGACTGTTTAAATACATGCACACCAAAAGGGGAGGACTTTCTATGGTGAGAATCGCACCACGACTTGCCGCGGTCGCGGCCTTTGTCGTCGCCCTCGCCGCGTGTGGCGGCTCCAGCAACAACGTGACGGCGACCGATGTCGGCGTCACCAACGATTCGATCCTGCTCGGTACCACGATCGCCCTCTCGGGCGGGGCGGCCGCCTACGGAACGATCGCCAACGCCGAGAACGCCTACTTCACCTACGTCAACAACAACCAGGGCGGCGTGAACGGCCGCAAGATCAACTTCAAGATCCTGGACGACGCCTACAACCCCGCTCAGACGGTGCCGCTGACCAAGCAGCTCGTCGAGCAGGACCAGGTCTTTTTGATGTTCAGCGGCCTCGGCACGCAGGCCCAGACCTCGGTCCGCGACTACCTGAACTCGAAGAAGGTGCCGCAGGTCTTCGTCGCCACGGGCGCCACGACCTGGGGCAAGGACTTCGGCTCCACGCCCTGGACCATGAGCTGGCAGCCGCCCTATCAGGGCGAGGCCCACATCTACGCCAAGGATGTGTTGAAGAACCATCCCAACGCAAAGATCGGCGTGCTTTTCCAGAACGACGACTACGGGCAGGACTACCTCAAGGGCCTGACCGACGGTCTTGGCGACAAGGCCTCGATGATCGTCGCCAAGGAGAGCTATGACGTCACCGCGGCCAACCCGTTTGCCCAGCTCACCAAGCTGAAGGCTGCGAACGTCGACACCCTCTTTCTGTTCTCGACCCCCAAGCCGTCGATCCAGTCACTCGCCTTCGTCACCGGCGTCCACTGGGCGCCCACGATCTATCTGAACTCGGTCTCGAACCCGCAGGTCTACATGCTCGCGGCCAAGAAGGCGGGCGCCGCACTCCAGAACGTGACCAGCGTCAGCTACCTCAAGGACCCGACAGACCCGCAGTGGGACAGCGACGCGGGCATGAAGCTGTACAAGCAGGTCATCGCCAACTGCACCACCTGCAACGTGCAGGATGGCTTCAACATCTACGGCGTCGCGGTCGCGTACACGATGGTGGACGTGCTCAAGAAGGCCGGCACGAACATGACGCGCAAGAACATCATCGACATCGCGGCCAACCAGCTGAACGAGTCAGGCTCGAACGCGAACCCATTCCTCCTGCCGGGAGTCGTGGTCAAGACGACCTCGAGCGACCATTTTCCGATCATGCAGGAACAGGTGATCACCTGGGCCGGCACCGGTTGGACGCTCCAGGGCAGCCTCATCGACGAGCGGGGAACCATCAAGTAACCAGAAAGATCATTCGCGGCGTGCAGCCGTACTGGCTGCACGCCTACCTCCTCGTCTACACGCCGCTCGGTCTTTTTGCGGACAGCCGCATCACCGGGCTCTGGCAGCAGTACGGGCTTGGCGCGCTCACCTTCACCGTGCTTTATCTCGCCGCGCTCAAGGCCCCGCGGGGGCAGCGAGCCCAGGTCTGGACCTGCGTCGCGGTCGCCACGTGCTTCGAGATCTTCGGCTCACTCATCTGGGGCGTCTACCAGTACCGGCTCCACAACCTGCCCCTGTTCGTGCCGCCTGGTCACGGGATCGTCTATCTCTTCGGCCTGCTCGCCGCGCAAACGCCGGTCGTGACGCGGTACGGCCGGCGAGTCGCGCACGTGGTCCTTGGCGCGGCGGGCGTCTGGGCGCTCGCCGGACTCACCCTCCTGCCCCTCGTCAACGGGAGGGTCGACCTCCAGGGAGCGCTGTGCCTTCCCGTCTTCGCCTACTTCCTTCTGCGCTCGCCTCGCTGGCCGCTTTTCGCGGCGATCTTCATCATCGTCAGCGAGCTCGAGATCGCCGGCACCTCATTCGGCAGCTGGTACTGGATGCCTGTGGCGCCGTGGACTCATATACCGTCAGGCAACCCGCCGTCGGTCATCGCGGGAGGCTATTGCGTGATCGACGCGTCCGTGCTGGCCGTCCTATGGTTCTACAGGGTCGGCTTGAACACCATCATCACGAGGATGATCGCGACCAGGAGTCCGAGGATCGGACCAAGCATCCTGCTTCGGTTGGCGATGCGCGCGTACTCGGGCGAGGCCGTATCGCCCGCGTCCACCAGCCTGATCTGATTCCGCAGCAGCGGAGTGAAGACGGCGAATCCGAGTATGCCGACCGCGATGAACAGCACCAGCGCGACGATCACCCACAGCTTGAAGCCCCAGCTCCCGGCGAAGACCAGGATCAGGCCGGTCACAAGAAGCACGCCGTAAGCCGGGTTCGCGATCCGGTTGTCGATGAACTGGATTCCCCTGAGCGTGAACCCGAGGTGGGCCGGCTCGCCCGCCGAGCGCGCGTTCCACACCGCGTATGTGATGTTCGCCCCGACCGCCACGATCGCCGAGAAGATGTGGATGTACTTGATGATGAGGTAGACGATCGACATCAGCCGTGCAGCTGGACTGTAGCGCTTCCCACAGTCGTCCGGTTGCCGGCCTCGTCCTCGCCCCAGACCTCTAGCGTGACCTCTTCCCCATCGACCCTGGCCACGCGGCCGCGGCAGCGATACGGATGCGCCGGCTGGTCGATGCCGCGATAGCTGACCTCGAAGGTCTTGAGGCTGCCGCGATCGCCGACCCAGTCCGTGACGAGCTGGCCGAGAAAGCCGGCCTTCAACAGGCCGTGGAGGATCACACCCGGCAACCCAACGCTCTTCGCATACCCCTGGTCGTAATGGATCTCGTAGAAGTCGCCCTGGGCGCCAGCGTACTGCACAAGCTGGCGCGTGGTCGGGTGCTTGACCAGCTCGGGGAGCTCCTGTCCAACCTGCACGTTCATCTGCGGATAGCCGTTCCCCTGAGCCGCGCCACCAGCTCACCGCGCTGGTTCACGTAATCGGTCTCGAAGACGATGAACAGCAGGTTCCCGCTCGAGCCTGACTTCTCGTAGACGTCGGCGACATGCCCGGTGGCGGTGACGTTGTCGCCGATCATCACCGGCGTGAAATACTCGAAGCGGTTGCCGCCGTTGAGCCAGCCCTTGCCGTACTCCTCCGCCTCGGCCAGGTGGAGCATGGCCGGCGCCAGCGCCACGAGAAACGTCGGGGGCGCCTCCTGGTCCCAGCGCGGGTTCGCGTCGCCGATCGCGGCGACGAAACGCCTGACGTGGCCGGCTTCGACGGAGGCGGTGACGGGCGCGCCATCGACGCCGATGCGTGTGCGCAGGCGGTCGATGACGCTCGTCGCGGCGCTCACCTTCCGCGCTGCAGACCGAGGACGCGCTCGGCGATGATGTTGCGTTGGATCTCGGACGAGCCGGCGTAGATCGTCTCCGCCTGGGCCCACATCCACCCGTACTGCCACCGCCCGTCCTCGATCGCCAGTGAGCTCTCGGGAGACAGCGCGCCGTACATTCCCTCCATGCCGACCGCCGTCTCCTGCAGGCGTTTGTCCATCTCGCTCCAGTAGAGCTTGGTCACGCTGGCCTCAGGGCCCGGCGCGTGACCGTGCTCGGCCTTGGTCAGGTTGCGGAGGCCGATCAATCGGAAGACGTGCGCCTCGATCCGGGCCTGGGCGATCTTCTGTCGCGTCGGCGGGTCACCGCCTGCACCCCGCTCACGCGCAAGGGCGGCGAGCTCGGCGACTGCACGCTCGAAGCGGGCCGCCTGGGCGAGGCCGCCACGCTCGAAGCCGAACACGGTCATAGCGATCTTCCAACCGTCGCCCGGCCCGCCGACGAGGTCGCGATCCTCGACCTCCGCTCCCGACAGAAAGATCTCGCAGAACTCGCCGCCACCGGTCATTTGTTTGATTCGCCGGACCTCGACTCCAGGCTGGTGCATGTCGACAAGGAAGAAACCGATGCCTCGATGCGGCTCGGCGTCGGGATCTGTGCGTGCGAGCAAAAAGCTCTTGTGCGCGTAATGCGCGCCGCTCGACCACGTCTTCTGGCCGTTCAGGATCCACTTCCCGTCGCGAGGTTCGGCACGGGTACGCAGCCCGGCGAGGTCGCTGCCCGCGTCGGGCTCGCTGAAGCCCTGGCAGAAGATCAGCTCGCCGCTGAGGATCTTCTCCACGTACGTGTCTTGCTGCCACTGCGTGCCGTGGCCGGCGAGCGTTGGCGCCAGCAGCGTCACGCCCAGCCGGCCGAGGATGCCAGGTGCTCCGGCCTGCGCCATCTCCTCCTGGTAGATCGCTTGCATCACCGGCGTCGCGCCCCGCCCACCCGCCTCCTTCGGCCAGCCCAGCTTGAGCCAGCCACCTTCGTAGAGCTTGCGCTGCCACTCGCGCTGGAGCTCGGTGTCCTCACCTTCTGGGGCCCCCGCGCCCTTGCGCGGGGACGCCCCTTTTCCATCCTGCCGCCACCCCGCGGGAAGGTTGGCTTCGAGCCAGCTCCGGACCTCTTGCCGGAAGGACTCCTCCTCGCTCGTGAAGCCGAGATCCACGGTTTGGAGGATAGCCAAAACAGGCAAACTGGAAGGGATGGCAGCAGAAGTTCTCTGCGGTCGATGCGGGGCGCTCCTGACCAATCCGAATGCGCCATGTCCACGCTGCGGATCTCCGGGCTCAGGCGGCTACTACGCACCGGTCGCCCGACCGCGCAAGAGTCCTGCCCTGGCGGCGGCCCTCGCGGTAGTTCCGGGCCTCGGACACTTCTATCTCGGCCAGAACCTGAAAGGCCTTGGCTTCCTGGTCGGGATTGCGGGCCTTCAGTTTTTCGGTTTCGACCTTGATCTCACGGTGATCGGCGCCGCCATCGGGGTGCCGATGGAGCTTGGCGGGGGCGGCCTGTGGATATTCAGCATCGTCGACGCGTACCGAACCGCAAAGCACATGGAGGCCGGCTACGCGCCGCCGCGGCCAAGTCCGCAGGGGACCGAACCCTTCTAGGTAGCTCGGCGCTTCCTCGTCGCGGTCTTGCGCCGGCGCCCGTTGGCGGGTGCAGGCTTGCGACGCCGCTTCGTAGTCGCACCGAGAACGCGCTGCACGCGCCGCGAGATCGTCCTGATTGAGCGCTCCACCCCCTTGCTCGCCGCGGAGGCGCGCGCGCCCTTGGTGAGCTTTGCAACCTGTCGCTGCAGCTGGCGATTCTTGCTGATCAATTCGGCCACCATCGCGTTGAGCTGATCCACGAGCTCACCGCCTGCCGCGCGCCTGCGGCGCGTTCGATTTTTCGACCCAGGGGGCCGGCCGCGGCGGCGCGGCGCTTTTTGATGTGCTTCCTCAGGTGCCATTTCAACTCCCTGAACAAAAAGAAATCGAGCGCAGCAATGATAGCCGCGCTCGATGAGAAATCCCTGAAGGGGTTTACGCGGCCACGAGAACCTGTTGTTTGGAAAGACTCTTCAATCCCTCTCGCGCCAGTTCGTGTGCGGGATTCGCCTTTCGGCTCACGTAACGAACGACACGCCAGCCGCGCCGGCACCGTTCGCGCACTTCGTGCACGGCGATGCGAAAGCTGTCGCTCGACGGCATTCGACTGCGGACAACCGGAGCGCAATCCGTGCGCACGATCACTCGGTGATGTGGCCAGCGCGCGGCGGCAAGATCCAACGCGCCTGCGCAAACGTGTGCTTCCAGCTGAGCCGAGCCTCCGAGGTGCGAAAAGCCGAACGACTCTGTGTAGACGGCCCGCCCTCTAACGAAAACGGCCAGGCCGCATCCGGCCCGGCCATGCTTGTCCAGCGCGGCGTCTACGTAGATCACCAGGCACTCCCGCAAACTGCTCTCCTCCCGTATGGCGGTATTTCCGTCCGGGCTCCAAACGGGATGCCCGTCAGGATTTCGGAGAGCCTAACACGATGTAGCGCACTTGTCCCCGGTTCGCTACAAGATATGGGGTCAATCAATTTTCCCACGAACGCAGAGGCTTCGCCGTGAGTTCGCGGGGACCCCTTTTAGTCGGCCGGTGGCAGTTCAGTCCCCATCGCGTGATAGCCGCCGTCGACGTGCACCAGCTCGCCGGTGGTCATGTCCATGTAGTCGGAGAGGAGGACCGCCACCGCCCGGCCGACGGGAGATTTGTCCTGCAGGCTCCAGCCCAGTGGCGCACGCTTCTCCCACACTTCCTCGAAGTCCTTGAAGCCCGGAATTCCGCTGGCGGCCAGGGTCGCAAGCGGACCGGCGCACACTGCGTTGACGCGGATTTTGTACCGGCCGAGGTCGCGCGCCAGATATCGCGTCACCGATTCGAGCGCAGCTTTCGACACTCCCATCCAGTCGTATTTCGGCCACGCGTGGGTCGAATTGTCGAAATCGAGCGTGACCATCGAGCCGCCGTTTTCCTGCATCAACGGAAGAAATCCACGCGCCATTTCTTTGAATGAAAAGGCGCTCACCTGGAGCGCTGTCGCGACGCTTTCCCAGGGCGTATGCAGAAACTGACCGCCAAGCGCATCTGCGGGCGCAAAAGCCACCGAATGCACGAGACCATCGAGCCGGTCCCATCGCGCTTGCGTTTCTTTCACGGCCGCCGCGATGTCATCTGGTTTGGTGACGTCCATCTCAAGGATTGCCGGCACCGGGTCGAGCTTTTTCGCCGTCATCTGCGTGATGCTCATCATCCGACCGAAGCTCGTGAGCAGGATCTCAGCGCCTTCCTTTTGCGCCTCCTGGGCGATCGCAAAACCGATGCTGCGCCGGTCGGACATGCCGGCGATGAGAATCCTCTTCCTGTTGAGAATCACAGCCGAAT
Source organism: Verrucomicrobiia bacterium (assembly GCA_035637495.1). Lineage (GTDB taxonomy): Bacteria > Chloroflexota > Dormibacteria > Dormibacterales > Dormibacteraceae > 40CM-4-65-16. The sequence continues at coordinate 43,303 of DASPXA010000011.1, forward strand.
ACTAAGGTTCCGAACCCGTTGCCACCGGGGCGTCGCGGCGCGACCAGTCGCTCCACGCGCCCGCGTACAGGCGCGCGTTGGGGAGGCCGGCGATCTCCATCGCCAGCAGATGCTGGGTCGCATTGACACCCGAGCCGCAGTAGAACACGGCGCCTCGATCGGCACCGAGCGCCTCGTACTGGCGGCGCAGCTCGGCCGGCGTCTTGAAACGACCGTCCGCCGCCAGGTTGTCGGTGAATGGTGAGCTGAGGGCGCCGGGGATGTGCCCAGCCTTGGGATCGACCGGTTCTATTTCGCCGCGATACCTCTCGCCGGCGCGCGCATCGATCACGGGAACTCCACGTAGGGCGCGAACCGCGTCGAAGTCCACGATCCGTGAGCTGTTCGGCAATCCAGCTCGAAATGCGCCTGCTTCAACTCGAGGCACGTCAGTCTGGAGACCTCCTCCCCACGCCTGGAGCCCACCGTCGAGGATCGCCTGGGCTTCGTGCCCGAAGTACCCGAGCAGGAACCACAACCGGGCCGCGACCGAGCCGCCCGTGTCGTCGTAGACGACCACTCTCGAGGTCGGTCCGACGCCGGCGGCGCGCATCTCGCGCTCGAACTGGGCCGGCGTGGGAAGCGGATGGCGGCCGGCGCCCTGTTTGGCGGTGACGTCCTCGAGGTCGACGAAAACCGCGCCGGGTACGTGGCCCTTCAGGTATTCGACCCGCCCGTCTCGGCCCTGCAGGTACCACCTGAAGTCGATGACTCGGACGTCTGGGTCGGCGGAATGGCGGCGCAGCCATTCCGCATCGACCAGCGGACCAAAGGTCAAAGGACGCGCGTGTCGTGGCAGAAATGCACCGCGTGCGGGTGCATGGCGTGCACTCTCTTCAGCGACCTCGTCCAATCGTCACGGTTCGCATGCTGGCCGGGCCACCTGGCCAGGTCCGCCTTGTCCACCTCGCGGTAGATGTCCGCCGTATAAGCTGCGTCGCCGATCATCACGGCGCTGCCGTCCGCAGTGTCGACGAAGACGCTCTGATGACCGACGGTATGGCCGGGCGTCGCGACGACGCGCACTCCGTCCGCAATCTCGGCATCTCCGTCCAGCAGCTCGTAACGAGCGCCGGCGAAATCAAACCATTCAGACGAGCTGTCCTCCCTCCTCGCTCTGTCGAGCTCCGACCGCTGGATGTAGAAGGGCGCGTGCTTGAAAACCGCATTCTGGCCGCAGTGATCGAAGTGAAGGTGGCTGTTGATCACGATCTTCACGTCGGCGGGGCTCAGGTCATGCTCCGCAAGCGCGTCTGCGGCGCGGCGGTTCACGACCCGCCACTCTTTGATCAGCCTTTCATTGCCCCAGCCAACGCCCGTGTCGACCAGAATCGCGCCGGCGCTGGGATGCTTGATCACGAATCCGTGCACGGGGATCTGGTTGAACCCGGCGATTTGCGCGAGGTGGAGTCGAACGATCTCGACCAACTAAGCGATGAATGGCGACACGGCGAACACGGCGAAGAGCAACGCGACGTAGACCATCGAATAGGTCCACAGCCTCCTGGTCCACCTGCGGCCCTCGAGGTCGAGCACGGAGATGGCCACCAGGCCGATGCCCAGCACGATCGCGCCGGCCAGGTAAACGGGGCCGGCCGAGCCCGTGAAAAATGGGACCAGGCTCACCGCGACGGTCAGGGCCGCGTAGACGAGGGTCTGGCGCTTCGCCGATCTTTCGCCGGCAACCACGGGGAGCATCGGGATGTTCGCGCGCGCGTAATCGTTCTTGATCAGCTGAGCGAGCGCCCAGAAATGCGGAGGCGTCCAGAAGAAGATCACCCCGAACAGGGCGATGGCGGTGAGGTCGAGGCTCCCTGTCGCCGCCGCCCAGCCGACAAGTGGAGGCATGGCCCCGGCGGCGCCACCAATGACTATGTTCTGCGGGGTCGTTCGCTTCAGCCAGATGGTGTAGACGAACACATAGATCAGGGCGCCGGCCAGCGCCAGTGACGCGGCGAGGAGGTTTGCGCCCACCCACAGCACCACGAAGGCCACGACTACGAGGAAGATGCCGAGGACGAGGGCGTGCCAGGCCGGGATGCGCCCCTCAGGCAGGGGCCGCCGCCGCGTCCGGATCATCTCCCCGTCGATATCGCGGTCGAACCAGCAGTTGATGGCGTGCGCTCCTCCCGCGGCGAGAGTTCCACCTGCCAGAACCGCGAGCACCGAGGTCCATCGCGGATGACCGTGCGCCGCAGGGATCATCACCCCCACCGCAGTCGCGTCGAGCAGCACGACCACGCGCAGCTTCAGCAGGCTCAGATAGTCACGGAAAAGGCTCACGCGGGTTTCTTGTCCACAGCGAGGCGCGAGAGCGCCGGCTCACGATCCGCGCGAGGCACGGTCAGCAGCGCGAGCGAGAGCATCCCCGCCCAGACCAGGGTGGCGATCGCCACGTGCAGGCCATTGAAGAGAGCCGAATCCGTCACGGCTGCTCCGGCCCCGACCGCCACCTGGAGCGCCAGCACCACGAGGGTCGCGACCGCGACGGGCCGGACCGCAGGACGGCGGATCGCGGTGACCAGCACGTAGACAACCAGAACCCCGATCACGAGCACCGCTCCGCGATGGAGCATCGTGAACGCGTTCGCCCCCGCAAAGTCGAGGCCGAATCCATTTCCGCACATCGGCCAGGAGTGGCAGCCTTCGTCCGCGCGGGCGGCCACGACCGCCGAGCCCGTCAGCAAAAGCAGATACGTCGCGACCGCGCCTGCAGCCGCGAGCCGGCGGAATCCCGAGTCGGCCAGCCCGGGCGCGGCGGGCAGCGCCATCACAGCGGTCGCGATGAGGAAGCCGAGGATGATCATCGCGAGGCCCAGGTGGGCCAGCACCAGCCACGACGCGAGCTCGTTGACCACCACCACGCCGCCCAGCCCGCCCTCGGCCGCGATGGCGACGAGCGATCCCGTGGCGAGCCACGCGATCAGCGGCCGGCGCTGCCGGTACACGAGCCAGGCAAGCACAACCGTCGCGATCAGGAGCACGCCCGTGACCGTGCCGACGGTGCGGTGTGAGTACTCGATGATCGAGTGGATGTCGGCCGCCGGGTACGGCCGGCCGTTGCACAGCGGCCAGTCGGGGCAGCCGAGCCCCGATCCGGTCACTCGCACGACTCCGCCGAGGGCGATCTGGAGGTAAGCGAAAAACGCGGTCAGGAATGCGACGCGGCGGAAGAATGCAGCACTGAGCACTCGGTGGCCAGTCTACTGACTGACCAGATTTGACAACTCCGCGGCGAGGATGCGCTCGTCGAGCTCACCGGCCTGCCGCTGGTCGATCGTGCCGTCGGCGCGGACGAACACGGTGGTCGGGAGGGCGGCCACGCCGTATGCACGCCCGACCCTGAGGTCCGAATCAAGAAGGGTTGGCGCGTGAATTCCATCACGGGACAGGAATGTCCGCGCGGCGTCTGCGTTCTCCCCCCAGTTGATCAGGACCAGCCGCGCGCCAGATGGTGATCCGACACGCTGCTCGAGGAGGGGAAGCTCCGCCCCGCACGGGGGGCAGTCACTGCGCCAGAAGTTGATCACCAGCGGCTTGCCAGAGAGGGATTCGAGGCTGACCGCTCCTCCCCCGGTGGACTCGAGGTTGAAGCTCGGCGCCTTGCCGCCGCTCGCTTGCGGCGACGGCTGCGGACCGGCGATCGTCAGCAGGGCCTGGAGAACGTCGGGAGCGCCCCAACCATCGCCGCCGGAGGCCAGCTCACGCAGGCCTTCAGCGCTCAGCGATGTGACAAGCCCTGGCGGGATGTTGTTGCCGACGTTGGGCGCGCCGCGGTATACGAGCCGGACGTAGCCGTGGCGGTCGACCAGAACGAGCGTCGAGGTGTGCGAGTCGCCGCTTGACAGGTCGACGCCGAAGGGTTTCCAGAAAGCTGCCACCTGCTCCGAGGTCCCGGTGGCGAAGGCCCAGGTCGCGCCGACCGATCGACGGTATGTGGACAGAGCCGCAGGCGTGTCCGTCGCGGGATCCGTCGTCACCTCGAGAAGCAAGACTGTCGACGGAACGCGCTTGGCGAGCTGGAGGAATAGCGCTGTGTACAGCGGGCACGTTTCGTGGCAGGTCGTGTGGAACGCGGCGATCACGACATCCATACCTGCGATGCGGTCCAGGTTCAGCGGCCGGCCCGTCTGGTCGACCAGGTCGAAGGCGGGCATGGCGACAAATTTGCCGGCGAGCTCGCCCAGACCGAGGTTCACCTCATCGTTGCCTGCGTAGGCCGCCCCCGCCATCAAGCGTCCCAAATCTATTCCGAGCAATAGGGGCTCGACCTGGCCCGCGATGACGGTGATCGCGACGGGATCGCTGTCGCCTCCCAGGCGGACGGCGTCGTAGCTGCCGGCCGGGATCGCCAGGGTGAGCAGCTGACGCTGGTTCGGAGCCGCCGGCACGTCGCCGGAAACGGTGCCGAGCGTCGTCCACGACTCCCCACCCAGGCGCAGCATCAGCGTGGAAGCGGGAAGCGAGCCCGCGGTGCGCCCCGCGCCGATGACCACGATCGTTCCTGTCGGGGTCTGCAACCGGGGTATCACCCACAACCCACCGACGGCAAGGACGGCAATCGCGGCGGCCGCGATCCACAGGATCCGGGGTCGATTCAGCGCGCTACGCCACCTTCACCGGCATTCCGCCGTAGCGTGCGGCGACCTGGTCGATGTACGTGGCGCACATGTCGGCGACGTCCGCGCTTTCGATCTGGATCACGTTTTCGGCGTTGCTCTCACCGCTGTGCGAGAGGTTGAAGCTCCCGGTGTAGACGTAGTCGTCCGCGACGAGGATCTTCGCGTGCATGAAGTCGTGGACCGAACCCTTCGCATACGGCGTGGATCGTTTGGCGCCGAAGCGGGCCCCCGCGATGATGCTGTGGAAGGCCGTGATCTTCCACGCGGCACCGGCCTCAGATCCCCACTGTCGCTGGACCTCGTCCATCTGCGTCGCATCGTACACACCGACGATGTCGACTCCGCGCTGGTCAACCACCTCTGCGAGCGTGCCGAGGATCGGTCCCGAAGTGATGACCGGCGAGCATATCCGGATGCGTTTTTGAGCTGAGGCTATGGACCGCGCCATCGCGTGCACGAGCTTCAGGGCACGACCCGGGCAGAAGTACGGCCGCACCCTCGGACCGTCAGCCAGGGACGACCACGGGGAGGGGTTGTGGCCCGAGGTCGCGACGATGGGTTTGTCCCACAGGCCCTGGAAATTGACTCCGTAGTCGGCGGCGATCTCGCTCGACGCGACCGTCACGATGACGTTCTCTTCGCGGTTCCACGAGTCGTTGGTCCAGTTGGTGGACCCGGTGAGGACGTTCGCAGCGTCCGTGCCGGCGTCGCGGACGATGTACTTGTGGTGCATCAGGTCAGGCACGCCTGACACCGGTTTCACCTGGACTCCCGCCGACCGAAGGCGGTCGACGAAGGCCCAGTCGATCTCAGGCGGCGGCGGATCGGGGATCGCCAGCGCGTGGTCCTGGTTGAACATCAGGCGCACCGCCACGCCACGCTTGACCGCGGCGTCGACGGCGTTGAACACGGTGTTTCCCGGCGACTCGTCGAGGCGCAGATCATAGATGGCGACGTCAAGCGTCTTGCTCGCCGCATCCAGAAATGTGGCCAGGCGCTGTGCGACCGCGTCGGCGGTCTGCCCGCCGTCGCGCAAGAAGAAGAGGTCGAGGGAGCCTATTGCGCGCCCGCCTTGGGTTCACCCGTCTGCTCGCGCGGGACGTCGATGCGGACGGGCAGCGGCCGGGTGGCCATCTCCGCTGCCTCCTGCGGATCGTCGGTGAGCGTCATGAGGTTCAGGTCGTCGGGAGCGATCGCTCCCATGGCGAGCACGTGCTCCTGGAGCCACTCCAGCAGTCCCTTCCAGTAGGGCGAGCCGAACAGCACGATCGGGAAGTGCTCGATCTTGCCCGTCTGCGCGAGCGTCAGCGATTCGAAAAGCTCATCCAGCGTCCCGAACCCGCCCGGGAAGATGACGAACCCCCGCGCGTACTTGACGAACATGTTCTTGCGCACGAAGAAGTAGCGGAACTCGACGCCGAGGTCGACGTATTTGTTCAACGACTGCTCGTGCGGCAGCTCGATGTTGCACCCGACGGAAAGGCCGCCGGCGTCGTGGCAGCCCTTGTTGACCGCCTCCATGATTCCCGGACCGCCGCCCGTGATGACGGCGAACCCGCGGTCGGCCAGCGCCCTGCCCAGCTGCTCGCCTGTCTTGTAGTAGGGGTCGTCGCGCGTCGCCCGCGCAGAACCGAACACAGTGACCGCCGGTCCTACCTCGTTGAGCGCGTCGAATCCCTCGACGAACTCGGAGAGGATGCGCAGCACACGCCAGGGGTCGGCATGATGGCTGAGCTCTTCGATCGCGCTGCGCTCGAGCAGCGTTCGGTCGGCGGGGACCTGCTCTGAGGGAACGACAAGCCGGCCCGCGCGGCGGCGAACGGAAAGTCCCCGGCGTTCCGCGTCGTTCATCAGGCCTCGGCGGTCGGCTCGGAGGTCGCCTTACTTTCCTTCGCGCTGTCCGACGCGACCGCGACGGGCTCCGTCTTCTTAGTCGTCTTGTCCTCCCCGTTGGAGGCTACCGCCTCCGAGCTTGCCGCTGCCGGTTCAGGCTCGGGTTGGGCCACGGGTTCGGGCTTGGCTTCGTCGGTGTGGTCGGGCATCTCGAGCAGCGCGTCGAGGCGGGACTTGACCGAGGTGAGCTCCGCCTCCAGCTCGCGGACGCGGTGGCGGTGGCGCATGTGCTCGGTGAAGTGGTGGAGGCTGTTCAGCCAGTGGAACACGGTGCCGGCCACCAGCACCAGGGCGATGGGCACCAGAACGACCGTCCAGAGGGGCACGCGGCCGAGGTGGAAAACCGACCAGCCGACGGTCACCTGTGCGGTGTTGCTGTAGGCGAAAACAGTTGCCCCGACACCGAGCGCAAGCCCAAAAAGGAGGGCCGCCGCGAGTACGAAACGCTGCCAGAGATGGCTCAGGTCGGGCACCCGGCGAAGGTTACTCCGGTTGATCGGCGACCGATGAGCCTTAACCGGGGCCCTGTGCCTCGATCCGCTCCAGGACGATGACCGGGATCTTGCGCGAGGTCCGCTGCCGGTACTCGTTGAAGGCCGGCATGCGTCGGGCGTGTTGCTCGTACAGGCGTTCATAGTCCTCGCCGTCGACCGCCTCGGCCAGGGCGCCGAACCTCTCGCCCAGGACCTCGACGGTCACCACCGGGTTGGCTCGAAGGTTGTGGTACCAGCCGGGGTTCTTGGGCGAGCCGCCCCGGGACGCGATGACCACGTAGTCGCCGTTGTCGCGGGAGTACGCCAGTGGGTTCTCGCGGATCTCTCCCGATTTCGCGCCTTTTGTGGTCAGGATCAGGACGTCGCGGCCCATGAAGGGCCCGCCGGTCGGCCTGCCGCCGTGCGCGCGCATGTCTTGGATCAGGTTCTGGTTGAAGTCACGCCAGCTGGTGCTCACGAAAAGGTGATACCCAGGCGCGGCACCCCCTATTCGCGCCACGCCTCGACATCGCAAATTTGGCGTCGTACGCTCCGGCCGTGGACCCGGCGTGGTATCTGCCGACGGCGCTGGCGGTTTTGACCCTGTCGTGCATCGTGATGGGCCTTTTCGGCACCGACTCGCGGCCGGGTTTTGCCGGCGGCCGGACCGACCGCAAGGAGCGCTGGTTCCCGCACTCGAGGACTGACTAGGACCGGCGCACCGATCAGCTGCCCTGGCGTGACCCGGGAAGTGACCCGGCCGGAAGCACCTCGAGGTTGATGGTGCTCGTGCGCCGGCCATTGGATTCCCACGACAGGCCGAACGTCCAACAGCCTGGTGTTGGCACGTCGGTGATGCTCGGGCCGCCCGCTATTGTCACGACCGGTTGCTGCTTGCCGAACGGATGGCCCTCCACCAACAAGCTCGACGCGTCCTTGGCCTCCCACAGCACCTTGTTGTTGCTGCCGTCAACCCTTGGGCTGACCCCGGCCACAAGCTGGGTGGCGAACACGTAGGCCACCGTGTCGCCATGCGTGCCGAGCGCCCAAGGCACCGGCCACGGCGTTCCCTTCGCCACGCTCCACCCACTCTGTGCCCAGGCCGGGGGCTCAGCGTCCGTCATCACCGTGCCCGCGCAGCCGCCAGCGAGTGAGTGACCGGAAGCCGTTTGACTTGGCTGTTCCTGCGCCGGGGCCGATGGAGAGGTCGTACATGCACCCGCAAGAATCAGAAGCGAAGCGGCAAGCCCGGCGCGGCACTCCCCAATGCGACTCCTCACGAGATCCCTACACCCGCGAAAACTGAATCGTTCCGACCGCCTCAGTCCGAGCGTCCACATCGACAAGGCTGTTTCGTTCGCCCCGTCGGCGTGGACGGTGCCTGGAATCGCAGCCGAGGCCACCGCCGCCATGCCGGCAACTTCCGCCGGTGCAGCGAGCGCCTGAGCGCGATGGGGGCGCCCATCCGCCCTCGGTCCCAGGAGGATCGCCACGAGCGGTGCGCCCTCGAACCGAACCGGAACGGTTGTCGAAGGCTCGGTGGGTGACTCACCGATGGCAGCCAGTATCCGGCCGTCGGTTCCGACCACGGCCGCCCCGACCGCACCAGTCTCGGCGATCGCCTCGCGTGCGAGTCGTTGCGCCGCGCGTTCAGGGGCGAGAACGTCGAGGGTACGGCGGCTCGCTTAAGTCAATACGTGGCTGACGGACCTCACCAGAAGCCCGCCACGCCTTCGCACTAGTCGGACCCGCCGGTCCACCTTGCGAGCTTCCTGATCGATCGTGTGCAGGTGGAGGCGGCTACCTACTTCCGAACACCGCGCCTAGAAACAGCGCGAGCTGGGGGCCGCCAGTCTGCGTGACCCGTCCAGGTCAAGGAGCGACCAAGTGCGCTGGCATGCCCGTTATCAGCATGGCAAACCTGCTCAATGAGACGACAGCCCAAGCGGCCCATCAC
>DASPXA010000012.1:0-36044 GCA_035637495.1 Verrucomicrobiia bacterium
CGGCCCAGTCTGGCAGTGCTTCCACACCAGCCACAGCTCCGAGAACGCTCCTTGGCGACCTCTACTCAGCTCTCGCGAGGCTGTTCGAGCCGGTGGGACGCCGAAATCCCCTTGCGACCTAACTCAGGCAGCCAGACCTAATCTGGATGTCTCAGTAGACCCTTTCGGCAACAGGCCCTGTGCTTCTACCACCATCGGCTGGTGCACGAAGGCGGCTGGCAGGTGGTGATGGCAGCCGAGCGCGTCGAGTTCATACCGCCCGACCGGCCGGTGATGATCAGGAGGCGCTGGGGCGAGAGTCGCTGGGCGGCCTAGCGCCGCCGCAGGCTACTCCCCCTCCTGCTCTTCGGCTGCCTCCGCCTCGACGCCTTCGGCTTCGGGCTCTTCGGCATCTGCCTCCGGCGCGATCAGGCGGCGCCGTTCCCGGATCCGGGCTTCGCGGCCGACCTTGCCCCGCAGGTAATAGAGGCGACCCTGGCGCACGTCACCGTGACGGAGCACATCGATCTTGTCGATGCGGGGCGAGTGGACCATGAAGGTGCGCTCGACGCCGACGCCGTGGGTGACGCGGCGGACTGTGAAGTTCTGGCGCAGGCCGCCGCCGGTCACCCGGATCACGGTGCCCTCGAACACCTGGATGCGCTCGCGCGTGCCCTCGACGACCTTCGCGTGTACCCGCACGGTGTCGCCTGCACGCAGTGCAGGGATCTTTTTCTTCTGCTGCTCCTTCTCGAGCTGCTCGATCACGTTCACGTCGTCTTCAACTCCTTGCTGTGTGAGCCACGTCTCAATGCGGCTTGCTGGCGGCGCCACTGCTTGATCCGCGCGTGGTCGCCCGACAGCAGCACGTCGGGGACGGACATTCCTCTGAACTCGGCCGGCCGGGTGAACTGCGGCCAGCCCGTCATCTCGTCGGTGAAACTGTCCTGGGCGAGCGAGCCGGGATCGCCGACGACTCCCGGGATGAGTCGCGCCACGGCGTCGACCAGGACCATGGCCGGGATCTCGCCACCGCTCAGGACGTAATCCCCGACCGAGATCTCGCGCGCGTTCAGCGCGGAGCGAACCCGGTCGTCGATGCCCTCGTAACGACCGCAAACGATGATGAGCCCTTGTTCGCTGGCGAGCTCCCCCGCCAGCCGCTGGTCGAGCATCTCCCCCCACGGCTCCACGAGGATCACCGGGCCCTGGTTGGCGGTTCGAATCGACTCGACCGCCTCGATCACGGGCTCGGCTTTCATCACCATCCCCGGTCCACCGCCAAACGGCATGTCGTCGACCTGGCGGTGGCGGTCGTGAGTGAACGAGCGAAGGTCGTGCGTCGCGAGCTCGACCACGCCACGCTGGATGGCCCGGCCGATCACACCCTGCTCGAAAACAGGCCCGAACATCGCCGGAAAGATGGTGATGACGTCAAATCTCATCAGTCGATCGCGTCCTCGATCTCGAGCAGCCAGTCGGCGACGACCACCCGACGGCCGTCGAGGTCGACAGTTAGCACTGCATCCCTAGTCGCCGGGATCAGATGCTCGACCGTGCCGTCGCGGCTGACCCACACGTCGTTCGCGGGCCGCTCCAGCACTTCCGCCAGCACGCCGAGCTGTTTTCCGGAGCTGGTCACGACAGAAAGCCCGACCAGCTGCTCGTAGTAGAACCGGCCGTCCTCCAGCCCCCGGAGCTCCTCGTCGGAGATCTCCAGGTAGCGTCCGCGGAACAGCTCCGCGAGCGCTCGGTTGTCGATCCCGTGAAGCTTGACCACCAGGCCAGGGTGGCCGGCGCGGCTCCACTCAACCTGGCGGCTGCAACCGTCCAGGACCACATTGGCCCCGGGATCAAAACGGTCCCCGAAATCTGTCAAGGGCATCACCTTGACAGCTCCCTCCAGACCGTACGCCCCCATCACTTGCCCAACGCGAATCACGCCGAAGCCTCGCCGCCGGAACGCCGGCCGCGCGGTGCCGCGTGCGAAGAGGAAAGAGACGGGTTTGCCAGGTCGACGAATACGCGCTTGCGGTCGCGCAAGGAGGCCACCCTGACCAAAGTCCGGATTGCCTCGATGTTGCGGCCCGCCTTGCCGATGAACCGTCCGATGTCCTCGTCGGCGAGCTTGACCTTGATCGCGACGGTTCCGCCGCCGCGCTCAAACGCCTCGACCGACACCTCGTCTGGCTTCTCGGCGAGTGACTTCGCCACGTATTCGACGAGCGCGCGATAGTCGATACCAGGTCCGCTCGGCGCCGTCCGATCGCGCTGGAAACCGCCGCGATTGAATCCGCCGCCGCGCCGAAAGTCACGCCGTGGGGGTCGGCTTCTCTGCACGTCGCTCAAGGATTCCCTCCCGCTTCAACAGGCTGCGCGCGGCTTCGCTCGGCTGCGCGCCCTGCTGCAGCCACTTCTTCACTTTGTCCACGTCGATCTTGACCTGGACCGGCTCGGTCATCGGGTCGTAGTACCCGAGGTGCTCGATGAAACGGCCATCACGCGGCGACCGCGCGTCCGCCACCACCAGGCGGTAGAAGGGGTGTTTCTTCGCCCCCATCCGCCTCAGTCTGATCTTTACCAACCTGCTCCTCCTTGTCCATACAACCGCGGAAATCCGACCCGCTTTCCTTTGCGGCCGGCCATCCCGAACTGCCTGGCCAGCTTCTGCATCGCCTCGCGCGCCTTGAGCAGCCTGTTGATGTCGGCCGGCTGCACGCCGCTCCCTCGGGCGATGCGCCGCTTGCGCGCGCCATCGATCAGCTCGGGGTGCGCGCGCTCCCGAGGCGTCATCGACAGGATGATCGCCTCCATCCTCCTCATCTCTTTCTCCGTGTCGGCACCGGCCAGCTGGCCCTTCAGCGCGCCGCCGCCCGGCACCATGTCGAGCATGCCTTCGAGCGAGCCCATGCCTCGCAGCTGCCGGATCTGGGCCAGGAAGTCGTCGAAGCTCAGGTGACCGGCACGGAGGTGGCGCTCCACCTCGGCCGCCTGTTCCTTGTCGACCGAGCGCTCGGCCTTCTCGATGAGGGTGAGCACGTCGCCCATGCCGAGGATGCGAGACGCCATTCGCTCCGCGTGGAACACCTCGAGGTCCTCCGGCTTCTCGCCGGTTCCCGCGAAGCGGATGCGCTGGCCGGTCGCGAGCCGCAGCGAGAGCGCGGCGCCGCCGCGGGCGTCGCCGTCGAGCTTGGTCAGGATCACACCGTCGAGGCCCACCTCCTTCGTGAACGCCTCGCCGACCTTCACCGCTTCCTGCCCCGTCATCGAGTCGGCGACCAGCAGGGTTTCGGTGACGCGAACCCGTGATTTGAGCTCCCTCAGCTCTTGCATCAGGTCGGCATCGACGTGCAGCCGGCCGGCCGTGTCGAGGATCACGACATCGCAATTGAGCCGCGAGGTCTCGGCGAGGGCTTCCTCCCCTCGTCCGAACGCGATCTTCTCGCGCTCGGCCAGCGTTTTCAGCTGCTCCACGGCGGCCGGCCGCCGGAAGTCGAGCGCCCCGACCAGCGGCCGGTGGCCGTCGCGCCGTGCCAGGAGAGCAAGCTTGACCGCGGTGGTCGTCTTGCCCGAGCCCTGCAGGCCGGCCAGCATCACCACCGTCGGCGGGTGCGGCGAATAGCGCAGCCCCTCGGCGTTTCCGCCCAGAAGCTCGACGAGCTCATCGTGCACGGCCCTGACCACGGTCTGGGGCGCGGTCAGGCCCGGCGAGATCTCAGCGCCCGCCAGGCGCCCACGAACCTTCTCGATGAACTCCTTGACCACTTTGAAGTTCACGTCCGCCTCGAGCAGCGCCAGACGCACTTCGCGAAGTCCCGCGTCGAGGTCCTCCGGCCGCAGAACGCCGCGACCGGTGATCTTCTTGAGCGCGGCGGCCAGCCTGTCGCCGAGCGCTTCGAACACGATCAGACCGTCCCTTCGAGCTTCGCGATCCGCCGCTTCAGCCCGTTCAATTCCTTCTCCATCGTTTCCAGCGCACGCCGGCGGCGCGCCGACTCGGCGAGCAGGCCGAGGCGTTTCTCGTAGTCCAGCAACGCATGCATCGAGCGCCTGACGATGTCGTGCACCGCCGCCCGGGACGTGCCGTGATCAGCGGCGATCTCGGCCAGCGACCAGTCGCTGCGAAGGTAGAGGTCGACCACCTCGCGCTGGTGGTCGGTGAGCAGGGCTCCGTAGCGCTCGAAGAGAGCCAACGACCGTCCGCGAGCCTGGAGGGTGTCAAGTGCCACGCCTTGACAGTCTAGCAGGCCACTAGAATCGGGTGGCTTTGGGGCCGCTGCTGGTGGAGTCGTTTCGCTACAACAAGTGGGCCAACCTGCACCTGCTTGGTGTCTGCTCGGACCTGTCGCCCGAACAGCTCGAGCTCAGCGCGTCCGGCACATATGGCTCGATCGCCAAGACGTTCCAGCACCTCCTCGCCGCCGAGCAACGCTACATCCGTCGCCTGACCGGCGCCGAGCCACGCATCAACGAGAAGGAAGACTTTCCCGGGATCGCCGCGCTGACGAAAGAAGCGGAGGAGAGCGCGGAGCGGCTCATCGAGCTCGCGGGAAGCGTAGATCCGGAAGACCAGATCGAGCCCGACCGGCTGAAGCCGTACACGAAGCTGCCGGCGGCGATCGTGCTGATCCAGGCGATGCATCACGGCAACGATCACCGCACCCACATCTGCACGGTCCTCGGCGCGAACGGGATCGAGTACGGCGACATGGACGTGTGGGCCTACGGCATCGCGACGGGGGTCAGCGGCTGATGTTGACGGCGTTCATCCTGGTCAAGTCCACCCGCGACGGTCTCACCCACCTCGGACCCGCGCTCGCCGACGTCGACGGCGTGGCGGAGGTTTACACGGTGACCGGCGAGTGGGACTTCGTCGCCATCGTCAGGGTGCGGGAACACGACGACCTCGCCAAGGTCGTGACCCAGAAGCTCACAAGGCTCGACGACATCGAAAAGACCCAGACGATGGTCGCGTTCCAGCAGTTCTCAGCACACGACCTGGAGGCGATGTTCGGCCTGGGTCTCGAGGACAAGCGCGCCTGACCGTCGAGCTGGAAATCGCGCTGCGCGCCGCGCGCGCGGGCGCGGCCGTGCTGCTCGGGACCGGACCGCCCAGGCCGGGGGTGGCGGCCGAGGTGAAGACTCGTGGCGATTACGTGACGGCGACCGATCGGCGCTCCGAGTCGGCGATCGTCGAAATCCTCGCCCGCGAGGCGCCGGGAGTTGCCGTGCTCGCGGAAGAGCGAGGCGGAATCCGGGCGTCCACCATGTGGGCGGTCGATCCGCTCGACGGCACCACCAACTTCACGCGCGGCTTTCCTGCGGTAGCCGTCTCGATTGCGCTGCTCGAACGCGGCCGCCCGATCGTCGGGGTGGTTCTCGCGCCGTTTCTGAAGCTGGAGTTCACCGCCGAGCGAGGGAGAGGGGCGTTCCTGAACGGCGACCGGCTGCCGCCCCATCGCGTTCTCGATCCCGCGAGCGCCGTGATCGCCACCGGCTTCCCTTTCCGCAACAAGAAGCTGCTTTCACGCTACGTGCCGATGTTCGAGCGTGCAATCGAGCGCTTCGAAGACCTGCGTCGCGCGGGCGCTGCGGCACTTGACCTTGCCTGGACGGCCGGCAGCACCTTCGATGGGTTCTTCGAGCTAGGACTGAACACGTGGGACGTGGCGGCCGGCTCGGCTCTCGTCCTGGAGGTTGGCGGACGCGTCAGCGACTGGTCCGGCGGCGACACGTGGATCGAGACCGGGAACATCCTGGCCGGCACGCCGGCCGTGCACGAGACGCTGCTAGAGCTCGCCGCGCAAACGCCGGAGCGGTAGGTCGACGAGCGAGCGCCACTGCTGGCGGATCGCGATCCCGGCCGGTGCAGGACCCGCGCGACGGAGGCGCTCAGGAACGGTCGCGCGGCCCTCGACCGCCGACCTGAAGTCACCCTCGTAGCGCGTCACCGCCGACGCGATGTCGTGCGCGCCGAAGTGGCAGTCGCTCGCACCGATGGGCGCACCGAGACGGTCTCGGTTGGCGGCGTAGAACTCCTCGAGCAACTTGCGGCGCCGGGCGCCGATCGGGACGGTGGACACCATCTCGATCCCGTCCACGTGATGCCTCTCGAGGAGCCGGCGAAGCATGTTGGGCTGAATCGAACCGAAATAGACGGGCATGAACGGGTGCGGGACGATGACAAGGCCGCCCTGGTCGTGGATCGCCGCAACCGCGTCCTCGACCGACATGCCGCGCTTCACGGGCTTCTCGAGGAACCAGCCCAGGATGTGTGTCTGGGCCGGCCACCTCGTCGTCACCTCCTGCCCGGCGATGACCGTGACGCCCGCGCTTTCGCCTCGCCGCTGGGTTTCGCTTACCGAATCCATGCTGTCGTGGTCGGTGACCGCGATCAGGTCGAGGTGCGCCTCGACGGCAGCGTCGACGAGCTGGGCCGGCGTGACCATGCCGTCCGAGGCGAAGGTGTGACAGTGCGGATCCGCAGTCGCCATCAGTCGAAGATCGCATGCACGAACGCCGACGGGTCGAAGAGGGTCAGGTCGTCGATCCCCTCCCCCACTCCGGCCAGCTTCACCGGAACGTCAAGCTCGGACTCGATAGCGATCACCGCACCTCCCCTTGCGCTGCTGTCCAGCTTGGCCAGCGCAAGACCGGTGATCGGGATGGCCTTGTTGAACACGCGTGCCTGGACGAGGTTGCTCAAGCCGAGCACCGCGTCGAGCACGAGCAGCGATTCGTATGGCTGACCATCGAGCGCTTTGCTTGCGACGCGACCCACCTTGGCCAGCTCCTCGAGCAGGTTGCGCTGCGTCTGCAGGCGACCCGCGGTATCGGCGATCACGACGTCGTTGCCGCGTTTGCGCGCGGTCTGCACTCCGTCGAAGACCACCGACGCTGGGTCTGCGCCCATCGAACCGTCCAGGTGCGGCACGCCGGCGCGCTCGGCCCAGGCGACCATCTGCTCGATCCCCGCGGCGCGATACGTGTCGGCGGCGACAACCAGGGGTTTGCGTCCTAGTCGCTTGAGCTGGTGCGCGAGCTTGCCCGCGGTGGTCGTCTTGCCGGCCCCATTCACCCCGTAGAGAAGCACGCATGACGGATTGCCGGACAGCTCGAGGTCGCGCGGTTTCTTCGACATGATGGACTGCGCCACCGCGACCAACGCGGCGACGCCTTCCTCGGCCGTGCGCGGGGCGCGGGACTGGACGCCAGCGCTGAGGCGGGCAGCCATCGCCGGGCCGATGTCGGCCCCGATGAGCAACTCCTCCAGCTCTTCGTAGTAGCCGTCCGCGAGTGGCGGGCTGAGGGCGCGCAGACCCGCAGCGAGCGCTCCGCGAGTGCGGCTGCCCACGCGCTGCCAGAGGCCGAGTCGCTTCTCGCTCAGCCTGCCTGCGCTTTGTTCGCCGCCCGAGTGGCGGGTTTGCGGATGTCGTCGAGCCGCACGGATACGACATGCGATGCCCCACTCTCGTCGAGGTGGATGCCGTAGAGAGTCGACGCATACGACATCGTGACGTGGTTGTGGGTGATGACGAGGAACTGCCTCTGCGTGCCGAGTCGTGCCACCATCTGGCCGAACCGATCGACGTTTGCGTCGTCGAGCGCTGCATCCACCTCGTCGAGAATGGTGAACGGGCTCGGGTTGACCTCGTCGAGCGCAAGCACGAGGGCAAGCGCGGCGAGCGACCGCTCGCCGGAAGACAGCAGCGTCACGTTCTGCAGCCTCTTGCGCGGAGGCTGGACGAGGATCTCGACGCCGCTGCGCGGTCCGTCATCGCCGTCGGCGTGGCGCAGCGTCGCGCGACCGCCCGGATTGAGCTCGGAGAAATACTCGTGGAAGTTCGCGGCCACGGCACCGAAGACCGCTTCATACCGCGACTCCTCTTCCGCGCGGAGCTTCGCGATCAGGTCTTCGAGGTCGGTACGCGCCGCCGTGATGTCGTCGAGCTGCTCGACCAGGTTCTGGCAGCGCTCCTCGAGCTCTCGGCGCTCAGTTTCCGCAAGCGCGTTGGTCGGCCCAATCTCCTCGAGGCGCTTCTCCAGGGCTCGCATCTCACGCTCTCGGGCCTTTCCGCCAGGCACCTCCTCCGGCGCGACGCCGTCGGGCATCCGGGAGCGGATCTCTTCCATCCGAGCCTGCAGCAGCTCCGCCTCGCGAGTGATGAGCTCGAGGTTGCCCTCGAGGTTGCCGGTGCGCAGGCGCGCGTCGATGCGAGCCTCCTCGAGCGTGACGAGCCTCTTCGCGCTGTCCGCCAACTCCGCCTCGTCTTCCGGCGCGTCGTGCTCCGCCACGGATAGCGCCACCCGCGCCGAATCGCGCGCGCGGACGAGGCCGGGCACCGAGTCGGCAGTCATCTCTGCGGTCCGCTCAGCCTCGGCCAACCTGGAGCGGCGCTCCTCCGCTCCCAGCCGCAGCCGCGTCAGGTCGTCCTCGACCAGCCCGAGCTGCCGGCGAACGGTTTCGATCCGGTCGCGGTCGAGCTCCTGCCGCCGCTTCATGGCGCGCCGCTCGACCGCTTCTCGGACGCGCTCGTCGAGCTCTTCGCTGAGCGCTTCGGCGCGTTCCTCCGCGGCCGCCGCCGCGCCCTCGAGCTGAGCCAGTCTCTCGCCGTCGGCCTGCTCGGCGGTCCGAGCGGCTTGAAGCATGCTCGTCACCTCATCGAGCCTTCCCGCGCCGGCGGCTCTCGCCCGAAGGTCGGCCAGCCTTGCCTGGGCGTCTCTTACGTTGCGCGCGGCATCGGGCGCGGATGCCAGCTCGTCCTCGAGCTCGGAGATGCGGTGTTCGAGCTCGGCTCGGCGGGCGTCGAGAGCAAGGCGCGGATCGGGTCCGGCACGGAACAGCCCCGGCTCGCGGTAGACCCCTTCCTGGGTGACAGCACGGCCGACCACGATTCCTCCCAGCAGGCGACGAGCGATCAGCTCGTGACCAGGACGGACGGTCACGTGGAGGAGCAGCGATCCCTCGGCCGGTGGCGGCGCGTCGACCGGAAACAGCGCGGTCGCCTGCTGACCCGCTGACGTGACCGCTTCGAGAGCGGATCTCTCGTCAGGTACGACCGCGGCGTCGAGGAGCGAGCCGAGGACGGCAGCCAGGGCCGCCTCGTATCCGGGGTGCGCGGTGATGACTTCGCCCAAGCGCGGGCCAGATCCAATCGACGGACGGAGGGCGGCGATTCCCGCGAGCTCCGAACGACATCGGTCTAGCTCGACCAGAGATTTCTCGGCCGCCTCAGCGGCGGGGATCTCGGCGGATGCCGCCTTTGCGCTGCTGAGCTGCGCCGCCTGTTCCTCGAGGAAGTCGCGCCGCGTGCGGATCGAGGCGAGAGACGACGCGGCCACGGCCAGAGCCCGGCGCGCGGCGTCGGCAGCGCGGCGCGCCTCGTTGGCCACCGAGGCGTCGGGGTCGTCGAGGACGACGTCGCCAGGCTCTGCGCGCACCGCGGTCTCTGCGTCGGACAGCTCGCTGGCGAGCTGCGAGCGAAGGGCGCTCGCCGCCTCGATGAGGGCGCGGCTTTCCGCCTCTGACTGGCGAGCCGCCTCCGCGACTGAGCGGCGGTTCTCAGCTCTCTCCTGGGCGAGCTGGAGCCTGTGCTCGGCCTCCGCAAGCTGGAGGCGAAGCTGGCCGAGCATGCGCTGGCGGGTGAGCCGGCGCTCCTGCGCGGCCTGCATCTCGGCTCGGCCGGTGCGGAACTCGTCCTCGGCGATCCTCGCCTGTTCTCGTGCCTCGATCAATCTCCGCTCCAGGCCCTGGGCCTGGGACGATGCGCGGCGGTGCGAGTCGCGGGCCTCACGCCATTCCTCCCACACGATGCTGCCGCGCAGCAGCTCGAGGCGCGCGGAGGCCTCGGCCGCCTCACGCGCGGTCGCGGCCTGGACTCGGAGCGCCTCGAGCCGCGGCCCAAGCTCGGACTTCAGGTCCTCGAGCCGGAGCAGGTTCGCGGCGAGCTCCTGGAGCTTTTGGGCCGCCTCCTGGCGCCTCGCCTTGACCCCGCGGACCTGCGCGGCCTCCTCGAGCAGCTGCCGGCGCTCGGCCGGCGAGCAGACCACGATGTGCTCGATGTCGTGCTGGTCGATGATCGCGTAGGAGTCGACGGTCAGGCCGGTCGAGGCGAGCAGGTGGATGAGGTCGCGCCGCCTGACTCGCGTTCCGTTGAGAAAGTAGTCGCTCTCGCCATCGCGTTCGACGCGCCGCTTGATCGCGACCTCGCGGTAGTCGACCGGCAGGCGACCCGCCACGTTGTCGAAGACCATGGTCACCTCGGCGAACGAGGCGCGCGAGCGGCGCTCGCCGCCGGCGTAGATGACCTCTTCCATCTTCCGGCCGCGCAGGTCTCTCGCCTGGCCGGAGCCGAGGACCCACTTGACGGCGTCGACGATGTTCGTCTTGCCCGAGCCGTTCGGGCCCACGATGGCGGTCACGCCGCCGTCGAACTGGATCTCGATCTGCCGGGCGAAGGTCTTGAAGCCCAGCAATTGCAGGGACCTGAGGAACAAGAGTGCTGGGAGAGTAGCAGATGTTGCGCCGGGCACCTGTGCTGACCACGAGCAGAATCCATCGCCCGTTTCGGCGGGTCGAACTCGTGCGAAGGGCGCTATTCGATCGGTTCGCCGAACTGCCGGCTGCGGAGCTCCGGCAAGGGCACCACCTCCGCAGCGACAGCCACCGCCTCCTCGGCCGGCTCCGGGGCAAGGGACACCTCGACCCGCTTCTTGCGCGGCGCCCGGGGCGTGTGCGCTCGTGCCGGCTTCGCCGGGGGCATCTCCGCGACCGAGCCGACCAGGCTCTCCAGCGCCACTCGCGCCGCATCCTGCTCGGCCTCCTGCTTGCTCGCACCGTGGCCCGTGCCCAGCGGCTCCGAGCCCGCGAACACCACCGACGTGTACTCGCGGTGGTTTCCGACCCGCGCGCCTTCGCTGTCGTAGACGGGCGTCTCACCGAACCGCTCCTGCGCGACCTGCTGCAGCTTGCCTTTGAAGTTCTCGTCGCGGGCGGGCGAAGGCAGCGCGCGGTACCGGTCCAGGTAGTAGTGATACGCCGCGTCATAACCCGCGTCGAGGAACACCGCACCGAGGACCGCCTCGAACGCGTTCGCCAGCAACGACTTGAGGCCGCGGCCGCCCCCCTTGGCGATCCCCTTGCCGAGATACAGGTAGTTGCCGAGTCCGAGCTGCTCTGCCAATAGGGCAAGCGTGTTGGTGTTCACCATCGACGAGCGCGTCTGCGTCAGCTCGCCCTCGGTCGCGCCGGGGTGATGCTTGTAGAGGTACTCCGCAGCGATCAGCTGCAGAACAGCGTCACCGAGATATTCGAGCCGCTCGTTGTCACGCGGAGAGATCGAAGGATTCTCGTTTGCGAACGAGCTGTGCGTCACTGCCTCGAGGAGCAATCCGGGGTCACGGAAGTGAATCCCGATCTTCTGTTGGAGCTGCTGTAGAGATTGGGCGAGCGGCGCGCCGCTTCGGTCCTGAGCCTGTGCTATGAGCCGGCCTTCTCCTGTATGTACTCCCACGCCTGACCCACGGTCGTGATCTTCTCCGCGTCCTCGTCGGGGATCTCGAGCCCGGTGTTTTCCTCGAACGCGTAGATGAGCTCGACCAGGTCAAGCGAGTCGGCGTTCAGGTCTTCCTGGAATGACGCGTCCATCGTCACCTGCTCCGGCTCGCAGCCGAGGCGCTCGACGATGATGTTCTTGAAGTCCTCGAAGCTCAGCTTTTGAGTTTCCATACGCGGACTAATGTACACGAGCAAGGAGCATCAACTGGCCGCCGCCCGGGGCCGGGACTCCGCGCGATCCCGGCCCCGCCCACCTGTTTCGGCCGGCGAGCCGTCATCACCGCCCTAGGCGGGAGCGCGGCGCCGTGCCGAGCTGCGGGCTCTGTTATGAGCTGACGGTCGATTCTGCGCGCAGTTGCGCGACGGACGTCAAGGCGCACTTTCTCGCCAGGCTACGTTTGGTTGCCTAGGCCTCCCTGGGCCAGATCGTGGACTGCTGAAGGCGTGCCGACCGCGACGGCGGTGCGGCCGGGGGCCAGCTCGCGCATCATGCCCGTCAGCGCCCGCTTCGGCCCGACCTCGAGGAACGTGTCGCAACCCAGCTCGACCAGCGAGGCCATACAGGCCGCCCAGCGCACCGGTGAGCGAAGCTGCATCTCCATGACGTGCGGGATGCGGTCACCGTCGTGGTGTCGGCGTCCGGTCAGGTTGGCCATCACGGGCATGCGCGGCGCGCGCCACTCGATCCGGTCGAGCGCGGCGCGAAGTCGCTCCGCGGCCGGCGCCATCAGTGGCGTGTGAAAGGCGGCGCTGACGTTGAGCGGAATCACACGCTTCGCACCCGCCAGCTGCAGGCGCTGTGTCGCGACCTCGAGACCTGTGATGGTGCCGGCGATCACGGTCTGGGTAGACGTGTTGTAGTTGGCGGGCCACGCATCGCTCATGCCCGCGAGCGCGACCTCGATCGCCTGGGCGTCGAGGCCGAGCACGGCGGCCATCGAGCTCGTGCCGGCGGGAGCCGCCTCTGCCATGGCCTTGCCTCGCTCGACCACCGCCCTGATCACGTGCGGTGCGGTGACGGATCCAGCCGCCGCCAGCGCCGCGTACTCGCCCACCGAGTGACCCGCGGTGGCGAATGGTTCGATACCGCGGCGGCGCAGCAGGACTGTGAGGCCGACACCGACAAAGCACAGGGCCGGCTGCGCGTTCTGGGTCAACCGGAGCTCGTCATCGTCCGCGAGCGTGAGCAGGTGACGCAGGTCGACGCCGGCGGAAGAGGAGCATTGATCGCAGAGCGCCGAGATCTCTTCGTCCTGGAGGAGCTCGGCCCCCATGCCGGGCTGCTGAGATCCCTGGCCCGGGAAGAGAAATGCGACGGGCACAGCCCCTCCGGCCCTACGGGCCACCTCCCCATTCCCGGGGAGGAGACTTCGCGGCTATTCCTTGACTTTCAGGACTTCGCGGCCGCTGCCCGGACCGTAGTGGCCGCAGTTCGGGCACACGCTGTGCGGCCGCCTGGGGTGCTTGCAGTTGGGACAGGGCTGGATCTGCACGAGTGCCAGCGCGAGGTGCGAGCGGCGGCGACCCTTCTTCGACTTGGACAGCTTGACCTTCGGTAGAGCCACGGCTGGCGAATACTACCGGAAGCTAGGAGCGTGTCGCCTGGTCGGCGGTCTCCCCATTGGCGGGCTGGTTGGACTGGAGAGCCTCCACCCCACGCCTCACCGTGCCCAGCGTCCGGCTGAGGTGCGCCTCGAGCTGCTTGAGCTGCTCGAGCGCGTACGCCTCCGCGTCGCGGATGATCTGATCGCTCTTCGCCTGCGCGTCCTTCACCACCTGCGCGGCGTGACGCTCGGCGCGACGCAGCACCTCGTGCTCCGAAGCGGTCTCCTCCGCCCGCTCGTTGGCGCGAGACATCGTGCGGGCGGCCTCGGCGTGAGCCTCGGTCACGATCCGCTGCTGTTCGGAGACCGTCCAGTTCGCCTGCTTGATCTCGTCCGGGAGGTTGAAGCGGATCTGGTCGATGAGCTCCATGAGCTCATCCTCGTTGAGCATGATCTGCGTCGAAAGCGGCACGTGCCGCGCGTTCTGAATCAGGTACTCGAAACGGTCCAGCAGCTCGTCGACCTTTATCTGTACTTCTCCTTCAGCGCTCGCGCCACCGGCGCCGGCACGAGGTCTGACACCTTGCCGCCGTAGCTCGCGATGTCCTTCAAGATACTTGACGAGACGAAGATGTGCGCGAAGCTCGACATCAGGAAGACGGTGTGGATGTCGGGCGCGAGCTTGCGGTTCATCAGCGCCTGCTGCAGCTCGGCGTCGAAGTCGGAGTAGGCGCGAAGCCCCTTGACCAGGGTGCGCGCGCCTCGACTGCGCGCGTACTCGACTGTGAGGCCGGTGAAGCTCGCGACCTCGACGCGATCTCGCCCTTCGAGTGAGGCGCGAATCAGCTGCAGCCGTTCCTCGAGGGTGAACAGGGGCTGACGCTTTTCGGGGTTGGCCGCGACCGCCACGATCAGCTTGTCGAAGATCGCCAGCGCGCGGTCGACCACGTCGAGGTGGCCGTTCGTGAACGGGTCGAAGCTTCCCGGATAGACGGCGATCTTCGAGTTGGGGACCTGGTTGTGGTTGCGCGCCATCACGCTTTGAACACCGTGACGACGGTGTCGCCGTAGCGGCGCTCCCTGTCGACTCGCAACCTCTGGAGCGCGGGCAGTTCCTGGCGCCGCGAGTGCTCGGCAAGGACCGTGGCCGCAGTGACCTCGCGGTCGAGCACCAATAGCGCGCGGTCGAGAACCACGTCGTCGTAGGGGGGATCGAGAAAGACGAAGTCCGCGGTCTTGATCGCGTCGGGGGAAGACTCAAGCCACCTCACCACGTCGCTGCGGACGAGGCGCGAGCGCTCCTTGAAGCCGAGGGCGTCCAAGTTCTGGCGCAGGATAGCAACACCGCGAGGTTGATGATCGACGAAGGTGACCGTGGCCGCCCCGCGCGACAGGGCTTCGATTCCAAGCGCGCCCGATCCCGCAAACAGGTCGAGCACGTTCGCCCCCTCGATACGCGGGCCGACCATGTTGAAGATCGCCTGCTTGACCATCCCCTGCGTCGGGCGGATGTTCTTCGGCGCCTTGAGGCGGCGGCCGCGCGCCTCTCCCCCGGCTACGCGCAGCTTGGACATCTACGCGTGGATGCGGATCGCACCGTCATCCCGCATGACGCCGATGCGGACTCCGTGAGTGAAGTCATGGGCGCGCTCGGCCGGGATCGTCACGAGCAGGCCGCCGCTTGTCTGCGCGTCGCACAGCAGGAGCTGCTCGGTCTCTCCAAGCCCACCCCACTCGACCTGGTCCCGATATGCGGCGTGGTTTCGCCTGCTGCCGTCAGGAAAGAGATTCCTCTCCGCGAGCTCACCCACACCGTTCATGAAAGGGATCGACTCGAAGTCGACGTCCGCCCCGCCGCGGAGGTTCGCCAGGTGTCCGATGAGGCCATATCCGGTCACGTCGGTTGCAGCCGTGGCGCCCGCGTCGAGCATCGCCTCCGCTGCCGCGCGGTTGAGCATGGTCATGATCTCGATCGCCTCGCGCTCCAGCGAGGGCGGGCACAAACCGCGCTTGATCGCGGTCGTCACCAGGCCCGAACCGAGCGGCTTCGTCAGGAACAGAATGTCGCCCGCGTGCGCGCCGTCGTGTCCGACCATACGGTCCGGGTGCACCTCACCGATCACCGTGTAGCCGAACTTGGGCTCCGGGTCGTCGACGGAATGGCCGCCTACCACAGCCACTCCGGCCTCGGCGAGCTTGGCCGCGCCACCGGCGACGATCTTCTCGAGCAGCCCTGAGCCGAGCTTGTCGCGCGGAAACGCGGTGATCCCAAGCGCAAAGAGCGGATGGGCTCCGATCGTGTAGATGTCGCTCAACGAGTTGGCGGCCGCGATGGCGCCGTAGGCAGACGGGTCGTCGACGATGGGCGTGAAGAAGTCGACCGTCGCCACGAGCGCGCGGTCGGGCGCGATGCGATAGACCGCCGCGTCGTCGCGTGCGGCCGATCCGTGCACCACGTTGGGGTCGACGATCGGGGGCAGCGCCCCGAGAACCTGCCCTAGCTCCACCGGGCTGAGCTTGCAGGCTCAACCGGCCCCGTGGCTGTACTCCGTCAAACGCAGCGGCGAGACCTTATCCATGTGCTGGTTAGTATCGACGGGTGCCGTTGGTGTTCGCAGCGATCGCGCCCCACGGAGGGATCGCGGTGGAGGAGGCGTGCTCACCGGACGAGCGCGAAGTGGCCGCCGTCACTCGGGCAGGCATGCACGAGCTCGGCCGCCGGTTCGAGGCTGCCAAGCCTGAGGTCGTCATCGTCGCGACGCCCCACAACGTGCACGTCTCCAACGCGTTGGGCGTAGTCGTCGCGAGCCGGGTGGCGGGAAAGCTGGACGGCGTGACCCCGCCGGTGGAGCTGGACGTTGCCACGGAGAGCGAGCTCGCGTGGCGGCTCCTCGCGTCGATCGGCGCCGCCGGCCTGCCCGCCGCCGGCGTGAGCTTCGGCTCCAACGACCCCGCCACCGCGGTCGCACCGATGGACTGGGGGGTGCTGATCCCGCTCTGGTTCATGGGCGGCCGGCACGACCCGCCGCTGCCGATCGTGGTCGTGACGCCAGCGCGAGAGCTCAGCGCTTCCGACCACGTCAACGCAGGCGCTGCGATCGCCCGTGCGTGCGCGGAGTCATCCCACAGGGTTGCGTTCATCGCGAGCGCTGACCACGGCCACGCGCATCGCCCCTTCGGACCCTACGGCTACCACCCCGCGGCGGCGGAGTACGACGCGCTCGTCTGCGACCTGGTGCGAAACAACCGGCTCGCCGGTCTTGTCGACATCACGCGCGCTCTCGTCGAGCGCGCGAAAGCCGACAGCTGGTGGCAGCTGCTGATGCTGCACGGGGCTGCGTCGGGCTGGCGTGGCGAGCTGATCTCATACGAGGCGCCCACCTACTTCGGCATGCTCACCGCCGCGTACTCACCCACCGCGTCCTGAGACGTCGCCCCCCGGCGCGCGCCGGCGGCGATGTGCTTGGCGACGTAGCTCGCGTCGTGGCCGATCCCGGGCAGCACTCCAGACAGCGCGGCGTACTGAAACTCGAGGCCGACGAAATACAAGCCTGGCTGCGACGTGACGGCCCCGCGGTATTGCATCGGCCGGCCGTCTTCGCCGAAAACCGGCAGGTGGATCCAGCTGAAGTCGGTCTTGAAGCCCGTGCACCAGATGACGTTCGCAACGTCCAGGACGCGGTCGTCGGCGAGTCTCGGCAGTCCGTCAGCGACGCCCACCACCCGCGAAACCCTTTCCACGCCGGCCGCGATCAGGTCGCTGATCTTCGTCCTGACGAGGGGAGCGCCGCGGCGGAGGAACTGCGGCTGCGCCCTCCTCCCCACCGGGGTGTCGACCGTCAGCACGTGCAAGGCCAGGAACCGGACCAGCGGCAGCGCGAACGCGGCGGCGCCCGCACCGTGGGGGAACGGAATCTCGCCGTTTGGCGTCCCCGCGAGCCAGACGCGGCGCGTGCGGGCCAGCTCGATCGAGATCTCGGCGCCCGAGTTGCCTGCTCCGACGACCAGCACGTCGCCGTCCCGCAGCTGTGACGGGCTCGTGTAACGGCTCGAGTGCAGCTGGGTGACGCTCGCTTTCAGCTCCGGCGCGAACCCCGGCACTTTCGGAACCCGGCACGCGCCCGTCGCGACCACGACGTTGTCCGCTTGATAGGTGTCCCCGCCGGCCGTGACGACAAAGCGATGGCCGTCGTGTTGCACTCCGTCCACGTGGACCGAGGTCCGAACTGGAAGCTTGAAACGCGCCGCGTAAGCGGCCTGGTAGTCCGCCACCTCGCCCTTGGTCGGGAACGAGAGCGGCGGCGCGGGAAAACGCATGCCTGGCATGCCGTTGTACTTGGCCGGGGTGAAGACGCGAAGGGAGTCCCACCGATTGCGCCACGAATCGCCGACGCGCTCATTCGCCTCGAGGATGACGAACGACCGACCCGCCCTCGCAAGGCCGTAGCCCACCGCGAGGCCCGCCTGTGCGCCGCCGACGATCACGGTCTCGAAGTGCTGTTTCATGTGATTGAGGTTAGGTTCGGCCCGCAGGCTCCCGCATCGGGCGAACTGTCCAATTTCATGGCTTGGATCGAGTGGGTATTTCTGCTCACTTCAAGCCATGCTCGTAGGCATACGCCGTGGCAGCCGCGCGACTCGAGAGTCCGAGCTTCGTGAAGATGTTGCTGAGGTGGCGCGCCACCGTTTTCTCGCTTATCACGAGCTCTGTGGCGATGGTGCGGTTGGACTTGCCGGCTGCGACCAGGCGCAGCACCTGCACCTCGCGCGCCGAAAGGCCGGACCTTGATCGCGGTTGAGCATCGATGGCGGCGAGATCAGGCACGGCGGCCAGCGCCTGGAAGACCCGGCGCGCCGAATCGAGCTCCATTGCAGCCGTGTCGGAGTCCCCCAGCGCGCCGCAAGCGCGGGCGATGAGGACCCGGGTTCGCGCTCCCTCGTATGGCGCATCGAGCTCTCGCCACAGCGCTGCCGCACCGCGAAAGGCCCGCAACGCGCCGCGTGGATCGCCTTCGGCGAGCAGGACCGATCCCCTCGCCTCGCGCGCGACGGCGTCGAGCATGGGTGCCCGCAGGCGAGTCGCGATCGCTTCGAGCTCGTCAGACCCGGTGCGAGCGGCGTCGTTATCGCCTGTCGCCAGCATGATCTCGACGAATGCGGGCAGCACGCCGGCCCTCGCGGAAAGCTCGCGGGCTTCGTCGCGCTCCCTGCGAATGGCCGCCGCTGCCTGGGCCGGGTGGCCTTGCGCCAACCTCATCCTCGCCAGCCCCGGCAGTGGCGCATGCCCCATGTTGCTCGCCTCGCGGTAAGCCTCTTCGGCCTGGGCGAACTCGCCGCGCAGGCGATGGAGCTCGGCGAGCTCGTAGAACGCCGCGCCTGCGGCGGGCCGCGCCGGCGGCAGCAACAGCATGTCGCGCGCCTTCTGTGCCTCGACCATCGCGTCGGCCCACTTCCCGTGGAGCTGCATGATCTCGGTCCTGTAGACGAGGCAGTTGCCGCGAAACGCCACCAGCCCCGGCTGCGTTTCGCACCACTGCGTCAGGGCGCTCGTCCACTCCTGCGCCCTGCGCAGGTCGAAGATCTCGCGACAGGTCTCGATGACCGCGCAGTAGACGATTCCCGCCACGACCGGGGAGACCTCACCCGACGTGACCGCCACCATGATCTCGTCGTGAAGGGCGGCTCCCGCCTCGACCTCACCTTGAGCGATCAATGAGGTCCCCTGGCCCAGGCGACCCATTGCCAGCAGGTCGGCGTCGCCGAAGCGCTCCGCCATCTCGACGGCGCGCGCGAACGCGCCGTCGGCGCGTGCATGGTCGCCTGCGCGAAGCCTCTGGAGCGCGAGGGGGATCTGAAGGTAGCCCGACTCGACGCAGTCGCGCCGCCCGTCATCGAGGAGCCGGTTCGCTCGGCTGATCCAGCCGCCGGCCTGGGCGGCCTGGCCGGCGTTGAGCTGAAACATCGCGAGGTTGATTGCGGCTCGAGCGGCCTGCTCGGGTTTCCGCTCGTTGAGGAACGCGTTGTGGGCTCGCTGCAGCAGCGCGGCGAACTGCGTTTCCTCACCTGCCAGCATGGCGGCGGTGGCCAGGCGCACGAGCCCTTCCGCGTCCAGAGGCGCCTTCTGGTCCGCCGCTTTCAGCTCGGCGAACTCTTCCCGCCAGGAAACGTTCATTCGAGAGCAGCCTAGGAGATCGAGGTCAGCTCCAGCCGCCGGGCGACGCTGGCCTTGAGCAGAGGATGGTGCTCGAAAGCCGGATCGGACTCCAGGATCCGCTCCGCCTCCTGCCGGACCTCGCTCAGGAGCTCGGGCTGCAGCAGCGCGTTCATCGCCGCGTCGGACAGGCCGTGCTGGCGGGGGCCCATCAGCTCACCCATGCCCCGGATGCGCATGTCCTCCTCGGCCAGCTCGAATCCGTCGCTGATGCGCGTCACGAGATGCAGGCGGTTCAGGCTCGGTTCCGACGGGTCGTCGCTCAGCAGAAGGCAGTGGCTGCTGGCCGAGCCGCGCCCGACCCGACCACGGAACTGGTGCAGCTGCGCGAGGCCGAACCGGTCGGCGCCCTCGATCAGCATCACCGTCGCGTTGGGCACGTCGACGCCAACCTCGACCACCGCGGTCGCAACCAGGACCTGGACCTCGCCGTTGACGAAACGCCGCATCACCTCGTCTTTGTCCTTGAGCCGGCCGTGGATCAGGTCCAGACGCAGGTCCGGAAAGATCTCCTTCTGCAGCCGTTGCGCCTCTACGGTCGCGGACCGCACCGCAAGGGTCTCCGACTCTTCAATCAGCGGACAGATGACGAATGCCTGGTGGCCGGCAGCCACCTCACGCCGCACCAGCTCGTAAGCGCGTACTCGGTCGGCCGGTTCGATGACCTCGGTCGTCACGGGTGTGCGCCCGGGCGGCATCTCGTCGATGACCGAAAGGGTCATCTCGCCGTACAGCGCCAGCGCCAGCGTGCGAGGAATCGGCGTCGCGGTCATGGCAAGGAAGTGCGGCCTGCCGCGGCCTTTGGCGCGAAGCAGCTCGCGCTGCCGGGTCCCGAAACGGTGCTGCTCGTCGACCATTCCCAGGCCGAGGTTGGCGAACTCCACCTCGTCTTCGATGAGCGCGTGGGTCCCGACCACCAGGGCGCAGTGTCCGGAGGCCGCCGCCGCGCGCACGCGCCGGCGTTCCGGCGCCGCAAGTCCACTGACCATCAGCTCGACCGTGAGCCCCGGAAACGTCTCTTCCAGGTAGGCGCGGAACCTGTGCAGGTGCTGCCGGGCGAGGATCTCGGTCGGCGCCATCACCACCGACTGCAACCCGCACGCGTGCGCCATCGCGACGCATGCCGCCGCGACCGCGGTCTTGCCGGAACCGACGTCTCCGTTGAGCAGCCTGTTCATCGGCACGGTCTTTTCCATGTCCTGGAACGCCTCCCACGTCGCCCTGCGCTGCGCGTGGGTCAGCTCAAACCCGAGACCGGCCTTGAACTGATCGATGACTTGCTGCCGGTAAGGGATCGGAAGGGCCGGCTCGGCCGCGATGTCGTGGCGCATGAGCGCGAACGCGGCCTGGAGCTCGAACAGCTCGGCGAACGTCATGCGCTTGCGCGCCGCGAGGTAGTCGGTCTGCGTCTCAGGCTTGTGTCCGCGGCGCACCGCCTCAGAGATGTCCAGGAGGTCATGGCGCTCGCGGACGTCTGCTGGCAGCAGGTCTTCGAGCCGATCCGCGAGAGGCAGCGCCTGTTCCACCAGCTCGGCGATCCTGGATGACGTGAGCCCTGCGACCAGGTGATATTTCGGCGTGAGGCCACCGACCTTCTTCGGCCCTTCCTCGCCACGCTTGTCGAGGCGCTCGTAGCGTGGGTTGACCATCCCCGGCTGGCCCCTGTACCGGTTCTTCTCCACGACCCCGGCGAACGCGACTCGATCCCCCGCGTGCAGCTGCCTGAGCACGAACTCCGAATGGAACCAAACGACTCGCATCTGAGCGCCGCTGTCATCGGTTACCGTCGCCTCGACCAGGCGCATCCGCCGGCGCTGTGTGGTGAGCGGTTTGATCGACAGGATCGTGCCGACGACCGACGCTTGAGCCCCAGGGACAAGCTCGGATATCGGCGACTCCACGAACGACTCCCAGCCGAACGGAAGAGTGACCAGCAGGTCTCGGACTGTTCTGATGCCAAGCTTCTCGAGCAGCCTGGCGGTCTTGGGTCCGACCTCGGCAAGCTGTTCCACCGACGCATCGAGCGCGCTGGGATGAGTGAGGATCGCCATCTACGTTAGATTCGAAACAGAATCATCTTGCGTCGAAAACGAATCGAGCTCGCCATCATCGCCATCTTGATCGCTGGCATCATCGGCTATGCGGGAGGCGGCCTTTTGTTTTCGGGCGCTCGGATCGCGAGCGCCGATCGCACGCTTAACACGGTCGTCGCGCACCAGAACACGTTGAACGCCACGTTCAGCGACATCAACTCGCAGCTCGCCGTGTTGACGAGCAGCTCGACCTTTCGGCCGCAGGACGCGGTTGCGCTCGTCGACAGGTCGGTCAGCAACTCAGAGCTTGCCACCACGACGATCAGCCGGGACGACGCCTCGCTGCGGTCGGAGCTGAACGGCCTCGACCAGTATCGGTGGCTCACCCTCATCGGCAACAGCAATCTCGACCGTGAGACCGCCAGGATCGCGCACGCCCGCAACGCCCTCGCGGCAGCCAGGTCGATCGCCGCGGACAAGGCGCAGGAGGGACGTTTCTGGCATTCGCTCTACACCGGTCTCGTCGACCTGGCAACCCTGAAAAGCCAGACGACGTCAGGTGACCTGACCTCGGCGCAGGCGACCCTCAAGGCTATGAAGAGCGACATCCACCAGGCAGCCCAGCAGTCAGGCGCCCCCCCGCTGCCGGCCGAGCTGGCCGGCCTGACGAGGGACCTGCAGGCCTTCGTCGACGATTTCGGCAAGCAGCTGGACGCCCAGGTCGCCGGCGATGACGCGAGCGTCGCCGCGTACCAGGCGAACGTGCAGGCCGACCTGACGAAGATCGCTTCCTACGACATCGACGCGATCGGCAAGAAGATCGATGCCTTCTACAAGCCGCTGATCGACCACTTCAACTCGGAGATTGGCGCGGCGACGGCCTGACCGTCCGCCTGGCCTCTGCCTGCGCGAACCAGACCATCTGTCCCGCGAGCAGCACCACGAGCGCCACCAGCGCCGGCGCCCCGAGCTTCGTCACGCCAAACCAGCCCGCGGCGATGATCACCAGCACCACCCCGCTCTGCACCCAGTCGGAGACGAAGAGGCCGAGTACGCGTCCACCGGCTGCCCGGAGGAAGTTCACGCGATCGCCGGTCGCCTGATGAGGGCCACGGCCAACCTCGACGCCACGAAGTAAACGGCGACGAGGGCAAGGATCGAGACGAAGTCCAGCGGCCACGACGCGCCCATCCCCTCCGCGGCCCAGAAGGTGCCGAGGCTGGTGAGGATCAGGCCCACCGCGTATTTCAGCGTGTTCTCCGGCACCCGCGCAAGCGGCCGCCGGACCACCACGCCGGCGGCGGCCACCACCGCCGCCGCGACCAGGCCTCCCGCGATCGCGGCCGGGAACCCGTGGCCGGCTCCGCCGACCGCGATGACGATGAAGACGACCTCCAGGCCTTCCAGGAAAACACCCTTCAGGGCGAGGATGAACCCGACCCAGTCACGTCGCGGGACGGCATCGCGGAGGCCGGAGACCGTCTCCTCGTACGCGCGCTCCTCGTCGTGCATCGCCACCACTCCGGCCGTTCGCAGCACGGCCTTGTGCAGCCACCTCAAACCGAAGAGGAGCAGCAGGGTTCCGACCAGCAGCTTCAGCGCCGCCTCCGGGACCGTCGTGACGATCAGCTGCCCGAAGAAGATGACCAGCAGCCCGAGCAACACCAGGGCGGCGGCGGCGCCGAGGATCGGGGCGCGCCACCCACGGGTGAGGCCGACGGCGAGCACGATCGTCAGCGCTTCAGTTGCTTCGACGGCCGAGCCGAGGAACGCGGCGCCGAAGATGAAGATCTGCTGACCCACGGCTAGAGATTAACCCCGGCTGATTTAATGGATTTCGTGCGTCCCGGCCTGTACGCGGAGGATTCGATCACACGGCGGGTTAACCGGGAGAACGTCCTGCTTCTCGGCGGCGGCCGCGCGCTACTCATGCAGCTCGCGCATCCGATGGTGGCGGCAGGCGTCGACGAGCACTCCGACTTCCGCACCCATCCGGTCCGGCGGCTTCGCCGGACCATCCGCATGACGATGGCGATCGTGTTCGGCGACCGCGAGACGGCGCTTGCGGCCGCGCGGTCGGTGAACCATGCGCACTCGCGAGTTCGTGGAGAGGGCTACCGGGCGCTGGACCCCGACCTGCTCCTGTGGGTCCATGCGACGCTCGTCGACTCGGCGCTCGTCACGTACGAGACTTTCGTGAAGCCTCTTTCACCAGTCCAGCGAGAGGAGTTCTACGAGGAATCGAAGTTGCTGGGCGAGCTCCTCGGCATCCCGCGCGAGCGTTATCCTGCGAACCTGCGAGGCTTCAACGATTACGTGGGCCACATGGCGTCGGCCACCGGTCCCGTCCGCATCGACGCGCGAGCGAAGGATCTTGCGCGCCTCGTGGTGCGGCCGAGACTTCGGCTGGTGCCGGGCCCCGCGATGGTTCCCTTCGAGATCGTTACCGCCGGACTCCTGCCGCCAGTCCTCCGCGAGCGATACGGGCTCGCGTGGGGGCCGGCGCAGCAGCGCGTGTTCCGGCTCGTGCTGATCGCGCTGCCGCGGTTGGTTGCCGTGACGCCACCAGTGCTCCGCGTGTGGCCCCTGCCCGGGCACAACGTGAGCCTCGCGCCAAGTCTATCCCTTACTTCTTGAGGTACACGATCCCCATCGCCTTCGGCCCGGTGTGTGTGCCGAGGACGCAACCGATCTGACCGACGGTCACATCTCGGTCCGGGAACTCCGAGCGCAGCTCACCGGCGACACGCTCCGCCTCGTCTGGCGCCTGCGCGTGCATGACGGCCATGTGCTCGACCGGCAGCTCGCTGTTGAAGAACTCGATCATCCGCGAAATCGCGCGCGAGCGGGTCCGGACCCGGTCGACCGGCTTGATCTCGCGATCCGCCACCAGCAGCAGCGGCTTGAGATCGAGCATCGTCCCGATCATCGCCTGGGCGCGGCTGAGGCGCCCGCCCATCTCGAGGTACTTCAGAGTGTCGAGCAGCGCCAGCACGCGACACTTCGCGACGCGCTGTTCTACCGCCGCGGTCGCGTCGTCCAGGCTCCGGCATTCGGCCGCGATGCGGCAGAGGAACGCGATCGGCATCGACACCGTCTGACTGTCGACCACATGGACCTTGAAACCATCGACCGACGACGCACCGACCCTCGCCGCTTCAGCGGTGGCTGACAGCTGCGCACCGATGTGGATCGAGATGCAGCCGTCGTGGTCTTTGGCCAGCTGCTGGTAGACCTCGGCGAACTCGCCCGGTGAGGGGGCTGAGGTGGTCGGCAGCGTCGTCGATGCGGCGAGGCGGCGGAAGAACTGTTCGTCGGTCATGTCGACGCGGTCGCGGAAGGTCTCCGTACCGAACAGGACCTTCAGCGGAACCACCTGGATGTCGTAGCGGTCCCGCCATTCGTCGGGCAGGTCGGCGGTCGAGTCGGTGACGACCGCGAAGCTTCGTTTCATCGAGTGGGTCGGCGCGCTATTCGACGGAGAGGATGAAGGGGTAGTGCTGCTGGCCGCCCTGCTGGACCTCGACC
Organism: Verrucomicrobiia bacterium; assembly: GCA_035637495.1. Taxonomy (GTDB): domain Bacteria; phylum Chloroflexota; class Dormibacteria; order Dormibacterales; family Dormibacteraceae; genus 40CM-4-65-16. Next base: position 24,853 of record DASPXA010000012.1, read on the forward strand.
TCCAGGCCGGGATAGTTCGACCGGATCTCCGACTCGAGCCGGGCCAGCTCGTCGTCGCTCGCCTGCTCACCGCGGTAGACCGTCACGAGCTCATACGCGTCCGGGCCGAGCTTGCCGAGGGCTTCCTTGATGACCTGTGAGTAGTCGCGGCCGGCGATCTCGAGCCGGTCGTTGATGAGGCCGATCACGTCCCCTTTCCTCACCTTCACGCCGTTGGAGCGCGTGTCACGCACCGCATGCGTGACCTCGATCGTCTGGACGCGCTCGGCTTCAGCACGCATGGCGCGGAGGTTCTCCTCGCCCGACCGCTCGGGGCGGAAGGCGACGACCGCGGACACGCCCTGCGGCACGCTATGGGTCTCGACGAGATGGACCTTCTTCTTCGTCAGGCCGACCACCTGCTTGGCGGCCGGGATGACGTTGCCGTTGTTCGGCAGCAGGATGACCTCGTCGTACGCGACCGACTCGATCGCGGTGAGCATGTCCTGAGTGCTCGGGTTCATGGTCTGGCCGCCCTCGATGATCGCGTCCACGCCAAGGCCGCGGAAGATGTCGACGAGTCCCCGACCGGCCACCACCGCGGCCAGGCCCGGACCGGTCGGCCGAGGTGGCCTGGCGTCGGAGGCGGCGCTTTCCGTCTCGAGGATGCGCCGATGCTGTGTCGACATGTCGCCGACGTTGAGCTTCAGCAGCCGGCCGTAGCCGCCCGCGAGGTTGATGACGGTCGTCGGATCGTCGGTGTGAACGTGGACCTTGACGAGCTCGGGCTCGCCGACGACCAGCACTGAGTTGCCGAGCGATTCGATCTGGCCGCGGATCAGGTCGGTGTCGAGATTGTTGCCCTCGATCAGGAACTCGGTGCAGTAGCCCCAACCCCCTTCGGGCAGCGCCAGCGACACCTGCGACGCCGACGAGATCGACCGAACGGCGGCCAGCGCCGGCTCTGACTCCTCGACGCTCTTCAGCATTCCTTCGAGGATCAGCTGCAGCCCAAAACCGCCCGCGTCGACGACGCCGGCGTCGCGCAGGATCTGGAGCTGGCTCGGCGTCTTGAGGACGGCGGCGCGTGCTCCCGCGGCAGCGGCGGCGATGACGCGGGGAACATTCGCGTCGGCATTCGCGGCGGCGGTGGCCGCCGCCCGGCCCGCTTCTCGCGCGACGGTGAGGATCGTTCCTTCGGTCGGCTTGTTGACCGCGCGATACGCGGCGTTGGCGGCCTCTTCAAAACCCGCGGCAAGCTCCGCCGGCGTCAGCGACGATTTGCCTTCAACCGCCCGCGCAAAGCCGCGGAAGATCTGCGACAGGATGACGCCCGAGTTCCCGCGGGCGCCCATGAGGCTGCCGTGCGAGGCGAGCTTTGCGATCTTGCTGATCTCGGCGGCGTTCGACTCCTTCACGTCCTCGACCGCGGATTGAAGCGTCAGCAGCATGTTCGTTCCCGTGTCGCCGTCCGGCACGGGGAAGACGTTGAGGCGGTTCACCTCTTCGTGGTTGGCCGCGAGCCAGTTCAGGCTGCCCAGCAGAGCGCGCTTGAAAAGCTGTCCGTCCACTCCAGTCGCCTTACCCGCCGTCGCCGCCACTCAACTGCGCTCTTCGCGAACGCCCTGCACGTTGACGTTGACCTTGACGACCGGCACACCGACTGACCTTTCGACCTCGAACTTCACGGTTTCCTGCAAGTTGTGCGCCACCTCGGAGATGCGAATTCCGTACTGCACGATCACGTAGACATCGATCGCGAGCCCGCCGTCGACCTGGACGACGTCGACGCCCTTGTCGACGTTCTCGCGCCGCAGCAGCTCTGCGAAGCCGTCGCGCAAGCCGCGGCCGGCCATCCCGCTGATGCCGTAGCAGCTCGTCGCCGCGTGACCGGCGATCGCCGCCACCGCCGACGGAAAGACTTCGATGCGGCCCCACCGCCGCGACTGGATCAGCGCCGTGGTGGTCTTCGAGGCCATGAGAAGCCCATGGTACAATTCAGGTCCGCGCGCAAGCGATCCTGTGCTGGCGCGTGCTCGTCAAACCCCAGGCAGAAGGTAACCCATGGCCAAAGAGTGCGCGATCTGCGGCAAGAAGCCGCAATTCGGCCATCACGTGAGCCACGCCAAGAACCGGGTCAACCGGAGGTTCGAGCCCAACCTCCAGATGGGCCGGGTCACGGTGGCGGGACGCACGTTCCGGGCACGCGTGTGCACGCGCTGTCTTCGGACTTACTCCGCCTGACCGAAATCCATCTGGTGGACCTTGCCTAACCGGCGAAGGTCGTTCCGAAGGGCGCCCCAGACTCGTTCCTGCGCCTCTTTGCCCGGCACCACCGTGGCCGGGTCGTCGACCGCGGTTGCGAGGTCCGGCCGCTCGACCATCTCCGCGAACAGCAGCGTCCACGCCCGGGGCACCACCTCGTAGACCGCGTAGCCGCCTCCACCCAGCGCGAGCCATCGGCCCTCGCACAGGTCGTGCGCGAGCTCGTGAAAAACGCGGCCGACGCGTGGCCAGATGCGCGTCGTGTTGGCCAGGTGCGCGAGCGGGTCGAGGTGATGCGAGTCGCAGCCATCCTGGGTTACGAGCACAGTCGGTTTGAAACGGCGCAGCAGCGCGGGCACGACCCTCTCGAATGCGAACAACCACGGTTCGTCCCATGTATAGGGGACGAAAGGCAGGTTGGCCGCGGAGCCTCTGCCGGGCCCGACCCCTGCATCGTTGGGAAAGCCCGTGCCCGGGAAGAGCCAGTGCCCGCTCTCGTGCAGGCTGATGGTCAACACGTCGGGATCGCTCTGGAAGATCTCCTCCACCCCATCGCCGTGGTGCACGTCGACGTCGACATAGGCGACGCGATGGCCTCGCTCCTTGAACCACCGGCACGCGATCGCGGCGTCGTTGTAGGTGCAGAACCCTGATGCGCGATCCCCGTGCGCGTGGTGAAGGCCGCCCGACGGGCTGAACGCATGAAGGGCTGCGCCGCTTTCGATTGCCTCGGCCGCGACCAGCGATGCGCCGACCACCAGGGAGGTGCCTTCGTGCAGCTCGTCGGAGATCGGATTGTCGGCGGATGCGAAACCCGCCGCGTCGATCGCCTCCGGTGAAACGCCCTGGCGCTGAGCCGGGTCGCTGAGCATGCGGACGAGCTCAACGTACTCGCCGGAATGGACGAGCTCGAGCTCGCCGATCGTTGCTGGGCGCGGCGGGAGCAGGTGGCTGTGCTCGATCAGGCCGGTCGACTTGATGAGGTCGACCGCGAGCTTGACCCGGACCGGCTGCAGAGGGTGCTCGTCCGAGAGGTAGTGCTTCATCAGCGCCTCGCCGTAGACGAGCGCGACCGGTCCGGACACGGCAACTTACGCTAACCGTTTGATGGACCTCTTCGAGTCGGTGCCGAACTTTTCCGAGGGCCGCCGCCGCGGCGTGATCGATGCGATCGCAGCCGCGAGCTCGCCTGCGTACGAGCTCGACGTCGATCCCGATCCCGACCACAACCGGGTCGTGGTTTCCGTATGCGCAGGGGAAACGAAGATCATCGACGGCCTGATGGGAGCGATCAGCGCGGCGGTCGAGCGCATCGACCTTGGATCCCACAGCGGCGTCCATCCTCGAGTCGGCGCTGCCGACGTCGTGCCCATCATCCCGCTTGGCGACACCAGTCTCGAGGCGGCCCGCGAAGCCGCACATGCCGTGGGCCGGCGCGTGTGGGCCGAGCTACAAGTCCCGGTCTACTTCTACGGACATGGCGAGGGTGCGACGCTTGCCGACATCCGTGCCGGTCGCTCACGGCCCGACCTGGGCGGCCCCGAGCTTCATTCGACGGCCGGCGCCGTGTGCGTGGGCGCTCGGCGTGGCCTTCTCGCCTTCAACGTCATCCTCTACGACACCGACATGGTCGCCGCGCGGGCGCTGGCGCGCGCGATGCGCGAGTCCTCCGCTGGGCTGCGCGGCGTGCAGGCGCTCGCGTTCGAGCTGCCCGGCTCGCGGGTCCAGCTTTCGATGAACCTCTTCCGCCTCAACGAGACGACCCCTGCGGAGGTCATCGCGGAGCTGCAGCGACGCGGCGTCGAGATGGGCGCCGAGCAGGTGGTGGGCCTGAGCCCGGCCCTGGCTGCGACCCCGGCCGCCGACGGGCGACTGCTCGAGGGCAGGATGGCAAGTGCGGCGGCGGCTGAGGGCTCGCGACGCTGCGCCGAGCGCCGTGACGAGGAGCACGCGGCCCTGGCCGTGCGCCTGGCTGCAGAGGCGGAAGCGCTGGCGCGGCTGCCCGCGGACCAGGACGCGATCCTCGGCGGCGCGGAGCGCGCGGCTGCTCTCGTGCGAGTCTTGAAGGTCGCCGGGGTGCTGGATGACGAGCTCCAGTCCATCCTCGGCGCCGCGGCGCGCGGTTTTCGCGCCGCAGTCGGCCCGGCGACCGAGGGGATCTACCGGGCGCGAGTGAACGCCCTGGACGCCCGCTTAGCCTGACGGGGTCGAGGTGTCGAGGGTCACCGTGCACGCGCCGCCGTTGACCTCGACCCGGTAACCGCTCGGCGCCGAGCTGAATCCGTCCGACTCGTACTTCAGGTCACCGATCCCGTGCTGGTCCCTGCCGTCGGCCCTCAGCGTCACCGCTCCTCCCGAAACGCTCACCGACGCGGCGGTCCCTCTCGGCCGGTGGACGTTGACCATGAGCGCGCCGCCGTTGACCTCCACGGGTACGATGCCCGACGGCGTTCCGAGCGTGATGTCGTCGCGACTGGCGCCGGTGTTGATGGTCACCCCGGTGACGTGCACCTGCGGCAGGTTGATCGTGGTCGTCGACGCCCCGGTGTTGAGCGTGATCGACCACGGGACGCCTGGATTGACCTCGAGCTTCAGCACGAACCGGCGGTTTTCGATCCACGGAAAGCTGCTGCCTTTCTGGCTGATCGACAGCACGCCGCTCGACCGGTCGAGGCGCACCTCGGGCTTTGGTCCCGAGTAGTCGATGTGAGCGCGATACAGGTTGCTGCCAAGGTCACTGCTGCCTTGCACCGTGATCGTCGCCGCGCCCGCGCTGATGTCGGCGCTGGCCTCGCTGAGGCCCCCTACCTCACCCGACGCGGTCATCGACTGCGTCGCGACCGGGTTCGGTGCGATGGCCACGTACACGGCGGCGCCGACGATGGCGAGCACGATGATCAGCGCGGCGGCGATGTCACCGGTCGTCCCGTGCACCGATCGCCGGACGATGAGCTCGATGCCGACGACGATCAGGATCAGGGGCCAGAGGTCGGTGAGAAGGACCAGGCGGTCGAGCGAGATCTGGCCGGTGTTCACGAGCAGCGCGACGACGCCGACCAGGATCAGGACCGCGGGCCAGAAAAAGCTCCGGTAGCGCATCTATGTCGGCCGCTCGCCGATCGTGATGTTCAGTGCGCCACCCGAGACCGTCAGCTCGTAGCGGTCGGTGGCGGAGTCGAATCCGTTTGATCGCCACCCGCGGCTGCCGACTCCGTCCTGGTTCGATCCGTCGGCCCGGACACTCAACGCGCCGCCGGAGGCCTGCATCTTGATCGCCGCACCGGCCGGCCGGATCACGTTCACGCTCAGCGCGCCGCCCTGCACGCGCACGGGGACGACGCCCTTCGGCGGTCCGAGCTGGAGCGTGACCTGGCTTGCCCCTGTCCGGCAGTCGAAGCCGGTAAGCGTGGCCGCGGACATGTCGAAGTCGCCGCGGATGGCGCCGGTGCTGCAGCTGATCTCCCACGGAATCGCGTCTGTGAGCTGAGCGTCGATGCGCAGGCGCCTGGCGCCCATGAACCAGTCAAACCGCTGGCTGATGCGGAGGGTGCCGCCCGCGCGGTCGAGATTGATTTCGGGCGGCGCGCCGGTATGTTCGATGTGCGCCCGATACAGCTGGTCTCCGAGCGCCGCCGCCCGCACGTCGACCCGACCTCCGCCCGCCGTAACCTCCAGCTTCGCCCTGGGCAGGCCGTCCCTCGGTTCGGCGCTGTCGACTGTGGCGGATGCGCCGCCGGGTCCGATGCGGACCACGATCAGCCACACGCCCAGCGCGATCAGGAAGATCGGCCAGACGTAGTCCCAGTTGATGCTGCGAAGCACGCCTGTGTTGGCGAGCAGGAACAGTACTCCGAGGATGACGAGCACCCCGCCCCAGAAGACGCCGGGGTTGCGGTTCCACCACATGGTCAGGTCCGCGCGCGGCGGACGATCAACCAGAGCCCGATCGCGATCAGCACCAGCGGCCAGAAGAGGTCGTCGCGGATCCAGCCGAGGTTGTGGAGGAGGAAGTACACGCCCGCGACGATCAGCACGATCGGCCAGAAAAGCTGGTGCCTCCAGAACTGGTTCACTGCGGCCAGTCTAGTTGGGTTCGATTAGACGGGCCCGACCAGCTCGAAGAGTCCGGGGCGTTCCTTGCGCGCGGCCTCGATCAGGTCCTGGCCGGCGACGGTGGTCTGAACCGCGGGCGCTGACATCAGGTAGGTGCGTGTCACGCGGCGCAGGTCGTCTGCGGTCACCTGCAGCAGCCGCTGCTTGAAGCGCTCGCGGGATTTGAGCGTGAAGCCGGTGGCGCGGTTGGTCGCCTCGCGGCGTCCCTTGATGTCGGGCGACTCGAGCGGATCGACGTCGCCGCACGCGCCGAGGATCGCCTCCTTGATCGCTTCCGCCTCGATCTCGCCTTCGGTCACCCACCTCGTCGCCTGCTCGAAAACGTCATAGGTGCGGACGATGTTCGGGTCGCGGTACGAACCGAAGTAAAACGTTCCGCTCCCGACGCCGGCCTGTGCGAAGCCGCCGTACGCGCCGCCTTTCTCGCGCAGCTCGCGGTGGAGGAACGTGTCGCGCATGTAGTTTGCGAGCACCAGCAGCGCGGGCGCGTCAGGATGGGTGTAGCGCACGGTCTTGAAGAAGCGGACGTTGAAAGCGACCGGGACCGGCGCGATCCGCGCCTCGGGTTCGTGTTCCAGGGGCGGCGGTGCCTCGGCCGGTGCGCCGTCGCCGTCGGCTGGGAGAGCCGCGACCAGGCCCAGGAGCAGCTCCTCGAGCGGCCGGATCATTCCCTCTTCGCACGTGACCACGATCCTGAGCGTCGACCCGTTGAAGAGGCGCCTGCGAACTTGGTCGAGGCGGTGGACCAGCTCGCCGAGGTCCTTCTCGTCCAGCTTCGCGAGCCGGCGCATCGTATGGAGCATTCCGATCCCTTGAAGGCGGTCGTTCACCGCGCCTTCGGAGCTGATCTTGGAGTGCGCTCTCAGCAACGCGAACTGAAAACCGAGACCGGCGAGCGAGCTCTCGAGCCGCGTCGTGATCTCCGCGATGATCTCCTTGAGGCGCCTGGGTTCGACCTCGAGGCGCGCCACGAGGTCGGTGAGCAGCTCGATGAACGGCGGGGCGTTGCGGTCGAGCGCCCGGCCGGACACCACGAACGACTGGATGTAGTCATCGCGCAAGGCGAGCGACTGGACCTGCGCGGCCGCCCCGACTCCGCCTGTCGTCGATGCAATGCGGGCCGCGATCTGCACGTAGTCCTGCCCCGCCGCTCCGCTGTGCGTGAGGACGCGGGCGAAGAGCGGCAGCAGGTCCTTCTGCTCGCTGGTCAACTGGGAGAAGTCACATCGCAGGTCGAGATAGGTGATGCCGTTGGTCGGCTGCGGGTAGAACTCGACGGTTGCTCTCTGCACGGTGTCATCGCGACTGGGAACCGGTTCGAATTTCATCGGGATCTCGCTCAGCTCGAGCGTGGGAAGCGAAGAGAGGTCCTGCCTGGCTTCCTGGTCGGCCTTGAGGCGGAGCGCGTCGGCGACTATGCGCGCGCGATCGGCGTCGGTTAGCTGAGATTCGATGACCGCCAGCCGGTCGAGTTCTATGCGCTGCTGGCGCTGCTCGAGCTCGCCATCAGGGACCACTGTGATGAGAGCGCGGTGCGGGTTGTCGAGCAGCTCGGCCCGAATGAGGTTCTCGAAGAAGCGGCCATCGGTGCGCGATTTCTCGAGACGCTCAAGGTCGGCGTCGAAATCGAGCGCGCTGATGGGGTCGCCGCCGTACAGGTACGCGGGCATGGACGAAAACAGCAGTCGCAGCGCGTAGGGGAAACCTGCGTTGGAGCGCTCGCGCTTCTCGAACTCCAGATGGTGGATGGCGGCGTCGACCTGAGAGGCGTCGACTCCGCCGTCGGCCAGGCGCTCGAGGGTCTCGAGGACGACCTTCTCCACCTTCTCCGCGTCTTCGGCGGCGATTCCCTTCAGGCCTGCGCCGAAGACCGACTCTTTGTAGTCGTCGTGGAGTCCGGTCCCGTCAGCCAGCGCGCTGCCCAGGCCCGAGTCGATGAGCGCTTTGCGCAGAGGCGAGCCCGCGTTGGACAGCAGGACCTCGGTCAGCACCTTCATGGCCAGCGCGCGGAACGAATCCGCGCTGGGAACGGTGACCCACGCGGTGAGTGCCTGCGCCTTGCGAGTGTTGTCTTCGCCAGCCGTGGCCGGAAATGCCTCGACGCGCGTCGCGGGCGCCTTGAATCGCTTCACGTCCCGGATCGACGAGTCGATCTCGAGGCGCTGGAACCGAGCCAGGGCGTCGCGTTCGATCACCTCCAGCGTGGCTTCGAGCGGCAGGTTGCCGTAGCTGTAGAAGCGCGCGTTGCTCGGGTGGTAGTAGCGCTCGTGGAACCGCCGCAGCTGGTCCCACGTAAGGTCGGGTATGTACTGCGGATCCCCGCCCGACACGTACGAGTAGGGCAGGCCGGGGAAAAGGGTCTGGCCGATCGCGCGGTCGACCGCGGATCCGGGCGTGGCGAGTGCCCCCTTCATCTCATTGAAGACCACGCCCTTGTAGCGAAGTCCAGTCCTTGCGTCTTCGGGGTTCTCGAACTCGAAACGGATGCCCTCCTGCTTGAACGAGTCCTCGGCCAGACGCGGGAAGAACGTCGCGTCGAGGTAAACGCTGAGGAGATTCGTGAAGTCGTTCGGGTTGCGCGTGCTGAACAGGTACATGGTCCAGTCCGAACCGGTGAGGGCGTTCATGAAGGTGGCGAGTGAGCGGCGGGTCATGCTGAAGAACGGGTCGCGAACCGGAAATCGCTGCGATCCCGCCAACACGACGTGCTCGAGGATGTGGGCCACGCCGGTCGAGTCGTTGGGGGGTGTCGGAAAGAAGACGGCGAACCCGTTGTTGTCGTCGGGGCATTCGATGTGGATGTGGCGCGCGCCGGTGCGCTGGTGCTCGAGCTCCAGGTATTGGCCCTCGAGCCGGTCGACCGGCTCGCGACGGGTGATCGTGTAGCCGCCGATGGTGCTCGATGCTGTTGTGGCCATGCGAATCGTTGAGTCTAGGATGTGGAAGATGTTCACCGCCGCCGAGCTCGAGTTTCTGCGCTCGCAGAGGATCGGTCGATTCGCGACCGTGGGCCCGGCGGGCTGGCCGCACGTCGTGCCGGTGATGTACACGATGAACGACGACGGCTCCCTCGACTTCGACGTCGACGGCGTGAAGCTGCGCAACCTCACTGCTGAGCCGCGCTCGGCGATGGTCGTCGACGCGATGGGGCCGAGGCGCGGCGTGGCCATGCAAGGCCGGGTGGAGCTGATCGCGCCGGAGCGGGCGCGGTTGAAGCCGGTGCGGAAGTTCGCCTGGGGAATTTGATCCGCCGCGCGTCTTTGTGCCTGCTGCTTTGCCTTGCGTCTGCGGCGTGCAGCTCGGGCGCGGGTGGTTCTGCTTCGTCACCTGCGCGCGTGACGCCGACGCCCCTGCCTCCGATATCGGCGGAGTGGACCCAGTACCACCGCGACGCAGGCCGCTCCGGAGTTGGGTCCGCGGAGCCGCTGCTGAGCGGTCCAAAGACCGCATGGACGGTGGCAGTGGACGGCCAGGTCTATGCGTCGCCGCTCATCGTGAACGGGCACGTCATCGTGGCGACCGAGAACAACTCGATCTACTCGCTCGACATCTTCACCGGTACCTTGATCTGGTCCAAGCATCTCGGGGAGCCGGTCGACTCGAGCTCGCTGCCGTGCGGAAACATCCGCCCGGTGAGCGGGATCACCGGGACGCCTGCCGTCGATCCCGCTACCGGAAGGCTTTACGTGGTTGCGTACCTGCGCACGCACCATCACGTGCTCTACGCGCTGAGCCTGGCGGATGGGTCGGTGCTGTTCCAGCAGGACATCGACCCGCCGGGTTCGAATCCTTCGGTGCAGCAGCTGCGCAGCGCGCTTGCCATCGGCTCTGGATACGTCTACGTTCCGTTCGGTGGCCTGTTCGGCGACTGCGGGCAGTACCGCGGATACGTGGTCGGGGTGCCGCTGGGAGGCGGCCTGGCGCGGACATACGCGGTGCCGAGCTCGCGGGGCGCGAGCATCTGGGCGCCGCAAGGCGCCACGATCGGACCCGACGGAAGTGTCTACGTGGTGACAGGGAATGCGTTCGGCTCGGGCTTTGGGAACAGCGACTCGGTGCTCCAGCTCTCGCCCGACCTTTCATCAGTCAAGTCGTACTTCGCGCCCTCGAACTGGCCGGCGCTGAATGCCAACGACACTGACCTCGGCTCGACGGGGGTGGCGGTCCTGCCGTCGCTTGGACGCGCCCTGGTGATCGGTAAGGAAGGGGTCGCGTATTTGCTGGCGATGGGGAGCCTGGGCGGGATCGGCGGCCAGGTCGGGAGCCGGCGCGTGTGCGCGGGAGCGTGGGGCGGGACGGCGTGGGTCGAGTCGACCGTGTTCGTGCCGTGCGCGGACGGGCTCTTCGCGCTGGGGGTTTCTTCGTCATCGATCCAGGTCAACTGGTCGGTCGGGCATCCGCAGCTGGGCTCGCCCATCGCGTCGGCCGGGGCGGTGTGGGCGATCGAACCCTCATCGGCGACGCTGTTCGCGCTTGATCCTGCCAACGGACAGGTGCTGTACACGCTGGGGCTCGGCGCCGCGGAGCACTTCAGCACGCCCGCGGCCACCGACGGGTTTGTGGTAGCGCCCGCGGGCACGAGGGTGGTTGCGGTATCGGTGGTGGGCTCTTAACAGGCGGGGTTGTCTCGGGCCCGTGCCGCCCCCTAACCTGCTGTGTCAGGCTCGGCAGGCTGGGGGAGGGCGCGGGCGGGAGTGGACGCTCCTATGCCTTGTCAAGACGGTTGAGGAACTTGAACAGCTGGCGTGCGGCATAGCGCTTGAGACAGCGCCGGACCTCGGCCAGAGTTTTGCCTTGGGCGGTACGACGAGCGAGGTAGTCACGGGTCGACTGGT